>JAYWHT010000020.1:0-67804 GCA_043777595.1 Spirosomataceae bacterium
GGCCACAAGCCAGGTAGTTTCAGGGCCTTCGTCGCCTTCGTTATAGACGTGCATCAGGCCGCTCTCGATATAATACCAAGAGTCGCTCACTTGACCTGTTCGCAACAGAGCAGTATCTTTGGCGATTATCTCTTTTTTGAAATAATGCAGTATTTCGGCCAATATTGCCTCAGTTACGCCCGATTGGTCTATCAATTCTTGGAGTTGTTTGTTCATAATTTACAGTATCAGAGATATGCTGTAAATATATAGGATTGGAATGAAGTAAAAAATAGTAGGTAATTACTACTATCGTGCGGTCAAATGGTATATTTTGGATAATTATTACCCAAAAACTTTCAAAACTCTGTAAAGCGAGCGAACTTGCGGGCAGACTTGAACAACCGCCCCTCCCCAATGCCAAAAATTATTGACATAGACCTACAACAAGGCAAAAAACTCTATTTCGCGTCAGACTTTCATTTGGGCGCACCCGATTTGGCGGTAAGCCATACCCGAGAAAAACACATTGTGCGCTGGCTCGACTACATCAAAACCGATGCCCAAGTTGTTTTTTTGGTTGGCGATCTATTTGATTTTTGGCACGAATACCGTACAGTCGTCCCTCGTGGCTATGTACGTTTGCTGGGCAAATTGGCCGAACTTAACGATTCTGGGATTGAAATCATTGTCTTTACAGGCAACCATGATATGTGGATGAGCGATTATTTTGAAACCGAGTTGGGCGTAACGGTTATCAGGGAGCCAGTCCAATTAGTCATTATCCAAGACACAAAGCTCAGAACTATCTACCTTGCTCATGGTGATGGCCTTGGGTCGGGTGATTTGAGTTTTAAGATTCTCAAAAAAATATTTCAAAACAAATTTATTCGTTGGGCATTTAGGGCTTTGCTACACCCTGACTTTGCTTTGTCGCTGGGCTATTGGTGGGCGGGGCATAGCTGGCGAAAGCACGAAAGGGAGGGTGTGCCACCGTTTTTTGGGGAAGACCGAGAACGATTAGTGCAGTACGCCAAAGAAATTGAAGAACAGAATCATCACGATTTTTACATTTTTGGCCATCGACATATTTTACTCAATCACGGCATTGACACCAATTCAAAAGTAGTGATTCTTGGCGACTGGATTAAGCACAACAGCTACGCCGTTTTTGACGGAAATGAATTGAAATTGACTACTTTTGGGTAAGTTTGTGAAAATAAACACGAAGAAATGAAAAAATTAGTATTGGCAATAGCCTTCCTTACAACCACTGCACAGGCGCAAGACGTATCGGTGCCTTATGCCCAAACAATTACTACAACCGACTTGGAGCGACACCTTAGAGTCATAGCCGCCGACAGCATGGAGGGTAGAGATACAGGCTCTGTTGGTCAAAAAAAAGCAGCCAAATATGTGTCTGAGTTCTTCAAAAGTGTTGGTTTGCAACCTATTGTGCCAAATTCTGACGGCTCAAAGTCGTATTATCAGCATTATAATTTGTACAAAAAAAGCTGGGGGGAGGTGTATTTAGCCACTCAAAAAGAGCAATATAAATTGTCGCAGAGTTTTTATATGAATGGCTTGCTCAATGTACTTGCCGAGGAAGCCGTGCCTGTTGTTTTTGGTGGCTATGGCATTGAATCGGACAAATATAGCGACTACCTCACGCTTGATGTCAAAGACAAAGCCCTTGTGGTGTTTGAGGGAGAACCCAAGTCGAAAACAGGTAAATATTTGGTTTCGGGCGACGACAAAGCCTCCAAATGGAGCAAAGACGACATGGGCTGGCAACGAAAAACGGCTCTCGCCCGTGAGAAAGGTGCTAAATATTTGATTGTTGTGTCAGAGGCCAATGACGAAGAGTTTGCCAAACAAATTGCCAAACGCACGGCCATGTCGCAACGATTTAATAGGCTTTCGACGAAGCCTGTCAATGAGACCATGAGCGGCAATGCTGCATTTAACGTTTCTGGAAGCATGACCGCTGATTTGTTGGGAATAAGTTTGAAAAAATTGCAAAAACTCAAACAAAAAATAACCGTTACAGGCCAATCTACGGCTGGAAAAATACCCGAACAAATAGCCAAACTAAAAGCCGAGCGTGTAAATGAAGTGATAGAGACCGAAAACGTAATGGGCTTTTTGGAAGGCACAGACAAAAAAGACGAGGTCATCGTTATTTCGGCACACTTAGACCATATTGGCATATCGTCAGACGGCCAAATCAATAACGGTGCCGACGACGATGGCTCTGGTACGGTATCGATATTAGAACTGGCCGAGGCGTTCTCGAAAGCCAAAGCCGAAGGTCACGGCCCTCGCCGTAGTATTTTGTTTATGACAGTAACGGGCGAAGAAAAAGGACTTTGGGGATCGGAATATTACACCAGCAACCCCGTCATTCCGCTTGCTCAGACGGTCTGCGATTTGAATATTGATATGATTGGCCGTGTGGACGAAGCCCACAAAACCGACCCAAAATATGTGTATTTGATTGGTGCCGACAAACTTTCGTCTGACTTAAACCGCATTAGTGAAGAAGCCAATACCAAATATGTAAACCTGAAACTTGATTATACTTTTAATGACCCATCTGACCCAAATCGGTTTTATTATCGGTCAGACCATTATAATTTTGCCAGAAACAAAGTACCTGTCATTTTTTATTTTACGGGCGTTCATGAAGACTACCACCGCCCAGGCGACGACGTAGAAAAAATATTGTTTGATAAACAATCAAAAATCGTGCAGTTGGTTTTTTATACAGCTTGGGAACTGGCCAACCGAGACGAGCGCATAAAAGTTGATAGCAACAAACCATGAAGTGAAACTCAAAAACTTAGATATTACCAAAATACTGGTACTTTGCTTGCTTTCCGTTATGGGTTGGGGGCAGAGTTCCGACAAGTTTGGGTATTTTTTGACAGGCCGAAGTACGTTTGCCAGAGTACCATTTGAGTTACAATCCAATCTTATTATTGTGCCTGTTACCATCAATGGCTCGGATACGCTACGGTTTATATTGGACACAGGCGTAAGCACAACTATCATCACCGACCCTGCGGCCGTTGTCAAACAAAAACTAAAATACAGCCGTCAGGTTAAGCTCGTAGGTGCAGGCGACGGTCAGGCACTTGTGGCTTCTGTTTCGGGGGGCAATACCCTCAAAATGGGTAGAATGATGGCTACTTTTCAAAATTTGGTTGTTCTCGAAGAAGATATCTTAAAACTGTCGGAAGTTGTTGGCACGCCCATTCATGGTATTTTTGGTTATGAGATTTTCAATAATTTTGTGGTAACAATAGATTTTCTGAACAAAGAACTATTGCTTTATTCGCCCAAAAGCTATAAATATCGTAGCTACAAAGGCGACAAATACCCGATTGTGGTAGAAGACACCAAACCTTATACAAGCATCATGGCGTTGGTCGAAAATGACCGAACGCTACCTCTCAAAGTAATGATTGACACAGGTGCTGGCCATGCCTTGCTATTGGATAAGTACGATAATAGACAGATAAAATTACCAGAAAAAACAATAAGAACCCAACTGGGGCGAGGGCTAAATGGTATAATTAGTGGGGATATGGGGCGAATTAAAAAAATAAAATTTGGAAAACATACCCTCAATAATCTCATTGCTTCCTATCCCGACAGTCTGTCGTTTGGTATGAAACTGTCGGCCAACACCGAGCGACAAGGCAACATTGGCTGCGAACTACTGCGCCGATTTATAGTAACGTTCAATTATAACGAACAATATATGGTTTTGAAACCCATCAGAGGACTGATGAAAGAAGCCTTTGAACATGACATGAGCGGGGTAGAAATAAGAACAAAAGGCGAAAAAAATAGTACTCGTAAATATATTATAGACAACGTAGTGGTTGGCTCGCCTGCCTGGGAGGCTGGCGTAGAAGAAAACGATGAACTGATTTTTGTGAACGACCGCCTAACAAGCGAAATGACCACCAGCGAAATGACCCGACTACTTCAAAAAGGCGACGGCAAAGAGGTTTCTTTTTTTGTGAGACGAAACGGCCAGATTCAGTACATTAAGTTTAAATTAAAGCGAATGATATAGTACAGCGACTGTCGGGTAGAAATACCTGACAGCATGGCAAACGGTCGTATTCTTATTCTTCTATGGTCTTTATCTGTTCGTCAAATAAGTAATCGTTACTACGGTTCAAGGCCAATACTTTCAATTTGGTTTCTTGATTCTTGTCGAAGTTCAAAAGCCTTTTTCATTTTTGAACTAATGTCCGCAATGGTTTTGTCTTCGGGCAAATTAATTAAAGTATTGGCTAAATCTGTATCTGAAACATTGGGAATGGCAGCACCTGTTCGATACATAAACATTTGCTTCAAAAATATTTCTGATTTTAAAAAGTAGAGTAAATAATAATTATCAATTTTAAAGTTTCGTAAAACTCTAAAACCATTTGTGCAAATACTACCTTCAAAGTCTTGATTTACCAATGCTGTAGCGTGTTTTCTTGTGCCAACTGAATTACCTGCAATTGCTGTAATGATGTCGCCTACCTCAATTTCATAACTTGCTCGGCTTGGCAATTCGTGAACTTGGTAAGTAGTTGAATTTATTATTTCGTAAGAATGTGTGTTTATATCAGAAAGTTCAACGTACTCAACTGTCAAATTTGAGTCTTTTAGTTTTCTACTTTTTACTTTTATAATATCACAAATATCGCCCAAACGCACACTTTTTCCTGTGTCTAATTTGGTAAATAGTTGCCTATTTTCGGGCGAATAAAAATCATAGTCAAATCTTCCATTCAACTCGTTATAGTTGATTGAAAAAGAGTTGGCTTCGGGCGATGCTTCGCTTTCTACTTTCACACCTTTTTGAAACGCTGCGTAGGCATCGACTATAACACTAAAATCCTCATCTAAAATTGGTTGTCCTAAACTGTCTTTTATGACTTGACCATACTTATCTTTTTGATAGGTCGGTGTGCCGTTTTTATTGCCTTGATAGCCTAATTTGGTAACTCTTCCAAAAAATATCGGGTATTGTCTTGTAATATTAGGCGTATCTTTTTGCAGGAATAAAAGGGAAGTTTTTACACCTGTCCCAAAAGGTATAAATGTTTCTTGTGGTAAATTTACGATAGCTAAAATTTTTGCTTTTAGTTTTATATAGTATCGTAAATATTCTAACGAAGGGTTTTCAAAGTTTCCGTTTGGCAAAACGATTGCCATTCGTCCACCTTCTTTCAAAAGTTGTAAACAGCGTTCAATAAATAAGATTTCAGCATTTTGATTTGGATAAATAGACTTTGTTTTGTGGTAGCCCCCCTCAGTCCCCCCGATAGAGGGAAGCCCTTTTGTCCATTTATAGCCTAAATCAAATTTAGAGAGTGTTGAGGTATTTGTAATTTTAGCCCCAAAAGGTGGATTTGCCAAAACTAAATCAAAGCCTTCAGCCCCCCCTGCCCCCCCCGAAAAATGGGTAGAAATACCGAAAGTTAGTTTCAAACTGTCCAAATCTTCTAATGAATTTGTACAGAGTACGTTCGTCTTACCATTGGCTTCTAATAACAATTTCATTTTTGCAATTCGTGCAATGCTTTTGTTAATATCCGAACCGAAAAGATTTTCAGAAACGACCTTTTTAGTATCAAGTTCGGTATAACTATTTTGCAAATATTTCAAAGCTGACATCAAAAATCCACCACTTCCACAAGCTGGGTCAATGATAGTTTCGTTTGGTTTTGGTTGCATCATTGCCACACAAAAATCAATGACGGGTTCGGGCGTAAAAAATTGCCCTCTTCCATCTTTTTCGTGGTGCGATAAGAATTTTTGAAAAGCTAAACCTTTGGCATCTTGTGAAGAATTGAGCAATGAAATACCTTGAAGTTTGTTAATGGTAAAACCTAATGCGATTGGGCTAATTCTGATACGGTCGTCCAAATCAAAAATATCTTGATAGGCTTGTTTGGTTTGCTCAAATATTGCAGAAACTCGTTCAGTAATTGATAGAAGGGGAACACCACCCGAAGTCTTGCCTGTTTTCAATTCGTTCCATTCTTCTGTTGAAATGGCAAATTGATTTAGGTTATTTTGTTCATCTATAATTTTGATAAAAAGAATCTTGACAAATTCCTCTAAAGTTTGTTGAGGCGATAATCCATCATTAGCGTAGATATAATCGTGGATTTCCTCAAATTTTTTGAGAAGATTGTCTTCTTTTGAAAGTGGTAGGTCGAATAGGTTCATAATTTACACATTTGTGTCAAATATAGTACACATTTGTGTTTAATCAAAACATTCAGCGAGTATCTAACTGGCTTTTATCTAATTTTCGGTATTTAGGTTTGGTTTCTTCAACACATAAATTAAGGTCATCATACCAGGGTTTTAACAATTTGTGTCGTCTAAAACCGTCTTTTGCAGTCAAAATATCAATAGTGTAATTTTGTTGTAAATGATTGGGCGATTTGCCTTGATGATTTAATTCTGTGCTATTTACAAAGGCAAACTCGTGTTTTCCTGTTTTGAGAAACAAATCAACACACAAAATATTAAAATCAGAAACCAAAGGCCCTGTACTTTTTATATTAGTTACGGTATCAAGTCTTGTCGATGGCATGTGTGTTTGTAACAGTCTAAGAGGTGCTGTTAAATCCCAATACGCATTTTCATCAAAATCTTTTGCCTTGAAAGTGTCTAACCATTTTTTTATTTCGTCTTTCGTATTCCAAAGCCCTGTTAAGTCAGGCACACCTGCACCGGGATTTGTTTTACTCCAACCAAATTTTGGAAAAGTTCCGTTGTTCTTCTTTTCCCATTCCTCTTTGGCTTTCTCATAGGCAGAACTGCCTGATTTATAAATGCTTTCAACGTGTTTTGCTCTTTCGATAGAATGTTTTGTAAGCATTGTCAAACAAGATGAGGGCTTTGTAAGTCCACTTCTTTTTTCAGCATTTGATTTTACGCCTTTACATTCAACAACAAGCCACTCGTCTTTTGTCGAACCTTTCTTTCTAATATAAAAATCGCCTCTTGCATCTTCGCTTTTGGCATTGTTTCCCCCTTCTGGTTTTTCTTTTATTCTCAATGCTTCGTAGCCAATAGAATCAGCATCCTCTTTAAACAATTCTTCTCCAAGATTACCCAAAATATACCCTTCTGCCCCTGGGCTTTTTTGTAAAACCTCTAAAAATCGTTGCTCGTCAATACCAAATTTTGCTTTGATGTAATCTTTTAATACGTCCATTTGTTAGTCTTTGAAGAATTCAGGAATGTCGGCATTAAGTGCAATAGATAATTTTTCAAGAACCGTAATTGAAACATTCCTCAAACCTTTTTCGATGCTTGGAATGTATGTTCTGTCTAAATCAGCCGTTAATGCAAGCGATTCCTGAGAAATCCCTCTTTCCAACCGTAGTCGTTTGAGATTTTTGCCGAATTTTTGCTTAATGTCCATTCAGCAAAAGCCTAGTATCGTAGATTACTATACAACGGACTACTGTCAACGTATGTTTGTTTGCATAAAATATTTTTTGGGGTGGTGGGTGGGCTTTGGCGAGTGTTGGTTTGTCAGTCTGTTTAATGTTTTTTGCGCCTTTATTGGTGTTTTTACCAACAAGCTACCATCCGAGTTGTTGGTGAAAACACCAACAAAGGCAGAATATCAATTCAGATAAGTAGCCAATCAAAGATTGCTTGATACTCTTTCGTTTTACTAACTATTTGATAATCTTTTAGTTTAGGGCAGTAGTAAAGACAAAAACACCGACACAGTTATGCTCACATACCTGAATTTAGTAATTCCAAAAACTCATCTTCCGAAATCATCGTTACTTTGAGCTTTGTGGCTTTGTCAATCTTTGAGCCACCAGGTTTTTCGCCTACTATCAAATAGTTGAGTTTAGCCGATACACTACTCACCAATTTGCCGCCATTGGCTTCTATTTTTTGTTCTAATTGTTCTCTACTAAAATTACCAAAAGTACCAGTGTATAAAAACGATTTGCCTGCCAAAGCGTTACCTTCGGCTACTACTGGCACATCGTCGGTTTGCATAACTAAGCCAGCGGCTTTGAGGCGATTGATATAATTGATGTTGTCGGGGTTTGCAAAATATTCTACCAAACTCTGTGCAATGCGCTCACCGATTTCGGGTACGTTTTGTAGTGTTTCCAAATTGGCGGCCATCAGGGCATCAATGTTTTTGAAGTAAGCCGCTAATTTTTCTGCACCTGTCGCTCCCACATACCTGATGCCAATGGCAAACAGTACTTGCTTGAAAGGGATAGTTTTAGACTTTTCGATACCCGATAATATATTTTCTACTGTTTTTTCTCTAAAACTAATTCGTTTACTTTTGCCTGTTTCTTCGTCTGTTACTGTTTTTTCGAGGCCCAGTAGTTTGTCGTAAGTCAAGTCATACAAGTCTGCGGGGTTGTTGATTAGTTGAGTTTCAAACAGAGTTTCTATTTTTCCTTCACCGAGGCTGTCAATGTTCATGGCTTTACGATGAATAAAATGCTCGACCTTGCCCCGTAGCTGCGGTGGGCAGCCACGGTCGTTGAGGCAATAGTGATTGGCTTCGGTTTCTTTTCTGACCAATTCAGAGCCACATTCGGGGCAATGCGTCGGATATTCAATGCCAAACGTCGTGCGGGTTTCACGGGCAGCTTCGTCTATTCCAGTGATTTTGGGAATAATCTCACCGCCCTTTTCTACAAACACCACATCGTTTATTCTGAGACCGAGCCGCTCAATTTCGTTGGCATTGTGCAGCGATGCCCGTCTGACCCTTGTACCAGACAGTGCCAGTCCTTTGCCGTCTTCTTGCAAGTTGTCGAGATTGGCCACAGGTGTCAGTGCGCCCGTTCGCCCTATTTGGTACGATACTGACCGCAATACGCCAGCTTTGTTTTCGGCTTTATATTTGTAGGCAATCGCCCAGCGTGGACTTTTGGACGTAAAGCCCAGCTCTTGCTGCTGCACTAACGAATTGACCTTGACAACGATACCATCGGTGGCTAATGGCAGACTGTGCCGTTTTTGTTCCCATTGCTCAATATAAGCCAGTACCTGCTCAATGTCAGTACAGAGTTGCCAACTGGGCGAAACGTTAAAGCCCCAATTTTTGAGAGCTATCAAGCTGTCGGAGTGAGTGTCAAAGATGGGTTCGTCTGACAAAAAATAATAGACATAACAATCCAGCCCTCGCCGTGCTACCTCTGTCGAATCTTGCAATTTGAACGCTCCCGAAGCCGCATTTCTGGGATTTGCCATAGGTTGCTCGTCAGCTTCTTCGAGTTCTCGATTTAGTTTTTCAAAAACGCTAATTGGCATAAAACCCTCCCCCCGAACTTCAAAATGCCCCCTAACCGCATCGGCGGACCGCCCCAGAGGAGGAACAAAAACAACTCCCCCTTCTGGGGGCTGGGGGGCTGGGCTTGGGTTTATTTTTAACGGCAACGTCTTGATTGTCTTTACGTTGGTTGTAATATCGTCGCCACGTGTGCCATCGCCACGGGTTACGGCCTGCTGAAAAATACCGTCTTGGTAGGTCAGACTGAGTGAAATACCATCAAATTTCAATTCGCATACATACTCAACATCAGCACCGTTTAGCCCTTTTTTGACTCGCTCGTCAAAGTCTCTCAAATCTTGCTCGTTGTAGGTATTCCCCAACGACAACATGGGATATTTGTGCATAACCTGCTGAAAGTTTTTGGTAATTGTGCCTCCCACTCGTTGCGTGGGTGAGTCGGCTTGTTTGAGGTCGGGGTGCTGGCTTTCGAGGTTTTGTAATTCTTTTAGTAATGTATCAAATTCATAATCAGACACTTCCGACACACTATCTTGGTAGTAGCGTTGGTTATAATGATTGAGCAAATCGGTCAGTTCGTTGATACGGGTAGCGGTGGTGTTCATATATTTTATATTTTTTGTTTTTTGATTTGACAACTTTCAAAAAGTTGTCAAATCAAAAAACAAATTAAAAGTAAATCGAAAAAATTGAAATGCAATAGGTTGATTGATTTTTCGTTTGTAGCTTTGTTTTATAGTTTAATATTAAAGATACAACAATCATGGTAACAGCCAAACATCTTGCAACGTTTATTATGGGAGCCGCCGCTGGTGTGGCTCTCAACAAGTATCTACAAACACCCGAAGGCGAGAAAGCCTTTGAAGACCTCAAAGCCAAAGCCAGCGAACTAAAAATGCAAGCCGAGAGCGTGATGGACAAAGCCCCTGAATATTTTGAACAACTCAAAACAGACGGTGCGGCTTCGCTAAAAGAGCAGTTTCCAGATGCCGAAAAAATGTTACACGACTTGATTGATGCTATTTCGGGCAAACAAACCAACGTAACAGAGCCACCTGTTGAGGTGAAATAGTTTTTTATTTATTTGGTACAGGGAAGCCTTCGCTCCAAGCGAAGGCTTCCCCAAATCGTTCTCTCATGTTTACAGGAATAATAGAAAACCTCGCTGAGGTGGTTGAAATAATACCAGAAAGTACAAACTTGACATTTAGGCTACGCTCGGCTTTGGCCACCGAACTCAAAGTCGATCAGAGCGTGAGCCACAACGGAGTATGCCTTACCGTAACAAACATCGTGGCCGATACTTATAGCGTTACGGCCGTTGCCGAAACACTCCAAAAAACAAATTTGGGAGTTTGGCAAGTTGGCACAAAAGTAAATGTAGAGCGGTGTATGACGGCCAACGGTCGCTTTGACGGCCACATTGTGCAAGGCCACACCGACCAAACGGGAACTTGTACGCAGGTACAAGATGTTGATGGTAGCTGGCTCTATGATTTTGAATACGATGCTTCGTTAGGCAACTTGACTGTCGAAAAAGGTTCAATCTGTATCAATGGCGTGAGTCTGACCGTTTTTGACTCGACCGATAGCAGTTTTAGAGTAACGATTATTCCTTATACCTACGAGCATACCAACTTTCATCAGCTCCAGCAAGGCCATGCCGTCAATCTTGAATTTGATATTCTGGGGAAATATATTCAAAAAATACTTTTAAAAAATAGATTATGAAAACCAAGTTGTTGCTGTTGTCATTTGCCACGTTACTCATGTCGTTTGGGGGGGGTACCAAGTCTGTACCAGCCAAAAAGCCTACCCAAAAAGCCCTTAAAAGTGCTGCGCCTGTTAAGATTACATGGGAAACACTGAGAGACGTAACTTTCAAGAAAAAATGGTACGCCGAAGAGTCAGTTTATATGCTTTATCCATCGTTTGGCCCCAACATCGCCAAACTCAACAGCAAAGAAGTGCTACTGACTGGTTATGTGCTACCTATCGATATAGAAACCAACCTTTATGCCCTGTCGGCGTTTCCGTTTAGTGCTTGTTTTTTTTGTGGAGGTGCTGGTCCAGAGTCAGTAGTAGGTCTGAAATTCAAGAAAGCCAATCGCAAATTCAAAACAGACGAGCGGCATACCTTCAAAGGCACACTACGCCTCAATGCCGACAATATTTATGAGCTAAACTATATTTTGGAAAATGTAGAGATTGATGGCGAATAATTGACTTTGACTAAATCAATCTGTCAATCTGCACTTTTAGTCCTTTCAGTATTCGGTGAATATCAAAGACTTCGTTGGCAACACACGAAAAGTCTTTGCTGATGGCGTATTCTTTGCCGACTAATGCCAAAAAATACCAATCCCGGCCAATAATATAGCTACCAAAAATCGGTTTGTCGGTATTCCGTTTTTCATTGTTGTTTAGTTGTTGTGCCGCCAGCATTGCGGCCAACACCTGCCCTTGGGGGTCGCCATTTGGGTCAGTCTGGCGTTTGTACTCATTCAGACAAAAGTAGGGCATTTTAGGGTTTCGGTAGCCTGTCGCAATCATACCGTCCACACGCCCACTCAGTTCATAGTCGCCAATAATTGCTGAGAGGTCTCTTTCTAAAAAATAAGAATATCTTTGATTAGCAATATCTGAAAACACAATTAAGGGGCTTATAAACTTGTTTTCAAGTTCGACTTCGTTCCAACTATCTCCACCGAGTGTTATGTAGCTTTCACTTAAATTCGACAAATATCGCTTTTCGTAGTCATCGGCTTGGTATTCAAAGGCCAGCAGTTCTTCCAAAATAGGAAGTCTTCGCACTTGCTGTAAACCAAAGGCATCATCAATTTTGTCGAGTGTCCATTCTCTAAAATTACTTTTTTGCATAGCTTCATTGTTTGTACAAATATAAAACTAAAATTTTAAAGTTAGTTTTGTTTGCCTCTAATCTTACCATTTTGACTATTACCGCACAAACTGCCCCAAAATGCCTTCTAATTGCTCTGGCTTGACATAGCGGGCAATGATTTTTTTGTTGCTGTCCAATACAAATATCGTAGGGTACTCAAAAATACCCATCGCCCCAAACTGCGTTCGTGCGCTGGCATCTCTTACATTTATGAAGTCCTGCGTTTTGTATTTTTCTATAAATGTCGTCAATGGTCGTAAACTTGGTTGTACGCTCAGTGCATAAATAGCCACGTCTTGCTTCGTATTTTGTTTAAAAGCCACCAACTTCGGTGCGGCCTCTTGGCAATGGCTACAATCGGGGTCATAGACAACGACAACAGTAAACTTGTTTTTGAGGTCATAAATCGAAACAGGCTTTTCGTTTATATCAGTCATCGTCAGGTTTTGATAGGTATGCCCGATGGCAACCTGCGCCTTGATTTGCCGTAATTCTTTTATTTTTTGTAGCGTACTTGCGTCCCAGTTGGCGGCATCGCCTTCTACATATTTAGTTACAATATGGCTATACAAACCGTCCATTTCTACACTTGATGTATTCTCAATCCTTTGAGCAATGACCGTTACCATATACCGGCGCAAGTCGGCGGCGGTTTTGGTTTTTTCAAGAATATAGTCAAACGTCTTGACCAACTCATCTTGTGGCAATGGCGGCAGGTTTTTCAAGAAAGTGTCCAATCTTTTGGGCATGGTGCTGGTGTTAATCATGCGGTTGTCGTTCAGAAACATATTGTCAAAATAGTGCATTCGTGCATATTGTGCCAAGTAAGCCGAGTCTTTGGCAGTGAGTTTTTGGACAGGCAATATAGGCTGGCGAGGCTCTTGAAACGATTTGAGAAACCGAGTAGTGAGCATAAGCGGGTATTTTTTGAGAAGCGAGTCCACCGCTGTTTTTACTTCTTCATTAAAAGCCGCAAAACGAGCCACCCATCGTGGGTCGCTATCGTCGCTGATGTTGAGCTGTTGGCGGTAGAGCAAGGCTCTTGCATAACGGCGGCGCAGGCTACGCTGGTAGTCGAACATAACCGAGTTTTCGAGCGAGTTTTTAAATTGAATCGTTCCAACAATATCTTTGGCATCTAAGGCTATTTGAAAGTATTGGCTCTTGTCGATTACTATATCAAAGCCTTTGCCTATACCCACAATTCTATACATACCAGCTTCGAGGGCGTAGGTGTCTGCAAATATAAATCGGCCTGTGGCATCGCTAACGGTGGTGTCTATTGGCTGGCTCTCATTATTAAAATATTGAGTCAAAACCAAAGCCGTTGGCTGTAAATTGGCCACTCGGCCTTCTATCTTATAGCCTTTTTGTGCAACTGCCAAAGTACTGATAGTGAGTAGTAAAAGCGTTTTTTTGAGCATGATTTTATTGGTTTTAGTATTGGAAACAAAGTAGTGATTTATAACATTTTGGCGTATCGTCAAATCAAAGAATACCAAGTGCCTTTTCCATGTCCATTTTGTTGAATTTGCTTATTTTTAACGAGATTTTCAAGATTTTTTCTAAGTGTATTGCGATTGATACTGGTTAGTTTTTCTAATTCCCCCATCTTTATTCTACCTCTTGATCTCAACAAGACTATAATTGTATGCGCTGTTTCGGGCATTTGTGTCAGTAGTATTTGCTCATGGCTTAATTTTACTTCCAAATTATCTTTTTGTCTTTTCAGCGATTTTAAAAAAAATGTGAGCCAAGGCTGCCAGTTTGTTTCTGCTAAATTTAAGGTCGTTTGTGTTTGGCGCAAAGACAGATAATATCCTTGTTTTTCTTGTTCAATGACGGCCTCTAACGAACTATAAGGAACATATCGGTAGCCTGATTTTAACAATAAATAGGTTGTTAATACTCTTGACAGCCGACCGTTACCATCTTGAAAAGGGTGTATAGCCAAAAAGCAGACGATAAATATAGCAATAATCAAAAGTGGGTGTAGCCGTCCGTTGGCAAATGCTTGCTGCGCCCAAGCCACTAACTCTTGCATTTTTGAAGCCGTTTCAAAAGGACTTGCTGTTTCAAAAACTACACCAATTTGCTGCCCTGCCGCATCTACCGCTACTACATGGTTTGATAGCTTTTTGTACTGCCCTTTGTGCCATTGGTCTTTTTCGCTGTATTTCAACAGTTCGCTATGCAGTTGCTGAACATAACTTTCAGAGAGTGGAATATCGTCAAAGTGTTGAAATATGGTATTCATCACTTTGGCATAGCCTGCTACTTCTTGTTCGTCTCGGGTTGTAAATTCTTGAATATTTAGATTTGACAATAATTTTTCAACGTCTCTGTCAGACAGCCTACTCCCTTCTATTCGAGTACTCGAAGCTATGCTTTCGATGGTTGCCGTTTTTTGTAACTGCAACAGCACATCGGGTGCCAAATTACTCAATGCCCGCCACGCACCTTTAAATTCGTCAATCTCGGCGATGAATAGTAGTATTTCTGAAGTGATTTTTAAAGATTTTACCGATTGCATGATTTATAAATTTACGCATAAGTACGCACAAAGTATTAAAAATACAAAAATATACGCATAAATACGCATAAAATTAAAATAATTTGTCTTTATCTAATTCAACGATTCTACTGGCCGTTTGACATACCGAATGCCCACTTGCCAAAACAAAATCAGAGAAGCCAGTAATGTACCAAAAAACATGATACTAAGCATTTTGTTGAAATACACAACCGAGGCCAAGCACAGCATTGAGAGCAACAGTGCAACGATGGGGAAGTAAGGATAAAACGGGGTTTTGAATGGTCGCTCCAAGTTGGGTTCGGTGCGGCGCAACGCCAACAAACTCAACATACTGGTAATGTACATCACCAAAGCCCCCAACACCGACAGCGTAATGACCTGCACCGTGCTACCACTCACCAAAGCAAGCATGCCAGCCGCCCCACCCGCCAACAACGCCCAGTGTGGAGTACTAAAACGGGGGTGAATCTTTGACAAAATACTGGGTAAATAACCAGCCCGAGCAAGAGCATAAATCTGACGTGAGTAGCCAAGGGTATTGCAATGAAACGAAGCGATAAGCCCAAAAAGCCCCAAACTTGCAAAGGCTTTTGTCCAGATACTATTTCGGCCCAGTGTGAGCGAGAGCGTTTCGGGAAGTGGATAGTCGATATTGGCTACCTTGCGCCAGTCGCCCGCACCGCCACACAGCACCATCGTTCCCAACGCCAATGCTACCAATGTAGCGATACTCAACATATAACCCTTGGGAATTGTAATTTTTGGCTCTTTCACTTCTTCGGCCATCATCGCTACGCCCTCGATGGCGATGTAAAACCAGACAGCAAAAGGCAAAGCCGCAAAAACCCCAGAAGCCGAGATTGGAATAGAATGTGCAACGAAGTTTTCGGTTTTGTAGTAGGGCAATACAATCAAAATAAAAACAATCAACTCCGCCACCGACAGGACTGTTATGACCAACGAAAAATTGGCAGATTCTTTGATTCCCAGTAAGTTGATACCAATAAACAGGACGTATGCGGTTATTGAAACAACTAAAATAGGAATATTTGGATTGAGAAAATGAGCATAACTACCCAGCGCAAAGGCAATGGCTGGTGGTGCCATCACAAAGTCGATGAGTGTACCAAAGCCCGCCACAAAGCCCATAGACGGCCCAAAGGCACGGCGTGCGTAAGCAAACGGTCCGCCCGCATCGGGAATGGCTGCCGTAAGCTCTGTATAACTAAAAATGAAGGTAATGTAAAGTACCGTAACGATGAGTGTCGCTACCAAAAAACCTACTGTGCCAGCTACGGCCCAGCCGTAGTTCCAACCAAAATAAATCCCCGAAATAACCATTCCTACGGCAATCGCCCACAGTTGAAAAGTATTGATTGCCTTTTTGAGAGGCTGGCGGCCATGGCCGTCTGGGGGTTCTGAGTTGGTCATTTTATAGCAGTGTGCTTCTTGGTTTTATATTTTTTGAGGGGCGAATATACTATTTATTTTGGATAATCACAAAAAAATCTCAAATTGCAACTGGGTTAAGAGCCGTACAGGTTGAAAAGGAAAAATGTTTGATTTATGTTGGTACTAAAATTGTATGGCAAAAGATATTTTTCACGAGACGGTCAAAAATGCGTTAGCTGCAGAGGGTTGGGTTATCACCCATGATCCCCTTACTTTGAAATTATCAAAGCGTAAACTTTTTATCGATTTAGGTGCAGAGAGAGTTATTGCTGCCGAAAAAGATAATACTAAAATAGCCGTTGAAATTAAAAGTTTTCTGGGGCTTTCGCCGCTGACAGATTTTTATAAAGCATTAGGCCAATATCAACTTTATATTTAAGCATTAAGACGGCGACTCCCAGATGTAACATTATATTTGGCGATGCCCCAAGAAAGTTATGAATATCTTATAAAAGACGATTTACTGGCAGAGTTTTTAGATGAATTATCTTTAAAATACATTATTTTTGACCCAGAAACAAAACAAATTGTAAAATGGATAAGCTAAAAAAATATTGTCACATCGCCGATTTGATTGTGCGAGAAATTGCTCAAAAATTAAATTTTGATAATCTTTCAGAAGCCATTTTATCAATAGATAAAGAACACAGGCAGTATATCGTTTTGTCGGACGGCTGGGAAGGTGCAGTACGTAACTACGGCCCAGTGGTTCATATTGAAGTGAAACCAAATGCCAGAGTGTGGTTACGATACGATGGTACTGACTTAGAGGTAGGCCAGGAACTATTAGACAAAGGCGTACTATCAGAAGACTTAGTTTTGGCTTTTCACTCACCTACCATGCGTAAATATACACCCTATGCAGTGGCGTAGCGAAGTTCTTGATTATCTTTACGTCGTTAAAAAAAACCAAAACCAATGAAAAAAATCTTAAAATGGACATGTATTGTCTTGCTGTCGTTAGTGGCTCTATATTTTGTTGGCCCACGTGCCGACAAAGCTGTTCTTGACCCCAAAATGCCAAAAGTAGCCAATGACTTGCTACAATTAGAAAAAGACATTCAACAGTCAGAAGCCAAGTTTGACCTCAAACCCGACAATCAAGCCCGAATTGTATGGGCCGATAGTACTAAAAAACAAAAAACAAAGTACAGCATTGTTTACATTCATGGATTTGGAGCAAGTTGGGCCGAAGGCGACCCGATTCATAAACAAATTGCCAAAAAATATGGCTGCAATCTCTACCTTGCCCGACTGCACGATGCGGGCATAAGAGACCGTGAGGCATTTGACGACCTAACCCCCGAAAACCTTTGGGCAGGTGCTAAACAAGCTCTGGCCGTAGCCCAGCAACTCGGCGACAGCGTGATAGTGATGGGTTGCTCGGCAGGTGGTATGCTCACTGTGGCTTTGGCTGCCCAACACCCCGAAATCAAAGCCATTATGCTCTATTCGCCTTGTATGGCTATTTATCAAAATAAACTCGCCCCCGCCACAGGCCCTTGGGGGCGGCAAATACTGAACGCCATCAACGGCACAGCCAGAGACATTACGACCTACAAACCCGACCGTGCCAACTACTGGCTCACTCGCTACCGCTCAGAAGGATTAGTGGCTCTCCAACAAACAATGGACGCAGTAGCAGAACCCGAAATATACTCCAAAATAAAGATGCCCGTTTGGTTGGGTTATTATTACAAAGACGAAGAAAACCAAGATATGGTGGTATCGGTTGAGGCCATGCTTGCGTTGTTTGACCAAATCGGTACGCCAGCCGCTCTCAAACAAAAAGTAGCTTTCCCAGAGTCAGGCGACCATGTCATTGCCTCCCATTTTACGTCCAAAGACATAGCTGGTGTATTGCGTGAGAGCGACAAGTTTGTGGCCGAAGTGCTGGGAATGAGGGCTAAGAAGTAAAGTAAATTATAGAATTTAACACTGAATTAACACAAGTGCTAAAATTTAACACTAATTTTGTATGTGTTCAACGAAAAATCGTGGTGTCGTGTGGTATCTCGCTCGTTGAAGCCCTAACCATGATTATTAAAAATTGAAAAATAAAATCACTGTCTCAGTAATAATGTCGGTTTACAACACCGAGTTTCACTTTGTCCAACGTGCCATCGATTCTGTATTAAACCAAGATTTTCAAAACTTCCAATTACTGATTATTGACGACGGAAGTAACAACGATACTCACAATCAGATTCTGAATTATGCAGTCAGACATCAAGATAAAATTTCTTATGTCAGACACTCAAACCGTGGACAGGCAGAGTCTATCAATTTGGGCGTGCTTCTTGCCAAGGGCGACTTTATAGCTATCATTGACTCTGACGACCAATACAAGCCCAATCATTTGAGTACTTGTCTCAAAAATATTGCAGATTTAGATCTTATCGCTTCTATGACAGACACTATCGTGGACAGTGAAGATGACTTTTATGTACCTGACAGATTTGACCAAAACAAACTCATTCATATTGATAATTGTATTTTGTTTGCTACTCTTTTTGGAAGAAAAGAAGTATTTATTGATTTAAAATTTAGGAGTGGATATGCTGCCGATTCACATTTTTTTGAGACGGCCTCCAAAAAATACCAAGTCAAAAAAGTAAACCAAAGGACATACGTTTATTATCGAAATATGCCTAATAGTATCTGTGCAAACATCAAGAAAAATACTTTATTGAAAGCTGCTTAGGCGATTTGTATGCCTGTATCCAATCAACTTATTTTAGCTTGCCACATCACGGGCATCTATGACGTAAACCGTAATAACGTTCTGAAAGACGATGATTATGGGCTTGTCAAAGAATGGGCTGAGTCTGTCCGAGTTTTGGGTTTAAGTGGTGTTATTTTTCATAATAATTTTTCAAAAAGTACTGTTCAAAAGTATCAGAATGAGTGCATTGAGTTTGTTGAAATAGAACACGATAGACAATTTAACCCAAATGTTTATCGCTATTTGGTTTATCAAGATTATCTAAATAAATACAACAAAGAGATAAAAAGCCTGTTTGTAACTGATGTGTCAGACGTTGTTGTTGTCAAAAATCCTTTTGAAGATGCACTCTTTAAAAACGATACAAATATACTTTTTTGTGGCGACGAACCCAAAATTCTGGATAATGACTGGATGAAAAACCACGCTGAGCATTTGAGAAATCAGATAGCAGATTATGCCGATTATGAAGAACAGTTTAAAAACGAAACGCTGCTAAACTGTGGTATAATTGGCGGGAGCATTCATGTAATGCAAGAACTAATTGAAAAACTAAGCCAAACTCACCGACACTACAACTCTGGCAACCAAACCGCCTACACTGGCGACATGGGGGCTTTTAATTACATAGCCCGAACCCAGTTTAATGATCGATTGCATCATGGTTTGCCATGTAACACTGTCTTTAAAGAATACCAAACAGAACGGCAAGACTGCTGGTTTAGGCATAAATAACTGGTTTTGCTGTACCAATAAATCTTGGTTTTGTCTTACTTGACGCTCTATCGTTTTATCAAAAACTCGTCAAAGTTCATAACCGTACTTGCTACTACCGTCAGAGCTGCTAACTGCGGTTTTGATGCCTTTTTATCAATCGGGTATTCGCCTACTTTTAGCAATTCGTTTACTCGCTTTGGATTTTTGCTGAAGTCTTCGTACTCTTCCAAATATAATTTTTCTAATAATGTTACTTCGTTGGGGCGAGGCTGCCGAGAAATCAAAGATTGAAAAATCGCTTTTAGTCTGGCACTTGAAACTGCTACTGTGGTTTGCTCTGTATTCTTACTCACGACCCACAATTCTTGACCCATGACTCTTTGTGCCAATACCCTTGCGGCCTCTACAAACTGCGGGTCGTTGAGCGTTACGAGGGCTTGTAGGGGCGTGCTGGTTTTTTGACGACGAACCGAGCAGCTATGTCGCTCGGCGGCATCGAAGTTGAGCATCATCGGTGCTGGTGAGCTTCGTTTCCAAATGGTATATAGACTTCGGCGATAAAGGCTGTCGCCGTGATTTTGTACATAACTAACGGCGTTGCGAGTAGCCAATGCTTCCCAAATACCAGATGGCTGATAGGGTAATACGCTCGACCCACCGATTTTTTGGTTCATCAAGCCGCTTGCAGCCAGTGCTGCATCACGTACTTGCTCGGCGGCGTAGCGGTAGCTGGGGCCACGGGCATAGCGTTTGTTGTCGGGGTCGAGGTCTCGTAAGTGGTCATTACAGTTAGACGATTGCTTGTACGTTGCCGACATCACGATTAGTTTTTGCATCTGTTTATAGTTCCAGCCCGATTCTCTAAACTGCACCGCCAGCCAGTCCAATAGTTCCAGATGTGTAGGCAAGTCGCCCTGATTACCAAAATCTTCTGCCGAAACTACCAGTCCTTTACCAAAATATTGCTGCCACATTCGGTTTACGATTACTCGGGCAAAAAGCGGATTTTGGTCGTCGATTAGCCATTTGGCCAGCCCCAGCCTATTGCGTGGGTAGTGGCTGGGCATCTTAAAAAACTGGTCGGGGGTGTCTGGCGATACCTCCTCTGATGGAGCATCATAAACCCCACGTTGCAATATAAAACTCTTGCGAGCAACGGCGCGCTCTTTCATTACCATCACGTTTATTTGTTTATTCAGAATCTCGGTTTCTTCGCAAATTAGTTCACGAGATTGCAATAAATGCTGTTGAAATTGTTTGTCAAAATTGTCCAAATAATAACTCAAAAGGGCTTCTTGCTGGGGTTTGGTACGTTGATTGTCAGGTAGTTTCAATAACTTTATTACTTCATTGTTTTGCGTAAATAGGCTTTTTACTTCGAGCAAATTAAGCGAGCGAGTATAAATTTTGAGGTCGTCAATCTGGAAATTTTTGGTTTTTTGGTCAGAAATTCTCCCTATCATCATGTTGTCAGTGTACCAGTTTGTTTTGTTTTTGCCGTACAAAATACTCTCTGTCAAGTTATTGGCCATGACTCTGACTTTGGCTTCTTGACCATTGACGTAGAGCTTAACGCCATTGGCTTGACTGAGGCCGTTGTAAGTAAAAGCAAAATGTGTCCAGGCGTTTATTGGAAACTTTTGGAGGGTTTCTATATCAATCGCATTGTCGGGCCAAACGTGGCTCATCATAAATTGTAGTCGTCCGTCTGGCAGTCGGTTTACGTTCCAGCCTCGGTAGCCGTTCATCACTCCGTTCGACTTATGAAAAAGCGTACCAACCGTTTTGTTACTCTTAATATTGAGCCAAATACCAACAGAAAAAGGCTGGTCTCGCTCAAAATAGGCAAATCCTGAACCAAAATTTACGGCATTGTCTCCAAAAATGGCTCTTCCTCGGCCAATTTTACCCACTACCGAAGCCACATTTGAGAGGCTGTCGTCGCCTTCGGCAGTTATTTTATGTTTGGCAATGGCTGAGTTATAAAAATCTTTACCCTTTGGTTCGTCAAATGTAAAATGGCCTAATAAATCTTTTTTGTCAATTACGGCCATACTTTCGGGCTGCCGCTCGACTTGTTTTAGCCAATTTTCAAAACGGGTTTGATAGTCATTTTTGTTTAGTACTTTGGTTTCGACCGATAGTTTGGTTCGTATAAATCTAAGTTTACGCTCGGCTTCGGGGGTTGGTAGCGTTATGGTCGGGCTGGCTTCGCCATTGTATGGTATTTGGCCGTTTTCGTTGTTGTTATTAAAAAAAGCAAAAAGCGAATAATAATCTTTCTGGCTGATGGGGTCATATTTGTGGTCGTGGCAGCGAGCGCACTCAACAGTAAGCCCCAGAAATGCTTTACCGAAAGTATTGGCACGGTCGGCGACGTATTCGGTACGGTATTCTTCTGGTACAATGCCGCCCTCTTGGCTCTGTTGATGGTTGCGATTGAAGCCCGTTGCCACATATTGCTCTTTGGTAGGCTTGGGGAGCATATCGCCAGCGAGTTGCCAGAGCGTAAACTTATCGAAAGCCAAATTTCTATTAAACGACCCAATGACCCAATCTCGGTATGGCCACATCGTTCGCAGGCCATCGTCTTGGTAGCCGTGGGTGTCGGCATAGCGAGCTACATCGAGCCAACTCACGGCTTGGTGTTCGCCAAAGTGCTTGTTTTGTAGTAGTTTATTTACAACTCGCTCATAAGCCCAAGTAGAAGTATCGGCCAAAAACCCCTCGACTTCTTGCGGCGATGGCGGCAAGCCAATCAAGTCCATATATACCCGCCTCAGCAATGTTGTTTTGGTAGCCTCGGGCGAGGGTTGTAGTGTTGGCGTGTTGTTTTCGAGTTTTTGTAAAATAAAATTATCAATCGGATTTTTGACTTTATCTATATTTTTGACAACAGGAATCTGATATTTTTGAGGAGCAACAAACGACCAATGAGGCTTATAAACAGCCCCCTGCTCGACCCATTTGACCAAAACTGCTTTTTCGTGAGCCGACAGCGTAAGGTGTGTGTTGGGTTCGGGCATCACATAGTCGGCTTTGTCAGACAGTATTCGCTGAATGACCTCACTCTTTGCGGCGTTGCCTTCAACGATAGCCATAAGCCCGCCTTCACACTCTTTATTACAGGCATCTTCGGCAATGTCCAATCGCAAGCCTGCTTTTTGTTTGCTTTTGTCTGGGCCATGGCACACAAAACAGCGGTCAGACAAAATGGGCTTGACGTGAAGATTATAATCAATTTGTTGGGGTAGTAATACTGTGGCCTCGGCTACATCTTTGGGCAAATTGAGGTGCGTACAGCCATTCAAAGCAATAGCTATCAGCCCAAATAATACTTGACAGAGTTGATTTGATTTCATTTGTCTAATCGTTAAAACCTAAACCGTAAATATAATAAAACACCAAGCCACTAAATAATTTTTTTAACAAAACTTGAATAGTAAAATTATTAGAACCACATTCTGATTTTAATTAGTAGTCACCAACACTAATAATCTCTGGTAATGAATTATAAATTACTCATACCCAAAGGTATCAAGCCATTCCTAAAAAAGTTACATTATCAGTTTGCACTCAATAGCCCTTGGCATGGAGCTATGCCGCCAACACATTCGATTTTTATTGGCGGTGGCGATTTTAAATTGGTCGATCAAATATTGCTCAAACAACTCGTAGATGGTGATGGTTTGAAACCAACAGACTAAGTGCTTGATGTGTGGTATGGGGCGGGTAGCGTTGCCAATGGTTGATTTTTTAGATAAAAAAAAACGGTGGCGCTACGATGGTTTTGAAATTGTTTGCAAAGGTGCAGAATGGTGTCAGAAAAAATATCGGCAACATACCCATTTTAAATTCATTCATGCCGATGTCTATAACCCAGAAGGTACAACTAAATCAAGCGAATACCGTTTTTCATATCCAGACAATACCTTCGATTTTGTATTGCTGACTTCGGTCTTTACCCACATGATGTCCACAGACATGGAAAACTACTTTCGTGAAATAGTGAGAGTAATGAAGCCCGGTGCTACTTCATTCATTACTTATTTTATTTTGAATGAAGACAATCTGAAACTAATCAAGCAGGGTAAGATGCACAAAAATTTTAACTTTCAATATGACTATGATCTCTACCAGTTGGTACGAGGCAACGACCCCGAAGATGCCATTGGTTTTAAGTTAGATTATTTACAAAAAATATATGCCGACAATAATCTAAAAATAAAAGCACTTGTTTTATATGGCGCATGGAGTGGCCGAGAGCAGTATTATAGCTTTCAAGATGTGATTATTGCTCATAAATAAAAGCAAATCTCTACCGCCCAATCATAAACGAGCCTCGATTGATGTGGCCGTTGGGTTTGGCCTGAATCACGTACACATACATACCTTCGGGCAGGGCTTCGCCTCTGTAAGTACCGTCAAATGGTTTTTGGTTTGAGCCTTTGCCATAAAATACTACTCCACCCCAACGGTCAAGAATCGTTACACTTATGTCGGGATAGGCTTCTATGCCAACGATTCGCCAAGTGTCGTTGATGCCGTCGGCGTTGGGCGTAAATATATCGGGTACCATGATGCGCTGCACGACAACGATTTTAACAGAGTCTTCGGACGAGCAATTATCGCTGCTTGTGGCGAGTACGGTGTAGTAACCTGTTTCATCGGGATCGACGCTCGGTCGGGCTATGGTTGGGTTGTCTATCCATGTTGGTGGTGTCCATTTGTAGGTATAGCCTTTGCCCATATCGGCGTTGAGTTTGGTGGCCGTGCCTCTAAAGATTTCTACATCTGGGCCTAATTTTAAGTCTGGCGCTTCTTTGACGGTGATGGTGCGTTGTGCCGAGCCACTCAAACAAGCCAAATCACCTTTGACGGTATAGGTTATCTCATGCTCACCCACACCAGCCACACGAGGCGCAAAGCTGTTGCCAACCACGCCCCGACCAGATAACGTACCGCCGATTGGCCGTGTCAGAATGGCCACTGGTTCATTGGCGTAGCCACAAAAATCAGCAATAGCGTCTATCTGAACAACAATAGGCAACAAAACCTGCGCCAAGACAATCGATGAGGTAGTGATACAACCATTTGAGTCTGCGACCGTTACGCTATAATTTCCCGTTTGTTTTACTTCAAAAACTGGCTGCCTGTCTTCTGGTACAGTTTCGTTGTTTTTGAGCCATTTATAGTTTTTAATATCTTGACTAACGGCTGTCAGCAACAGTTGTGTACCCTGACAAACCCGTAGAATGGGTGCCGAAATACTGACTGTTGGGTTTTGGACTTGTCGGATAGCTATGGGTTGAGATGTAAGTGAGCATCTGAACGGGGTCGTTATTTTGACGGCGTAGCTACCAGTTTGAGCTACGTTGAGTATATTGGTTTTTTCTGAAATCAGTGTGCCATTTTCGTACCAGTCATAACTATAACCCACGCCCGTACCTACCATCAAAGGGGTAGTTAGTCCTTGGCAAACTATTTTTGAGGCTGACGTTACTTCAATTTTGGGTAATGGATTGACTGCCAGAGACTGCAAAGACGACCGCCCAATACAACCATTTATGTCTGTTACCTGTACTTGATAATTACCTTTTGATAGGGCAGCAAAAGTAAGGGTATTTTCATTTTTTAGTAAAGAATTATCAACAAACCACTGGTATTTAGGCGACTGAGCCGTAGTTTGGGCGGTGAGTAGGAGGCTACTACCTTCGCAAAACTGATTGGCTGGTGCCGAGATGCTGACGGTTGGGCTGCTGAGTTGCTCAATCTGTACGGGCAAAGCCGCCGAAGTACAACCAACAGGGCTAACGACCTTGACCGAGTAGCTACCTTTGTCGGTGATGCTTAGTTGTTGGTTGTTGCTTGTACCAATTGGCTGGGAGTCTCGTAGCCATTGGTAGCTATGACCCGCCAATGGCGAAGCGTATAATAGTAAGTTTTGACCTTGGCAAACGTAATTTTGACTTGATGTGATGGCTAAATTGGGTTGCGGATAAACACCTATTTTTTGTTGTAACGACGTACTTACACAGCCCAAGCTATCGGTAATTCGTACTAAATAGCCGCCAGCGATATTGATTTCATAAGCGGAACTGGTGGCATTGGTTTGAACAATATTATCTTTAAACCACTCATATTTAGGTTGAATGGCATTGGTGGTGGCCGTTAGAACCAATGATTTTTCTTGACAAAACTGTGTGCCTGGGCTTTGTACTGTAATGGTTGGGTTTTTTTGTAACCTTACCTCAAATACAGCCGACGTACTCGAGCAACCATAAGAATTAGTAACTTTAACTGTATAAATGGCCTCGTCTTTGATGTCAATCTGTGGGCCGTTGTTTGCTACGAGTTGGTTGTTTTTATACCATTGGTAACTATTGCCAGCGGCAACCAAGGCCGACAGTGTTAGGCTTTGGCTTTCGCAAACGTATCCTTTTTTTGAAGTAATCTCAGCTTTTGGCAGAGCGTTCATTGTTATCTTAAATGGCGAGGAGGTATTTGAACAACCTTTGCCATCAACCACTCGGACTGAGTATGTGCCAGGCGCAATGGCTTTAAAATTAGACTGGGTAGCATTTGGTTGGGTTTTTTCTTCAAAAAACCACTGCAAAGCCCCCCCCACTGCATTTGACTGTGCGATAAGTGGCAACTCTTGGCCTTCGCAAAGCGACTTGCCATTGGTCAAAATACTTATGTTTGGCCTGTCCAAATAAGTAATTTGAGTTGGGTCTGTACTAATAAACTCAGGGCATTGCCGAACCATTTTGATTCGACAAGTGTAAAATCCACTTGCATTTTTAGGGACAATCAGTACGGAATCAGTTGCATTTGGAATCAGAACTTTCTCACGATACCATTGTAGTTTTGCCCATTTCCTAAAACGATGCAAATTGAGCTGTACCAAACTGTCTTGGCACTGCTCCATCGATGCCGCTACGGTTGGCTTGCCAACTTTTGACACAAATACAACAGGCTTGGGTGCAGGTGAGCAGTCGTTTACTTGTAGTCTAAATTCTTGAAAAACAGAACTATAGACCTTGCCCTTCATTGTACCGTCTATTTTGAGTCTATAAATAAATTCACCAGGTTTTTCGGCTACTCCCATTAGTACCATTAGCCCATTGCGGCGAGGCTCAACAGTAAATTTTCGTTGATTACCAGTAAAATTATCAGCCGTAAAGCCCTGTGAATATGACAACATTCTTGAGTCTGTGTTGGCCTCGTTGCCAGCCATTGGCTCTGCAAAACCAGCAAATTGTGCTGTGATGTTTTCTCTGTTTCCTGCATAAATATAAACTCGTATCAGTTCGCCTACACAAGTCTGAATCGTAAAAGGAATGTTCAAGTCGACGGTATGGCCTCGCTGAATCGACGTATTAGCTTCGACTTGGTCGGCAGCGCCAAGTTCAAGATAAGTAACAACCGAGCTATTGTTTTGAACAAGATTGTCGGCAGCAGCACGACAACAGACAGGCTCGGTTTTGACATAATAGCCCTGTTGGTCGTTGTAGGTTTGTGGCTTAAAGGTCGTTGTACCGTCATAACTTATTTGTTGAACACTATCCACGCCTTTGTCGCAAAGTCGGTCTAACAGGTGTGTGAGTTCACCTACACGGTTCCTGATTAGCATAATGTCTTCCATCGGGGCATTGTCCCGTTTCCTGTACACAGTCGCTTTTACTTTGTTTGGCATCTTAGACAAATCGGCAATGGGTGTGTAGTAGGTAGCCCGAAAAGCATGTTGATTGATAAAACCAGTACCGACTGTACTCACCATGTCATATATATTGTTGCCCAGAATATTGGCGGGTCCATTTTTATCGCAAGTGATGGCCACAGCGTTGATGGTCGAAGTACGGCTATCGCTACAAGTATTTTCTCGTTTGGCTTTTGCATAAAACTGCCCCGTTTCGCTTACTTTCAATATACTTGACGTAGCACCCACAATCGGGGTCTGGTCTTTGTACCACTGGTAAGTAAGGTCGGTTTCGGTTGTAACAATTTTTAGTTCAAGTGGTTTATTTCTACAAAACGAAGCATTGGCGGCATTATTAGTACCTGCTTCGAGTACTTGTAGCCCTACCGACGGTGTACGATTACAGTCATTTACTTCTGAGAATATTTCTAATGAATTTTCGGCTAATTTCCGACCATCTCGTTGCAACGTAGTTATAAACGCCAGCGAGTATGTGCCTTTTTGGGCTGGAACAGTCCATGCTTCAAAAAAAGTTGTTTCTGAATGGTTATCAAACTTGGGTTTAGAATCAACCACATACAGGTCGTTTCCGTTGGGTTTTGGGGTTGAGAAGCCTGCATTCCAGTCGGCTTTTTTGAATGGTAACGCTCCATCGGTCAATGGTACGCTATTTTGTGCCGTGAGGTCGAGCATTCTGGGGTTGAAGTAATTGACTGCTGGCGAAGACGTTAGCTCAAAACGTAGGCTTTTCCCTTCGTTTTTACAAATAAAAGCGTACTCGCCCGATAAGCCAGTGGCTGCTCGTCCGTCATCGGCATCGTCGAGTTTTTCAAACAAATATTGTGGCGAAAACCAGTGATATAAGACCAATTTTGATGACTTGATATTGGATGATGTGGCTCGTGGCACGGGTGGGGCTTCGTTTACTACATAAAAGCCCTCGGGGTCGCCAAATTCAGACGGGGGGATAATCATTTCATAGGCATAAACAACCGAATATAAGTCTATGCTGGCCATAGCACCCAGTTGGGCGCAGTCGTTAGTAAAGGTATTTTTTTTGGGATTGGCGTTGCGAGTGGCTACCAATTCTCTTACAATGGCGTTGTCTTTTTTACGAATTATGCTAAACTTCAACTGATTTGGAAGTGCATTTTTAGCGGCTTCATCGGCATAAAAAGTACAAGCAAACCGATACGAGTAGGGCTGCCCAGCCAGCGACTGAGCGGCTTGCCGCTCAAAACTACCACCAAATAGCTTCTGTGCATGCGACAGTGTGGCTGCGGCAAACGTCATACCAATAAGTAGTACAAGTCGAAGCATTTGGAATAGTTGATAAGTTGGGATTATGCCTTATTGCTTACCCTAAACGCATAACAAGCTGATTTTAAGGGACAATAAAGGTACGAAATATATTGAAATACAGCAAATATTGTACCAAAATTTATCTTGCGGTAATAATGATTATTAGTTTTTTGCGGTTAAAATTAACATTTATGGGGTTATTGATAACAATCACAACAGACACTCCCAAGACTTTCTAACTACTTAAAAAAATAGAGATTGATGGGTTTCCCTTTTTAGTTAAGACTACCCTCGGTATGTAAAGGCTTTTGCTGAATGACAACTTTTGGGGTACTCAAATTTGTAACCAATGCATCGTTTATTATTTCGGTGGCTTATATTTCTGGCAAAGTGATTCTTTTCCACTTTGATAATATACGAACTATTACAACAATAAAAACACATATTGCCATTGCTATCTTGTCATTAACACCTTGTCTTTCTAACAAAATCTGAACCACCCCGCCAACTAAGCAGGCTGTTGCATATAGTTCGCCTTTTTTGAGTAAATCAGGAATAGTGTTACTTAAAATATCGGCTATCAGACCGCCAAAAGAGGCCCCTATTGTGCCTAAAATAATAGCGTACCCACTGTTGATTTGTGCTTCTACGCATTTATGAATACCCAAAACAGTAAAAAGCCCTAAGCCAATCGCATCTGTAATAAAAATGGTCTGTTGTAGTTTCAGGACATTTTGATTGAATATAAAAACAATAACAACCGCAAAACCCACTAAAACAAGAGCGGTATAATCATTGAGCCAACTCAAAGGGCGAATACCAGTAAGTATGTCTCGTACTGTACCGCCGCCATAAGCAGTAACAAAAGCAAGCAATGCAGCACCAAAAATATCCATTTGGTGTCTGCGTGCTTTCATCGCTCCAGTAAGCGCAAATACAAACGTTCCTGTATAAGATAGTAGGGCAAGGAAATCCATGAGGAAATGATTGTAATATAAATCAATAAAGCGTTTAGATACATGGCTCAGTATTTATTGCCCCAATATTTCAAGTTGTTTAAAAATTATAATTAACGACTTCCCTTTTTCGGTAAGATTGTGTTCGATGTGCAAAGGTTTTTGCTTAATAACAACTTTTTTAAACAAACTAACCTTTTCTAATTCCCTTAAGTAATAATGTAGAATTAAGGTTAGTGTTTAGGCAATGGTCTTGGTGGCCATATAATCTGGAAAATACTCGTCCGACGATAAATGGGTAGGTTTTCAGTTTCAGCGATTGAAATAATCAACAAATCAAAAGAGTCAGCGTGAGGTTTGCCATCTTTTTTTAAGATTTTATCAATAGTCGTAATATAATATTCTGATAATGAGACACCTTTGACTTGATGAGTTTGATATGCAGTTTTTTTACGATATGTTTCAATATTTATCATATCAAATCGGTTGAAATTAGGTTTATCCAAACGAATTTTGATGGCTATTTCAAAAAGCGATGCTTCTGTCAAAAACAGTTCATTTTCTCTACTTCCTACAATTTCTGACTGCTTTTTGGATAAACGCTGATAATCCTTATCAATCAAGAAAATAAAAGTATTGGTATCAAGTATATATTTCACCAGTTCTCCCTCAGTTCGTGTGGCTCTAAAATAAGTTTTGACAAACCTGCATACTTTCCATCTGGTATTAACTCCATTGAAAGTTGTAGTACGCTTTTCTTTTCTTTCTTCTTTCTTTCTTTTTTAAGTACAGGCTTGTGGCCACTTCCGCCTGTACCTGCTTTGGCTACGATTGGTTCCATGATAATTTGGTTTTGACGAATAAACAAAAAATTAGGTACAGAAGTGCTATGCTACACCAACTCTCTTACATCAACTACTCGGCCACTAACGGCGGCGGCGGCGGCCATCAGCGGGCTTGCCAAAAATGTACGTGCACCCGGGCCTTGGCGGCCTTCAAAGTTACGGTTTGAGGTACTGACGCTATACTTGCCAGTTGGCACTTTGTCTTCGTTCATACCCAGACAGGCCGAGCAACCTGGGCCACGTAGCTCAAAACCTGCGGCTTCAAATATATCAACAAGTCCTTCGGCTTCGGCTTGGCGGGCTACTTGGTTTGAGCCTGGTACTATCCAGACCTCTACGCCATCGGCTTTTTGTTTACCTTTTACAAAGTCGGCTACTACTCTGAGGTCTTCGATGCGGGCATTGGTGCATGAGCCAATAAAAACATAGTCAATCGGTTTGTTTAATAGCTGCTGACCTGCTTCTAAGCCCATATAAGCCAATGATTTATTGTAACTAATACGCTCTTTTTCAGGTATTTCGTCTAAATGTGGCACGTGTCCGTCTATGCCAATACCCATACCTGGATTTGTGCCATAGGTTATCCATGGTTTTATGTCTTCGGCTTTGAAGTACAGTTCTTTGTCAAAAACGGCCCCATCATCGGTTTTGAGTTTACGCCATTCGATTATTCTTTTGTCAAACTCTGCTCCCTGCGGCACATACTGACGGCCACGCATATAGTCGAATGTTACATCGTCGGGGGCAATCATACCGCCACGTGCGCCCATCTCGATACTCATGTTACAAACCGTCATGCGGCCTTCCATACTCAACGACTTGATGGCATCGCCACAATATTCCACAAAATAACCCGTTGCGCCCGAAGCCGAAATCTGCGAAATAACGTACAGTATCAAGTCTTTTGCCCCAACTCCCTTACTGAGTTGTCCATCAATCTGGATTTTCATTTTTTTGGCTTTGCTCTGCAACACGCACTGTGTAGCAAATACCTGCTCGACCTCGCTCGTACCTATACCAAAGGCTATATTGCCAAATGCTCCGTGCGTGCTGGTATGGCTATCTCCACACACTATTGTCATACCGGGTTGAGTTAGGCCCAGTTCTGGCCCAATAACATGGACAATACCCTGTAATGGGTGTAGTAGGTCATAGAGTTCGATTCCAAATTCGGCACAATTTTCTCGTAGTTTTTGTACCTGATGGCGGCTCAGTGCCTCCTTGATGGGCAGGTGCTGGTCTTTGGTAGGTATGTTGTGGTCGGCGGTGGCGGTGGTACGATTTACATTAAAAACGCCAATACCTCGTTTGCGAAGACCATCAAAAGCCTGCGGGCTTGTTACTTCATGTATGTAGTGTCTGTCTATAAAAACAACATCAGGGCTGCCATCTTGTTGCTTAACGATGTGTGAGTCCCAAATTTTATCAAAAAGTGTAGTTGGTTGGTTAGTCATTTTGGCTTTATTTTTTTACAAAATTAACCAAACCTAATCAAAAACCAAAGTCAAATCAAAAGGGTTATTTTTACAGAATTAGAGCTTTATCGTTAGCGATAGGGCTGCGACCTTGTTGCTAACGATAAAGTGTATTTTGAGGACTGCACTTCCATTAAGTTAAGAGTTTTGTGAAGACACAAAACTTGGTTGGGCCACAATCGTAACTTGGCAACAGGCCGCCCCGCTGGGGCTTTACTATTCAATTATTCATCTTCACTACCAACAGTACACACCTACGGTGTTATTTTTGAGTTGCGTAATATGAGTCAATTAAAGCTTATGCAAAATGTATAAAACACACACACTTTATTTTTATCGACAGGGTCACAGCTTTACCATTCAATTACTCATTTTAGCTACCAATAGTACACACCTACGGTGTTATATTGAGTTGCATAATATGGGTCAATTAAGGCTTCCGCAAAATTTATAAAAAACGATTTTTGCGTAAGGTCTCACTCCTTAATCTTAACCCTAATGCCCGTATAAATCATACGCCCAGTAACTGGCCCCCAAACTTGGCCTGCATCGAAGCTACGCCCAAAAGGGTCGGAAGCACTCAAAATAGGGTTATCCTGTCTGAAACCCGTTAGGTTTTCGCCACCAATATAGACCTCAAATTTTGGAAAAGCACGGCTCACTTGGGCATTGACATTGACAAAGGCTGGGGCCATGGCAATCGTCATGTTTTCGTAAGACGTGTGTACATAGCCAGCGGGGGCGTAAGGTATGCGGCGGGGGCCATTCCATTGCAGGGTCAGGTCAAACTTCCATTTGTCGTAAGGCATGGCATAGCCTACATTAAACAGTACACGGTCTCGGGCTATCATCATTTTTTGTACTAATACACTCTCATTGAAAGGTTTGCCAACGCTTTGCTGCACATCAAAAAACCGATAGGCGAGTTTGAGTTCCAATCTTTTGGCCGGTACGACATTGACCTCGGCTTGTAAACTATTGGCAAAAGATTGGCCGTTTAGGTTATAAAAATATATGATTTGCGGGTGGTCGAAGTCGGCTACTAACTGATTTTGAAACTGCGTTTTGTAATAATCTAAAAGCAAGTCCCAGTGCCAGCCCAGCCAATGAAAAGTATGGTTGAGACTTGCGCCGTAATTCCAGGCTATTTCGGGGTTTATTTTTTCTTTGAATATCACCGTTCGGCTACTGACCAAATTGCCATAATATTCGGCTAATGGATTGGCTACTCGAAACCCTCGCCCTGCCGACAGGCGTATGGAGGTTTTGTCGTCTAACTGGTATTTGAGGTGCAATCTTGGCGTAAAAATTGCACCAAACAGATTATGAACGTCGGCACGTGCGCCTGCTACCAACACTAATTTATCCAAATAATTAAACGTATATTCTCCAAAAACCCCAGGTACGACCTCGTGGCGAGTTAATAGACTGTCTTTGTAGCGTTCTTGAAAATCGTCAATCATAAAACTCGCCCCTGCCTTGAACTGGTGATTGGTGTTGTCGATGATTGACTGGTATATCAGATTGCCGTAGAGTGTATTTTGAGTGCCGTTGTAATTGGTAAACCCAAAATACGATTTTTGGTCGTGTTGTGTACCGTTTACAATCAGTGCCAATCCCTTGTAGGGTTTGTTTTGGTACAATCGTGCTATTTTTGAAAATGCCTCGTAGCGATTGGTAACATTGCCAAAACCATAAGCCTGCGCTGTGCCTCTGAGTGCCGTTGTAAAGTCGTTTTGGCCACCCAAACGGTTTTCGTAGAGTGCTTTTATGCCAAACTGCACCATGACTTTATCGGTCTGGTATTTCCAGCGATTGACGGCATTGAGCTGCGAATATAACGGCAAGTCCAGAAACTTATCGCCGTTGTTATCGACTCTGTTTTGAAGCGTGCTACCGTGCAACAGCAACGCCGACGACCAGCGTTTATTGATTTGGCTCGCCAAGTTTAAGTTACCTTCAACCCGCCCAAAATTATTGGTATAAGCGTTAAAGTATAATTTTTCTCGGCTGTCAGGCTTTTGTAGTTCTACGTTTATTTGGCCAGTCATAGACTCGTAGCCGTTCACGACCGAGCCTGCACCTTTGCCAATGTCAATGCTCTGAATCCAAGTGCCAGGAATGTAATTTAGTCCAAAAGTTGTGGCCAATCCTCTGAGAGTAGGTATGTTTTCGACGTTCATCTGCACATAAGTTCCGCTCAGACCCAGCAACTGAATCTGCTTTGCACCCGTAACGGCATCGGCATAACTGACAGATATAGAGGCGTTTGTCTCAAAACTTTCGGACAAATTACAACAAGCCGCTTTGGCCAAGGCTTTGGTCGTAATGATTTCGGTCAATATAGGGTTTAGCCTGTCTATCTGTGTCGAAGTACCTCTAATAATCACTTCGCCCAACTGCCTGTCTGGTCTCATCACGACTTCAAAATTGGTTTCAGTATTTACATTGACGGTATCTGTACGGTAGCCAACAAAGCTCAACACTAATTTATTGGACTTGGCCGAGCGGGCAATGCTAAACCGCCCCAATGTATCGGTTTGGGTGGCAGTGGTAGTGCCAAGCCAAAATACATTGACCCCAATCAAGGCTGCTTTTTTTTTGGCTTCGGTACGCTCATAGATTGTTCCCGTTACTCGTTGCGCTTGTATTGAGTGAAAAGCGAAAAACGAAAAGTAAAGAATAAAAAACGAAAAACTGATTTTTTTTATTGTATTCATAAATAGTAATGTAGAATTACGAATGATTGAATGAGTAAATAATTGATTTACAATAAATTGAACAAATTTATAACTATGTTTAAATTTGTTCAATCATTTAATTTTGTAATAATTGGTTTTTGGAAATGGCAAAAAATAAATTTTTGTAGTGTGTCAAACGGTGTTAAATGCTCAAAATTGAGGCATTTGATTTTATGTAAAAATATACTAAATATATGGCTCAACGAACCTTCGGTATATTGCTTTATCTCTAAACCACTGCATTTTTCAGGGCCATTTTCTGTAAAAGTACCAATCAAAAAATAGCCGTTTGGTTTCAAGAATTGCTTTACATTTTGGGCGTAATAGGTGACACTTGTTTGGTCCGTCAAAAAGTGAAATGTTGCTCTGTCGTGCCAAAAATCGTATTGCTGCGGGGGTACAAAATCGCTAACATCGGCTACAATATAGCTGAGGTTTCGGCCTTTGTGGCCAAGCCTTTTTCTTGTACGGTCTAATGCTTTTTTGGAAATATCTACTAATGTTAGGTTTTTGTAGCCTTTGGCCAATAGATAATCTACAAAATGGCTTTCGCCCGCACCAACGTCAATGATATGGGCGGTTTTGGGGAGTTTAATTTCTTCAAAAAAATCAATTGATGTTTCGGGAACAGGCTGAAACCAACTGACATTCTCAAACGCTTTGGTCTGATATACGTTTTCCCAATGTTGTTTTTGAGTATTATTTTCCATAAAAACTGATATTTTTATTTTTATTTGAAAAATTATCTGATATTTTTGTTTTTACCCCATCAGCAGCATTGCCCCGCTCATGGCTATCATTAGTGCATCTTCTACGATGGTAACGGTACTCATTGGCAAGTTAAAAACTGCCCCCAAACAAGCACACTGAATTTTTTGTTTGTTCAAGACCGAAATCAAAACGCCTACCAAACTCACACTCATCACCACAAAAGCTATGCCATTGGTAAGTATTGGCTCAAAGCCTGTGAGGTAGGCCAGCCCCAGCCCCAGTTCTATAAAAGCATAGACATAACCCCAAGCTGGAAGCAGTTTGGCTACTACGTCGTACATGGCATAACTTTGGGCAAAGGCTTTGAGATTGAGCATTTTGAAAAACGAAAATACCAGAAAAAAACCAGCCATAAAGTACCTCATAAAAAGACTTAATGATAAATGGTTAATGATAAATGATTGAAATGCGGCAATGGCCGAAACAACCAAAATATACCCAAAAATCAATAAAATGGGCGTGTAGGTTTCGAGCCAGTTTGGCGTACTTTCTGGATTTGAAACCTTACTGGGCGATGTCGTTAGTTTGTATTTTAAATGTGGCCTAAGTACCGTTTGCAGTTCGTCAGTCGTTATCGTTCGGTCAGCTTCGAGTGTCGTATCGCCTGTTTTTAGGTTGGTTGTTACGTTTGTTACGCCCTTAATTTGCCCCAAAACGTGCTTGATTTTATATTCGCAGGCTTCGCAAGTCATGCCTGTTATGTTTATTGTTTGTGTTGTCATTTTAAGTTATTGATTTTTAATATTTAAGATTCAAACCCAGTCCCAAGCCCATATCACTGTCGTAATGTGTCGAAAAAGAAATATTTTTGGTAGCAACATAATGAATCCCAGCCATATATTCTTTGTCGGTATTGAGCATGAGCCTCATTCTGAGCCGTTTAGAAATTGGAATATCGTCACGTTTTATTTGTAGTCGTACATTGCCATCTGTAAATACTTCGGCTTGGGCTATGAAGAGCATCGGTAATGTATAACTAATGCCCAGACTCAACACGGCTCTGCTGTCTTTGGTATTGGTTTGTCCAAAAATATTTTTTTCTTGATTGTCAATTCCTAACTTTCGGTATCGCCAGTCAAACCCAATAAAAGGCATGAGCCATTGCATCTTGCCAATGTACCGCCCAATGTGGGTTTCGGTTTCGTAGCCATGATAATCGTGGTATCCCAACCGCCATTCTGTGCCAATGCTCCAGCGGGTGTTGGCAACCATCAGTTCGCCGTCGTTTCCGTTGGTAGCAAAGTCATTGTCAGCCATTAGATGAAATGCTCTGTCGTCGGCAAATAGCTTGCGTTGGGCCAATTTTGGATTTGGTATTTCAGGATTTGGGGGCGAGTTTTCGTAACTAAAAATCCGTCCCATACCTGCCATCATGTGATAAAGAATGTGGCAATGAAAAAACCAGTCGCCACTTTCGGTAGCTGCAAATTCAAGTGTATCGGTTTCCATTGGCATAATATCAATCACATTTTTGAGTGGTGAGTAGTCGCCTTGTCCGTTCAAAACCCTAAAATCATGCCCGTGTAAGTGCATGGGGTGGCGCATCATCGAGCCATTGTGAATAATCATGCGTACAGTTTCGCCCTTTTTTATCAAAATTTTATCTGTTTCTGACACCACTTTATTGTCAATGCTCCACACGTAGCGATTCATGTTGCCGCTCAATTCAAATTTTAATTCTTTGGTGGACGTACTTTTTTGCAACACGGTTTTGGTTGGAGATTTCAGCATCGAATAATTGAGTGTAACAATGTCTTTCAAATCATTAACTCCCCCATCGGGAGCGGAAGAGCTTATTTCTGGATACATCACCGTGTTCATATCCATCTGATTTAACGACATACTCATACCCATATCGTCTAAGTTGCCATTCATTTTCATCATGCCGTTCATCATGCCCATTCCTTCAAAATATTTGAGTCTGGGCAAAGGCTGGGCTTTTATCGGCGTGCCAGTTCCCAAAAACAAAGACGTGGATTTGGTACGGTCTTCGGAAGTGGCCAAAAATTCGTAGCTGTTACCCGCTGGTACATTCACAACTATATCATAGGTTTCGGACACCGCAACAATAAGCCTATCCACCTCAACGGGTTCTACATCATTACCATCGTTTGCTACAACCGTTATTTTGCCACCACCATAATTGACCCAAAAATAAGTTGAAGCCCCACCATTTGAAATCCGTAATCTTACATTGTTACTCAACAGCCCCCCACCCCCCAGAGGGGGAACATAAGTAGATTCGTTCTGTCCATTTATTAAAAACTTGTCGTAATAAACGTCGCTAACGTCCATGGCGTTCATGCGTTTCCATTCATTAGCGAGCTTGGTTTTAAAATATCCCTGACTAATTGCCTCCGAATAGCTCTGAGTTGTTCCTTTCTGAATTGCAAACCAGTCTGTGGCATTGCGTAACATTCTGTGTATGTTTTCGGGTTTCATGTCCGTCCATTCACTCAGTATAACGGGGAGTGTTGGCAGGTCGTCGATACCAACTCTAAAAGTCGGGTCTGTACTGCGTTTGTTCAAAATCATAGAGCCATACATACCAATTTGCTCTTGTAAACCTGTATGGCTATGGTACCAGTGCGTGCCATGTTGAACAATCGGAAAGCGGTACAAATGCCTGCTGTGCGGCTTGATAGGCATTTGGGTTAGGTTCGGAACGCCGTCGTATTGATTTGGTAAAAACAGCCCGTGCCAATGCAGTGATGTTTCTTCATTGAGTTCGTTATAGACATAAATTTCTGCCGTGTCGCCTTCGGTAAAAGTAAGGGTCGGCATCGGTATCTGTCCATTTACGGCGATGGCTCGTTTGGTTTTTTGACCGAAGTTTACGGTTGTGTCTCGCACATACAAGTCGTAACGTACTATTTTTTGAGCAAATGTTACTGGGCTTATTATCAAAAATAGTAAGAATGATATGTTATTTGGCTGTTTTATCATTATCTATAAAATTTTTTCAAGATTTTTAAATTCTTCAATAGCGTGTCTATCTTGCGAGTGCCGTTTGTTTTTTGTAAAAATCAAATTACGAATAAACCAATCTATCAGTCCTGTTATTTTTTGTCTGTACCCAATCTGCAAATCGTGCGTAACGAGAGTTCCTTTTGGTGTTTTGTCAAGGGTAAGTACCAGATAAATAGGAATAAAATACTGAGCTTTCATCACAATTTTATGATTTTTATCAATTTTTGTCACCTCCCAGCGGTATTTTACTTTTAAGTTGTCTATTTGCTCATGAAAAAAGAACAGGCTACCGACCGTATCTTTGGTTTGTTTTATAATCTTAAAATCTCTATGTTCTGGGTGCCAAGCCAAGTATTTTTCTTTGTCTATGTTCAACATAAAATCATAGATTTGGCTTGGTGTCTTGCCCAAAACTTCAATTTTTGTAACTTGGTTTGTCATTGCATTTGTGTTGATAGCCGTGAACAATAATATCGATAGTGCCAATAATTGAGATTTTTTCATTGTTAAGGTAATTTTATTTGAGCAAACGAAAGGAAGTCTTCGCTTGAATCGGACTGTCGCACAGCGAAGACTTCCATGGAACAGAACAAATTTTCTGCATGAATCAATAAAGAACCAAAACTCTAAAACTTCAAAACAATACCATTTGGTTTTTGCCCTACTTTGATGTCTTTTGTTTTTTCGTGTTTCATCACATCGACGACCGACACGCTGGCCGTTTCTTGGTTGGTAACGTAAGCCGTCATGTCTCTAAATGCAATAGCGTGTGCACCTGCACCTGTGGCAAAACTACCGCCTTTTACAAACTTCAAATTGCTGTCTTGTTTCCACCAATGTACTTTGCCAGCTACAGGGTCAGACACCCACAGTTCTTTCATTTCGCCATTGAAAGCCGCATAGCCCGGCATAAAGCCCAAAGCGACGGTTTCTACTACTTTGAGTGTTTTTACATCTAATACCGATACCGTTTGGCCGTCTTCGTTGTCGGCATACATTCGGTTGTCTGAGCCGCTCCATGCTCCCACGGGGTTTGCGCCTACTGGTATTGTGGCCTTGACGGCTTTGGTATTTGGGTCAATCGCCGAAACGGTATTGTCGGCACCATTGGCCACAAAAGCCAAAGTACCATTGGCCGAAAAAGTTACTTCGGCTGGTTCTTTGCCTACTGTTATTGTGTTTTTGAGTACATAAGTAGTTGCATCATAGACCAATACCGAGCCTTTGGTGTCCATCTGCGAAGTCCATATTTCTTTGCCATCTGGTGAATATACGGCGTTGTGGTTCATTATCGGTACATCAATCAGCTTAATATTCTGCCCTTTGGTAGCGTCCAAAACGGCCACTTTGGCCATGCCAGCGTGGGGGGCGGCTGCAGTTGCGCCATGCCCCAAACTCAAGTCCATACCGGGGGCGGCAATGGCAATTTGATTTTTGGCAGGATTGAGATAAATATGATGCGGATATTGTAAAAACATACCCGATGAGCCGTGCGCCATAGCACCCATCTGGTCGGTTAGCTGTATGAGGTCGGTAGCCTCGTTGGTGTTGAGGTTTATGACGCTCACGGTGCTACTCGTACCATTGACGACATAAGCGGCTGGATAATTGATGTTTAACTCGGGCTGTGCATCGGTCATCTTCATACATGACGTAGCCAACAAACATACCACTGCGATTTGTGTTATTCTTTTCATTTTGATCGATTATTAGTTTATTGTTTCGGTTACTTTGCCGCAAGTGAGCATCATTTTACCATAATACGGGTTTTTGATGGCGGCGTTGTCGCTCAACCAATAGGCTTTTTTCATAGGGCAATATTGCTGATAAACAGGACTTTGATTGGTGTTTAGTCCTTTAACGAGTGCAAACATATTATTGGACATATCGTTGAAATACTCACGCTGATGTTTTATATCTTTGGTTTCGCCAATATGCTCTGCATCGGTCTTTATTTTTTCGGATAGGTTCATAAAAACTGTGTGCTGCTCGGCAGTCATTTTGGCCATCGGTATTGCTGTCAAAGATTTTGCAAGTTCGTTGGCCTTGCTGTTGGCTGTTTTACTGTCGTCGGCTACTAAGGCATTTTTTACACCATAATAGTTCGACAGCATAGCGACTATACTCACTTGCAACTCGTTGTCGGTTGATTTGGGTTGGGCTGTGGTTGCAGCTTTTTTATCATCTTGTTTTACTTCGACTGGTACGGCTGTGGGCTGTGGGGTAGGTGCTATGCCCAAGGTCTTCTCCCATTCATCTACTTTCTTTTGCCAGTTGGCTGAGGTTGTTTTCATACCTTTTTTTGTACCAATCTCAATCGTCCGTTTTGCCGATGCTATCGCCCCTTTGTAGTCTTTGAGTTTTTCTAAAATTTTGGTGGACTGATTGACATAATAAAAGTTCTCTTTGTCCATCGCCTCCGCTTTTTGCGACCATTCTAAGGCCATTTTTAAGTCTCGACCAGTGTTTAGGTAGTAGCCAGCGGCGTTGTAGTAGAGGCTGGCGTTTTCAGTTTTTTTTGTAAAAATTTTATCCTGAATGTCTGCCATAATCTGCTCGTCGGCATAGCTTTTGATTGGTATTCTGACAGTTGTGTTTTCCCAAGTCAAGGCCAGTGTTCCAGTGTAGTCTTTCTGAATATCGGTGAGTTCTATTGTAAAACTCTCCTGTGTTTTGGCTACGGTTTCGGACTTGATTTTGATTCGTAGTATGTCTTTTTTGTCGTCATAACTAAACGCCCCGTGCTGGGTAGTGTCGGTGTTGAGTATAACAGTCCATTCGGTAGGGTCTGGAATGGTAAAGAGCGAATATTTGCCTTTTTTGACTCGCTGGCCGCCAAACTCAATGTCATCACTAAACTTTATTGTCGTGCAGTCGCCTGCGCCTGTGCGCCACACTTTGCCAAAAGGCTCGAGTTCGCCAAAAACCTTGCGCCCACGCATCAGTGGTCGCTCATAAACAACGCTCACAAACGTAAAGCCCAATCGCTGTTTCCATTCAGCTTCGGGGCTGGGTGGCGGAGTGCTGAGTTGCGCCTTTGGTTTGTCGATAAATAGTGTAAATTGAAAAACTAAGAATGTAAAAATGAGTGTCTTTTTCATGATTATGAACATATTTTGTTAAAAAATTTCTGTGATATTCCGTAAATTCAGTGAGCTAAAGAAAATCTGGTACTAACTTTTTTCGTATTTCATCACATCTACTTTACCATCATAGCAGTTGCTAAGATGGTAAAGTAGGTTTTTGCATACGAACAGCAAACAGTAAGAAAGTTTCTAACGAATTAGCACACAGTTGAAAAGATACAGGGCTATCTTTTGTAAATTGGGTGGTGCATGGCAGGGCGGCAAGCCAGCATCTGACAGATTGGAATAAGAAAAAGAGGGTGTAAATTGAAAAAACGGTTTGGCGGCAATGTCGCAAATACTGGGTATAAAATCAAAAGTGGTAGCCGATATTCGCTGGTCGTTTTGTAGCTTAAAAGTCTGTATTTTGTCTTTGCAGCAGTTGTTTCTACTTTTTGTTACACCGCATTTAGGGCATGGTTTACTTTGTTTTTGTAACTCAAAAGAAGAAGATACCAATCGCCCCATACAATAGTGCGACCTCACAGTAACGCCTAACGACGCTATTATATGAATACACAGTAAAGAAAGGGCAACAAATCTTTTCATAAACCACTAACGTCTATTTTTTATTTTCCGTTTCATTAACCCTCTAAATATTATTCAGTAGGCGCACAAAATATTTCGTATCGGAGTAGTTGGGCGTAATCAAATGCTATTTTACAGAGCTTTAATATGCTGATTTTGAATGAATTTACTTCATTTGTTTCATTCTTTTAATTTATTTCATTACTTACTTCTACCGTATCGTTTTGGCTTCTTGTAGCCACTTATAAGGGTTTCGTGGTTGGGGTAGGCCGTCGGGCATTAGTTGCAGGTACATGAGGTGTAGGTGTGTTTGAGAGCGTAGTTTGGCGGCGTTCATACCTGTGCGGCCTACTTCGCCTATTTTTTGGCCGAGGTTTATTTTTTGCCCTACCTGCACCTGTACTTGGCTGTTGTGAGCATAATAAAAAAGTCCGTCCATACAAGGGTCATAAATCCACACAAAATTACCACCACGGTAGTCGCTTTCGGGTCGCCAGTTGGTTTCTACACCTATCACTACGCCTGGGCGCATGGCCAGTACATCGGCGGGTTGGCCTGTGTTGTCGTCTATGTTGTCGCTGTTGAGGTCTCTCACAAAAATATCTTGTGCTGGGTGGCTCACTTGCAGGCCATGGTCAAACATATTGTAGTGTCTCGGAAAATACCCCATGCCCTTGCCACCTATTGAGTTGGCTGTGTAGTTTTTGATAGGAAATATAAACCGAATAGAGTCAGCCACACAGAGGCTGTCTTTGTAGTTAAGATTGATTTGACGTAATTCTTTAATAATTTCTTTGAATTTAACCTTTGCAGAGTCTGGGTCAATGGTTCGTTCTCTGATTTGGCTATTTAATTGCTGAAAATCAACGCCTATTGTAATCATCGGGTTTGGCGTGGCTATGGCTACTGGGTGGACTATTTTAAAAAATGCCGCCATAATACCAGCAACAACGGTAGTAAAAAAAACTAATTTCATGTAGAGGGACGGTAGTTGAGTTTTCATAAAATGAATTACTATCAGAGACAGAATCAGTACATTTTGAGTTTAATAATCTGCTCTTTCCGACTGATTTAATGACCGATAGTAACTATTTTTCAATTCTTAATGTAGTCAATCGACCTGAATCTGTTTTTGGTTCGGGTTCGTTTTGGGTTATTTTGGGGCCGAATATACGAAAGTTATTGAAACTCCGTGAAAAAGTAAAACTGGCACCATACGATACGGCTGCGTTACTTAGGGCAAACTGGTTTTGAGTATTGTTACGGCTATACATCTTAAATTTTTGGCTACCGTCTGAGGTCAGCCAATACTCCAATGTCCAGTCAGACAGTAAGTTAGTGGCTGTTGCATCAGCTTGGTTTTGACCATAAGACAGTCGCCCGTCTCTCGTAATTCTAAATCGGTCGTTCAGAAACCGATACGAAAACCGTAGCTGCAAATCGTTCCAGATAGCGCCACTTTGCCCACCAGCGTATATTTTAGTAAAGTCAAGCCCTGTTACACCTACCTCAAAGTTTTCATCGAGCGACGACCCCCACTTACTTATTTGATTGGCAACCAGCTCACTCACGCTATTGGTAAAGCCAGAGCCTACACTTTGGGTCAGAAAATCGGCACTTTCGGGGTTTAATTGATTGAACAACAACATACTACTCACCTGTTTGGCCATAAACTGGTCGTCTCGTTTTAGATTGGCCTCCACAGGCTGCATATATGGCTGAAACTCTGACGGGTATTCTTTAAACTTAATATCATAACCAATAACTGGGGCCAAAATCTGGCCAGTAGCCAAGAGCGTAACTTCAACGGGGTAACGCCGATTTTTAACCTCGTCTCTGATAGACGCTCCAGCGGGCAATATTGGCGAGAGTGAGGTATTTTGGCTGTAACTCGCTTTCATGTCGAGGGTGGCACCAAAAGGGTCGCCCGTCCAAGTGATGCGACTTTGAGGTTGAATTTTAAATTTTTTGTTAATAAATCCCTGTAAAGTAAAAGTATATTCGCCTCTATCGATAAAATAGTCGCCAGCCATTGTAAAATCGCCTTTGGTGTCGTACTTAAAATCAATAGTGCCTTTGCCTGCCGCCCGAGCGGCATCGCCACCAAGGTTAATAACACACTCGGCATCGGGCGTAACGTTGAGTCTAAAATTCATCTTCATGCCCTGTGTTTCTACTGGTCTTGTGTCATTTTTGGACAACAACAGAGCGCTATCGGCCTTGACTTGGGCCGATACAAATTGCACAAAGTCTTCGGAGGCCACCTCGCTCGAAGCATTGAGTGGTATATAAATCTTAGTTCCTCGGTTACTCGTTAGGTCTGCCGTGATATTTAGTTTGTCAATCGGCCCCGATATACCAAACTTGCCTGTGGCAAAAGCCGATCCATAAAAAAGTTCATTGTCTCTACTGGTGGTATTGAGTACTTTAAAGTTTTTCATTTCGGCATCGAAGTTCAACCAAAAACTCTTAAAACCATCATAAAACACCCCACCGTTCAGCATCGCTACATTGCCTTCGGGGTCGGTAAGGCGTAGTTTCTGAACACGTATGTTTTCGCTCTCAATCAAAATTTTGTCTTCAAATGCAAATACGGCTCGTAGATAATCAAAAGTCAGTTTGCCTCGCTTTACATCGAGCCGCCCCTGCATAATCGGACTTTCGAGTGGCCCCTTGATATTGACCTGACCAGCCACCGTACCGCTCAAATCAGACACAAAACCACGAGTAAAAGGCTCAATTACACCCAAGTCTGTGTCATTGAATGAGGCTTTGAGATTAAGGGCTTTATCTGGGTGAAGTGGGTCATAAATACCCTTAATCGTTACAATATCTCTGTTTTTGTTGGCCAACGCCCCATCTATTTTTAGATTGTTTTCGGCCCCATCCCAGTCGGCTTTACCCAATACGTTACCCAGCACAAAGTCATTATAAGTCAGTTGGTCAATGTTAATATTACTTTCGTAGATTCCTTTTTTGTACAAATCTCTGAGCGACACCACACCGTTGAGCGTACCCGACACATTGGTCTTTAAAATAGGGTTGAGCGTGGCTAAATTCACATTATGAGTTTCGAGTTTTAGAGTTTGGAGCGAGTCCATCGATACGTCGCCATTGAGAGCAACAGATTGTTTTTTGTTTGACAAAACAACATTACTAAACGAAAAACGAGTACCCTCAACCGTTATTAGATTGTCGGTAGCCAAAGCCCAGTCTTCGTCCAACAGTTTGAGTTTAGACCTGTCGAATTGTACCTGAATTTGGTCACCAATAAATCGCAACGAACCATTTAGATTACCTCTATTTGTGCTTTTTTGTTGGCGTATATTGCTCATAAAGTTAATGTGGTCTTGTTCCCAAGCGCCTTCAAAAAACAACTTTTCGGTTGGTGCCAATGTACCAAATTGTTGTTTTTGAGAATTGACAATCACCGAAGCCAGTACCTCTGTGCTGTTTGTAAATTTAGATGTATTGAGGTCTATATCTGAATAATAAAAAGTATTTGTGTTTAGTTTGAGTGTGTCAAACTGGCCACCAAACGAAAACATAGACGTATTGCCTATCGTAAAGTTACCGTTGGCCGTAGCACCCGCCGACACATAGCCCTCTGGATATAAAAAGGCCATCAGTCTGTCCATTTTTTTGAATTGAACAGTATAATCAATCGTATATTTTTTGATTGGCACAGACACTCTTTTGTTGTCGTAGTAGGCCGTTCTGTTGCCTTCATTTTCAATAAAATAACGCTTGTATTCTGTAAATAACTGCACAATATCTCCAATGGCTTTGGTGGGCTGAAACTGCCCTTCGGATTTGAAATTTAGAAACTCAGACACAATATTTAGGTGCCGTTGGGTGTCTATAAAGTAAGAATCCAGCAGTAGCGTATCGACTATCAAATTGCGTTTGCCAAGACTTGTGTAAGAATTATAAAAGCGAGCTTTGCCCGTCATTTCATCGGCAGTGTTGCCAACCAAATCAATGTCAATATCGCTCTGAATCACCAGTGAGTCGGTCATCAGCCGCAAAGCACGCAAATCTGCCCGCTCAATTTTGCCACGGGTATTATACACATACTGCTTACCCGAAAAGTCAAATACACCGTCTAAGTTTACCTTTAAGTTGGTATCTCTGATGGCAACCTGTCCTTCAAAAAACTTATTTTGTAAGTTACCTTTTACATAAATATCTCGGTATTGGTAGCCATTATAAACAAAGCGAGGTAGTCGAGTTTCTACATCAAACGAAGCATCTTTGACCGTAAACCCAGATCCTTTTATTTTACCTTTAAAGTCAATTAGTTTAAATGCAGGGTCTTCGATGAGTTTGCCTAAATCAAAATTACTGGCCTCAACGTCAGCGGTATAGGTAGGGATTTTTAGCGATAAGTTCATTTCTAAGTCGCCTTTTATGTTGCCTAATTTACTACTCTTAAAGTCTGATTTTGTGATTTTAAATTGGTCAATAGTACCATTGTATTTACCTAATAAATCGACATCGCCAAACTTTTCCATTAGTTCAACAAACGATTTTTCGGGATAATATCTATAAATGTCTGCGGCGGTTGTATGGGTATTGTTTAGGTCAAAATCCATTACCATTTTCTCGTAATTGATTACATCTTTAAAAGATAGATTGCCACGAATACGACTTTTTTGACCAAAAGCAATGTCAGTATTTAATAGTTTGAAGTCTTGAACCACACCCTCAAAGTTGCTCGTGTTTATTGTCCAAGTTTCTTTGAGTGTAGATAAATATTGTGCAAAAAAACCAAGGTCATCAGATTTCAAGACAGTGTTTTGTAGGTCGATTTTAAGTTTTACTTTGTTATTAAAATCATCAAAATCGTCATAACTTTTATAGTCAAACGACAAATAGTTTCGGACAACAGAATTACCGATTTTGGCATACAAGTTAGCCAATTCCATTTTGGTATCACAAACCATAAACCGTGTGTCCAATTGCTTGACAGTCAGCTTGGTTTTTTTGTCAAACGCTCGCAAGTTCAATATATCGAGCGAAGTACTGTCGCCCAAAATTTTGAGATTAAAAACATCTGCATTGATGGCTTTGAGCGCAAAGTGATTGTAGTCAAACTCTGGGGTTTTCAGGTAGCCTTCTCGCAGGTCGTCCCACAAAAACGTACCATCAATCAGTTTTATTTGAGAAATAACAAAGGGAGCATTTGGTGTCGATTTTTGGTTGGGGTCGGGCGGGCCGATGAGTTCAAAAATCCTATCTATAAACTCATTTAGGTTTTGTTTACCTGTTTTTTTATTATTTACAATCCACACACTTGGCTGGTAGAGCGTAGCTTCATCAAGTTGTATGCCCCATGTATTTTTACTTTTTTTGACCAATCCCCAAAAGTCAAAATCAGTCTTGGTAGCCACCAGTGTCAAAAAATCGTGGTTGAGGTCCAGCCGTCCTACTTTTATCATGGGGCGGTAGTCTCGGTCTCTGATTGTAACGTTTTCGAGCGAAATGGCATCAAACCACTTGATATTGACCCTCCCAACGGTAGTCTGAAACAATAATTTGTCAGACAAATAGCGGGTAGCCTCTCTGGTAACTTTGGTCTGAACCGCAGGAAACTGCAAAGCAAACCACACCGACCCCAGCAACAGAAGCAGCGTAAAGGCGGTGAACCAGATAAAGTTGAGGGTATATCTAACTACTTTTTTCATTGACTATTTCATAGACATTTGTGCAATATTGGGGTGTTCGGGATTGACTATGAGCATTTGTTTAGCTGGGTGAATCAGTACGTCCATAAGTTCCATTGGTACGGCACCGAGTAGTACTTCTGCATTGCCTGGCAATACAAAAGCCTCCGTCAAGCATCTACGATTTTGAAAACGCACTTCGATTGGCCCCACTACTTCTAATTTTATGATAGAATCGTCGGCTGATTTTGCTGTTCGATATTCTAAAACCGATAAATCTAATTGCGATTTTATTGTTTCGTTGATAGCCAGCATGATTGCGCCACTGTCCACCATTGCAATAACATTGAGACGTTTGACTTGTGAGTCAGTCATTAGTTTTTTTCGTTCAAACGTTAAGTCGTTGGCATTGATAAGTTCTATATCGGCATATACCAAACCCATTTTTTTGAGATATTAAAATTAAAAAATAGTACTTTTACAAAATATAGCGTAAGTCATAACACATACAAATGAATATCCTTGCCATAGAATCGTCGTGTGATGAAACCTCGGCGGCTGTTATCTCAAACGGCCAAATTCGGTCTAATATTGTAACCACCCAGCTCATTCACGAAAAGTACGGTGGTGTTGTGCCTGAGTTGGCCTCACGGGCGCACCAGCAGCACATTGTGGGCGTGGTCCAAAAGGCACTTGCCAATGCAAAAGTAACTAAAAATGAGCTAAATGCAATCGCTTTTACCCGTGGGCCGGGTTTACTGGGTGCTTTGTTGGTTGGGGCTTCGTTTGCCAAAGCACTGGCACTGGGGTTGGGAGTTCCGCTGATAGACGTAAACCACATGCAGGCACACGTATTGGCGCATTTTATTGACGAACCACGGCCTGCTTTTCCGTTTTTGTGCCTCACTGTGAGCGGTGGCCATACGCAGATTGTACTGGTAAGAAGCCCACTTGATATGCACGTCATAGGCACAACCCAAGACGATGCCGTGGGTGAGGCATTTGACAAAACCGCCAAACTACTCGGGCTACCTTATCCTGGTGGCCCGCTTATAGACAAATATGCCAAACTCGGCAACCCCCATGCTTTTGTATTTCCGATGGGAGAGATGCCCGACTTGAATTTTTCATTTAGTGGTGTCAAGACCTCTATCTTATATTTTTTACAAAAAGAAACTAAAAACAACCCTGACTTTATTGCTCAAAACTTACACAATATTTGTGCCAGCGTGCAGCACACATTAGTTAGTATTTTATTGAAAAAACTAAAAAAAGCAGCCAAACAAACAGGTATCAGCCAAATGGCTATTGCGGGGGGAGTGTCGGCCAACTCGGGCTTGCGTGCAATGCTAACAAAAATGGGTGAAGCTGAGGGTTGGCAGGTATTTATCCCTGATTTTGAATACTGTACCGACAATGCCGCCATGATTGCTATGGCCGCCCACTACAAGTACCTCAATGCCGACTTTGCGCCACAAACCGTTAGCCCCATGCCCAGAATGGCTATGTAAAAAGAAACACACGGCTCTTCGTTGATTTATACGGAAAATTTATTTTGTTGTATGGAAGTCTTCGCTCAAAGCGAAGACTTCCATTTGCTCTTGCACAAATAGTAGAAGAACCAAACATATTTACTTTACAATGCCACGATAGGGTACGTTTATATCAATTTTTCCTTTCCATTTTTTAGGTACTTTTTTGCCCAGCAGCCAATGAATGGCATTGACATTGAGCCGCTGAAACGACTCTATGGCAAAGTCTTCGGGGTGGCCGAGAGTAGTAAAAAACACCTTGGCGTTGGCTCTGTTTGTCCAAGTCCATGCCACAGGATTGCCGATAGCCGCTTTGTCGGGGTTTATAGATGTACCCATCAATAGCTGTATGGCATCTTTGGGTGGGTAGTCGGGCTGTACTCTATATAACCACGATGGCGCATGAAACGCCTCAACGCCAGTCAGAATGGTATTTTTGGCCGCATCTTCTATTACCGATACATCGGTTGTGCTTTTGTGTCCGTAATGTGTGTGGCCAGATTTGCCCCAGCCCGGTGGCGAGCCAAAAGCCCGTTCACCAAAAGCGTTCCAAGCCTCTGACTGATGGCCTTTGGGAAACATAAAGGCATGAGTAGAAGTACGATAACCCATGATGGGCTTACCCGAATTGAGGTATTGGTCGATGTATTCTAATTGGTCAGGGGGAAGTTGTCGCCATCTCAAAAAAAACACGGCTAAGTCGGCTTCTTTTAAGACTTCTAAGCCTGGAATATCTTTTTCGGCATTTTGGTTAGGAAACGATTTGATGATTTGAGTACGGAAGCCGTAGTTTTTTTCTAATTCTGCCGCCAACAAGGGAAGCGTTTGCTCGCCGCTATACTCGTGGTCGCCACAGACAAAAACAATGAGAGGTTTGTCTTTTTTTGATTGACCGACACCCAAAATTGGAACTAAGAGTACCAAAGCACTAATTAGTTTTTTGAAGATATATTTTAAAGACAACATAACAGCGTATGATTTGGTGATGTTACCAAAAGTACCCGAACACTATATTATACTAAATGCTGGCCACTGTGTGGGTAAAAATCGGAGGGTTTAGGCTTTGATTGGTCAGATTATTGTTTTTAATATTAACAAAAATACCAGCGACTTAAACCAAACATTTTTTTATAGATGGAACTTTCGATACACAACTGGATGCGTGCCGAGCCTATTGAGCAGACCATAGAACGTATAGCGGCCTTGGGTTATAATAAAATTGAGATTCAGGGTTCGCCTGAGCTTTATGATACCAAAAAAGTAAAAAAACTACTTGACGATGCAGGTATAGGTTGCTGGGGGGCGGTAACGCTGATGCTCGAAGACCGTAATTTATTGGCCAAAGACAAAACTCAACGAGCGAAGTCGGTGCAATACGTCAAAGATGTGATAACGATGGTGCGAGAATTGGACGGGCAAATGGTATCGGTAGTGCCTGCTACGGTCGGCAAGATTGTTGCAGATGGTCGTCCCGATGAAGAATGGGATTGGGCTGTGGAGGGTATGCAAGAAATCTATGCTTATGCCGAAAACGTTGGTGTTTTGATTGGAATTGAGCCTATCAATCGTTTTGAAACTTACTTTATCAATCGTGGCGACCAAGCTCTTGCATTGGCACAGGCCACAGGCCCCAACTGCGGCGTATGCTTAGATACGTTCCACATGAACATCGAAGAGACCGATATCTTTGCGGCCATCAGAAGAGCCAAAGGCCGTTTGGTGGGCTTTCATGTGGCCGACAACAACCGCATGGCACCGGGTATGGGAACACTCAACTGGCCAAAAATAGTTGAAACACTCAAAGAAATTGGTTACGACAAAGTACTTTCGGTAGAATTTTGTTCGCCTTTGGACCGTACCCCTGCCAATCCTTACCCCAACTCAATCGAAACCAATCCCGAAGGACTTAGTGCCGAACAAAAGAAGTTTCTGGAAGACCACGGCAGTTCGGCAGTTACCGAAACTTTTTATACTATGCTCACTCAAAAATCTATCGAAACATTGAGGCCGCTTTTATAAACACTAATACAAGACCGAATAGATTTCTGATTTTTGTCATAATTATTGCACCATGAAAATAACAAACGTAGAAGCCTATTGGCTGCGTTGCCCTATTGAACCCGCTAAACAACACCGCTCAGACTACGGCCTACTTACAGACTTTGACATGACGCTGGTTGTCGTTACGACCGACAATGGCCTACAAGGTTTTGGAGAAGCCAAAGCAGCCGTAGGCTCATCGGGTAGTTGTGCTTCGATTGTGAGTTGTATCGAAAACGAGATAAAACCCTTACTGATTGGACAAGATGCTCGCCAAATTTCGAGAATCTGGGAAAATATTTACAATGGCACACGAGACCACTATGCGCTTTCGAGAGGGCGAAAGTTTCCAATATTAGGGCGGCGTGGGCTGACTATTTCGGCTCTGAGCGGCATTGATACTGCCCTTTGGGACTTAAAAGGTAAAGCCTTGGGCGTGCCTGTCGTAGAGCTATTGGGTGGGGCTTGCCGAGGCAGTATGGAGTGTTACGCAAGTGGTGGCTGGGCTAATGCCGACAATATTGGTGAGCAGCTAAACGGCTATATCGAAAAAGGATTTAAGGGTGTAAAAATGAGAGTGGGTGTCATGGACTTAACTGTGCACGAGAGCATCAAAAGAGTCAGAAATGCCCGTGAAGCCATTGGCGACAGTATAAAACTCATGACTGATGCCCATGGAACGATGAGCGTACCCGAAGCCAAAAAGTTTTGTCGTGGTGTCGAAGACTGTGATTTATATTGGTTTGAAGAACCCATCAGCCCCGACAACCGCCACGGTACGGCCGAGGTACGAGCCAGTACGAGCATACCAATAGCCGCAGGCGAAAGCGAATATACAGCCTTTGATGTGCGAGACTTGATAGCAATTCGTGCTTTGGACATCATACAACCCGACTCAGCTATCATTGGCGGCATTAGCGAGTCGATGCGGGTGGCAGCCTTGGCACATACCTACCAACTTGAGCTTGCTCCACATTGTTGGGGGTCAGCGTTTTCGTTTATGGCAGGGGTGAGCGTGGCTTTTGCTTCACCTTCGGCAGTAGTGATAGAGTTTTCGTTGGGCGGCAACCCGATGATGTACGACTTAGTGAATGAAAAAATAGAAGTACAAAATGGCCAGATTATTGCCCCGACAGCAGCAGGCTTGGGACTAACACCCAACTGGGATTTTGTAAAAGAATTTAAACAAGCATGAATGGTTAGTGAACAGTGAAAAACGAAACTCGATACACTACCCCAAAAACTAACAACGCTTGTCTGACTATCTCCATTTGAGATTGTTGATATTTTTGGCTACTTTTTGGCCTTCTGCCAGCCCCACATTATTGTCTTGCATGGTATGAATACCCCCCAAAAAGCGAGATAGCGACGACTCTGCGGCAGCCTCTGCAAACGATTTGTAGGTACGAGCCTTGAAATCTACATTACGTTTGGTGTCTTTTACACGGCCAACGTGAGAGTCGTCGGTAAAAGCAAAGTTGTTACCAAACACAACCTCCAAAACACCCGCAGTGGCTGCCGACTGGCTGGCATGGCCCGAGATATAACCCGGGAATGGTGGTGCTGGCCAAAATGGTATCCAGTTGGGGTCGATGGCTCTACGCACAAAGGTGTATGGCCGCTCGTTGTTGAAGGTATATTTGCATTTCCAGCACATAATAAATCCGTCGTTTACTGCTATGCCAGTGCGAGCGAAGGCTTCAACAGCTTTATCGAGCTTGACCATGGACGACTTAACGGCGATTTTGGCTAAATTATACGAGTGGCCTGGTGGTGTAAATGTTTCACTGGGGTCGTCGGCCCACCAAACGGCTATTTCTTTTTCGGCTTGGGTCAGACTTTTGTTTTTGACATAAACGGCATTGTATTCTTTAAAATATGTTGAAGTTTGGTTAGTTGATACTACCAATGGCACTGGTGCTGGCAATATACCGTTTAGTGCTACCATCGTTCGGTTACGACCCCAGTAGGGCTGCATCGGTGTTTTTCTACCGTTTTCGGTGGGTTGCCATGCACCTTGAAAAATGGGTACTTGGTAGTCGGCTGGGAAGTTGCGTAAATATCCTTGGTGGCCGCCATCGGTCATCGACCATTCAAAAATCGCTTTGGCCACAGACTCGCCATAAGCCTCAGAGTCTTTTACAATCATTTCGCTGGTTTCTTTTACATAGCCTGCTCTCAATGCCATTTTGAGCGAATCGACAGTTTTTTTGGAAGCATCTGGTGCATTTGCCCAAATATTGACAGCAATGTAGGCGGCGGCAGCGTTGGCTGATGCGCCCCAATGGTAGGTTTTGCTCGAATCTATTTTTGGCAATGTTCTCAGTCCATTCAGTTGTCCAGCCAGCGACTTATTTGTTTTTAGGCCAGGCACTACTGCTTCATAAATAGTAAGGCCAGCATAGCCCAATGCCCGAGCGGCAACGGGTGGCGAAAAACCAGTACTTTTTCTGATTAACAGCAAGTCCATATCTGCCCACTTGGTAGCTACTTCGGCACTTAGGGTACTTGCCGACGGCGACTTGTCCATTTGGACTGGTGCAATCATGGTATCATCGTTGGTTTTGCAACTGTAAACTGTCAATATAGCCAAGCAACTTACCAATCGGGCTACTTTTTTGGCTGTACTTTGTCTGTTTGAGACTATACTATTCATTTTATTGGATATTTTTTTTGATGTAAACAAGCATAAAATAGCAAGAATCATGCCATTTTATTTTTCCTAACGTCAAAAACTATGCCATTTTTGTGATATTGTTGATTTGATGTTTACTAATAATCAAAAATTATACGTTTTTTGATTATCAGTGAACATCTGAATAGATTAAAAACTGTTTCTAATAAATTTCAATATGCTCATTTTCAATTAATTATACTTATTTTTATTTGCTTCATTATTCATAACATACAAACACATCGCTTACTCGACTGTAATATTTTCAATAGTATCCAACAAACATATTAGGTCTTTCGATTTTGTGAGGGGATTCATGAGCGATACCCGCAGGTAGACTTGGCCATTGAGTAGTGTCTGGACAATATAAAAATTGCCATCGTTCAGTATTTGCTTGCGAATTTTGGTGTTGAGTTCGTTTATATTTTGCTCTTTTTTACCCAAAAACCGAAAACAAACAATATTACTTTGGGGAGATACGGCAAGCTCAAAGCGTTTGTTTTTTTGTACTAATTCTGCAAAATCAACGGCCAAACCGTGGAGTGTATCGACGTTATCGGCCAAAAGTTGTACGCCATAAGTGCGGAGTGTAACATAAATTTTGACGCTCATCATCAGTTTTGTACACTCAAAAGTACGTTTGCCACTATTAAACCAGTCGTAAGACTCGGGGTTATCCCAAAGGTACTGCGCTTTTTGGTGAAAAGTTTGGTAGCCATCGTTACCATTCCTAAAAATCACGGCCGTCGCCAGTGCTGGCATCATCATCATTTTATGTAGGTCAATTATGACAGAGTCGGCACGGTCAATACCATCGATCAAGTGTTTATATTTGTCCGAAAAAACCACCGCTCCGCCATGTGCGCCATCAACATGAAGCCAGATATTATGTTTTTGACAAAAATCGGCTACTGCCCCGAGGTCGTCATACGAGCCTGTTGAGGTCGAACAAGCACTGGCCACTACACAAAATACTTGAATACCTTGATTCTTAGCATTTTCTAATAAAGACTCCAACCGATCTGTTTGCATTTGGTAGCGGTCGTTGATTGGCACTTTGATAATACCGGCATCGCCCAAGCCCATCACTCGTACTGCCCTATCTACACAATAGTGCGCTTCTTCCGACACCATCACGGCCAATTTAAGATGGCCATTACCCAGTTCCCAGACATCGTCGGGTGCTTTGGCGGCACGAGCGGCCAATAGTGCAGTAAGGTTGGCAAGTGTGCCGCCAGAGGTCAAAAACCCGCCAGATTGAGAGTCGAAGCCCATATATTGAGCTATGAAGTCAGTTACAATTCGTTCGAGCGGATTGGACACTAAGCCCATCTCATAAACGGCCATACCGTTGTTAATCAGCCCCGTAAGTACTCCCGACAATGCCGCCAGTGGCACAGGTGGTGTTACTTGGTGGCCCATATAATGTGGGTGGTGTAGCTTGATTGATTTTGAAACAATATCAGCAAAAATTTCGGTTGGGTTGTTGGTCAATGGTTTGGCAAAATCAGCTTGCCAATAAGCAAGCGCATCGGCAGGTTCTTGCCAAGGGAGTACTTTGTCGTTGGGTGTGTTTTCTAAATGATCAGCCAATAAGTCGATTAGCTCATGGCCAAATCGCCGAAAATCTGATGCCGAAAATGCCTGTTCTATCAAGTTCATATTTAATATTAAAAAGATTGGTACAAAAATATCAAATTGATTCTGTACGCAAAAATTAAACAGTTTATAATACTCTGATTTTTAATACTTTTAAAATTTGTCGTTTTACCTTTTGCTATTTCAGATTCTTAAAATTTTTATTTTAGGTTATATAATCAAAGTAAAAGCCGATATTTGATATTGGAAAACTCAAAATTATACACTAACCAGATGAATATACTCATATTGGGTTCGGGGGGTAGAGAACACGCCTTCGCTTGGAAACTGGCTCAAAGCCCTAATTGTGGTGCTTTGTTTGTGGCACCAGGCAATGCAGGTACTGCTCAGGTTGCAACCAATCTACTGATTGACTATAACGATTTTGATACCTTGGCCGACGCTATTATTGACAATCAAATAGACATGGTTGTTGTGGGCCCCGAAGACCCGCTCGTTCGGGGGGTAATAGATTATTTGCAAGGCCGTGCCGACTTGGCTTATCTCAAACTCGTTGGTCCCGACAGCGCAGGGGCGCAGTTGGAGGGGAGCAAAGATTTTTCAAAGAGTTTTATGCTCAAATATGGTATTCCGACTGCTTCATCACAAACATTTACAGCTCAAAGCCTTGATGAAGGGCTGCAATATTTAGAGTCTCACAGTTTGCCTGTCGTCATCAAAGCCGATGGACTGGCCGCTGGCAAAGGCGTAATTATAGCCGAAAGCACAGCAGAAGCCCAAACATCGCTACGAGAAATGCTGGGTGGCAAATTTGGTGAAGCTGGTAATAAGGTATTGATTGAGCAATTTTTGAAGGGTATTGAGCTATCGGTTTTTGTATTGACAGACGGTGTAAACTACAAAATATTGCCCGAGGCCAAAGACTACAAACGCATCGGTGAAAACGACACGGGGCTTAACACAGGTGGTATGGGCGCAGTGTCGCCAGTGGTATTTGCTACAAAAAATTATTTGCAAAAAGTACAAGAAAAAGTAGTCAAACCTACCTTGGCAGGTTTGCAGGCCGAGGGTATCAAATACGTTGGTTTTATTTTTATTGGCCTAATGAACTACAAAGATGAGCCGTATGTGATAGAATACAACGCTCGAATGGGCGACCCCGAAACAGAGGTCGTATTGCCACGGCTTCAAACCGACTTTGTAACGTTACTGGCTGCTGCCGCCGACCAAAAATTAAACGAAATCGAGCTTGCCGTTAGCCCTCAGACGGCAGTTACGACGATGCTCGTTTCGGGTGGCTACCCCGAGGCTTACCAAAAAGGTAAAGCCATTACAAACTTAGAACTAATGGACGATACGATTGTTTTTCATGCAGGTACAGCCTTGGTCAATGCCCAAATAGTAAGCAATGGTGGGCGGGTAATGGCGGTAACGGCACTGGCAAACTCGCTGGAAGGGGCAGTGAATAAATCGCAAAAAATGGCCGCTAAGATACAGTTTGAAGGTAAATATTACAGAAAAGACATTGGCTTGGACTTGATTCGGTACAAAGACTGAGAAACAGAGAAATGTAAAAGTATCGAATACGAGCTATTGTTGTAGTTTATGGCTTTGTTCTTTATCTACTTATATCGCTGAAACATAAGACGGCACCCCGACTTTGGCATAGAGTTTGGCCAATCGGTGAGCGTGTTCGTCATAGGCACTTTCAAAAAGTTCAATGGCTCGTGCTGCCCCTACTTTGTTGGCCGCCGAAAGTACTTTTGGTGGGCTACCCGCTTTGGTGAGTAGGTTAGCGACTTCGGCTTTTAGGCAGTTTATGAGTAACGCTCCGCCTATGGTTGAGCCTGGGGCAACGGGTGTGTCTAAGCCTTCTATATTTATCATGGCATCGCCAACTGGTGCGCCTGTGTCGAGTACCAAATCTGCAAAATCACTTAGTTTTAGGCCATCTGCTCGTTTGCTGGTGCTTTGTTCGAGGTGTTGCTGGGTAACGATAGCAACTACTTTTATGTTTTGTTTTTGAAACAACTCGGCCATTTCGATAGGTACAACGTTGCAGCCACTTGACGAAATAACAAGAGCTGTGTCAAGATTTGACAAGTCGAAATTACGCAATATTCGGTCAGCCAAGCCTGAGACGTTTTCTAAAAACATAGCTTGCCGCTGGCCATTTGCCCCCACCACCAAGTTATGAAAAGTGAGCGACAACTCAACAATAGGATTGAACCCTGGGAAAGAGCCGTAGCGGGGCCACATTTCTTCGACCATAATACGGCTATGGCCACTACCAAAAACATGAACCATGCGACCAGCCAAAATAGTACCAGTAAACCACTGAGCGGCTGTCTGTATTAACTCTGTTTGCTGTGCTACTGTGGCAATAATACCCTGCGATTTTTGTAAATATTGTGCGGTTGGAGACATAAGCGTTAGTGTAGAGTTTAGAATGAAAAATTAAATACAGTCATAATATCTAACCACCGACCTGCCCTTCTGATACGCTCCAGCCACCATCGACAGACAGTATTTGACCAGTTGTAAATTTAGAATAGTCGGACATAAAATAGAGTGCCGCTCCGTTCAGGTCATCGGCTTGGCCGATGCGCCCGCCGTCGAGTGGTTGTTTGGTTTTGATAAAAGCCATAATTGACTCGTTTTGAGTAGCTCGTTGTGCCATTGGTGTATCGACAAGAGCCGGGGCAATTACGTTGATTCTGATGTTGTTGTGGGCATAATAGGCGGCAATAGACTTACTAAAACCAAAGACGGCAGCTTTGGCCGCAGCGTAGGCGTGAGTCGTAAAGTGCGTAATTGACGGCGAATGACCCAATACCGAACTCATGTTTAGAATAGTTCCGCCTGTTTGCTGAATTAAAAAAGCCTGCACCGCTGCCTGATTTGAAAGCATCAACGACGTTAGGTTTAGCTCAAAAGTATGTTGCCAACCCTCGAGCGACAGTTCGTGTAGTGGGCCATCGCCTTGTTGTCGTCCACTGCCACCAGCTACATGATATAGCCCGTCGAAACCCCCAAACGACTTTTGGCATAGCGCGATGGCCGCTTTGGCGGTGTCTGGCTCGCAAGCATCTGCCGATAAACTAAGACAGTTTTTGAGTTGCGATTGAACCATATCACAACTTTCGGTATCTCGGCCTACAACTACAATCTGTGCGCCATTAGCCACAAAAGCCGCCGCCGCCGCCAAACCCATGCCTGTCGTACCACCAATTATTACTATTTTTTTGCCAGTCAGCATCTGTTGATATTACACCGTTTTTTCCATTACTATAAATTCTAAAAACTGTTTGGGTGTTCCAGCATTAGGGTCGTCCATCGGAAAACACTTGGTTTGGCCCGTGGCTTGATAGCCGTGCCGTTTGTACCAATCAATAAGCTCACTCCTGACCGAAATTACTGTCATCGCTATTTTAGAAAGCCCCAGCGACATGGCCGTAGTTTCGGCGGCGGCCAATAGTTTTTTGCCTATACCGCCACCCTGCAATGTTGGCAACACCGTGAGCATACCCAAGTAAAGCGAGTCCGATTGTTGTTCGAGCAATACACAACCCACTATCTGGTTGTTTTCTGTATATTTCAAAACGGTCGTATTGGCTTGACTGATGGTATCGGTGAGCATGGTTTCGTTTGTTCTGATACCCCCCAATAAGTCTGCCTCGTGTGTCCAACCTTCCTTAGAAGACTCTCCTCTGTAAGCTGAGTTTACGAGTAAATTCAATTCTGGTATGTCGGTTATTATTACTTTTTCAATCATGGGTTTGAGAGTATGTTTTGTAATTTAGAAATTTATATTGAGGACCTATGTTGCGGCTTGAATTTATTGTAAAAGCCAATAGAAAGTACAAATATTCGGAATAGTTCAAAAGTCCTACTTTCGTCAAAGTCTGTAGTATGTGCCGTTCTTATTCTTCGTTTTCCTCGTCAGTGTAGTTAAATTCCACTTTACTTTGCAATATAATTTCGTCAAGTATATTGTTTAAATAACCTTGTTTTACGGCCTCATTAAATCTTACGTTTAGCACTGGAATATTTATAACTTCTTCAATGCAAGCCATATATTTTTCAACGATTGCTTTTATTAAATATATTTTATCCGCATTGTCTTGAATTTTCTTTTTCAGAGGTTCAACTTCTTCGTCTGATTTGATTACGAAAGTTATCAGATATTTTTGGATTTTATCAATGTCAAGAAAGTATTTTTTGAAGTCCAAAGTTTCGGTTACTTGAAAAAATCTACCTAACGGTTTCATTACAAAATCTATACCTCCGTCATTTGCGTTGGTTCGTCCTGTTTTGTATAGTTTTAAATTTTCTGTATTAAGTTTATCCATTTCATAACCCCAAATAATTGTTTGGTCGTGGTAGTAAAATTTAAGAATGGAATAACTCACAATTTCAAAAAGTCGGGCATCAACATTTGGTGCGAGTAAATCAATAATAAACTCCTCCACCTTTTCGGGCGTAGCATTTTCAATGTCTTGTAAGGCTTCACATTGTCTCACAAAACGCTGAAAAGCGTCTTGTTTTGTCTTTGTGTATTCGTTAATTATTTCAATGATAGCAGTTGTGATATTGAAGTTGGCTTTGCCAACTTTTATATTCAACAAATTTTCATTTATCCAATATCTATTCGTTGCTTGGTCTCGTAAAATTGGTTTGTATTCAGAAGTCGGAAAATACTTTTCAAACTCGGAATTCATTCGATTATTCAAGGCGTGATTTTGCAATTTGTTTCCAAATGGCAACTCTCTTTGCCTTGCAAAAAGTTTATTGAATAACGCACCTTCATATTTTGAATAGTCGCCTTTTGTGTCAAATCCATTGGCAATGTAATCCTCAATAATTACATAAATGGCGTAGAGATTAGCAAAACTACCTCTTGCTTTTGAACCTCTACCTGCTGAACGAGTTTTCTCATTTATGTATTGAATGAGTTGGCTTTTGACAAAAATATCATCTGCATTTTTGTTCCCGAAACTTCGGGACAAAACTTCTTTAATATTGGCTGTGAATATATGTTCTATTAGGTTCAAATAAAGTTAGATTTTGTTGTGTTGCAATTGAGCGGCGTTCCGCTTTTTCGGTTTCAAAAGTCCGTATTTCTTTTTCTAATTTTTCGCCTTTGAATTCTTCGGCTAATTGTAATCTTCTCAAACCAATTTTAACATATTCGTCTTGCAACTCTATACCAATGGAATTTCTATTTAATTCTTTTGCTACATAACAAGTTGTAAAAGTCCCCGAAAATGGGTCTAAAACTAAATCGCCTTCGTTTGAACTTGCTTTTATTATTCTTTCAAGTAACGAAATAGGTTTTTGTGTTGGGTGGTTTTCGTACTCGTCCATTCTGTAACGAACTCTTGAAAATTCCCAAACATTTCCTGGCACTTTCTCTGAATTATAAACAGTTGGTACAGCCTTACGATAATCAATAAGTTTGCGTTTTGCTCCTGTTTTTGCTTCTACTAAAATATCGTTTGTGTTGAAAGTATAATTATTTTTGTCCTTCACGCAAAACAAAATAGGCTCATACATTGATCCATAATATTTTTTGGCTTGAACGCCTGAACTATCATAAGACCAAACAAGCCTTGAAAGAATTGTTAGTTTTTTGCGTAAATGAATGTCAAAATATGGCATAAATTGAGTGGCTGTCATTACATAAAAACTTCCATTTGGTTTAAGTTTTTGAATACACAAGTCAAGCCATTCATAGCACCATCGTAAATAACTTTCTTCTGTGTCCCACTTTTCAATTTGTCCATTGAAATTTTTGCCAATATTGTATGGTGGGTCAGCAAAAATCAAGTCCACAAAATTGTCTGGTAGCGTTTTCAATGCCTCCAAAGCGTCTGCGTATATTATTTTATGTTTGTTGTTACCTAATATTTCCATTTTGCAAAAATTATTATCTTAAATTTATGTCTATTTTTCTAAATATTTGTCGTTGGTACGCCGTCTAATAGCATGGTAAGTACCCTATATCTTTCAAAAAATTTATTTCCCGCCACGCTCAATATCTTTGTTTTTGGTTGGTCGCCATGTGTTGTTGTAAGGATTGATGTCGGGGGTTTTGGTATCGGGGTCAATCGTTACAGACTTGAGCGGCAGCTGTGTTTTGCTTCTAAATCGCCAAGTACCACCTCTCTGCCAAATTTCTACGGGCATTTCTACACGTGTTTTTAGTCCGTTCGTTTCTTCGAGTTCGATGGTGGCAGGCAATGCCCATTGTTCTAAATTTTCGATTGTAATATATGCGCCTTTTTCGGGGTTTTGGTCTATATACTGTACGTCTGTTACGGCTTGGTCGAGCTTATAGTTTTCATAAAACCAGCCTTTCCAAAACCAACTCAAATCCTCACCAGCGGCATCTTCGATTGTCCTAAAAAAATCTTGTGGTGTTGGGTGCTTAAAAGCCCATCGCTTGACATATTGCTTGAAGGCATAATCAAAACGGTCTTGTCCGAGTACAGTTTCACGTAATATTTTGAGGCCAAAATAGGGTTTAAAATAAGCGTCCCAGCCCATATTTTGAGTTTGCAACACGTCTGGGGTAGTCATAATTGGTTCTGCCCCGTCTCTAAAAAGACTTGGGGCCATGTCGTGCATGTTGTCTGCTCGTTCACGGTCGTACTCACCTTTATTAAAATTGGTGGTTGAGAGTGTATTGATAAAAGTATTGAAACCTTCGTCCATCCACGCATACTTACGCTCGTTGTTACCCACAATCATCGGAAACCACGTATGGCCAAACTCATGATCGGTTACGCCCCAAAGACCATCTTTGCGGCTACCACTACTACAAAACACAATGCCTGGGTACTCCATGCCGCCCACGCTACCAGCCACATTGGTAGCCGATGTGTATGGAAACTCCATGAGGTATTTTGAATAAAACTCAATACACCCTTTGACGTATTCAGTTGAGCGATTCCAGCCGTCGGGGGTGGCCGCTTCGGCAGGATAAACTGATTGCGCCAATGCCGCTTTGCCACTTGGTAAATTTATTTTGGCAGCGTCCCAGACAAATGCCCGAGAACTAGCCCAAGCCACATCACGGGCGTTTTCACATCTAAACTTCCATGTTGTCATTCCTGACGTTCGGGGGCGGCTGTTTGTATTTTTAATGTCTTCTTTACTTCTAATTACGACCGTCCTATCGCTTTGTTTGGCTTCTTCCAATCGTTTTTGTTGGTTTTTGGTCAATACCTCTTCGGGGTTGAGCAACTGACCAGAAGCTGCCACGATATGGTCGAAGGGAACGGTTATTTCGTAGTCAAAATCACCGTATTCTAAATAAAACTCACCTGCACCCAGATAAGGCAATACGTTCCAGCCCTCGATGTCGTCAAACACACAAACCCTTGGGTACCACTGCGCTATCTCATAAATAACGCCGTTTTTGGTAGGTAATTTTCCCATTCGGTCAGAGCCATCGGCTGGAATCTTGAACGAATAACTAATTTTGATTTTGAGTATGTCGCCATTCGCTTTCATCGGCTCAGTAAGTCTAATCTGTAGCCTTGTGTCGGTAACGATATAGTCTGCAAAAACGTATTTTCCTTTATTTTGAATAATTTGTACTGAACTAACCACACAACCACCCTCAAAACCTGTATTGCCATAACGACCACCACCAACGGGCGTAGTTTTGCCGCTTCGAGAATTGTCATTAAAAGCATTTTGGTCTAACTGCAACCATATAAAAGCCAAGTTTTCGGGGCTGTTGTTGGTGTAAGTAATCTCAACATCACCTTTGATGGTATTGGCGGGTTCTTCGAGCAGTGTTGCGACAATTTTATAATCGGCACGGTTCTGCCAGTAATTAAGCCCAGGTGCGCCACTTCCTGCTCTGGTCTCGCTACCTGGCTGATAGTTGAGTAGTGGGTGAAATAACGCATGGGCGTTGTATTTGGAAGTCCCTGTTTGGGCATTAGAAAACAAACAAAAACAAATACTAAAATACCCAACGAAAAATAATTTTGACATACGATTTATTGTATTAAAAAATAAAATTTGACCATTATTCTCAGATTTTGGATTTTTGATATTCAGTATCTGATATTTTTTAAAATACGTGGTTTTCAAACGACAAAGCAAAGTTATCATTACTTTGACAGTATTCTAAAAAAACACGTATCAAAATAGGCCACACTATCCAGCCCAAAATTAAGATTTGTGGGTAAATAATTATTGGCGCAATGTAAAAATAGTTATTCTGAATAATTTTTTTGAGATTTGATAAACGTAACTACTCGAAAAACCGTTAATTTGCGGTCTAATAATAACCAACTCAAAATGGCAACTGGAATTTTAGAAGGCAAGCGTGGCATTATATCTGGCGCACTCAACGAAGACTCTATCGCTTGGAAAGTGGCACTCAAAGCCAAAGCCGAAGGCGCAACTTTTACACTCACCAACGCACCGATTGCGATGCGAATGGGCGAAATAAAAAAACTATCAGAACTCTGTGAAGCAGAAGTAATCCCTGCCGATGCAACGGTGGTCGAAGACATTGAAAACTTATATGGTAAGTCTATTGAGATTTTGGGGGGTAAAGTAGATTTTGTATTGCACTCAATCGGCATGTCGCCCAATGTACGCAAAGGCCGTGAGTATGGCGACTTAAACTACGACTGGTATCTCAAAAGCATAGATATTTCGGCCTTGTCGTTTCATAAGTTTTTGCAAGTAGCCGAAAAAATGGACGCCATCAACGAGTGGGGGTCGGTGGTGGCGCTAAGTTATATGGCAGCGCAGCGGGTTTTTCCGTTTTATGGCGACATGGCCGAAGCCAAATCTGTGTTGGAGTCCATTGCCCGTAGTTATGGCTATCGCTATGGTAAACTCAAAAAAGTACGGGTCAATACCATTTCGCAGTCGCCTACCAAAACAACGGCTGGCTCGGGTATTGGTGGTTTTGAAAAATTTTATGATTTGGCTGACAAAATGGCACCACTTGGCAACGCCTCCGCCGCCGACTGCGCCAACTATGTAGTGTCGTTGTTTTCGGACTATACCCGCATGGTTACGTGCCAAAATCTACTCCACGATGGTGGCTTCTCAATGATGGGTGCATCTGGCGATATAATGGGCTAAGATTTGTGAGTACAGATTTTATGAGACTTGATAACTTTTGGAAAGTTGTCAGGTCCAACTACATTGTTTTCAACCAATCTGAAACAATCAGTAGGGCTTTGGTCGAAAACGTTTCTTCTAATGTGCTATACTCGGTAATGGTACAGGTCTGGCAGTTTTGAAAAAGATGATTAAGCCCCTGTAAGGTTACAACTTTATAATTTTTATTTCCTGCTTTCTTTAAATTTACCTCAAAAGCGGTCAGATTAGCCGCAGCATCTACCTGCATGTCTTTATCGCCATTGAGAGCCAAAACAGGAATCTTGATTTTCTGGAGCGTAGGTGCAGGGTCATATTTCAAAAAATACCTATACCAAGCACTACCAATAAACGGAAACTGATTTGTCATTTTGCTTTCGCCTTCTTTGCCTTTTAGGCCCATTTGCCCCAGACGGTCGGCGGGTTGGCGAGCGAGCCAAGAGTTAAAAGCTGTTTTGAGGCTGTCCGTTATATCGCCTTCCGTGGGCAATCTACGACATACGGCATATATCGTTTTGTTGAGGTCGGTAGTGTAGCCTCTGTACTCGTCGCTCATGCCCATTTGTTTGAGAGCGGCATCGCTTTGTTTGAGCAGCAAGTCATATCCAGATACGCCCATGCCTGCCAACGATACAATAAAAGCCACATCTTTTGAGTTGCTGGCGGCCATGGGTGCAATCATGCCGCCTTCGCTATGGCCAATGAGGCCGATTTTTTTGGGGTTTACTTCTTTTCTGTTTTTGAGATAATTTACGGCCACCAACACATCTTTGGCATAGTCGGCAGACGTACCCAATTGGCCAGTCGTTTGGCCTACTGTTCGGTCATCAAGGCGCAAAACTGCAAAACCGTTTTTGGTCAGGTAGTCGGCAATAACCCAAAACGCTTTGTGTCCGCCAATCGTTTCGTCTCGGTCTTGCTGGCCCGACCCCGAAATCAGTAGCACGGTCGTAAATTTACCATTACCCTTTGGTCGTGTAAAAGTACCTCCAAAAGTAATTGATTTGTTGGCATCAGTAAATAGTACGTCTTCCGTCTCATAGTCAAACGGGGGCTTGGGGGTTTGGGGGCGGCGAGCAAAAGATAGTTGGTCGGTTTGGGTCAATATCAAGTCAGTCGAGCGGCCTTGTACCCATTGCCCTACAAACACTTTTTTGTCTGCCGAGAACTTACCCTTGATTTTGGCTTTGGCCATTTTAAATTCTCCAAAAACACTATCAGTCGTCATTCTGACATCGGCAAAAGGTACCTCAAACGCCATTTGGTCAGGCACATAAAACCACGCTTGGGCGGGATTGGTCATTATTTTCAGTCCAAATTTGAGCGGCCCCAGCTTACCCTCATAATAACTCTGGGCAGATGCAAAGAGCGTAACAAAAAGGCAGATTGAGAGCAAGATTTGTTTTTTCATGGCTTGTTTTTGGACACTAATTGGTATTGTTTTTGGACTCATTCTCTCTTTTGACTGATGGCTCTTTTATTGAAAAAGACATAATCAACATAAGCACGCCACTTTGTATAATACACTTCCAGAAGCCCATAACCGTAAAACTGAACGACCCATGTGAAATTAAAGCCATCAGTAAAATGGTATGAACTATGCCTAAAATAGCCCAAGATTTTATATTTTTTTTGGTCATACTTACTTCACAAATCCATTTTCGATTGTCGTTATTTGTTTGTCTTTTTTGAGCAAAAACGTAGCTGCATCTTTTAGTTTTGGTACAATGGCGTTGTTTTTGTCGTCTATAATTATAGCACCTTTGGCATCTAATTCTTCGACTCCATAAAAAATAGACAAATCGCCAAAGTCTTCGATAATCGACTCATAGACAAAAGTTGTGGCTTCGTTTCTATTTCTTTCAATGCGGTTTATGCCTACATCTGTTACATAGCTCTGGCCGTTGATTTCTATTCGAGCGTTACGAATCAGCAAATCGAAGTGTAGTTTTTCATTTTGTGGAATTTTGTCATAATCGGCTCTATTTTCTTTGTTGTAAGCGCCCTCAGCAATGACTTGTAGCGCAGTCAGTATCGACACATAGTTAAGTTTGCGAATAAACTGTTTTTCGGGGTCGTTTTTATATCCGCCAGATTCAACCAAAATTACACTCGTTCCCCATTTGGCAATATTATCGCCAAATGCCCGAGGCTCGTGTTCGTCTGAGTACCGTCCTACCATATTGGGGGCAAACTGCTGAATCGTTTTGTTCATACCCACAATGAGTTTCATGGCTCGTTCTCTGACAGAGTTGATGGTACGTGGATAGTCGTAGGCAGTAGCCAAAAACGAAACCGCCGCTAAGTTTTTGGTTGTACCTGCACTGTAACGTGGGCTTTGGTCGTGTAGATTGAAACCGATGGCTGGCTTGATGGTGTTTTGTAGTTTTTTGAGCAACTGCGACTCAGGGCATTGTAGCCGCAGCGCATCACGGTTCATGTCTATTTCTTGGGCTGTGCGCCGCTGAAAACGCTCCGCACCGTCGGGGTTGAGCATTGGTACAAAATAAAGTGTGCTGTTTTCAAATATTTTTTTTCTAAAATCATCAAAACCATCACCTGTGGCGCTCAAAAAATTGAAAATATCGAGCATAGCCATCGTTGCAGTGGCTTCGTCGCCGTGCATCTGCGACCACAACAATACCGAAGGCGCACCTTTGCCGTATTTTAGTTGGCTAATCGAGCGGCCTTCAAACGACTTACCTATTTGGCTCACTTCAAAAGCGGCATTTGCCTTGGCTTTTTCCAACAGTGGCTGTATGTCCTTGTGCTTGAACCGCTGCTGGGTAATTGATTTTTCTTTGTAAAATTCATACGTATCGCCAAGGCGTTGTGCTATGTTTTGACCAAAAACAATTTCTGACATAAAAAAAAAGATTACTACCAAACTCAGTCGTTTCATCGTAGGCAGGGGTTAAGTGATAATTTAAAACGTAAAACTACATTTTTTGACCAATACCACAAATTTATAATTTTCAATACACTATCACAGATCAAACGACAGAAGTAGCTTTTAAACGGATTGTGCTAGTAGAATTATTTTGAAAAAAGGGTAAAAATGGTTATCTCAAGGTTGCAAAACCAAAATAGAGATAACCATGAACCAGATAGTA
>JAYWHT010000021.1:0-19105 GCA_043777595.1 Spirosomataceae bacterium
AAGACATCACAGCACTATCGGCGGGTAACTACTCAGTCAAAATTACCGACAACAACAAATGCGTTTTGACGTTAAATTTTGTAGTAGCACAACCCGCAGATTCTCTGAAAGTAATAGTTACTAAAACCAATATCACTTGCGCCAATCTCAAAGGTGGAAAAATAGATTTGACTATTTCAGGTGGCACTATACCTTATAGATATGCGTGGTCGAATGGCAGCAATACACAAAATATCAGTGATTTAGCCGCAGGTTCGTACAGTGTAATAGTTACCGACGCTAATGGGTGTACCAAAACCATAAAAATCACACTCATAGCTCCTACTTGCACCAAACCAACTGGCACAATCTCAGGAACGGCTTTTATCGACAAAGACACCAGCAATACCCAAACCACAGGGGACTTGCCTGCGGCTGGAATTACAGTGTATTTGTTGGATTCATTGGGTAACAAAATTGATAGTACACAGACCGATTCAGATGGTAAATACAGTTTCACAGTACCTGTCGGCACCTATTCGATACTTATGATTCCACCTGCTGGGCAAACATTTGTAAAACCAAAATCGGGCAACGACCCAACGAAAGACTCAGACGCAGGCACTAACGGCCAATCAATACCTATAACTTTGACACCAGCCAATGCGGTAGTTGATGGTGGCCTAAAACCAGGTATTTGTAGCGTACCATTTGAAGCCACAGCTACTTCGGCTTCTTGTATAAATGGCAATAAAAATATTGATGGAAAAATAGTAATTTCGGGCTTTGCCATAGGCTTAAAATATGACATAATTGAAGCGTCAAGCTACACATTATCAGCTACTTACCAATTAGCCAATAACATTCCAAATGACGGCATATTATTAAAAGATTTGGCAAGCCCAGCATTGCCTAAAGTTTACACGATTCGAGTATTTAGTGCCGCTGGTTGTGTTACCGACAAGACAGTTATTTTGCAATCGACCAGTTGTGAGTGTCCGCCTGCTATTTGTTTACCATTAACTATCAGACGAAAAAGGGGATAAATTGGTTGTTTTTGAGTGTATTTTTAGATATTTGTTCAAAAATTAAAAAATAATGGCACACTCGTCGCTCGTTTTAGCATCAAACTCACCTCGTCGGCAGCAGCTTTTAAGAGAGCTGGGTTTTAAATTTTCGGTCAAAGTACGGCCAACGTCCGAGATTTTTCCAGCAACGATGCCGCCGATTGAAGTACCTGCGTACTTGGCCACTCAAAAAGCAGAAGAGTTTAGGATTGATATAAAACAAGAAACGATACTTTGCGCTGATACGATTGTGGTGGTTGATAACGAAATTTTGAACAAACCCACCGATGCTACTGAGGCAAGAATTATGCTCAAAAAGTTGTCAGGTAGGGCGCATCAAGTCATCACAGGTATTTGTGTTATGAATCGGCAATCGACTCAGACTGCTACTGATGTAGCAACCGTATATTTTAAAATCTTGACCGATAATGAAATAGACTATTACATCAAAAACTACAGCCCTTTTGACAAAGCTGGTGCCTATGGCGTGCAAGAATGGATAGGTATGATTGGTATTGAGCGCATCGAAGGGTCATATTATACAATTATGGGGCTGCCCGTGCATTTGGTTTATCGGTTATTGAGTTAATTTATAATCAAAAACCGCTGGCTACAGCGTTGCTGATTATGGCTACCGACCAAAAAATAACGCCCCGAAGCCAATATCTGATGGGGTTTCAGTATGTAATCATTGTCAGATAGTTGTTGCCACTCAAACACTACTGGCTGGCCTATGGAGTTGTATATCTGTAAATGTTGAGGCTCTAACTGCTGCAATCGAACCCTAATTTGTTGAGTTGAAACTATATTCTGAAATACCCATATCTGTGGAGTAGTATTGGACACAATCACTGATATGATTTTAGAATAAGTAAACGTACCATCGTTATCGGTCTGGCGAAGTCGGTAGTAATTTGTGCCAATCATGGGCGTTAAGTCCGTAAAGCGATAGTGTTTTTGCTGGTACGAATCGCCATTGGTTTTAATATTTGACAACGTCATAAACTCAATTGCATCAAGACTTCGTTGCAACTCAAAGCCCGACACATTGCGTTCGGAAGCCGTTTGCCACATTATATCTATCTGTTTGTCAAATACTTGTGCCTTAAACGCCGTTAGCTCAACAGGGAGAGGCACTATGGCTACCTTTCCGTTTATGGTCAGGTTGTCGAGCCGTAGTGCGCCTGTGCCGCTTGCGGCTGAGTAGCCATAAATTCTAAAAGTAGTCGTGGTTTCAATGTCAGTATAAGCCAGCGCAATATTTAGATTATTGTAGGTGGTTGTTACGGCAGATGCACCAATGTTTGCACCAAAATTATCGGCACTCGACCGAACTACTAACTGTACTGGGCCGTTGTTGGTGTTATTAAAAACAAACGAAACCGAACTGATGGAGATGCGATAAACTTGGGGAGTTACCGAAAATTCGACATAATCGCCAATGACATTGGTTGTAGACCAACCACCCAAACTCACCGCACTACCTGTTGCACCGGCAGGAAAGCCTAATTGATTGATGCCCGACAGGTTGAGTGGAGAGGCTACTACGTTTGGGTTGTCGGTAGCACCATTGCGATTGCCCTCGAAGCCCCAAAATGCAACGAAATTAGTCTGTGCCATTGTGCCGAGTGGCCACAAAACCATAAAACAGCCAATTATCCAACGCAATAGCATACTAATAGTGTTAAATATCCGTAACTTTGACAAATGTAAATAAAAACTATTCTAAATCAATAATTTTGGCACGATTTTAGGATAACTTTGTTTGGGCAAAATATTAAAACGATATTGGCAACCTCTTTATGGATTTACTGAACGTGAAAAAACATACCAAACATATATTTTTATTGCTATCTCTGTTATTGCTTGGTGGTGCATTTTTGTTTAATTTTTTTTCTGATAAAGAAGCATTAGGCGCATCTGACGACAAGTACCTGTCGTCGCTCCGAACAAGAATCAAAGAAGAGGTAGGAGCGTTGCAACAAGACTTGGGTACTGTGGCAGAGCGTGTTGTGAAAGCGCAACAGTTTAACTTTACAGAACTGCGAACGCTAACCAATTACCCATATTATATTTACAAAAACCATGAATTAGTATTTTGGTCAGACCATCGGTTTATTCCAGACTCCGCCAAAATATTTAATATAACCTCAACCCATCTTATAGATTTTCAGCAAGGCAAATATATTATTGGCAGGCGGTCGTTGAATATAAAAAACGATGTAATCGACATTTTTTCGGCCATAAACCTACGCAGAGACTATAAACGAGACAACAATCATTTACAGTCTGGTTATAATTTATCTCTTTTTGTAACTGACCCACAAGAAATTTCGACAAAACAAATAAAACCATATCAGACAATATTTGACGATCAAAATAGATTTTTGTTTTCTGTCATTCCACCCAAACTTGAAATTTACCGTAACCAAACGCTCAGTATCAATACTGTGGTTTTGTCGATATTGTCGGTGTTGTTTTTTGGTATTTATGTCTGGCAATGGGTTATCAGACTGAGTCGAAATCGAAACTACGAGCTATCGTTTGTTATATTGGCTGCCTATTTGATTATATTACGAATCGGAATGTTATACTTTAACATTCCATCGCTGTTTTATGAAACCGATATATTTAATCCCAAATTTTATGTAGCCTCCAAGTTTGCACCTTCTCTCGGCGACTTGTTGCTCAACTGTATCGTAGTTTTTGTGCTTGCTCTTTATTTGGTCGATTATTATTACCGCTCCAAAACACATTTTCTATTTACTCGATCTGCCACCAACGTCAAACGGGTTGTGGCTATTGTTGCAGTAGCTCTCAGCTATTGGGTATTTTATGGTTGTTTTCGAGAATTAGAAAGTATTTATGACAAGTCCAATTTTTCGCTTGACATAACCTTGAGTATTACATTTTCTTCCCTAAAAATCGTTTGTTTAGCCATATTTGTCTGTATATCAAGTATTTATTTTTTGTTAATACACATACTAAGCAATATTTTCATTAGGTTCAATGGTAGCCATGGTGCCAATTTATTGAACTTTACTGTCGGAACAGCCATTGGCTTGTTTACTATGTATCTGTTTGGTGTGGGCTTTGATGTCATAGTTGTCGTACATGCTATATATTTTTTGCTACTCTATTTTTTACGGTTTCCCCGTATTCTCTATGCATTCCGTTACCGAACGTCTATTTATTACTTTTTGGCGGCTTTATTTTGTACGCTCATCACAACTTACATTGTCTATGAACAAGAACAAATTAAAGACGTAGTAAGAAAGCAAGAGTTTGGCCGACAATTGATAGCCGAAAACGACCAGCTTGGCGAGTTTTTGTTAGACCAAGCCAATAATTCTATTAAAAAAGACCGAGAGATTCAGAATACTTTTTTGAATGCCAATGCTTTTTTACCGCAAAAAATTCAAGAAAATGTCAAAAGTACGCACCTCAGTATGTATTTTGACCTTTACAATATTGAAGTTATACCCTTTTCGGCCAAAGGTGAGCCATTAGATGGTGTTCCGTTTGATCCTTCACCAGACTATGAGTCGTACTCAATAGCTTACCGTAAGCCCAACTACAAGACGGCCTATTCGAGTATATTTTTTGTGAACGATGTCGAAAACAATTTTAATAAAGAGTACATCAGCTTAATAGACATCAGAAGCGACACGACATTGGTTGGCCATGTTGTGTTGTCGCTCAAACCTCGTAATGAGTTTCCCAAAAGCGTGTATCCTGAGCTATTGATGGAAAAACGGTTTATTCAAGCCCCAGAAACTCGTCAATATAGCTATGCCGTCTATGATGCCCAGCGACGACTGCTCTACAGCACAGGTAGCTACAACTACGAACGAAAACTACCCCCTAATTTTTTGAAAGATAGTGTTTTATACTCAAAGGGTATATTGTTCAATGAATACCGACACGTTGGCGAAAAAGGTAAAAATAGCCGTCAGGTAGTTGTGTCATCCAAAGAATATACATGGAAGAATATTATTTCAAATTTTTCATTTTTGTATTTAATATTGATACTGTACGTCATTCTGATTATTATTTTTTATGCCATCAATTATGGTTTTTCAAAATTAAAAGTCAATTATACAACCAAAATCCAGATATTACTAAATGCGGCATTTTTTTTGCCGCTGGCTTTGGTGGTCGTAATAATGCTAAAAGTCATCAGTTCCAACTATATCAGCAATCAAGAAACGGCCTATCTTAACAATACCAAAACGGTGGCAACTAACTTTCAGCCCTATTTGGAAGAAACCATCAGAGGAGGGCGAAGCAAGGCCGCACTCGAAGAAGAACTGGGGCGCATTGCTCGTGATGCAGATTTAGATGTAAACTTTTTTGATACTAACGGTAAATTATATACTTCGACCAAGCAATTGATTTTTGAAGAAGGGCTGCTATCTAAGCGGCTAAACCCCGAAGGCTACCAACGACTGCTCGAAGACAAAGAAAATGAGGTACTGCTGTCTGAGTCGTTGGGCAACAATCAGTACCAGACGGCTTATATTTCTGTCAAATCGACTAAGGGTAAGGTGTTGGGAGTGTTGGGAGTGCCGTACTTTGACTCAAAACCCGAACTCGACCGACAGATTATTGAGGTCATATCGTCGGTATTGAGTGTATTTGCTATTATGTTTTTGTTGTTTTTGTTGTTATCGTATTGGGCATCGAATATTTTGACGGTGCCACTTAGATTGATTACACAAAAAATTAGAAAAATAAACCTATACCAACTTAACCAACCATTAGAATGGAAATCGGACGATGAAATTGGGGTAATGATAGGGGCATATAACCAAATGCTACGAAAACTCGAAGATAGCAAACAAGAGCTGGCAGAGAGCGAAAAAGTAGCTGCATGGCGAGAAATGGCAAGACAGGTGGCGCACGAGATCAAAAATCCACTTACGCCGATGAAACTCACTATCCAGCATTTGCAACGCACAACCTATCGAAACGTACCTAACGGCGAGCGTATCAATAAAACCTTTGACTCGCTCATTGACCAGATAGATAACATTAGCGACATAGCTACCTCGTTTTCAGATTTTGCTAAAATGCCACTACCCAAAAATGAGCTTTTTGAGATTACGACTGTTCTCGAAAAAGCAGCAAACTTATATTCTGAAGACCGAAAAATAATATTGAACAGCGACATTCAAGCCAAAGATGTATATGTGATGGGCGATAGACAGCTAACGGGTAGAATTATTACCAATCTGATAATTAACGGAATCCAGTCTGTGCCAACCAATCGTCAGCCCGAAATTACTCTCAAACTACATACCGACGAAGGCAGTGTCTATATTGAGGTCAAAGACAATGGGGTGGGTATTCCTGAAAACATACGAAATCGTGTATTTTTGCCAAACTTTACAACCCGTGAGCATGAGGGCGGTACAGGATTGGGCTTGGCCATAGCCAAACGAGGCGTAGAACACGCTGGCGGCGCTATATGGTTTGAATCTGAAGAAGACTGCGGCTCGTCGTTTTTTATATCTCTGCCCATCACTAACGCCCGACCTAAATAGGTTGATTTTGGAAAATCCCCAAAAACATTTCGTAAATTGCAATCTAAAAACTTAGCTTGTAATGAACATCTTTAAAATCAGTTGGGCAAATCTAAAAGACAAAAAACTCAATAGCTTTTTGAGCGCATTGTTGATGACACTGGGCATTGGTATTATTTCGTTGTTATTGTTGCTCAACAAACAACTCGACGATCAGTTTAGGCGTAACATCAAAGGTATAGATATGGTAGTTGGGGCAAAGGGCAGCCCACTACAACTTATTTTGTCGGCTATTTATCAGATTGATTCCCCTACTGGCAACATTTCACTTATTGAGGCTCAACGTATTACCAAAAATCCGTTAGTCAAAATGGCTATTCCGCTCTCCATGGGCGACAACTATAAATCGTTTAGAATTGTAGGCACAAATGCCAAATACTCCAATCATTTTGAAGCCAAAATGCAAAATGGAAGGCTGTTTGCTACCACCATGGAGGCCACCATCGGTGCAAAAGTTGCCGCAGTAACGGGGCTAAAAGTAGGTGATGTATTTGCTGGCGCACACGGGTTTGACAACATGGACGACTTACATGACCTCGCCAAATACAAAGTAGTTGGTATTTTTGAGACCAACAACTCAGTCATTGACCAACTTATACTTACCGACCTGTCGAGTATTTGGAATCTACACGAACACACCGAAAGCCCCAGTAGTGGTGCAGCGGCAACGGCTTTATTGACAGAAGATTCGACCCAACAAAAAGACGAGTCTGACCAAGAAATTACGGCCTTGCTTATCAAATTTAGAAATCCAATGGGTATGGTTGTGCTGCCTCGGTTTATTAACCAAAATACCAAAATGCAAGCAGCGTCCGTAGCTTTTGAAATCAATCGACTGTTTTCGATGTTGGGCGTTGGTATAGACACACTACGTTTGTTGGCGTTGGTCATTATTATTATTGCTGGCGTGAGCGTGTTTGTATCGCTTTATAACTCTCTAAAAGAACGCAAATACGAAATGGCACTGATGCTTTCGATGGGTGCAACTCGTACTCGGTTGTTTATGATGCTGCTGCTCGAAGGCGTTTTGCTGGCTGTAGTTGGCTATTGTGCAGGGGTATTTACGAGCCGTCTGGGTTTGTGGTTATTTAGCCGAGCCGCCGACTCAGACTTTCATTATTCGTTTGCCAATTTTAGTTTGTTACCAGACGAACTCTGGCTTTTTGTTGGCGCAATCGCTATTGGTATCGTTGCAGCGGCTATTCCATCGTTGGGGGTATATCGTCTAAATTTATCCAGAACGCTGGCCGAAGATTAGTAAAAAAACAACAGATATTTATTTTTAGTGCAAAGTGTGTAGATTTGTGTGTTCAAAAAACCTAACCCCTAATGAAAAATTGTATTTATTTATTGCTACTCGCCTTTATTTCTATTGATGTTTGCGCCCAAGAATTTAAAGTAGGCTTTGAGGCACGAGATAAAAAAACAAAAAAAAGTTTGGCCGCCATTATTTCAGTCAGAGCTACCAACAGTGAGCGAGAACTGGCAGGCCAGATGCGAGACGACTTGTATGTGATAAACGTCCAGCCAAATACCGAGTACCAAGTCATAGTGGCTTGCCAAGACTATAACACCTTTCGTCAAACGCTTAATTTTGAAAAAATAGGCTCGAATACCGAACCACAGCCGTTTTTGGTGAGTTTGGTTTCTATCAAAGATCAGTCTCCGTCCGAAAAAGCAACTCCTGCCGCCGAGCAACCCGCCGCCGAGTCTGCTACTAAACCCAAAATAAGAGAGGTTGTAGCGGCCACGCCAGTTCTTACAAAAAATGAAACAAAACAAAATTTGTCATTCAGAGTAGTTGATGCTACCACAGGCCAGCCCATAGCAGCAAAACTCAAACTAACAGACAATTTCAAAGATACATACTCTGGCTCGACCAACAACGACGACAATTTTTATGAAATAACGGTATTAGTTCAACCAGAGCCATACCAACTCTTGGTAACATCGGTAGGCTATCGCAATTACCAAGAAAAAATACCATTGACCAAGCAACTAAGCGGCGAGCAGAGCAAAAAAATAATAAAACTCTCAAAGTCAGATGTTTTTTTGAAGATAAACGTTTTAGACGAACAAACAGTATCGGCTCTTAAAACAGCTACAATCAGACTCATTGATATGGCCGACAAGCGAGCCGCTGTCAATGTCAGAGATGTGCCTAATGGGCAAGTGGTGGCGCAGATTCAGCCCGAACGAAGATACGTTATCGAGGTAGAATCTGCTGGTTATATGCCATTTAGTAAGCCACTTGACGAGGTTCTGACGAAGTTGAATAATCAAAACACGATTAACGTCAAACTTAAAAAATTTACAGAATCATATATTGCTATCTCTGCCATAAACGCAAGTACAGGGCAGCGAGTGCCCGCCAAATTTAAACTGAAAGGCGAGCAAAATGATGAAATTATTGAACTCAACACAACAACAGGGGCATTGGTCGCCAAAATGAAAGTAACAGACCCCGATATTTATCGTGTCGAGACCATCGCCGCAGGCTTCAAGGTCAATGTCAGTAACTTAGATGCCGAAGAAATTGTACCAGGTCAAGATTTGAGCTTTGAAGCCAAACTAACGCCAGGTACAAGTACAGCAGTACCGAACGTAGTGGTAGTGGCCAAACCTGTTCCTGTCAGTGTGTCGTTTAATTTTTTGGTTGTTGATGCCTCTACTAATAACGCCGTTGCCAATTCCAAATTTAAAGTAATCAATCAACAAACTAAGCAGCCTGTGAGTACTATCAGGGCTATTTCAAACGGGTTTCAGGCCAATCTCATTGCCGACAATTTTTATATTGTAGAGGTCGAAGCCAATGGTTATGATAAGTCGCAACTAAAATTTGAGGCAGCCAGTGGTGGGCGTTCAGAGTTTCAGATTTCATTGAATGCAGCTAAAAAAATAGCCCCTATCGCCAGACGAACGCCAAAGCCTGTTGTAAACGAACGGATATTTGACAACATCAAAATCGGTCAGTCGGTAGCTATCGAAGACAATGTATATTTTGACCAAAGTAGCTATGTGTTGCGCTATGAAGCCTATCCACAATTGGCTCGACTGGCGGGTATCATGCTCAGAAACCCCAAAATGACAGTTGGTATCATTGGCCATACTGATAACGTAGGCGACCCACGGCTAAACCTAATTTTGTCTGAAAACAGGTCGAAAGTTATCTCTAACTTTTTGGTAAACAAAGGCGTAGCCGAAAACAGAATCTTGCACACAGGCGAAGGCCAAACCCGCCCATTGGCCAATAACGAAACCGAAGAAAACCGAAAGCGTAATCGACGGGTAGAATTTATTATCAAATAGGCAACAATTTCGGTTTATTCAAAAGCCGCCATCACACTTTCGATAGACTTTGTGTCTGAGAAAAAAGGCAATAGTTTTAGTAAAATTTGCTCCACAACTGCATCGGGACACGACGCACCACAGGTGAGCATGACAGTAACAGGTTTTTTGTCTGGTATAAACCCCTCTGTTATGTGATTGGTATTGGCATGCAAATCAAAATGTTCGATTGACTGATTACTCAAAATTTTGTTGGCCGAATCAATAAAATAGGTCGGTAGTTTGTGTTCACAAAGCTCTACGATGTGTGCTGTATTTGAGCTATTGTAGCCTCCCGCTACAACGGCAAAGTCGGCATCGTGGGTGAGCAAGGCGTAAGTAGCATCTTGGTTGTCGTTGGTGGCGTAGCAGAGGGTATCTCGGGTGTTGGCAAAACGTTGCTCGACTTCGGACGCTTTGAGGCCAAAGTGCTTTATAATTTCGTTTTTTAGGTAGTCGGCTATGCCTTGTGTGTCTGAGGCAAGCATAGTTGTTTGATTGACCACACCAATGCGTTGTAGATGTAGCTCGGGGTCAAAGCCTTCTGAAAACTGTCCAGCAAATTCTTCGTAAAACTCTTCTTTTGTACCGTTTCCAGTCAAATACCTGGCCAATCTAACAGTCTGAACCATATCTCTGACCACAACGGCATGGCCGTTTTGTTTGGTGTGCGAAAAAGTAGCACGAGTTTCTTCATGGCTGGGCTTGCCGTGTATGACGATAGTGTAGTCTTTTTGGCCAATCTGTGCAGCACGATTCCAGACTTTTTCTACAAAAGGGCAAGTTGTATCGTAGCTGTAAGCGTCAATATTGAGGCTGGCGAGCTTGTTTTGTATTTCTATCGTTGTCCCAAAAGCAGGTACGACCACGATGTCATCGCTGTTGAGTTCCGACCAATCAATGAGCTGTCGCCCCGATGTATCCATAATAAACTGCATACCTCGCTGTTGCAAATCACGGTTTACATCGGGGTTATGAATCATCTCGCTCAACAAAAATATACGTTTGTCGGGGTGGTCGGACAGGGCTTTGTAGGCAATTTCAATGGCGTTTTCGACACCATAACAGAAGCCAAAGTGCCGGGCAATCAAAAACCGGACAGACCCAAAGTCAAGCACCGTAGGCGTAAAGTCTCGTTTGAGTTTGTCATGCTTTCGCCTAAATTCTTTGATAGGACTAATAATACTGCTCCGATAAAAATCTGGGATATTAAATGTTTTCATATTCTTTCAATCAATTCTTTTACTTTACGCACAGGCTTTTGGCAAATATGGTCAATGATGGCAGCAGCATGGTCTCGGCCATTTTCAATAAATACTTTTTCGGTATGAATACCCGCCATGACCGTCCCCGACACATACAGACCCGACACGTTGGTTTCGTAAGTGTCAGCATCATAAATTGGCACTAAACTATCTTCTTTCAACACAACACCAGCACGGCGAAGTAGCTCCGCATCGGGTGTATAGCCAACCAAAAGTAACACAAAGTCGGCCTCTAACCATTCTTTTTCGCCTGTTTCAGTATTTTCAAGTTCTATTCGCTTGGGTTCTATTTGGGTTACAGTACTATCAAATTTTGTTTTTATTTTGCCCTCTCGTACTCTATTTTTTACATCTGGAATGAGCCAATACTTGACAGTTTGCCTAAAATCTGAACCCTTGTGAACAACAGTAACGTCCACGTCGTGCCTGTATAGCTCAAGCGCAGCCTCAACTGCTGAGTTAGCCCCACCCACAATCACTACTTTGGTATATGAATATTTGAACGGCTCGTCATAATAATTTGAAACCTGTGGCAGGCTTTCGCCAGCGATGTTTAGTTTTCTTGGAAAATCAAAGTAGCCAGTAGCTATCACTACTTTTTTGGCCATAAATGTCTGGTTTTCTGTAGTAATAACAACAAAAATATTTTCTTGTTTTTCGATGGTAGCTACCTCGGCAAAAAGTTTGAAATTGAGTTTATAATAACCAGCCACTTTGCGGTAATATTGTAAGGCTTCGTCTCTGTTGGCTTTCACGCCCGAAATCGGGAACGGAATACCGCCAATCTCAATGTTCTCGGCAGTCGAAAAAAAACGCATACGTTTAGGGTATTTTCGGATAGACTCCGTTATGCTGCCTTTCTCCAAAATTATGTGAGTAAGCCCAGCCTTCGTGGCCTCAATACCAACCGCCAAACCACACGGCCCAGCACCTACCACAAGTACATCATAAATTTGCATCGGAATATTGATTCTTGAAAGAATAAAAATAATATATAATTTTACGACAAAACTAACTAAACTTAGCCAAAGAGTTTACGCCAAAAGTTGTTTTTAATAATTGGCTCAAAATTTGTGATGATTTATACAAACACCTAACTGAATACAAAATGTGGAATAAAATTGTTGCCATTGGTTTGCTAATGATTTGTGCGGTCAGTCTGTCGGCCCAACGTCTCAAACCCAAAGGCTATCTTGGTATAACCTACACCGAAGCCTCAGACTCGCTCATGCGCTCGTTGAGGGGGCTGGAAACCCGTGGTATTGTGGTTAAGAGCATAAGCCCAAACTCTACTGCCGAGCAGCTTGGTATATTGCCCAACGACGTAATTGTGGCCATCAATAACATAGACTCGCTCTATGTCTATGATTTTGTGGCATTGACCAATCAGTTGCGAGAAAACGACCCGATTTCGGTTACATACATTCGAGACCGCCGCAAAGCCAGAGCCGTAGGCAAAGTAACGGCTTATCCAAAAGAAATTGCCAAAGCAGGGGAGATTATCTATGACGAAGTACAATATGGCCGAGGGTATTTGCGCTCAATTATTCAAAAACCACGAGGCGAGGGCAAGTTCCCGGCTGTGTTTTATATGCAAGGCTACGACTGTAAATCTATTGATTTTGCAACAGACAGCAGCAATAACGTCAAAAAACTAATTGAGGGTTGGGTGAGAGCCGGCTATGCCGTCTTTAGAATAGAAAAACCAGGTGTGGGCGAAAGCGAAGGCACAAGAGGTTGCAATATGTTAAGCTACTCCGAAGAGTTGAAAGTATATGAAAATGGTTTTAGGAATCTTAAAAAACTGCGATACATCGATAGCACAAAAGTATTTTTGTTTGGGCATGGCCTGGGCGGGGTGGCTGCGCCCCTCGTTGCGGCCCAGGCCGCATACAAGCCTCGGGGTATTATTACTTATGGTACGGTCGTAAAGCCTTGGTTTGAGTATATGATTGATGTATTTAGAGAACAACCCACGCTTTTCAAAGAGTCTCAACAGTCGATAGATGTCAATACCCGTATGATGACTCCGCTACTATTTGACTGGCTCATAAACAGTAAGTCGGCCAATGAACTGCTACAAAATCCTGACTTTGAGGCTATTTTGACTTCCAAAGAAAACCCTCTGAACTACCAAAGGGGTACGTTTTTGGGCAAATCAGCCAAGTTTTTTTCAGAACTCAACGACCAAAGCGTGGCTTCGGCATGGGCGAAGGCGGGGGTACAAGTGCTGGCTATTCATGGCGAAATGGATTTACAGGCCATCAACTCGAATGCAGCCCAAAACATTGCGGCCATTGTAAACGAAGTAAAACCCAACAAAGGAATATTTAAAATCTTGAAAGCTACCGACCAATATTTTGTAAAAATACCCTCAATGGGCGAGTATCAAAAGTTATTGAAATCGGGTAAATTTTTGAGTAGCTACGCCCCTCAACATTTCAACCCCGAAATCGTTGAGATGACAGTAAATTGGATGAAGTTTAATTGATGTCAAAAATACGAGAACACTACCGTTAGTTATTTTATTGGGAATGCAGAGCATAGTGTTGTTTGCCAAAAATACAACAGGCATAATTAGGTACAACCAAGTAATTAGAAAGGGTGTACGAAACTTTGCAGGTTTTAAAAATTTCAACCAAATTTTTGATTACATTTTTTTGCCAAAACTTCATCTAAAAGCATTCCAAAATTGAAAAAATACAGATATTGAATGAATTTCAAAAGTGCAAGCAAATAAAATTAGGCTGCTTTTTGCCTTACCTGCAAAGTTTCGTGCACCGCTATACTATTGGAATCATTCCTGATTTTATTACTTTTGTTACTTCCATAAAGCAAAGTGGCACCTTTTCTCATAATTCCTAAAATCCTTTTTCCTAACTCGTAAATCTAAATCATGTCATTAAGCATAATATGAATAATTGAATAAAATCCATAAATATATGATACATTTGCCTATAATTTGTGTTTGATGTTGTACTATTAAATCTTCATAATAAATTAGTTTTATGGCCCAAGAAGAAAGAAAGAGGTATTCTGAAGAAGAACTCGTTGAGTTTGCCGAAATTATTAATCATAAACTGACAGAATCTCGCCGAGAGCTCGCTTACGTCAAAGAAACCCTAAGTCGTAAAAACGACAGCGGAACCGACAACACAGGGGCAGCAACCAAACTCATGGAAGACGTAGATACCAGTGAGCGAGAACAAATGAGCCAGTCGGCGGTAAGGATTCAAAAGTTTATTGTTCAGTTGGAAAATGCCCAACTCCGCATCAAAAATGGAAATTACGGTTTGTGTGTAGATACTGGCAAGCTGATTCCGAAAGAACGCCTAAGGGCTGTGCCTCATACTCAACAAACGATTGAGGCAAAACTAAGACAAAGGTAGCAAGCAAACCATGTCAAAATCATTTAGTATAGAAAACGGCAGCATCAATCGCCGAAAACTGATGATGGTGCTGGCTCATGCACTATTCTGGGCTTGCTATATATCGTTACCTCTTTTGCTCGACAACCCACAACAAGGCGGTGGCCCGCCGCTTAATAGCCCTACAAATCGAGGTAGCGATGGATTTCGCGAGCATTTTTTGCCCATTTTTTTTAGTATCAATTTCATCTCTATCATTGTTTTTTATGCCAATAGCGAGTTATTGATGCCTCGGTTTTTGACTAAAAAAAAAGTTACCAAATACATCATTGGCTTGGTGTCGTTGCTGGTGTTGGCATTGGTGGCCAACTATTATTTTCGGATTCTGATAACTGGCATGCCGCCACGTACATTTTTGAGGCCAACTACTTTTTATTTGTTAATGTCTGTGTTGGGTATTAGTACCTGCTACAGACTATTGACCGACTACCAAGAGGAACGAACACTGAGAGTTGAACAAGAAAAATCACGGTTACAGTCAGAGTTGTCGTTTCTGAGGTCGCAGATTAGCCCTCATTTTATGTTCAATCTCATGAATAGCTTGGCGGCATTGGCTCGCAAAAAGTCTGATTTGTTAGAGCCGGTCATTATCAAAATGTCGGACTTGCTGCGCTATATGCTGTACGACTCTGACGAAACGAAAGTGCCTATCGACAAAGAAGTAAATTATTTGAATAGCTACGTTGAGCTTCAAAAACTGCGTTTTGGTTCTTACATCAAAATAAAAATAAACATTGATATCGACAACGAAAACATTATCATCGAGCCAATGTTGCTAATTCCGTTTGTCGAAAATGCTTTTAAACATGGTACAGGCTACATCAATGACCCGTTTATAGAAATTAGACTTGTTACGACAGCTAATAGGCTTTACTTTTTGGTTAAAAATCGATTCAATAACGACCAAAAAGAAAACAAAGACGATAGTTCGGGTATTGGTCTTGCCAATGTACGACGGCGAATGGAACTGCTTTACCCCGACAAGCATAGCCTCAATATCGGTGTAGAAAAAAATACGTTTGTGGCCGAACTAACAATTTTTATTTGATAGTAAACTTAATCACACCCCGCCATGACACTCCGCTGCCTTGCCATAGACGACGAACCACTTGCTCTCGAACTACTCGAAGACAACATTCGGCAAATACCGTTTTTAGAACTTATAGGGAGTTGCCGAAATGCCTTTGAGGCTACGAAAATCTTGCACGGCCAAGTGATAGATTTGATTTTTTTAGATATTCAAATGCCTGGTATTACAGGGGTTCAGTTTTTGAAATCGCTCCAATCGGCACCACCGCTCGTTATTTTTGTAACAGCCTATGAGCAATATGCAATCACAGGATTTGAGTTAGACGTGGTCGATTACTTATTAAAACCAGTCGCTTTTGAGCGATTTCTGAAGGCAGCCAATAAAGCATTTGATGTTTATAAGCTACGTCAGGCTTCTGTACAGCCCGAGCTTGCGGCAGCGCACTTTTTTGTAAATGCCAATTATTCGTTAGTAAAAGTAAAATTTGACGAAATTACTTATATCGAAGGGCTAAAAGATTATGTAAAAATATATGTTAGTTCGGCTGATAGGCCAGTCATAACTCGAATGACACTCAAAGGAATCGAACTCAAACTACCTACTGGCGATTTTATGAGAGTTCACAAATCATATATTGTGTCGTTGGATAAAATACAGGCTGTCAGAAACTTACGAATTACAATCGGTGAAATGGCTATTCCGATTGGTGAGCAGTACGTTGATGAATTTTTAAAAACGATTGGCGAAAGTTAGCATTGATGACCATAAAATCGTTTTGAACTCAGTCAATCAATCGTCTGGTAATGGGTGCATAGCTATCTATGCGGCGGTCTCGTAAATAAGGCCAAGTGGTACGGTAATATTCGGTTTTGTCTAAGTCAATTTCTACAACGGCGTTCTCTTCTTCATCGTGCGGTGCCAAGTACAACAAACTACCGAATGGATTGGATACAAACGACCCACCCCAGAACTGCTGCCCCGCTTCTCGCCCAACTCTATTGACAGAAACCACATAAACACCGTTGGCAATGGCATGGCTACGCTGAATGGTCTGCCAAGCATTGTACTGTTCGGGGCTTACGGTAGGGTCTGTTTCGGCTATATCCCAGCCAATTGCAGTCGGATAAACCAATATTTCGGCTCCCATTAGGCTCGTAATACGTGCCGCCTCGGGATACCACTGGTCCCAACAAATCAAAACGCCTACTTTTCCAAATTGTGTTTCAAATACTTTATAGCCCAGATCGCCTTCTGTAAAATAAAACTTTTCGTAATAACCAGGGTCGTCAGGAATGTGCATTTTGCGGTATTTGCCCAAGTAACTACCATCAGCGTCCAAGACGGCAGTTGTGTTGTGGTATAGCCCGGGCGCACGTTTTTCAAACAATGAAGCGATAATCACTACACCCAATTCTTTGGCCAAATGCCCTAAGCCAACTGTTGTTTGGCCAGGAATAGCCTCGCCTAAGCCAAAGTTGGCGTGGTCTTCGACATCACAAAAATATAGTGATTTGAATAACTCTTGTAAGCACACAATTTGTGCGCCCTGTGCAGCCACTTCACGAATCTTGTTTATTGCTTTCTGAAAATTGTCTTCTACGCTCGCTGTGCAAGACATTTGAACCAAACCTATTTTTACTAATCGAGACATTGAAAATAATAAGTGAATTGATGAATGATTGACTACTGAATAATAGCCGTTGCTTCTATTTCTACTAAATAGTCGTTGCTTATCAGCCCAGATACTTCAACCATTGTAGTACAGGGGCGAATATCTTTAAAAAACTCGCCATGCGCTCGGCCTACTTCTTGCCAGTCTGATATATTAGTTACAAAAATACGAGTTCTGACTACATCAGATAGCCCCGCACCAGTTTGCTGCAACGCTTTTTCTATTTTCTGAATTATAAATTTTGTTTGTTCATAAACATCACCCAGACCCACTACGCCGTTGTCATCGCTGGCAACCGTTCCCGATACTTCAATCATGTTTCCGATTCTGACGGCACGTGAGTAGCCTACCGTAGTTTCCCAGACTGCTCCTGTCGAAATGTTTTGTCGTTGTAAATTCAACTTCGTTTGGTTTAAGTTTTTATAGTCTTTTGTAATTGATGCAAATGTTTTTTTGACTGTATTTTCTATCGAAACCCCTCACCTATCAAGTTTTTTGATTTGCCAAGCCCTCAATTGTATGTTATCAAATACCAATGATTTTTAGAGAGGTGCCGCTGCAGTGATTTAAACTTAGACCCCATGCTTCTTCAAGCGGTAAATATACTCTCAATGATTGATTTTCTACTATTTTATTAAGCCCGTTTTGCAAATTATCGTATCAAAAAAACCAATACTCTATTTTGCTATTTGTGGCTAAGATTTAAACAAAAGTACGATTTTGGTGAAACCAATTAAAGTATGAAAATTTATAACTTACCGAAGCCAGTATTGAAACGACACTTATAAAAAGTCAAGTTATTCTTAAAATGGTATAAAAATAAATGAAACCTTACACGCACAGGAATAGAAAAATAACAAAGTAACATATTAGGCTGCAATAGAGTAGCTTAATTTTGGTGATACTGGATGTAGCCTAATTTTTTTAAAATCAATATAATTTTTATCTGTTTTTACACCAACGGGGTAATTTTTATTTACTATTCGAACTATTACTTTTAACCCTGTTTCAGTAGTAGTTTTTTCTATATGTTCTTTGACAATATTACAATCAGACAAAACAATACCTTGCATAGCTCTATGAACGTGGGCAAATAGACGATGCTCTATTGGATTCCACTTAGAAGAGTACGGGGGATAATGACAGATGATAATAGTTTTGCTTATTTTTTTGCCAGCAACAGCATTTATTTTTTAAAACAGTAATGACGGTAGATGTTAGCCCCTCCAGCATCGCAAAGAATCAAAATACGTTGTGAATCTGGATAGGAATGAATACCAAAATTATCCCAAGGCAGCGACCGACCACCACCATAGTAAATTACCTGCTATAAATTGGGCTGTCTCATGGCTATTACCAATAGAGACGTAACCCTCTTTACGTTGTATGTCATAAATACCATGAGGAATAATCCTACCTTCAGATAAGTGGGAATAATCATGGTCGTACACTTTTACAGGATTATTGGCATAACATTTGCCATCTCGATAAAGATTACCAATGTTTTCTTTTTTCTTACAGTCAATACTTAAAATTGGCGTTTGCATGCTCATAATGGCTACCAATCCAAAAATAACCTTAAACTGCTTGTCTCGGTCAGCATAATGACCTGTCGCTATATTTTTACTAAGTTTACGATATCTGAAATTCATCTCCACTAATTGACGTTTTACCAGACCTACCTAACTTTAAGCCCATAGTCAAGTTCAATCTTTGAGGCAATTTCTTTGGGTTTGAGGTGTATTCAATAAA
>JAYWHT010000022.1:0-18855 GCA_043777595.1 Spirosomataceae bacterium
ACTATGCAAAATGAAGACAGTAAAAAATCAGTATACACATCTAAAATTTGTGGATTCTTCATTCGTTAATTTTCAATGAATTTATTCACAAAGGTCTAAACTTTTGACGCTACATGATACTTTTTTTCACTTTTCCTAATTTTGAACCTGCGAAAGGTCAGATAATAATACTGGGTTGATGGTAATAATGATGGTCAAATGCCAACAAAAATCGATCAACCTGTACTTCTTGTAGTTCTATTACGATATCAATATCTTGCGTATTGCGACCAACCGTATAAAAGCTCATAGCCATACTTCCCGATACCATATACGGAATTTCGAGTTGGTCTAAGGTAGCGCAAACCGATTTCAACAAATCTACTATCATGGTTTTGTATAGGTTACAACACCACCATAGCCCACGCCACAGTTGTTGCGGGCATAAGCCCTAATGTAATATTTAGTACCCGACACAAGGCCATAAAGCGATGAAACGGTTGCATTCGTGTTGGCTTGGCCACTTTTGGTTAGTCCATCGCCGCTCATTCCTTCGTTGTCGTTGAGGGTAGGCATTTGACTTTTCGACGACCAACAATGCCCTATGCTCAACACCATTGGTACAGTCGCAAAATTGCTAACCGTAGCCTCAACTACTGAGGTTTTGGTGGTAGCCGCTACGGTTACTTGCCCTGTTTTGATTGTGGGCAAACCCGAAGCTGGATACATGGCTTTTAGCTCAACTATTTCTTTGTCCGACAAAGCCAAAGTCGGGCTACTTGGCAAATAGCGTTGCGTACTGCTTTGATTGGGCGACAGCCCCAGAATAGTGCCTGATTGGTGCATGACCACATACTGCAACTGGGCATCTGTCCACTTATAATCTTGGCTCAATACAATTTTGTACTGCCCTGTTGTGGTTTGGCCAATGGCCGCCAAAGTAGATAAGTCAAAATGCAAAACGCCTTCACTTATCGTCTTTTCGAGTTGTGCGGCTGGCGCAAAACTAATGCTAATGTCGGCAGGTGATTGGTTGGCAAATGTTAAAAATGTGCCTGCCTTCGACACCACATCAAAGGCTGCCGTTATGGGTTTGTTGTAAGCCGAGTTACTGGTAGAGAGCTGCCAGTTGATTTGGCAGCTTTTCCATTTTTTTTTACCCACTAATAATCCCTCAAAGGCATTTATACGATTTTGTTCGCTTGCTGTGGGTAAATCTTGGCAGTCAGTAAGTGCCACACAACCAAGTATCAGCAACAAATTGAAGCCTCGAAAAATAGTCTGATTAAGAGTTGGTTTGCCTACGATCATAATCTTTAATACCCAAAATCTATAAAGGTTAGCACCATTGGATAGTTATTTAGTACAAAAATACTGTAAAACTCTAAAAGTTTATTATTTTTACCCAAAAACAAAATAGCTTATAAAAAACAGGTTATAACAAGATTACGATGATTAAGAACATTACAGTACAAGGTACAGAAACCCCCAAACAAATTTTAATTCTAAAAATAGGCATCAATAAAATAGGCCGACGCTCAGACGACACGCAACAAGCCGCCCCAGACGAAGTGTTGATAGAAACAACCGACAGCACCATTCATCGTCAATATCACTGTATAATAGACGTAGTGGCCAAAGGCAACGATTATGACTACATATTGTCGCCTTTTGAATCAGCTACAAACCCCACCTACTTTGGCCAAGAACGGCAAGGAATGCACCAACTTGATGCCATTTACTTGAAAGAAAACAACTCTTTTCAAGTAGGTCAAGACACAGTTATCGTTTTGACAAAATAAATTTTCGCATTACTGCTAACCTTCTATTCTTTCGTTCTATTAACCCTCGCCAACGGTGTATTGGTGGGACAGACCAATTCATAATGAACCCAGTCAATTCACCTAATCCAAAAGTAGCTTCATGCCAGCAGTTCGAAACAGAAGTAGCACTTTTTGAGGCATTAAACAAGCAAAGTAGCAAGGCTTATCAATCTTTATACGACCAATGCTATGGCTCGGTCGAGTGGTTTGTTTTGAAAAATAGCGGAACAGCAGATAATGCCGCCGACTATTTCCAAAATGCGATGGCTACGCTCTGTGTCAATGTGGCCGATGGCTCGTTTGAATTGAGGGCTAATACCAAAATCTCGACCTATTTGATTGAGATTTGCCGCAGACAATGGTTAGGATATTTGAACAGCAAGCAATACAAAATGACCGTTGCAAACAATGACGAAATAGACATCATAGCCGATGAGGATATGACAAATTTCGACGATTTGTCCGTAGAGCGTTTGGCCAAATTACAAACTGTTTTTGGTAATTTAGGCCAAACTTGTCAGCAAATTTTACGGCTTTTTTATATGGAAGACCGCTCAATGAAAGATATAGCTCAACAATTAAACTCGACCGAGGGAACGGTAAAAGTGAGCCGCCACAGGTGTTTAGAACAACTTAAAAAACAATTCCAATAGCCATGAATATAACCCAACAAGAACAAATAGAAGCCTACCTCAATAATAGCCTCAGCCCCAAAGCAAGTAAAGATTTTGAAGTGCAAATATCCCAAAATGAAGACCTCAAAAAAGAAGTAAAATTAGAGCGTTTTGTAAGAAAAGGACTCAAAGCTCTGGCGTTAAAAGAGGCGTTTCGCACCATGCACAACGACATCAGCGAAACCCCAGTAATATCATTAGGCCAAAACCAGCAACGCAAAGCGGGAGTTTTTAGGGTACAGCAAAATCGTAGTTGGTTCAAAACCTACTATGCTGCTGCGGCTTGTTTGGCGGCGATAGCTGTAGGGCTTTGGTATTATTTGCAGCAGTCGCCCACCATGACCAATGACAATCTGCTGGCAGTAAACAAACCCAGTAGCTCGCAAATGCCTGAAAGACAAGGTAGTATCAACAAAAAATTAACACAAAAAAATGAGCTAAAAACGGGTAATCAAGCCATTGCTAAACTACCAGTCCAAGACTTTTTGAACGAACAAGAACAAACACATTTATTGAGCGATAGCCAGTTGCCGATTGACTTGTCGCTAACACCTGCCGACTGCGAAGCCCTGTTCCAACGCTATTTCGATGAAAATGATTTTCCAGAAGAAAACCTAAAAATCGGTACCGAGGCCATGAAACAAGGTAAAGATGGTCTCGGAATTTTTCAAGAAACAGTAGCCACAGCCACCGACAACAGTATACGACAAAAAGCACAATGGCTCGCTATGTTGGCTTTCTTAAAAAGTTGTAACACTGCAGAAGCGTTGCAGTTGGCCAATAGTATTCGTCAAATCAATGATCATTTGTACCAAAATCAGGCCGAAAAACTATACAAACGCCTTCGCTAATCTATGAAAACCCGATTATCTAAGCAAAAACATACGAAAACGATGGGTAAAAATGAGGCACGCTCTAACGGGAACGAGAGCGTGTCTTTTTCTATTTTGTTTTTGAACGACACTACCCATTATCCCAAAAACACCTACCGCAAAATCATTGCGACCAAGTGCTTGTTTGGGCGTGATGAGGATTGTACCATTGTTTTTGCCGAGGAAGACGACACCGTGAGTAGTCGCCATGCTTGCGTAGAGTACGATGGCCAGCATTTTTATTTGGTACACCTCTCTCAGTCTAACCCTACTCTACTCAACGGCAAAGAGATAACAGAAATAGGCACAAGAAAACGACTCAAAAACAATGATGAAATTCAACTGTCGAGGGTAGGGCCACTGTTTCAATTCAAGGAAAACGACTCTAAGTTATTGAAACTAACTCAACGGTTTCAGCGATTTGCTAAAACCACGTTGCTCCCCTATAAAGTAGCCATTGGGGTTTTGTTGAGTGTATTGCTTTTGGCTTTGAGCTTGATTTTTTACCAATATTCTCAATACGAGCCGCTTTTACAAATCACCCAAACCATACGAACGCAACACCAAGCCGATGCCCAAAAAATTATAGAACTCAATCGTCAAAATGCTGATTTACAATCGGCTATGAAAAAGGGATTTGAGTTCAATAAAGCATCAAGCCAGCCTACAATGCCCCGACCAAAGCCGCTCACTACGATTGACATACCAAGCGAAGTCAAAAAAATGAGTGGTAGTATCTATCTGATTCGTGCCAAAAGTATCAATCTATTGTTTACAGATGGTAGCGAACAGTATATCGAACTCAAAAATGGGCAAGGTTGGAATGGCACAGGCTTTTTGTGTTTAGATGGCCGATTTATTACGGCTCGTCATGTTATAGAACCTTGGCTTTATTTCGACAAAAACGATGTGGATATGATTCGGCTCAACATGATAGCCACACAGGGCGGCAAGGTTACGGTTAATTTTGAGGCACAATCTTCTAATTTTTTGACAATCAAATTCACAAATCAGAGCTTTACGAGCAATACTACGAGCGACTGCAACGCCACCGGCACCACCACCACAGGCGAGTCGGTGGCATTGACAAAAGCCTCATTACAAAATGATTGGGCAACCATGAAAACCAAGTATAAAAGCGGCAATGTGCTATTCGATGCTGCATTGGCAAATAACCTATCCCAAACCCAAGCACTTCATGTATTGGCCTACTCTAATGGCGATGTACTACAAGAAAATGGCAAATTAGAGCCATTGTATAGCACCACCACCGCAGCCCAAAGTGGTACGATAAAGGGCTTTATCAATGTTTCTATCCGAAATTTTGAGACGGGGGCTTCGGGTGGGCCAGTATTTGTTAATCGAAACGGTCAATTTGTAGCCGTAGGTATGGTAGTGTCTAAAATGGGTGAAATAGGTAGAATTCTTCCATTATCAGTAATTCAATAAAACGCATAAAATCCATGAAAAAAATCGGTTTAATAATTCTTGTGGTGTGTATCGCAAATATTTCGTTTGCACAATGCGATAGCCTTCCTATCAAAATTCCAGAACGGGTCTTTGGCAATACAAGTGAGATAAATTTGCTATACAGCCAACTCTTAGACAGTCTTTTGTTTGTTACAAAAACAGACTACGTTCTGACAAGCAATAACACCAAAACAAGTAATAAATACGGACGTTTTGGCAAAGAATTTTACGGTCGTCAATATGCAGTCGGGGTCATGGCCGATGGTAAACTATGGCTCGGTGCAACCGTTGCTCAACCGTGGATAGATGAGCCAACTATTCAAGCATTTGCAGACTCCCTACGACCCAGTATTTCGCTGTTTGCTTATCGTCAGTTAAATACACCTTTCTTCACTCAACAACACACAAATACGTTAGAAAAAATCAACGACCACTTGAGCGTTTTAGCACTGACAAAACACCAGCGAGCAGGTAACTGGTGGCAAGAGACCCTATTGCCTTCAATTGGACGATTGGTATTGTTGTATAATGCCGAAGAAGAAAGTCAAGGAAAATTGACGATTCAGAAGTATTATTGTAAGGTAACACCTACTTGGATAGATAATGAAGCTACATTTAAAAACCCAATATCTATAAAAGGAAAATGTATAGGAGGAGCATTTTTTTATGAAAAATTCAATACAGGTATTCTTCAACTTTGGCTGGGGGGCATCATAACATCAACAGATAATACGACTTTAAAACTCACAAAAATAAATGAGCAGCAAAAATTCAACACTGATTCGGCTGACAGCACGAACCGATAAGGGCGAGGTTCGCTACCACAACGAAGATAATTTTTTGGTTGGTGTCAATCTCTCAACGCAAGACTGGGCAGTACGAGATGAAATATTCGAGGCTGGCGACATGGGCAGTCTTTTGGTCGTAGCCGATGGTATGGGTGGTGCTAATGCGGGCGAAGTAGCCTCTCAAATAGCCGTCGAAGAAATAAAAAAGTATTTTGAGCAGAGCCTACGAAGCCCTTCGGGGAGTGAAGATTCTTTTTTTGAACAACTCGAAAAAGCCCTGTTTCAAGCCCACGAAGTTATCGTAAAACACGCATTCGATAACCCCGAATGTGAAGGCATGGGAACAACGCTGCTGTTGGTTTGGGTGGTTAAAACACGGGCATACATTGGCTGGAGCGGCGATAGTCGCTGTTATAAATATAACCCTCAAATGGGCAGTTTACAGTTACTAATAGACGACCATTCTTTAGTTTGGGAAATGGTCAAAAAAGGCGAATTGACCGAAGACGAGGCTGCTGTACACGATGAACGTAACATCATTACGCAGAGTTTGGGGGCTGATTCGTACCCACCAAAGCCCGAGTTTAGGTCATTAGAATTGGTTGAGGGCGACAGACTTTTATTGTGTAGCGATGGGCTGAATTCTATGTTATTAGATAGTCAAATCAAAAATATATTAAGTCAAAACGATGACATTACCACCAACAGTCATCAACTCATAGACGCTTCCAACAAAGCAGGTGGCGAAGACAATATTACGGTAGTAATGTACGAATTGGTAAAAGTAGGCAATCCAGAAGTCATTGAACACAGCAAAAAAAGTCATAATCTATATACAAAACAAAAATCTTCAAACAGTTGGGTATGGATTTTGATATTGCTTTTGTTGCTGGTAGCCGCAGGGCTGGGCTATTGGTGGTGGACTAAAAGTCAAATGCAAGTCGCTAATATAACACCATCAGATAGTACAGATCGCATCGCAGCAGTAACTGATACGATAGTGGCGGCTATTGTCAGTCAGCCCCAAGGGAATAACACACAGGAAATCGTAAAAAAGTCACAAGTTGTTGATAGTCAAATAAATATAACACAATTAAAACAAGACAAGCGTAACGCCGAAGAGCAGCAACGGGTTAATAGGGCAACTTATGATAAACTTGTTAGTACACGAAACGACATAAATGCACAAATGGCGAATGACGAAAAACTAACGAAAATAGTTGACGGCAAAGCTGTTGAAACTAATGCTAAAAGCGTACTTGTGAGCAAGAAAAAAACATTAGACGACAAAATTAGCGTACAAGACATGATGATAAAAGAAAAACAAAACGAGATAAATCGTTTGAATTTGCTTTTGAAAAACAATAACTGATTATGGCCAAATTTTCTACTAACGATTTATTCGATAACAACCGATACAAACTGCTCAAAGGACTGGGCGGTGGGCAAGATGCCGAAGTTTGGACAGCCTTAGACACGTTGGCCGATGAGGTAATAGTCCTTAAAATTTTTGTGCGGGTAGGCGAAAAAGTGCTGGGAAATTTTTTTGATGACTTTAAACTGCTCAAAAATCTAAAACACGACCATATTACTAAACCTTTCGACATTGGTAAGTGGGATTCGCAACCCTATCAAAAGTTGGAGTTCATCAAAAATGGCTCTATTTTTAAAAGAATAGAAGACGAAAAACTGTTTTCGGAACAAGAGACCGCTGTTTTCTTGGCGCAGATGGGCAGTGCGTTAGCCTATTTACACCAAAACAATATTGTGCATTGCGACGTAAAGCCCGAAAATGTCTTGCTCAAAGACGATGGCAGTTATACGCTAATAGATTTTGGCATCAGTCAAAAAATGAAAAATAGTTTGGCACGAGCCACCATGGGTCGAGATGCCGACATAACGATGTTCGGTTTTTCGAGGGCTTATGCTCCACCCGAAATTTCAAATAAAAGCAACATCAAGCCCAGTAGAGATATTTTTTCGTTGGGGGCTTCTTTGTATGAACTACTTACGGGCGACTTGCCCTTTGACCGAGACGGCGGCAGAGCGTTGCTCATGGGCGTAGCTGCTCCTAACTTGCCAGATGGCTTTTCGCCAGAACTAAACACAATCATTCAAAGATGTTTAGAAAAAGAACCCGAACTGCGCCCAACCGCCCATCAACTTGCCACTTGGGCTGATGATTTTTTAGAAAATGGTACTTGGGATTTGACAGATCAACCCAACGAACAGCCCACGATACCTTCCCGAAAAACAATTATTTCGAAAGGTACAGCATCAACAAATTCAAATAAATTCGAGGAACAAAAACCTAAACCAGAGCCGCCAATCAACAAATATAACAAGCTGATATGGATAGTAGCTGGTGTTTTGTTGGTAATAGGATTACTTTACTTTTTGACGAAAAAGGAATCTATGCCACAGCCTCAGCCCATGCCAAAATCACCAAACGACAAGATGAAAGTTGTCAAAGATACAGTTACAAAAATAGAGCAAACCCCAAAACCTGGCCTGGCCTTAAAGCCCAAGAAACAAATGGAGGAAATAAAAAAGCCATTAGCCGCTCAAAAAACACCATCAATTGACCAACAAAAATGGGAATCTACCAAAACATTGACCGATCAATACCAACGAATAGAAGACCTATTGAGCGATGGCGAATTGGCCATTAACGAGGCCAACAATAAACCCTTAGCCATTGAATATTTTACGCAGGCGCGGGTCATTAAGCAACTGTATAAACTGGGAGACCGCCGTTTTGAACAACTTTATAAAAACTACGTAAAAAAAGGCGATGCTGTTTTTGAGGCCGAGTTTTATTCACAAGCAAAGGCCTGGTATCAAGTGGCGCAGGCACTTCATAACACGGCCGAGATAAGAGAAAAAATAGAGATCTGTACTAATAAAATAGCACAATAAGACGTGAGAGTGCTTAAATATATCGCCTCATTTATGTTATTACTGTTGGGTAGTGTGGTTTGCTATGCCCAACCTAAACCCAAAAATGGCGGGGTGGTGAGCGAGTATCTACAATTTAAGGCGATGGCTGATGCTGCTTTTGATGATGGTAATTTTGAAAAAGCACAAAAACTATACAATGTTTGCGTGGAAATGGTATCAGGCGACGACTATGCTACTACCAAACTCAAAACCTGCCAAAACCTCAACAATAGCCTAAAGCAGATAGAAACGGCAGTCAAAACCAATAACCAAGTACAGTTAGAAACAGCACTCAATAGCATCAAAAACTCAAAAATGTACGGTTCGCCAAATAATCTGTTGAAAAACCGAGTTTTGTTGCTCTTAGAAAAAGAAGCCGACCAAAACTTAAAAAACAGTGATTTTGAAAATGCAGTCCGTATCTATGCCCGTACACACGAATTGCTGCCTGCTTCGGGGCTTATTTTTAAGATAGAAAGAGCCAATTCGATGTATGTCGAAAAATACGGAAGGAAGATGGTAGCATATACCGATTTTCAGAACAAACGTAGGGCGAAAAATCAATTAACCCCTGTACCCTCAGAAAATGAGGCAGAGGGCTTCCGCAAACAAGCCGATATATATTTTGCAAAAGGCGAATGGGACAAAGCCCAAAAACTATACAACGCTGCTTTGGTGGTAGGTGAAGGCAAACGCCCCGACATCGAACAAAAATTGGTGGACATTGCCCGTAACAAAAACTTAGAAAGGCAAAAAGAAGAAGCCGACAAACAAAGTAATTTTGGACTGGCCGCCAAAGTAGGCGAAGAAATGTTAAAAGCCCGCCCTGGCGACGCACAGTTGAAATCGGACATTGCCAACAATTACGAAAAACTTGCCGACAAGTATTATAGCGAAAGCCGCTTTGCCGATGCCCAAAATTATTACCGCAAAGCCAACGAAACAGAAGCTAACTCGGCTTTACAAGCCAAAATAGACGATGCCGAAACAAAAATAGCCGAAACCAGAGTAGCCAACGAAGAAAAACGGCAAATAGATTTAAAAACCCCGAATCCCAAAAAATGGTACAAAGGTTTGGTATTGATTGGCGGTGGTATTGTAACAGGGGTCAATTATTTGCAACCAACCCTAACCGATGGAAACACAAAAGTGAATAGCGTGAGTAAATTGGGTTGGCATGGTGGTTTACAGGCCATTTTACTGCCCAAAAGCACAATGTCTGTCATTGTTGGCGCAATTTACAATACCAACTATTTCTATATTCCAAATTCAGCTAAAACCGCCAAAGTCGAAGATTTTACTTTTAATACCTTGCAATGGACAGCCTCGCTGCGTTTGCAAAAACCATTGGGTGATACTGACAATAAATGGTTTATGATGGCAGGACTTGGTTACAATAAGCTATTGAAAGCCAATTATCAAAATTATTTGATGGACAAAAATAATGCAAATAGTTTCAATAATTATATGAATTACAGCATTGGCTTAGGAATGAGCAAACTGATTGCCCAACGTCAAGAGGTTTCGCTTATGATAAGCTACGATGGGGGTTTACAAAATGTTTTTGCAAGTTCGTTCAAAGATGGTAGCAACAATAAAAACGCACCCTCTTTGACATTATCAAATTTTAAAATATCATTGCTTTTCAAGGTATTCTGATGAAATTTCTATCTAAAATACGACATTTCTTAATCTGTACTGGGGTTTTGTTGGCTCTTATCCAATGCCAAGACCTGCCGCCTGCTGAAAAAGTTACGGGTACAGTGGACGTGACGGGTGCCAACTCGCAACCTGCCAACTGGCAAGGTTGTCAGACTATTTACTGGGGTAGTACATTTAGCACGACCCAAAACCCATTTACGCCTGAAATAACGCAAACCTTTACCGACATTTTTTCAGAGTTTAATAATGTTGGTAGCTCTTTGAGATTTGAAAAAGCGAGTGGTGCAAATGTAGCTACCGTTACCATTACTTACGTTCCTGCATCAAGTTTCAAAACCACCCCAACCGAAACCGAGGGTGTACTACATTATTCGATACCAACCAAAGGCATTTCTTTTTATCAAATAGATGCCAACAAAAAAGCCATTATTTACATCAATGCCGACTTTAAACTAACCAATGCACAGCTAAAAACGGTATTGCTACACCAAATCGGTAAAATCATTGGGCTGCCAGCCAATAGTTCAGAGCCAAACTCAGTGATGTATCCACCCGATTTGAATAACGCCGTAAAAACGCTAAATGTAGGGGACGTTGCTGCACTTAAAGCCAAATATGGCGAAGATTGCCCTATTCTTTTGTCTGCAAATGACAATTTGTCAAGTATTTACGATGGTTCGTGTGGTGATATTCTTTACTTCACAAATCTCAATAATACCATTTATCCCGATGCACAACTGGCACAGGCTGTTCAAAAAGCAGTTACGGTCTGGAACAATGCAGGTACTTATGTAAAATTCACGAATACGACCGATGTTTCAAAGGCTGGCGTTCAAATCAAATTTGCACCTAAATCTGACTTCGCAACAAATACTTTTAGCAATGGTGGCAATAGCTACACGCTTACCGCAATCAGTAAAATAGTCAAGGGAAGCACGGCTAATGCTGCCGTTATTTACCTCAATCAAGATTTTAGATGGACTGATGCTTCGCTTTTCAGAGCCATAACCCAGCAATTGGGCTATTATTTAGGACTAACTAAAAGTGCCGATGCGGCTTCAATGATGTACCAACTGTATCAGTCTATGACGCCGCTGATAGACTTAGGGCAGAGCGATAAAACAGAACTTGCCAAACGTTTTGGCGAACTTTGCCCATTGCCCATTAAAATTGATAAAACAGGCTTAAAGTTAGAAAATACACCCAAGTATTTTGGTAGGTGTAACGTCAGCTACGATGTGGTTATTCCAACTACGCTCAATATTCCAACTTGGGCCAATACCGCCTTGACTGATGTATTTACGGCTTATAACAATGCAAATGTTAATCTAAAATTTGCTACAAAAGCGGCCAATGAAAAGCAAGCCAATCTTACCATTACATTTACCAATGCAGCCACAGTTGGCAAAGACAATGTAGCCAAAATCCAATATAACGACCTCGTAGGCTTAGATTCTTATACGATTCTGATTAACTGGGAAATAATAACATGGACACAACAACGCATACAATCTGTAATGATGCACATAATGGGCAATTTGTTAGGATTAAGCCAAAGCCCAACAAATACGACCTCAATCATGTACACTACCTTAAAGTCTGTAAGTCCCAACTTAACCATTAGTACCACCGAAGCGACTACACTGCGTAATCTGTACAATGGTTTTTGTAATTATAATGCCCCTCTTTATTTTACAAAAATAAACACGCAAAGCGTACCAAACTGTATTATTAGGTGTTCTTGGGGCTATAACGGGTCTTTTGTAACCTCAAACCTAACTGCCAATACTGATAAAATAAACCAATATCTCAATTATCCAAGATTAGCAACATATAGTACTGTAACAAATAATAGTGGAATTTTCTTCATCTATTATCTAAAAAAATACAATACTTATTTAACTCAATTATCAGATAATTATACATTCAACGTAAATAAAATACCTTACAACCGTTTAAGTTATTTCACAAAAGCAACTGATGGCTATAATTATACAGTTTACGTTAATACCGAAATACCACAGTTAGCACAAAACAATGGGGCGGCCAACAATAACTTGCAGATGTACTACATTGGCCGAATGTTAGGGCTTGAAGATTCTGACGACCCTACCTCAATCATGTATCCCTACGTTTCTACCACGCTCAAATCGCCGAATGCTACTGACATTCAACAAATACAAAAAATATCAGCCCCAAATTGTAGCTATACGCTGTCGTCTGATTGGAAAAAACTATCTAACAATGTTGCAAATGTAGGCGGTTTCAACTTTTCAATCAATGGGAAAGGATATAATGGTTATGCTAACTATTGGTATGAATTTAATCCTGCGACCAATCAAAATATTTATAAAGGCACAAATACGCAATCTGTTTTTATATCTGGAACGTCTTTTTGTAATAGTAGCACGAAAGGTTATACTTTTGGTGGGTATAAAAATGTAACCTACGCCAATGGCGATACAACTTATAATTTTTCAAAAGAATTATGGGAATTTGACCCAGTTGCCAATAAATGGACACAGTTGCCAGACCTACCCGCCCAAGCTCGACAAGGTGCTATTTTGTTTCATATCAATGGAAAAATTTATGTAGGTGGTGGTTATTTTAGTACGTTTATAGGCAATGGGCGGCAAACGACTACTGCTTTGTCCGATTTTTGGGAATATGACATCGCTACTAAAAAGTGGACACAAAAGGGGAATAGTGGTATTCCCACCAATTCGTGCTGTGGTTATTCACAATGGCAATCATTTACCTATCAAGACAAAGGCTATGTGCTATTTACAGGGAAATATGTTTGGTCTTATGACCCCACCACCGACCGTTGGACGACCAAAACAAGCCATATAGGTAGCAATATTTATGGTGGCTTTTTTGTGATAGATAATTATGCCTATACGGCTCTTCCTAATGCTTTGAATGAAATGTATCGTTATGATGTTTTGAATGATAGATGGACAAAAACAACCGACCCTGGTATTTGGGGGCCATTGGCTGTCAGTAACTATTTTTCGCTCAATGGCAAAGGGTATCTGATTGGCTATCCAATAGGTTTTGGTAGTCAGCCAAGTCAAGTGTGGGAATATCAACCGTAATTTTTATTTTTTAGAAATCAACCAAAACCATATCAGAATGAAATCAGTATATTTACTTTTTACTTCCGCTTTCATAGCAATCCAAACCTTTGCCCAAGACAACATTCGAAACTTAGGTAGCCCGTGGGAAAAATCTATTCAATTTGGTCTCAATTTCAATCAAGCCACATTTAGTAAGGCTTGGAAAGGCGGCGGCAGCAACAGTATTTCCATTGGTTTTTTGTGCAATGCCAAAGCCAATTATACCACTGGCGATGATACGTGGAAGAATACCCTACAAATGCAGTATGGATTTGTTAATGGACAAGGCGTGTCAGGTTTACGCAAAAGCACCGACCGTCTTTTTTTTGATTCTAAGTACGTCCACCCTCTCAATGATACATGGAATTTGTTTGGCAATATCACCTTTCTATCGCAGTTTGGGCAAGGTTTAGACTACCAAAAGCCTAACAATCCGACTATTTCAGGATTTATGGCACCAGGTTATGTATTTGAATCAATCGGCATAGAATACGAACCTGTCGACGCTTTCAATTTACAAATTGGGGCATTGACCATGCGACAAACCTTTGTCAATAGTGCCGTTGATACCAAAGAGATACCCAATAACTATGGTGTAGAAAAAGGAAAAACACTACTCAACGAAATAGGTGTGCAGTTGATAGCAAATTTTGAAAAAGAAATTGTAGAAAACGTAAACTTGAAATTTAGGTACGGAACAATGTTTGCTTACATACCCAAAATCAAACCCTTAGACCATCGATTAGACTTAACTGCCACCGCCCAAGTCAATAAGTTTTTGAACGTTAATTTTACGCTCATCGGCATTTATGACGACGACATCGTGAGCGACTTGCAACTTAGCCAAGGCTTGGCATTAGGTCTTTTAGCATCATTTTAAGGTAAAATTTTATGAAAGTTTGGAAAATAGGTAGTGATAATAACAACGATTTGGTTATTAGCGACCCTGCCGTAGAAAAACACCATGCCGAGTTACAGTTTGACGGCACTACCATTATTGTCAGAGATTTGAAAAGCCAAAAAGGAACTTTTGTGAACGATTGGCGAGTGAAACAAAAGGTCATTCAGCCCACCGACAAACTCATGATTGGCCGAGAGTGGATAGACATTGATGCCCTTTTGCTCAAAGAACCAATGGGATTTGAAAATAAAAATACCATTGAAGAACCTAAGTTGATTCCTATTAAAGAAGACACAGCAAAGCCAAAAGAAGTAGAAGAACCACAGGTAGTGCAGCTTACGCCAGAGCGTAAAACTTTTTTGGAAAGCCAAAAGCCTAAAAGTTGGTACCACAATTATCCGTTGCTTTGGGGTACGGTCATTGCGTTGTTTGCCTGGTCGGCGTTTCTGATGTACGATCATTTTAGCGATAAGCAAGGCGGGCTAATCATTACGCCAGAAGAAAAAATCAGGTATGACTTTCTAAAAGCCAATTTTACGGCCAAAAAATTAAAAATACGAAACACTACCAACACCACCATTGAAATCAAAGGCATTATTGTTATGAGATTCGATTCGACCGAAAAAAGTATAGCGGTCAGGCGAGAATTAGTGCCATTCAGTGCCGAAATGAAACATGGCAGCGAAAAAGAAGTTGAGAAGGCTGGACGTGTATTTTTTGCCGACATCATTTATCAATACACCGATGAATATACCCAAGAAACTAAAATGAAACAATTTGCGGCACATTTGTCGTCCGAGAGTCCTCACTTCAAAGATAATGCCGTAGAAATATCATTTGACAAATAAGCCTCTATTTTATGAAACAATTTTTTAGAATATTTTGCCTTATGTGTTTGCTGGCAAACACAAGCCAAGCTCAGTTCGATTTGACACCCTCAAAACCTAAAAAGCCCAAAACAGAAAACAGGCCATCAAGTACCACATCACAACGTCCATATAATCCAGCGAGTAGTAGTTTTTCATCTAAACCTGCTCTCAAAAAAAATGTAATGTTGGTTTCGGACAGTGCTTGTACAGTTGTATTGAAAGGTACAAAAGAATATACGTTTACGCTTCCAAAGGCCTCGCAAGAGCAAGTTTTGGTAGATGAAGGTAAATATTTATTGACGGCAACACCTAAAAGTAAAAACCTACTCGACTACCAAAATAGTACGAGGGTATCGGCTACTGATTTAGAAATTGTTACCATAAAATTCAATAAAAAACCAATAGAAAATAACACCCAAAGTGGTAGTAATACGGCCATTACCCCGATTAAAAAAGAACCGAGATACAAAGACAACTACATTGAGGAAATTTCAAACAATATGATTTTTGTAGAAGGGGGTACGTTTACGATGGGTGATGAGTTTAATAAAAGCAAAAACGAGCCAGCCCATGCCGTAAAACTCAATAGCTTTTATGTCAGTAAGTTTGAAGTTACCCATCGGCAGTTTGCCTATTTTATAACCAAAACGGGGCATATTACAGAAGCCCAACGAAACGGGGCTTGGGTAATAGATGGCTCAAAACGTAAAGAAATCAATTTTGGCTATGATGCCACAGGCAAACTACGCAGTGCCGAAAACACCAACGACCCTGTTTTGTATGTATCTTGGAACGATGCGATAGCGTTTTGCAACTGGCTCTCAAAAGAAACCAATCGCTCGTTTAGACTTCCTACCGAAGCCGAGTGGGAATATGCCGCTCGTGGTGGCATCAAAAGCCAAGCCCTCAACTTTGCGGGCATCGGCAAGCCCGAAGAAGTTGCATGGTTTAAGTCAAACGCAGGTAGCCAAACACACCCCGTAGGCAAAAGAAATGCCAACGAGCTGGGGCTGTACGACATGAGCGGCAATGCCTGGGAATGGTGTGCCGACTGGTTTGACGAAAAATATTACAAAAACAGTTCTACCGAAAACCCTACCGGGCCAGTCGAAGGTAAAAAAAGAGTAATCAGAGGCGGTTGCTGGCAGTCAGATTCAGCACAAATCCGTTCGGTGTTTCGTACAGGTGCAAGACCCAACGAAGGCTTTTATGTCATTGGATTTAGGATTGTTACGACAAACCCGTGAGAAGACCCCGGCGACGGCATCACCCAAAGTGATGCCGTCGCTAAATCGCTAAACATCATCTTACCCTCAAAAATTCGGTTTTTAATTCTGCTTTCAAGCGTGTTTGGTTGCGTTGCCACATTTCTTGGTTGCGATAAAAATTAGCAAACTGCTTGTCGGTATTGTCTAAGTTTTGCAATAAACGCTGTTGCAGGCGTTTCTCGTCTTCGAGCGTGCTGTGTTTATGCAGCAAATACGACTGCGCTGTTTCTTCTACTTGCCTCACCAATTGCCCACTCAAGGTTTTAAAATAATCGCTCAATTGCTTGCGCCAACGCTGCGCTGTTTCGCTGCTCATGCGCTTGGCTTCGTCTTTGAGGGTTTCGCGGGCTTTTTCTAATTCTTTTTCGGTTTGTTCTTCTCGTTCTTGCTTCACGGTTTTGCGAAGCATAAAAGCCCCAAAAGCCGTCAAAATCAGCGTGGCCGTAATCATGATTTTGGGCTGTTTTCTAATAAAAGAACCAATGCCAAACAAAGACATCATCATCAAAAAAACCATTTGGTATTTACGAATGGCCATAAAATACTCATAAAAACCTTTGCGCTGCACGTTGGCCTCGTAGGGGCGTTCAATCCTGATGGCACTGTCGAGCGTGGTGCGAGCGTCTTTTTCGTCTAAAAAAGTGATGAAAAATTGAAGTGGCAATATATTTTTTCGCTCACAGGTTTGTTGCACATCGCTCTCTACGCTTCGTATCGAATTGTTAATATGCTGTGTAAACTGCTGAAACTGCTGCTCTAAAACAGCGCGGGTATGAGCTAAAAACAAATCGCTGGCTTTGTCGGGCACTTTGAGCACGTTGGTTTTAGCTTTTTCGATGGTATCTAACCTATTGAGCGTGTCAATTGTAGGAAAAACTTTGCCCCAAAACGGGCCTGTGCCAGGCAAAAAAAATAAATCTAACTGGTCGTTGATGTTTTTTTCTAACTGCGTTAATTGCTGTTGCAGACTGTATTTAATAGTCGTGTAGGGGTCGCTTTCTTGCAGTCCTTTGATGAGCGACGTGCCTTGCTGCACGGGCAACGACAACCGATTGACCCGATTTATTTTTTCGGCATCTTTTACAAATTTAACCGCCGACTGGCTCAACGTATCGATGGCCAAGAGCGAATTAAAGCTTTGCATAATGGCCATTTTTGAAAGAAAATCAGGCCGCGCCAACAATTGTTTTAGCGTGCTGGCTTGGTCATCAACATCAGCCCATTCGGCGGCAACGACGGTTTCGGGTAGTTCGTGGTTGGACTTGCTAACCGCTGCATCTTTGAGTAACCACAAAAAACCATGCTGACGAAAAATTCGTTTCATCAACTCAAAATTCTGGGCGTTCATCGCCGCTTCATCGGCAAAAGCAACAATGCCCAAATGCCCTTCAAAAAGGCCTGCATACTCAAAGAAATGGGCGTTTGCCCCATAAAACACCGCATGAACGGAGAGAGTATCAATTTGGTAGGCTATTTTAACAGGTCGGCAAAGTGCCTGAATATCAGCCAATTCATCTACCAAACTTGTGTTGCATAACCCATTGGATAGGTTTTCTAAGAATTCTTTGTCTGGGTTTCCAAAAACCAATACTTTTACAAGCAATTCTTCGCCTTCAAAATCATTGGAAAGGTCGCTCAATTTAGGTTCAACAATATTTCTGATAGAACCAATCGACAATTCACGCATGGTGCTGAGTTGTTCATCGAGGCTACTCTTGAAGCGTGAAAAGTATTGTTTTTTAGAAATCATAAAAAAATGGCGGCCTGCTGCTAACCTTTGGGGCATGGCACTTATTAAGGGTTGAAAGTCGGGCAAACTTACAAAAAAACAAAATTAATAACCAAACCAAACTACAACAATGGACTTAAACGGTACCTCTGCAATCACTGGCGATAGCATCGCAGATTTGGCCCAAGCGGCCTTACAACAAATTCAGGCCGAGCACGAAAAATCGGTGGCCTTCAATGAGCAAATCCTGCAAGTAGTGGCCGAAACCAAAGCCGCCTACGAACACGCTCACAGCATGGAAACCGAAATTTCCAATGTGTTGGTGCAAGTCAAAGATACCTTGGCGCACGTGCAGGACTTAGAAAACCAAGCTACCGACCTTTTGAAACAAACCCAAAGCCACGAACACGACACGGACGATTTGCTCAAACAAGTGCAAGACCACGAGCGTCAAGTGGTAGAGTTGCAGAAACACGTGCAAGAATTGGAAACGGCAACGATAGAATCAAGCAAGAAAGCAGACGAATACGAAGCCAACGCCAAGTTATCGTCGGAAGACGCGCAGAAGTTTGAAGACGAAGCCAAAGCATCGGCTACCGACGCGCAGAAGTTTGAAGACGAAGCCAAAGCATCAGCTACCGACGCGCAAAAATTTGAAGACGAAGCCAAATCTTCTGCTGCCGACGCGCAAAAGTTTGAAGACGAAGCCAAATCTTCTGCTGCCGACGCGCAAAAGTTTGAAGACGAAGCCAAATCTTCTG
>JAYWHT010000023.1:0-63862 GCA_043777595.1 Spirosomataceae bacterium
TTTTTTTGGAAACATGAACCTCGCTACCAATTACTTTTTCCGACCGATTTAAGAAACTGGGTGCTACTCGTGGACTACGACAAAGACGGACGTAAAGACCTGTTTACGAGCGCAGTAGCAGGCATAAGAGTTTTTAAAAACATAGCTTCTGGTAACGGTTTTGCGTGGCAGCTTACTTCTGGACTGCTCCGAACAGAAGGCTTCTCGGGCAACATCAATCTCTACGTTCAGGCCACCGACCTACCCGCCATTACCGACTTAGACAATGACGGCGATATTGACATTCTGGCTTTTGATTTTTCGGGAAATACAGTTGAATACCACCAAAATTTTAGCGTAGAGCGAGGCAACAAAACCCCTTTTGAATTTAGGAAAGTAACAACTTGCTGGGGTAATTTTTTTAAGGAACATTGTAACGATTTTAAACTCGGCCAGACCTGCCCAACTCTTTCAAATTTGCCCACAAATGGCAGAATCGCTCACGCTGGTAACTCAATATGGGTAGGCGACGTAAACGGCGATAATAAGAAAGACATATTGCTTGGACACGTTACTTGCCAAAACACAGCGGTCCTTTACAACACAGGCCAAAACGGTTTTGCGGCCAATGTTACGAGTTTTAGTAAAGATTTTCCAGCCCAAAACCCAATCAACTACTCTGTTTTTCCGTCTGTTTATGTAGAAGATTTGGACTTTGACGGGCGCAACGACCTCATAGCTACTCCGTCTGTAACGGCCAACGAAGGCAATCTGATTGATTTTAGTCGGTCGAGTTGGTTTTATAAGAATGAAGGCACAAACACCGCACCCAAATTTGTCTATAAACAACCCGATTTTATACAAAACCAAATGATTGATTTGGGCGAAAATACTGCACCGCTCTTGGTCGATTTGGACGGAGATAACGACTTGGATTTGTTGGTAGGAAACGCTGGCAAACGAGACGACAAAGGAACATACCGAGCGAGTATCGCTCACTTCAAAAATAGCGGTACGGCCACCAAATCAGCTTTTGAACTCGTAACCAATGATTTTTTGGGGCTTGCTCAAAAACAACAGCTTTTTAATGTCAAACCTTTTGTAGCTGACCTAAATGGCGATGGCTCACCTGACATTGGCTACTGGGCAAATAGCTTTAATGGCATGGAGGTCAGGTACATACCCAACTCGGCGGCACGAGGGCGAGCCTTTCAGTTGGACACTGCTCAAACGACCAAATTACCCAAAATAGCTAATTTTAATAACGGAGACAACCTGCTTTTTTATGATTTAAACAACGATGGACTGATGGATATTTTAATCGGCAAAAGTTCAGGAAATGTAGAATACCACCAAAACTTAGGCAATGCGAAACAGCCGCTATATAGTTTAGAATCAGACAAATGGGGCGGCTTCGATGTTAATTTCAATGCCTCTGCACGTAGTTTGGTAGTAGCCGACCTCAACAACGACCGCCAGCCCGAACTTATCGCCAGCGACTATTATGGAGCTGTTACAGTCTATTCAGATTTTGCCAAACCCAACACCATTCTGAAAGCCGATAGTAACTTGGTTTTTTGTGAATTTCAAAACAAAAATATCTTTGCAAGATTGGGGTATTCGCTTTTTGCAACACTTGGCGACTTGGACGGCGACCAACTCCCTGACTTGCTTTTGGGCAGTAACACAGGCGGGCTTTCGATTCTGAAAAATACATCAACCAAAGGCACTCCAACACAAATTCAGAACGATTTAATTGTATATCCAAACCCAACCGACCGATTTATTTATGTCAGAGTACCTGCCGATGGTGTTTTGACTCTCTATAATTTGGAAGGAAAACTCATACAACAAATCGCAGCCGTTCGCTCAGACGTTGACTATTCATTTGACGTTCAGAGTCTATCAACAGGTATATATTTCGTCAAATATTTGGGGGAAAGTTTACCGGCAAAAACGCAAAAAGTATTGCTAATTAAGTAGTGAAAAACGAATAACGAAAAATGTTATAATTAGTCAAGTATTTAATATAAATCAAAACATAATTCATTTATAAACAACTACTTATGAAAAAATACATTTATTTCTTATTCGCTATTTTTTTGTTTGGCACAATGGTAGCCATGGCTCAAACGGGCGTGGTTAGTGGCACAGTTACAGACGTTCAAACCCGTGCGCCTTTGCCATTTATATCGGTCTATTTGAGCAATACCTCTTTTGCTACCCAAACAGACACACTCGGCAAATTTAAACTCACCAATATACCAACAGGCCAATACAGCTTGGTAGCTTCGGCGATTGGTTATCAGACTGTTTATCAGACCATTAACATCGATAGCAAGCCTATTGAACTGCTTACAATCAAAATGCAAATAGCCGAAAACGTATTGACAGAAGTATCGGTCAAAGGCAAACGAGATAAAAATTGGGCCAATCAGTTAAAGGTTTTTGAAGACGAGTTTTTGGGTAATGGCTCTTTTAGAAAACAATGTAAAATACTGAATAGCTGGGTGTTAGAATTTGTAGAACCCAACAACGAGGCACTCAGCGCAACGGCCAGTCAGCCCCTCGAAATAGAAAATAAGGCATTGGGCTACAAGGTATATTATGACCTCCGAAAATTTGAAATTACGGCAACTCAATTTAATCTGCAAGGTTTTGTGCGGTTTCAAGAATTGGGCTACAACAACCCTAAGCAGTTGCAACAATATGAGGCAAATCGAAATGCCGCTTTTGTTGGTTCTGAGCGGCACTTTCTCAAATCGCTGGCAAGGCACCAACTCAAACAGCAGGGCTTTGCGGTATATAACGTAAACGACAAATATGTAGGCAACGGCAAAGCCTCCCACCTCAACCCCCAATTGGGCAAACGGCTATTGCCTTTTTCTGATTCGTTGCTTGTAGCACCAACTCTCAACGCCGACATTGTGGCCGTTACGCTGCACAAAGAAATTGAAATCTTAAACACCAACGAAGTGTCGTACCAAACAACCTACCAAGATGCACCCTACCCTGTGTCGTGGCTTACGTTGCTCAAAGACCGAGTAGAATGTACCAAAGAAGGCGTTTTGCTCAACCCGTCGCAGTCTGTTTGGGCGGGCGATATTGCCAAACAACGAATAGCCACCATGCTGCCTACCAATTATTTATACACACAAAAGACAAATAATAATATTGAAAATTTAGAAAAATCGCTCGAAAAAGAAGTCCCGGCCGTAAGGTTACTACATGAATTTAAGAACGATTCATTAAAAGTAGTAGTCCGATTTTCTAAAAAAACAACAATAACAGGCAAACTAAGCGTAAGCGTGGTAGAAAGTAGCGACAGCGTTTTTGTAGAAACCGAAAAGCCAGAAACAGACACCAGCACAACCAAAATTGATGATAAATCGATACAGTTAAGCGATGTTGTAGTAAAAGCCAAACGAGACATAAAGCCCAAATCGGGGGGAGTTCAGTATGTGCTGCCCGACGTAGTACAAACGAGTGATGCTTTTCTGGACGATGCAACAGGTAATGTATTGACTCGTTTGCAAAATAAAGTGCCTGGCGTTAGTGTCGTTGAAATTCTTGATGATTTTATGCAACCGCAATATTCAATTAACGTTCGAGCCGGTAAACAAAGTAGTTTTTTGAAATACGAACCGCCGCTGGTACTCATGAATGGCATTCCGTTCTCACAAAACCTCAACGATTTGAGAGCCATATCGCTCAGAGAAGTAGCACGGATTGAGGTTTTTAAGTCGGCTCATGCGCTTTTTGGTTCACGTGGGGCAAATGGCGTAATCAATGTAGTAACCAAGTCGCAGACAGCTATCAATTTGGCCAATGATAACAAACAAAAAGGTTATTTTGGGTACAATCCCAACAACGATTTCGATTCAAGCAAAGATTTTAAGGCCAACTTTTGGATAGCCGAAAAGGACAAAAAATTAACGATTGTAGTAACAGGTCAATCAACCGATGGGATGCGTTTTTATGTAGAAAAAAATGTAGTTTCAAAATAACCTATCTAACCTAAAACAAAAATCTTTTGTTGTCTTTTGATACTTTTGTGGTTCAAAAATCTATAACCAACCACAAAAGCCACAATAGTTACACAAAAATCTTTTGTTGTCTTTTGATACTTTTTGTGGTTCAAAAAAATACAATAATGACAAAAACCTACCTCAAAGACCTTACTTATAAAATCAATGGTGCGTGTATTGAAGTCCATAAAATACTCGGGCCTGGGTTGTTAGAAAGTGTTTATCACAAATGCCTAAAACGTGAATTGATATTGAGGGGCTTACGATATGAATCTGAATTTACTATACCCGTACACTACAAAGGTATTGACATTGAAGCCGAATTGCGCTGCGATTTATTGATTGAAAATACCATCGTGGTAGAGCTAAAAGCTGTTGATGCCATTCTCCCGATTCATCAAGCACAACTTTTGACATATATGAAGTTGCTCGAAAAACCAAAAGGTATGTTGGTCAACTTCAATGTCGTTAATTTATATGCCGAAGGGCAGCAAACTTTTGTGAATGAATGGTTCAGAAATTTGGCTGAATGATTTTTTGCAACTATGAAAGAATTTGCTTTTGTGTAACTTTTGTGCCTTTTGTGGTTCAGAAAATACCGTATCTTTGCACTTTGAACACTACACAATGAATTTTAAAGAATACAAAGGCATAGACTACGCCCAGGTTGGCGACGAAATACTGCAATTTTGGAAAACAAACCGCATCTTCGAGCAATCTATCGAAGTGCGTGAAGGCGCACCGAGCTTTACTTTTTATGAAGGCCCACCCTCAGCCAATGGACTCCCAGGTATTCACCACGTGATGGCTCGGACGATTAAAGATATTTTTTGCCGATACAAAACCCTACAAGGCTTTCAGGTACATCGCAAAGGCGGCTGGGACACGCACGGCCTACCCATAGAACTACAAGTAGAAAAAGAACTCGGCATCACCAAAGACGACATCGGCAAAAAAATATCGGTCGAAGACTATAATCAAAAATGCCGTGAGGCTGTCATGCGTTTTACGGACGTGTGGCAAGACATGACCGACAAAATGGGCTACTGGGTCGATATGAACGACCCCTACATTACCTACAAAAACGAATATATAGAGAGTGTTTGGTACTTGCTCAAACAACTCCACGAAAAAGACCTGCTCTACAAAGGCTACTCAATTCAGCCCTATTCGCCAGCGGCAGGTACGGGTCTTAGCTCGCACGAACTCAACCAACCAGGTTGTTATCGTGATGTAAAAGATACGTCGGTGGTGGCAATGTTTAAAACAGCCCCCAAATCCCCAGAGGGGGATATTTTTACTCCCCTATTGGGGGCTGGGGGGCTATTCTTCCTCGCCTGGACAACCACCCCCTGGACACTACCCGCCAACTGCGGCTTGACGGTAGGCGAAAAGATTGATTATGTATTGGTAAAAACCTATAACCCATACACTTACGAGCCTATCAACGTGATTTTGGCAAAGGCGTCGGTTGGTAAATATTTTTCAGAAAAAGCCAAAGATATTGCCTTTGAAGACTACAAAGCTGGCGACAAACTGATTCCGTTTGAGGTATTGGCCGAATGTAAAGGCAAAGACTTGGTAGGAATGCGTTACGAGCAACTTATTCCTGCCGTAACAAACGACAACCTCAACACTAATGCGTTTAGGGTCATTGCTGGTGACTTTGTAACGACCGAAGACGGCACGGGCATCGTACACACAGCCTCGGTTTTTGGGGCAGACGACTTTCGGGTTTGCCAGCAAAACGGCGTGCCATCGGTGATGGTGCTTGACGAAAACAACAAGGACGTACCAGTCGTCGATAGAAAAGGAAAATTTGTAAACGAAGTTGGCGAATGGTTGGTTGGAAATGTGGCCAAATACAATATCAAAACGCATCGTCAGATTGAAAAAGATGGGTTTTATGTAAAAAATTATTTGTCAGAAGACGAAAAACAAACCGACTACAAAACCACTGACGAGATTATCTCGATTATTCTGAAACAACAAAATGGGGCTTTCAAAGTAGAACGATACGAACACAGCTACCCCCATTGCTGGCGAACAGACAAACCCGTTTTGTACTATCCATTAGACAGTTGGTTTATTGCCACTACCAAAAAGAAAGACAGATTGGTAGAACTTAACAAGACCATCAACTGGGCACCCGAAAGCACAGGTACAGGCCGTTTTGGCAACTGGCTCGAAAACTTGGTGGATTGGAATTTATCAAGAAGCCGTTTTTGGGGAACTCCCTTACCAATATGGCGCACCGAAGACGGCAGTGAGGAGGTTTGTGTGGGTAGTATGGAAGAGTTAAACTCAATGATAGAATTAGCGAATGAGCGAATGATAGAATTAGAAAATATTGAATTTGAAGAACACATTACTCAAAACAATTCAATCATTGAATCATTCAATCATTCAAAATTTGACCTTCACCGCCCTTATGTGGACCGAATCGTGCTGATTTCAAAATCAGGTAAGCCGATGTTTCGTGAAACCGATTTGATAGATGTTTGGTTTGACTCAGGCGCAATGCCTTATGCTCAGTGGGGCCCCCCAACCCCCGAAGGGGCCTATAAAATAGCAGATGGTCGAATAACAGGCTCCCCCATCGGGGGCGGGGGGGGCTTCCCTGCTGACTTCATCTCAGAAGGCGTTGACCAGACCCGTGGGTGGTTTTTTACGCTTCATGCCATTGCAGGTATGTTGTTTGATAGTGTGGCCTTCAAAAACGTGGTTTCTACTGGCTTGGTGTTAGATAAAAACGGCAATAAAATGTCGAAAAGACTCGGTAACGCCGTTGATCCTTTTGAAACAATGGCCAAATACGGCCCTGATGCTACTCGTTGGTACATGATAACCAACGCCGAGCCGTGGGATAACCTTAAATTTAATCTTGACGGAATAGGCGAAGTGCAGCGCAAGTTTTTCGGGACATTGTTCAATACCTATAATTTTTATGCGCTTTATGCCAATTTAGATAACTATAAAATCAAGCAATTCGATAGAATCCCCAAAGAGCAACTGACCGAACTCGACCGTTGGATTATTTCAAAAACATATACCTTAGCCAAAGAAGTAGCAGAGCAATACGATGCCTATAATCCTACCAAAGCGGGCCGCTTGATTCAAGATTTTGTTTGCGACGACCTCTCAAATTGGTACGTGCGGTTGTCGAGACGGCGGTTTTGGAACACAGCCCCCCCCGCCCCCGATGGGGGAGCTACAATTTCTCCCCAACCCATCGGGGAGGGGTCGGGGGTGGGGCTGGCTGCTTTTCAGACTTTGCAACACGCTCTTTGTGCGGTATCTCAATTTATGTCGCCGATTGCTCCGTTTTTTGCAGATTGGCTCTATCGTAATATGACAGAATCGGTGCGAGAAGAATCTATTGCCCATGATACCCCTTTCAAACACCAGTCGGTGCATTTTACAGATTGGCATACTTATGAACCTGACTGGGTGGACAAGGATTTGGAAGAGTCTATGGCCTTGGCACAGAAAGTTTGTTCGTTGGTACATTCATTACGAAAAAACAATCGTATCAAAGTACGCCAGCCGTTGAGTAAGGTTTTAATTCCTGTACTATCAGAAAAAACCCGCCAACAAATAGAATCTGTAACGACTATTATTATGTCGGAAGTAAACGTTAAAGCCGTTGAGTTTTTGAGTGATGACAGCGCAGTTCTTAAAAAGAAAATCAAGCCCAACTTCAAAGTTCTTGGTCCAAAATACGGCAAAAGTATGAAAGCAGTAGCCGATTTTATCTTAGCTATGACACCTGCACAAATCAAGGAATTAGAACAAAATGAGCCTTTAATTACCCATTCGCCCATTCAGTCGTTCAATCATCTGCATCTGGAAGATGTTGAGATTTTGGCTGAAGACGTACCAGGTTGGTTGGTAGCCTCTGAGGGTAGCCTAACGGTAGCCTTAGACATTAGCATTACAGACGACCTCAAAAAAGAAGGCATTGCCCGAGATGTGGTAAATAGAATACAGAATCTCCGCAAAGACAGCGGCTTTGAAGTAACAGATAAAATCAAGATTACGCTACTCAACAATAACACCGAACTGGCCGAAGCCATAGAAACCAACAAAACCTATATTTGCCAAGAAGTACAAGCCGTTTCGTTAGACTTCGTTGAAAGTCTGGCTCATGCCACCGAGATAGAAATGGACGAGTTTGCGCTAAATATAAAAGTTGAAGTTGTCTGATATTAATAAATCATAAATCTACACCACCACACATTATGAGAAAAAAAATAGTTGCTGGAAATTGGAAAATGAACAAAAATCTCAATGAAGCCCTGACCCTGACCAATGAGGTCGTAACTTTGGTAAACGCCAACGACACAGGCAACGTACAGATTGTGATTTGTTCTCCATTTTTATATCTTTCAAATTTAAAATCTATCACAGACGTAGCCCCAAATATAGCCTTAGGCGCACAAAACTGTCATCAAAAGGCTTCTGGGGCTTACACAGGCGAAGTTTCGGCAGCGATGCTGGCTTCGGTAGGTGTAGAATATGTGTTGGTTGGGCATAGCGAACGCCGTCAGTATTTTAACGAAGACGATGCGCTACTTGCCGATAAAGTTAAAATAGCTCTTAAAAATGGTCTCGTGCCTATTTTTTGTTGCGGAGAGTCGCTCGACCAACGCCAAAATCAAGATTTTATGACCATCGTCAAAGCCCAAATCACAGCCAGTTTATTTGACTTGTCTGCCGAAGATTTTGGTAAAATTGTCATTGCTTACGAACCTATCTGGGCTATTGGCACAGGGCTGACAGCCACCTCAGCCCAAGCGCAAGATATGCACACCGCCCTGCGCTCGCACATATCAGCACAATATGGCGCAGATTTAGCCGACAACACTTCGATATTATATGGCGGGAGTTGCAACGACAAAAACGCCGATGAATTATTTGCCTGCCCAGACGTGGACGGTGGCCTAATTGGTGGAGCATCGCTCAAAGCCCAAGACTTTATGGCTATTGTTAAGGCGAGAGGGTAAAAATAATTTCAAAAAATAGTACCATGCAACTCGGTTTTGAAGAAATACCAGATTGGAAAACTTTTGAAGATTTGGTCGCCAGCTATTTTCGCTACATTAAAAATGACACGGATAATAATCTAATTGATGTGGAAGTAAAACCAAGTGGTGAAAGTGCAGATGGAGGAGTAGATATTTTGCTCACATTTGAACTTTCAGACTCTATTAAAAGGCTTAAGAGAAAATGGGTCGTACAGTGTAAATTTGTAGAGGGTAGCGTTGGTAAAAGTATTATTTCAGACACAAATATACCTACATTGGTTCACGAATACAATGCCGTTGGCTATCTGTTGATTGTCAAAAAAGACGTAACAAAGTTATTGGTAGATTCTTTCAAAAATCTAAATGAAAATTGCAAATTTGGTTATAGATATGAAATCTGGCAGGGTGCAGAGTTTATCGAAAAAATAAGGATTGCCCCTGAACAACTGATACAACAATATTTTCACAAAGTATATCAATCAAAATGAAAGCATACTTATCTTATTCCGTTGGTGAAGCGCAGAAAAATGTTATAATGGCATCTGCAACGGAATTACGAGCCGAAAGATATACCCCCATATCAGGTATATTGAACGATGCCTTTGAAAATGATATACGAAATAGCAGTTTATTTTTGGGCATTGCGACTTTGGAGGGTAATACAAACGACAGCACTTTTAGAGAGTGGCAAATAGCACAGGAGAAGCAAGTACCCAAAATACTGCTGGTGGAAAAAGGAGTTGTTTTGCCAGACGGATTATCAAGAGAAGATTTATTTATTTATGACCCCAATCACCCAGAAGATGTACAAAAGGCATTAGAAAAAAGAATACAATCTGGTCAAAATAATAAAAGCGTATCTGGTGGGTTTTGGAAAAAATACTGGGCTTGGATAGTTGGTGGTAGTGTCGCAGTGGGCGTAGTTATCTTTCTTGTTTTATACTATAAAAAGAAAAAACCACTGGAGGCTGCTTGAAACTTATCACATCTGAACAAAAGCAACGAAGCCTTCGTCAAAAACGAAGGCTTCGCTAAAAAGGAAAGAGGCAATAACCTAAAAGTCTTCATTAAAGGCCATAGCGTGGGCATCGATTTTGGCTTCAAAAGTACCGTCTGCATTTTCTTCGCCTTTCTTCAAGCCCTGCATCACGCCCGATTTTTGGTATTCTCCTACACGTTTCTCAAAGAAGTTGGTTTTGCCTGGTAGCGATATCATCTCCATAAACGGAAAAGGATTGCTGGCGTTGTAAATTTTACTTAACCCCAGAGATACTAACAAGTGGTCGGCTACAAACTCAATGTATTCGTTCATTAGTTCGGAGTTCATGCCAATCAAACGTACTGGCAGCGAGTCGGTTACAAACTCTTTTTCAATATCTACCGCATCACGTATCAAGTCGTAGATAGTTTCGGCTGGTAGTTTGTTCTGAATATGGTCGGTGTAAAGCAGACATGCAAAGTCGCGGTGTAAGCCTTCATCACGAGAAATTAGTTCGTTCGAGAATGCCAAACCTGGCATCAATCCACGCTTTTTGAGCCAATAAATTGAGCAAAAAGAACCCGAAAAGAAAATACCCTCAACGGCCGCAAAAGCAATAAGGCGCTCGGCAAAAGAACCGTTGCCAATCCAGCGCATGGCCCACTCGGCTTTTTTCTGCACACACGGTATGGTCTCAATAGCACGCAGCATTCTATCTTTTTCGACTGGGTCTTTTATGTAGGTATCAATCAATAGCGAGTACGTTTCTGAGTGAATATTCTCCATCGCAATCTGAAATCCATAAAAACACTTGGCTTCGGCATATTGCACTTCGCTCAAAAAGTTAATAGCCAAGTTTTCGTTTACGATACCGTCGGAGGCCGCAAAAAACGCCAAAACGTGCGAAATAAAATGCCGCTCGCCATCGTTCAGATTAGCCCAATCTTTCAAATCTTGCGCCAAGTCTATTTCTTCGGCAGTCCAAAACGAGGCAACGTGCTTCTTGTACATTTCCCAAATATCATCATGTTTGATGGGAAACAACACAAAACGGTGGGGGTCTTCTACCAATATTGGTTCTTGCAATTCGATTTCTGCTAACATATTACTATATTTACGAGGTTTATAAAAACAACATCTGATTTGGCTTTTTGTTTTCCAAACGCCATACAAAAATATAACTTTTTCTCGTTGTTGGAGTTGGGTTGAAACAATAACTAAAAATAATTTAATACTTGTTTTCATAACCTAAACATTATCAATTAGTTTGTTCGATAAGTTCTTAATTTTGTTATATTTTACAATGACCCTATCTATTGTATTCTTGATTACTCTTTTTTTTGTAGGCTTTTTTTTTTTTCGTCAGAATCAGCACTCACTCAGGATTTTGATGTATCACAAAATAGACCCGACTAAACAAGATATGCTAACGGTGTCAGTCGAGCAGTTAGAAGAACATTTAAAGTATTTGCAAAAATACGACTATCAATGTCTTACAATTCAAGATTTGATAAACAGTGAAACAATACCAAAAAAGGCAGTATTAATAACCTTTGACGACGGCTATGTCAATAACTTAGAATTGGCTTATCCGATTCTAAAAAAACACAATGCCAAAGCCACCATTTTTATTCCGACGGCTTACGTTGGTCAAAGTAGCAGTTGGGACAGTGATGCTGAACCGATTTTGTCGTTGCTACAACTACAAAACTTAGATAGTACTGTTTTTGAACTGGGACTACACTCGCATTTGCATCAAAATTATAAGTTCCTTTCGATTCAGGAAATAGAAAATGATATAAAGCAAAATATTGCGTTTTTTGAAGAAAATAATCTATCTTGTGTGCCTGCGCTGGCATATCCGTATGGAGGCAGACCGAAGAATAAAGCCCTCAAAATCAAAATGTATGACATATTTACTCAATTTGGAATCAAATTTGCATTTCGTATTGGCAATAGGCTCAACGGTTGGCCGCTGACCAATTTGTACGAAATCCAACGACTTGACATTCGGGGTACAGACTCAATAGGGGCTTTCAAACGAAAAGTACGCTGGGGTAGGTTAGTTTAGGAAGCCCAAACAGCGTTATTAAAGGCCGCAAACAACCGATATTGTCTATAAATCGTTTAACTTTGCACTTATAAAAAATCAATCATCGCCTGAGCTTTGAAACACTAAAAACATGAAAGAATACGGAAGCAACGTTCAAAAATTGGCCGATTATCTGGTAACAATCGAAGACCGAGAAAAACGCACCATTCAGGCACACGTGCTTATTGAGCTGATGCGGCAGATTCACCCCAATATGCGTGACGGCCAAGATTATTCACAAAAACTCTGGGACGACCTTTATATTATGGCTGGTTTTAGGTTAGAAGTCGCCAGTGCGTTTACTCCTCCGCCACCTGAGTCTGTTGGCAAAAAACCAATGCAAGTGCCTTACACCCAAAAATTATTGAAGTACAAACAATACGGCAAAAACATAATTGTACTCATCGATAAAGCAGTTAATGTTGTCGATAAAGACGAAAAATTGGCTTTTGTATCGTATCTTGTTAGGCTCATGAAATCTTTTTATGGTACCTGGAATCGTGATAACCCTGACGAAAATGTGGTTTTTATGCAATTAGAAGAAATGTCGGAAGGGCGGCTGCGTACCGAAATAAATCACATACGCCAAAATGGATTGGTGGACTCAAACCCGAGAGATAAAAGCTCAGGTCAAGATCGGTCTCGGTCGCAAAGTAGCAGTGGGCAGCGGAATTTTAGTCAAAACAGACCTAATAGCGGCAGTGGGACTAACACGAACAATAACAACCGAGGAAATAACATTCGTAATCAGAATAACGGTAGCAATAACGGCAATAGTAACAACAATAGCAGTGGTGGCAGTAGCAATAATTCACGTGATAGATTCAAGGCCAATAACCGCAAGCGCAGGTAACAAATAACTTGTAGGCCAATAATTAAAACAACCATGAAAATAGTAAAAAGCGACAGACTCGAAAATTTGCGCTATGACATACGAGGGCCTGTTTACGAAAAATCGTTGGAACTTGAAGCGCAGGGGGCTAAAATTATAAATCTCAACATTGGCAATCCTGCTCCTTTTGGTTTCGATGCCCCCGATGAAATTGTCCATGACATTCTATTAAATATTCGTAATGCACAAGGTTATGTGGACTCTCGTGGGCTTTTTGCAGCCCGCAAGGCAGTTATGCACTATACCCAAACGCAGGGCATCAGGGACGTAACTATCAACGATGTTTATATTGGTAATGGCGTAAGCGAGCTAATAGTGATGTCGATGCAAGCACTGCTCAACAATGGCGACGAAGTACTCGTACCCTCGCCCGATTATCCTCTTTGGACGGCTTCGGTGGCACTAAGTGGTGGCAAAGCAGTGCATTATATTTGTGATGAAGCCAGCGACTGGAATCCTGACATTGACGACTTAGAAAGTAAAATCACGGCCAAAACCAAAGCCATTGTTATCATCAATCCCAACAACCCTACTGGGGCAGTTTATGACAAAGACGTATTACAACGCATAGCCGAAATAGCCGAACGACATAGCTTAGTGGTATTTTCGGACGAAATTTATGACAAAATACTGTTCGATGGTGCTGTACATTACCCAATGGCAAGCCTTGTGCATGATACTCTCTGCGTAACTTTTGGCGGTTTGTCCAAAAACTACCGTGCGGCAGGTTTTAGAGGTGGATGGCTGATATTGAGTGGCAAAAAACACCACGCCAAGTCATACATCGAGGGCCTTACGTTTTTGGCCAGTATGCGGCTATGTGCCAATGTACCAACACAATATGCCATTCAGACAGCACTCGGTGGCTACCAGAGTATCAACGATTTGGTACTACCAACGGGGCGGATACACAAACAAATTACGCTCGTTTATGACCGACTGACGGCCATTCCTGGTATTAGTTGTGTCAAGCCCAAGGGTGCATTGTATGTTTTTCCAAAAATTGATCTCAAAAAATTTGACTTCAAAAACGATGGTGATTTCGTCTATCAGCTTTTGAGTGAGCAAAAAGTGTTGGTCGTAGCAGGCACGGGCTTTAACTACATCACCCCCGACCATTTCAGAATCGTTTGTTTGCCACAATTAGACGAACTCACAATTGCCCTCGACCGCATGGAGTTTTTCTTAGAAAGTAATCGAGTTTATTCAACCAAAACAATAGAAGCATTTTTAGTATAACCAATGGCCAGAATCTTAACAGGCATACAAAGTAGCGGAAAACCACACTTGGGTAATATTTTGGGCGCAATCTTGCCCGCAATCCAGCTTTCTGAACAAGCAGGCAACGACTCTTTTTTGTTTATTGCCGACCTGCACTCGTTCACAACTATCAAAAACCCTGCCGAACTCAAAGAAAACACCCGAGCTATTGCTGCCGCATGGTTGGCTTGTGGCCTTGATACAGACCGAGTTACGTTTTACAGACAGTCGCAGGTAGCCGCTTATCATACCGAGCTGATGTGGTATTTGTCGTGCGTAACGCCCTACCCAATGCTGGCCAACGCCCATTCATTCAAAGACAAGTCCGACCGATTGGCTGATATTAACGCAGGGCTTTTTGTGTACCCGATTTTGATGGCTGCCGACATTCTACTGTACGATGCCAACTTTGTTCCTGTCGGTAAAGACCAAAAGCAACATTTAGAAATGAGCCGAGACATGGCCGAGGCTTTTAATCGCACCTTTGGCGATACGTTTGTGGTACCAGAAGCCAAGATTGACAACCGTGTAATGGTAATTCCTGGTACAGACGGCCTGAAAATGAGCAAGTCTTACGGTAACTATATAGATATTTTCCTGCCAGAAAAAGAACTAATGAAGGTCGTTAAAAAAATAGTATCTGACTCGACACCACTCGAAGACTCCAAAGATGCCGATGCCGATGTTACATTCAAGCTCTACTCGTTGGTTGCATCAGAAACAGAAATTGCCGAAATGCGCCAAAATTATGAGCGAGGGGGCTACGGCTACGGCCATGCCAAACAAGCACTCCACGAAGTTTTTGTAAGACGTTTTGCCAAAGAGCGAGAACTATTCAATTATTATTATCACGAAAACCCTGCGGCCTTGGAGCAAAAACTAATTGAGGGCGAAGAAAAAGCCCGAACCGTGGCAGCCGCTAAAATGAAGTTAGTGAGGGAGAGGCTATCACTATAATTAGGGAAGCCTTTGCTTTGGAGCGAAGGCTTCCCTAAACAACTCATCATGGTACATCAAATTCAAGAAATAGATACTCGTATCTTTTTGCTGCTCAATGGTTTACACAGTAATTGGGCTGATTTTTTGATGTACTGGGCGACAGAGCGAAATACTTGGATTCCGTTATATTTTTTAATTATCGTTTTTTTTGTCTGGAAGTATAAACAAAAATCTGTACTAATCATTGCTTGCCTTGTAACTACGGTGGCTCTGTCAGACCAGTTTACATCTACTTTTCTCAAACCATTGGTACGACGACTACGACCTTGTCATGTAGTATATTTGCAAAATAAAATTCACGCCGTAACTGATTGTGGAGGACAATATGGCTTTGCATCTTCGCACGCTGCCAATAGCTTTGGCCTGGCTATGGCATTATGGCTTTTGATTGGCCACAAATATCCTGCCGTCAAGTGGTTTTTTGCTTGGGCGGCTATCGTGTCATATAGTCGTATTTATATCGGCGTACATTACCCATTTGATGTCATTGCAGGGGCATTGGTAGGAGTAGCAGCGGCTTGGGTTTGTGTTAGATTGTTTACAAAAATAAACCACTCCCAGTTTTAACTGGGGAAAAATAATGATAGAAAAACTCAAAAACAGATGGGGTCTAAAAAACGGCTGGCAGGTACTTGTAATATTAGTGGTCTTTGCCTGCACAGGTTTTTCAATTTTATATCTCAAACGCTACTTATCTCAACTCGTTGGTCTGGGACAAGAGTCGGTTTGGTGGGCGAGATTACTTTTTAGTATGCTTGTTGTGCTGCCGTTATATCAGGTCGTGCTACTGATGTATGGCTGGCTTTTTGGGCAATTTACTTTTTTTTGGAATTTTGAAAAGCGTATGTTTGGTAAAATTGTAAGCTGGTTTTCGGCCAAATAATTAAGATTCTAATTCCACGTTATTGACTTCGGTACTCGTAACGTCGGCCCAGATGCGTTGTACCACTTGCTCTGCACTACTCGCAATACCCTGCAGTGCACCAAAAATAAGGCATATTGGTAAGATAACAGGTAAAAAAATGAGCCACTGAACGGCCATGAATAAGTTAGGTTTTTTCATTGTATTCAAAGAGGTTTAGTTATAATAATTGGTTGTCAAAATAGTCTATTCCAAATACCGTGCCAGACATTTCAAAATCAACTGGTGTGGTGGCTACCTTACTGGCAACACTTCAAAGTTAAAAAAAATATTTGATTATTTATATTAAACCAACAAAAAATTAAATTGTTTAAAATACACCATCTTTTTATTTGTGCATTTGTCTATTTTAAACTTCACAAAGTCGTATATTCGTAGCTACAATAAAGTGTTTCAGATGCAAGATATAATTCGACTACTACCCGACTCTATTGCTAATCAAATAGCGGCAGGCGAGGTTGTGCAGCGGCCCGCTTCGGTTGTCAAAGAGTTATTAGAAAACGCCATAGATGCCAATGCCAGACATATTCAGCTTGTTGTACGTGATGCTGGCCGAACGTTAATTCAGGTCATAGACGATGGCTCTGGAATGTCCGAAACTGACGCTCGGCTTAGTTTTGAACGCCACGCCACGTCCAAAATTCGCTCTGCTGACGATTTATTTCGTATCAAAACAATGGGTTTCAGAGGCGAAGCCCTGGCTTCTATTGCGGCCGTGGCGCAGGTCGAGATGCGTACCCGCAGAGCAGCCGACGAGGTAGGCACGCTACTCCGAATCGAAGGCTCAGAAATAAAAACACAAGAGTCAATTGTATGTTTGCCTGGCACTAATTTTTTGGTTAAAAATTTATTTTTTAATGTTCCAGCACGACGTAACTTCTTGAAAACAAACTCAATAGAGATGCGGCACATTCTTGATGAGTTTCAGCGAGTAGCCCTTGCCAACCCCGAAGTCGCTTTTTTATTATACCACAACGATACTGAAATATACAATCTTTATGGTGGCAAACTGATTAGGAGGGTTATTGATATGTTTGGCAAAACGTACAGAGAGCAAGTGTTGCCCTGCCAAGAAGAAACGCCCTATATCAATGTGCAAGGCTATGTGGGTAAGCCTGACTTTGCTCGCAAGACTCGAGGTGAGCAGTTTTTTTTTGTTAATAACCGCTTCGTCAAGCACGGCTATTTGCACCATGCACTGATGACGGCCTTCGAGGGAACGGTAGCGCAGGGTAGCCACCCGTTTTATGTTGTTTTTATTGAAATTGACCCATCGCACATAGATATTAACATTCACCCAACTAAAACCGAAATCAAGTTTGACGATGAGCGGTCAGTTTATGGTATTTTGTTGGCCACCATCAAAAAAGCCTTGGGAGTGAGCCAGTCGTCGGCTATTGACTTTGATGCCAACATCAATTTTCTTGGTCCAGTGTCCAATGCCAGAGCCGCAGCAGCCACCGAGCCTCGTGAGTGGAACAGCCGCTCAGATTTGCCACCTGTACCAACCGATGAATTGCGCCAAAAGTCGAACCTCACCAACTGGGATAAACTCTTTGAAAACTTCCAAATACCCGAAGCACCCACGCAGGGAAGCCTTGATTTAGATACTCTTACAATAAACAAACAAACAGAAAACAACCCTACGACAGAGTCGCTCGAAGACCCAAAGGTTTTTCAGTTTCAGAACAAATATATATTTTCTATCAATCCGTCTGGGGTTTTTGTAATTGACCAGCGAGCGGCCCAAGAGCGTATTTTGTATGAACGCTTCCGCCGACAGTTGGCCAACAATACCAATAGTTCGCAACAGTTACTTTTTCCAGCAACGGTACATCTCAACCCGACCGATGTAGAATTGTTGATGGAGTTTAAGAATGACATCAGCCCGTTGGGTTTTGACTTTGATATGCTTGGCCGCGATGCGGTCGTAGTGCGTGGGCTTCCGTCTGAAATTTTGGAAACAAGTAGTCAAGAAATTTTGGAAGAATTGATAGAACAACTCAAAATAAACGCCGCCGACCTAAAAATCAACCGAACCGACACAACCGCCAAACTGTTGGCTCGTCGGCTGGCTTGGCGCAACCTCAGCAAGCTCAACACAGTCGATATGAACCAGCTAATTGCCCAGCTATTTGCCTCAACCAACCCCAACTATACACCCAGCGGTGAGGGTATTTTTGTAGTTTTAACCTTAGATAAATTAGCCAATTTTTTCAAACCATAAGCCCATGATGCCCATCAGTCCCGTAGTCCGTAATTTATTGATATTGAATATCGCAATCTTTTTTTTGCAAGGTGTCAGCCCTTATTTTTTAGATTGGTTTGCCATGCACCCCTTTACGTCGAGTAAGTTCCAGCCGCACCAGCTTGTTACTTATATGTTTTTGCATGCCAATTTTAGGCATTTATTTAGCAACATGATAGGTCTGTTTTTTTTCGGACCAGTACTTGAAAATGGTGTTTTTGGCTCAAAACGATTTGTCGTTTTTTACCTAATTACAGGTATTGGGGCGGGTCTGTTAGATGCCTCAGTCAATTATTATGAATTGCTACAAGTGCAAGAAGCTGCTCAAATTTACATCAAAAACCCTTCTTCTTATAGTTTTTTGCAATTTTTGCATCAATACGCCCCTGAGTTCCAGCAGTCAGCTATGGACTTTATCAACGATTTTGAGACCAACCCAACAGCCACCAAATACATCGACGAAAGTGTGAGTGTCGTCAATAGTATTTATGGGCAGTTTAGCAACGGAACGACAGTTGGAGCATCTGGGGCTATATTTGGCATTTTGGGAGGCTTTGGTTTTTTGTTTCCAAATCAAGAAATGTACCTCATGTTTATTCCAGTACCTATCAAAGCCAAATATTTTATTGGTTTTTATGCACTGTACGAACTCTATTCGGGTATTCATCAGAGCAACTCGGGTATTGCCCATTTTGCACACATCGGCGGCTTGGTATTTGGTATTTTACTTATCAAATATTGGGGCTACCAAAGGCGCAACTAATGGCTGATTTGGGCAAATTCTTTGGCAAAATAAGTCAAAATAACCTTTGCCCCCGCTCTACGAATACTCATTAGGGTTTCCAGCATGGCTTTGTTGCCATCGAGCCAGCCGTTTTGAGCGGCAGCTTTTATCATGGCGTACTCGCCCGAAACATTATAAGCGGCAATCGGTAAGTTTGAGTTTTGGTTCAATAAACTAATCACGTCCAGATAAGCCAATGCGGGCTTAACCATCAGAAAATCAGCACCTTCGGCTATGTCCAATTCGGCTTCGATAAGTGCTTCACGCTGGTTGGCTGGGTTCATTTGGTACGTTTTTTTGTCGCCAAACCGTGGGGCAGACTCAAGCGCATCACGAAATGGACCATAAAAAGCAGAGGCATATTTGGCAGTATAAGCCATAATTGAAACATCTGTAAAACCCTCTGCATCAAGACATTGTCTGATATGCCCCACTCGTCCGTCCATCATATCACTTGGACCGATGATGTCTGCACCTGCACGGGCTTGGGCTACGGCCATTTTGCCCAATATTTCGAGTGTTGTGTCATTGACAATCTTGCCGTTTTCTACAAAACCGTCATGCCCATCGCTACTGTATGGATCCATGGCTACGTCGGTCATGATGGCCAAGCTGGGAAAGTTGTCTTTTACTTTTTTTAAAACGTCCAAATATAAAGTCCCCTCTCGCAGGCTTTCGGTGGCATATCGATCTTTTTTGTTTTCGGCATAATTGGGAAACAAGCACACAGACTTGATGCCCAAATCGGTTACGCTTTTGAGTTCTTCGAGCAGTGTATCGGTCGAGAAACGAAAGATATTAGGCATTGATTTTATTTCGTCTTTAATGCCCGAACCCTCGACGACAAACATCGGAAAAATAAGGTCATTGACAGACACGGTAGTTTCTTGGACTAAGCTACGAATGGCCTCAGACTGCCGATTGCGGCGTGGGCGACGAGTGATTGGTTGCATTGGATTTAATATGAACGGGTGAATGGCATTTTTTAAATTAACGTTACAAAAGTCGGAAACGATGTTGATTTGTCAAAAGGTTTTGAGTAGCTTTGGCAAAACTATTTAAAACCCATGGCACTATTCTCAAAAATCGCAATGTATCTGATGTCGGCATTTTTTACTTATGCTGGCGTATCTCATTTCAGAAACCCAAAATTTTTCCTAAAAATCATGCCGCCCTACATTCCAGCGCACGAGTTTATGGTGGCGGCCAGTGGCGTAGCCGAAATAGTTTTGGGCTTGGGTTTGCTTTTCCCTCAAACTCGTACTTGGGCGGCTTGGGGCATTATTGCGTTGCTGATTGTGGTATTTCCTGCCAATATTTACATGGCTTATGCCGATAAGTTTCAGGCTATGTCGCCTTGGATTCGCTGGGGGCGGTTGCCAATTCAGGGGCTACTCATTTGGTGGGCGTATCAATATACCAAATAAAATATTGCTTGTTTTTTAGTCTGTTGGTGGTAATTTATCTAATATTTCAAAACTATTCAGTTGTGCTGTATAAATAAACAATGCTTTGACTTATTTTAAATAATTGACTACTAACTCATATTACGCCAAAGACCCAGTACTAAAAAATTAGCATAGTAGCCACAAAAATAGCATATTAGGAGGCCGCCCCGCTGGGGCTTTACTGTTCAATCACTCATTTTGACTACCAACAGTACACACCTACGGTGTCATTTTTTGGTAGTCTTTCTAATATAATGCTCAGAATGCCGTTGCACGGTGTTTTCACCTGCAACACAGCCTTACAAATGTAGGACTACCCATTTTTTGATTGTATAACATGACTGAAGAAAATATCTTTCGTTATCCATTTTCACTATTCACTGCTTACGCTTTAAACGCTTCGTGTTTTATTACACTTTCAAGAATACTTTTTTGCTGTACAAAAACCATAAAAATAGCCACTCAACGACCACATAGCCAACTCCGTGAAGTACCGTTTGGGTTGATTCTGAAAAATATTTGACCACACCCCCAAAAAGTACTTCGGCAGTATAGTCAAAGTCTATGAGGTGCTGCGCCAAATAAATTAAAATTGAGTTCATACCAATCACAGCCAACACCCAAGACCAGCGTTTGTAGCCCTGGGCGTCGATAATCCAGTAAAAAACGGCCAATGCCAACACGCTCCAGCCACCCGCAAAGAGTACAAACGAACTCGTCCAGAGGTTTTTATTGATAGGAAACACAAAATCCCAGAGCCAACCCAGAGCCAAGCAAGCCAAGCCACCGACCAGCAAAAGAGCAGATTTACGCTGCCGAGATGTAATCATATCGTTGTTACGAAGTAGATTACCACAAAAAATACCAAGCAGGCCAGTACAAATCGCTGGTAGGGTCGAAATCAGTCCTTCGGGGTCGTGTATAACTTTATGAAGGCGGCCAGGAATTATGATTTTGTCCAAATAACTCACTGGGTTACAGTCCATCGTCATCAAGCCTGCGCCGCAGTTGGGTACAGGTGCGAGCATTACAAACGCCCAATAACCCAACAAAATACCCACAAACCAAATATACTGCGAGCGAGTACTAAAATAAATATAAATCAGCGAAGCAAACATACCCGCCAGACCGATTCGGCCCAGTACACTTGCAAATCGCATCTCAGCCAGTGGCTTGATTTCCAGACCATTGTTATAAATAATTCCCAACAAAACCAACAACAACCCCCGCTGAATGGCTTTGCGAGCCAGTAGTATTTTGTCGGTATTGTTGGCTAATTGGCTACCAACCGAAAACGGTGTACTCACGCCAGCCATAAACAAAAAGGTTGGAAAAATAAGGTCATAAGCCCTAAAACCATTCCACTCTACGTGAGTGAGTTGGTCGGCCATGACGACAGCCCAGCCCCAGCCAGTAACTTTGGCCAATAAATGAAAAATATCTTCGCCGCCTATTATCCAGAACATATCAAAACCCCGCAGGGCATCGAGCGAAAGCAATCGGCTGGGCTTGGTAAAGGTTTGAGGCATAGGTGTTTGGGGTTATTAAATTCCTAATTCTTGTTTAACTTCTGCTAATGAATACCACTTCTGAGTTTCTGACTTTACTTTAAGAATATTTATATAGTCGAAAAAGTCTTCCATGTTATCAAAATCAGACAAATAATTATTCAGTTTTTCATATTGTTCATAAGGCAAAACGGCAAATATAGGGCTACCCTTTTCTTTTATGATTTGTGCTTGAAGTGTCATGAGTATATGTTTTTTCGGTGACCAATTTCAATAATTTCAATAATTTTGAGGGTATCTTCTTTGTCAAAAAGTACTCTATAATTACCTACTCTCAGTCGAAAGGTAGCCAATGGGTGTGCAGTTAATTGCTTAATATTAGTACTATTACTGGGATTTTTTGTTAGATTTTCTAACTTATCTAAAATTTTAGTAGCATCATTTTTAGGAATTTTTTTTAGGCTTTTTAATGCTCTTTCTGTAAAAATTAACTCAAACATATTTCTACATATTTTTAATTTTTATTCAAAGATACCGATAATTTTTAATTTGCAAAATCTCTGATTACTGACCAATACAGTTGCCAATATTGCTCCGCCACTTGTTTCCAGTCGTAGTGGTCTATTACCTGCGCTTGGCCTTCGGTAGATAATCGTTGGAGTAAGGTGGGCGATTTTTGTAGTTCTATAATCGCCTCACGCATTTGTACTTCGTTCTTGACCACTATACCCCCACAAAGTTCGGCTACATTTCCCACATCAAAACTCACCCAAGGCAAGCCTGCCGCCATGGCTTCGAGTATAACCAACGGAGCGGCTTCGACCTCAGACGGCATCACAAACGCGTCGGCTTGCTGGTAAGCATCAGTTAGCATTTGTCTGTTGATTTGTAATGTTAAATAATTGATAATCAAAATATTATCAGCCAAACATTCATAATAGCAGGGTGATTTTAAGCCTATTTTACCCAAACCAAAACGCTCTACCAATACAGGATTACCGATATTGGTTACTATCATTTCGGGCAATGATTTAGCTAAACTTCTAAGCGTTCGGTGGCCTTTGGTCTGTACATGATTTGACACGTTGAGCAACCAAAACCGATTGTCTATTTTCCATTTTTGCCGTAAATCGGTTCCTCTTTTTTGAAATTCGTCTAATAAAATACCATTAGAAATAACATTCAAAGAACGAGATTCGAGGCTCTTCAAAAATCGTTTTTCATCAGAGTTTTCCGACAAACAACTAAACGCATCAATATTTTGAGCAATGGCTTTAAAGTTTTCAAAGTACTGTTTCCAATCAAGATTATTGAGTGTCGAAAAACCATGTGGCGTAACGATAACGGGGCGAGTACGGGTAGCGAACCAATTGGTCAATAAATCGAACCCCCAAATTTGGCACCCGTGGTGATGCTGTATATCAAAGTCGTTGTTGTGGATAAAGTGTTGATAACTATCTACTTGTCCACGTATTCCTGTTATGGCGTTACCCATAATCTTAAATTCTTTGATTTTGATACCTTTCCAGTTATTTGACTTTCGAGAGGGGCTAAACTGCGTGGCAACCGTAACGCTACAACCCCGCTCCACGAGGCTTTCGGCCAGTAATGTGGCAATACGAGCAACGCCGTTTTGCTCGGGTGCAAAGCTATGTGCTACGAGTAGTACGTTCATAGAAAAGTATAAAAAATGCTGGAGCGGCGTTATAAATCAAAAACTGAACCAATACCGATACACTCAGCAGTAGCGTAGCATTAAAAAGCAAAGCCAAATAAAAAACACAGAATGCAACAGGTAAATTATACGATTTATTATATTTGAAAATAGTGTCTAATGTAGCGTAAATCAGCCCAATAAAAAAATGGGCTATAATGACCAATAAATACCCACCTTCATAAAATAGTTCTCCTGCTACTGGAATGGTTTTGTCTTGCGAAATCGTTGATTCATAAATTGTTAGGTTGTACAAAAAACTACCGCTTTGCTCCCTAAAATATTTACCGACAATCGGCACAGGGTCAAGAATAGAAGCCAAAAGCATAGAATGATTGCTGGGAGGAGTGTGTAGCAATGGGGTAATCTGATAGGGCGTACCAAAATATATCTGGTGGGCGTACCACACATAATCGTTGTCGGACGAGTAAGAATTGAACAACTGTCCAACTTGATGACCGTTGATGTCGGCCTGCACTCTCAAAAAACCAAAGAAAAAAGTTAGAAACAATAACCCAAAAAGTACTGTAAGCGGTATGATTTTATACTTGATTTTTAGGTTAATAAATAGCACGCTCATAAATGTTACTATTGGATAAATCATATTTGAACGATTGCTACTGAGCGTAGTCAGAAAGCAAATTATCAAAAATGCAATATTGGTTATCCATGACTTCGTGAAACGTTGCTGCCACCAAACCCAAACCAACATTACGCCAAAAGGCAAAAATCGCTGCCCAACATTGGCCAAATATCCTACTGTACTACCAGTGGCTTTTTCAATGGCTTCTTTGGTGATATACGTCAGCCAAGCACCTACAAAATATTGTTTAAACGAACCATAGATGACTATAACTGAAAAACAACCGATTAGCAAATAGCCGATTGATAAGTATAAAAAGGACGATTTAGCCTTAAATATAACCAGTCTATCACTTTTAGAACTAATTGACCAACCTATGACAAACCCCAAAAATGCACAAAGCATGATGGCTATTTCGATGTGGATAGCCTGACTTTTAATGTCAAAAATTGGTGCTTTATTACCTATTAGCATCAGCTCAACTGGAATGATTACCAGTTTGTTGAGCCAGATAAAAAGCATTATATTTTTGGGGGTAAAAAGTCTATAATCGCTCTTGAAACTATCAAACAAACAACAGACAGTAATAAATGAAAGCGGTAGTAAACTAAGGATAATACTATTTTGGCTATCTGAGTTTATATTTAATCTAACTATTGCCCACAGACCAACAACCACAAACAGAGTAGCGATGGCAAGGCCAGTTTTTTGAGATGACTGGAACAAAATAGTGAGTGGTTAGCGTTAGGTGCTTGAATATCTAAATATTTATGAACAGAAAAAAGACACCCCAACCCGACACGAGCGAAAAACCTCGTGTACACAAAGATTTGGACGGCTTTGATATTAAAATCAATTCTTTTGGAGAAATCAAGTCTTCGGTTGATATTGACAGAATCAACCAGTTTTTGAACAAACACGTAGACGACAAAAAGCTACGCAAATAGCTATTTTATGACCCTCAAATTGCCTACCATTAGCGTATGATGGCCTGGAAAAGTACACAAAAACGAATAGTCTCCCGCTTCGGCTGGAGCAGTAAAATAAATCGTTTCGGAGGCTTCGGGTTGCAATATATTGGTATGAAACAATACATTTTTACTATTTGGAATATACTGCATATCTGCCCCTTTTAGACCCAGTTTAACGGCTGACTCCCCCACATAGTTGGCCGTACCAACACCTACAATTACGCAATTATGTAGCATATCGTCATTGTTGTTAAAAATCCACTTGACACGGCTTCCTGCCTTGATTTGCACCTCCGATACGTCATATTTGAGACCTGGCTTAGTTCCCAAAATCACCACTTGGTCGATACTATTTTTCCAATCAGCGGGCATTTCGGTTACTCTTTTGACGCTTTTTATTGTATTGTCTTTCTCTATTTTGACCTCTGTTTTGTTGGCAACCGAAACGGGCATGGTGTGGGTACTATGGCTCATGGCTGCGCTCACTGGTACAATTAGCTTTTCGCCTTTGGCAATGGTATTGAGTGTATAATAACCAAAATTATGCAAAAGTGGCTGACCGCCGACATTATTTATACCTTCTGCTTTTATTTCATAAATATACCCTTCACGCAAGCTATCCAGCACAACTCTGGCTTTGAGGCCGTCATTACTAAGTTGTATATATTTAACGGTCAGCTCTTTGGTATTAATAATAGGGCTTCCATAAGTGTGATGGTATTTGTATGTAAAGCTACTAATTTTATATGAGGCCAGGTCCGAAGCTGTTTTTTTGTTGGCTGGTTGGGTAAATGCTATCTCAAAACCATCTGGCATTGATTTAATGGTTTTCATTTCAAACGGTGTTTGGCCTGTCCAGACCAAACGCTGTATTCCAAACGGGTCTTTGCCTGTTGCCGACCAACCTCTGCTCGTTTGTCCTACAAACATTGAGCCGTCGAGTCCCCAAGCCATTCGTAAAATACCCGACTGAAACCCCTCTCTGAATGGAAAGCACGCTCCTTGCCACTTGCCATTTACTTTTTCGAGGTACATTCGCATGACTTTACTGTGGCCTTGGTCGCCCACAAAAACTTGCCCTGCAAAAGGCCCAAAGCCACCATTGGTGTTGTCTTCGGCCATATCTGAGGTTGATATACCCATCAAAGTATGTGGAAACCAAACAGTTGCTGGTTTAAGATTGGGCAATCGCTTGGCTACCTCATACATTGGCTCGCCCGTGTCAGGCACGTCCGAGGGCTTGATGGCAAGAGGTGAGCCTGCCTCGCTCGTCCAACGCAAACCTGCGGGATTGCCCGCAAAATCGCCTGACTCTAAATGTGTAATTCGGCCAGAGCCAACCCAATCGCCTTGATTTTCGGCATAAAATACATCTCCATTTTTGAGAGCCAAATAGCCCGCTGGCGAGCGTAGCCCAGTGGCAACGGGAGTCATTTCGGCTTTATCGTTAAATTTCAAGAGCCAGCCACGCCATTTGGCCAAACTCGCCCCACGACCCACCCAACCCAAATTGAGGGTAACATACAACTCTCCATTTGACCCTTGGACTGGTCCGTAAGAATACTCGTGGTAGTTGCCCGATAGCGGCCATTTATAAAAACTTTCGTAGCTATCAGCCACATCATCGTTATTGTTGTCTGTCAATTTGGTAATTTCGCCCCGTTGCGAGAGCAAAAAATAATTGTTTCGGTACATCAATCCCAGCGGTTCGTGCAAGCCATGAGCAAAACGCTTAAAGGTAGGCTGCCCAGAGCCTTTCATGTAAGGGTTTCCTACAAGCCACACTTCGCCACGCCGAGTAGAAGCCGCCAGCCGCCCATCGGGTAGCACGGCCAAGCCACCCACTTCGAGCGATATGTTTTGAGGAATAGGTAGCGTTACAATTCTATAATAATCGTTTTCTGTCATGGTTTGATTTTGGGCCTGAGCCAGCGACACAACAAAAAGTAATAATACAAGTTTTTTCATTTTCGTTTGGTTAAAAATAATATCAAACAATTTACCAATCAATATCTTCAATTACTTTCCTTCTACAATCACAATACCCACCTGTACAATCTGGCTGGCCTGCACAACGATTGGCTTGATGACCTGCACGATTATCATGTTGTCGGTTGGCTCGCCCGTGATGGTCGCTTCGATGTCGGTACGAGTTTCGGTGTATTTTTCGCCTTCGGGGCTGTGATAGCTGTAGCCCATGTCTTCAATGGCTTGTTGCATACGTTGCAAATGCCGACCGTAAATGGCTGTGTTACCATCTTTTTCGATTTTTGTTTCTAATATATACAGTTGATTGACGATTTCTATGATTTGTTTCATTGTTCAAAGCAGCCCTAATTTACAATACCAACACCAAAAGTAAGGGTATTGCCAGAATATAACGTATTTTTGTGCTAAAATACAGAATTTTTAAGTAATCATGGCAAATGTTTTAGCAATAGTTGGCCGACCGAATGTCGGAAAATCAACTTTTTTTAATAGACTCATCGAAGCCCGCAAGGCTATAATGGACGACCAGAGCGGTGTAACAAGAGACCGACACTACGGCTTTGGCGACTGGACCAACAAATATTTTACGGTCATTGACACTGGTGGTTACGTTACCAACTCTGACGATGTTTTTGAGGCGGCCATCAGAGACCAAGTAACGCTCGCATTAGAAGAAGCGACTGTTATTTTGTTTATGGTAGACACCAATACAGGCATTACCGACCTCGACCGTGAGTTTGCCAAGGTAGTCAGAAAAAGCAATAAGCCCCTTTTTATAGTAGCCAACAAAGCCGAAACCGATGAACGCCGTATGACGGCCTCTGAGTTTTATGAGTTGGGTTTAGATGCCGAAATATTCCCAGTATCGGCACAGACTGGTAGCGGCACAGGCGAACTGCTTGATGCCGTAGTGGCACACTTCCCAAACGAAGGCATCGAAGACCCCGAAGGCGGTATTCCAAGAATTGCAATTATTGGACGGCCAAACGTAGGCAAATCGTCGTACTTAAATGTACTAACTGGCAAAGACCGCAGTATCGTAACTGACATCGCTGGCACAACTCGAGACTCAATTCATACCCGATACAAAGCCTTTGGTAAAGATTTTATATTGATTGACACAGCAGGTCTCAGACGCAAATCTCGGGTTTCGGACGACATTGAGTTTTATTCTATCCTGCGGTCAAACAAAGCCATCGAAGAGTCGGACGTTTGTTTGGTGATGCTCGATGCTTCTCGTGGCTTAGAGTCGCAAGACCTGAATATCATCGGTCTGGCACACAGAGCCAAAAAAGGCATCGTGATTATGGTCAATAAATGGGACTTGATAGAAAAAGACTCCAAAACAGCCGATAAACTCAAAAAAGAAATGCTCGAGCGCATGGCACCTATGGACTATATGCCCATCATGTTTGCATCGGTACACGAAAAACAGCGTATTTTTCAAGTGATGGAAAAAACGATGGAGGTCTATGAAGCCAAAACTCGCAAAATCACGACCTCAAAACTGAACGAGGTAATGCAGAAAGAAATCGAAAAATACCCGCCACCCGCATACCGAGGCAAGCATATCAATATTAAGTACATGATACAGTTGCCAACACCATCGCCGAGTTTTGTGTTTTTTTGTAGCCACCCCAAGCAGGTCATTGAGTCTTACAAACGATTTTTGGAAAACCGTTTGAGAGATAACTTTAACTTTGAGGGAGTGCCTATTACGTTGTTTTTTAGAGAAAAATAACCAGCCCATCAGTAATATTTACTAATTAGCTTCCGACACGCCTGCGCTTTCAAAACTCGCCATATCGCTCAAAAACGATATGGCATTTTTGATAATAGGGTAAGCCAGCGCACAACCCGAACCCTCACCAAGGCGCATATTGAGTTTTAAGATTGGCTCTACTCCCAAGAAGTTGAGCAGGTTTTGATGCCCGTGTTCGTCTGAAAGATGACAAAAAATAGCGTTGTCTTTCATACGGGGTTCGATGGCCTGAGCGACAAGGTAAACGGCGGAGCAAATAAAGCCATCAATCATAATTATCATGTTTTGGTTGTAAGCCTCAAGCATGGCGGCACACATTTGTACCATTTCAAAGCCCCCAAAAGTATGTAGTATCACATAAGGGTCTGTGATGGGGCCATGAAATTGCTTGGCTTGGTTCAAAATCTTGATTTTGTTTTCAAACTGGGCGTCATTTAGCCCTGTTCCACGGCCTACGCATTGCTCAATGGGCAAATCGTAAATATAACTCATGAGCATAGTTGCCGCCGAGGTATTGCCAATGCCCATTTCGCCAAAGCCTACTATATTTCGTCTTTGGCGCACGGCCCGCATCATTATATTTCGACTTTCTATAAAACAACTCTGTAATTGCTGGTAGGTCATGGCCGTATCGTTCAGAAAAGACTTCGTGCCGTGGCCTATTTTGGTAACAGTCAGGGCTTCGGTTTCTTCGTATTTACGATCAAAATCATAATTGACACCAGCATCGACGATTTCGAGGTCGATGTTGTTTTGCTTGCAAAAAACATTGATAGCCGCCCCACCATTCAAAAAATTGAACACCATCTGAGCCGTAACTTCTTGTGGATAAGCACTTACGCCCTCGTTGGCAATACCGTGGTCGCCAGCAAAAACGATTATAATGGGGTTGCGGAGAACTGGATAACTGGTACAGTGTGCCGAACCAATCTGGAACGCAATTTTTTCTAAAACACCCAACGAACCAAGTGGCTTGGTTTTGGTGTCGATTCGTTGTTGGAGTAGTTTTTCGTCAAATATCTCCATTTCCGACATTGGTACGTTTTCGTCATACATATTTTTGGTATTTTTTTAGTGAAAGTCAATTTGATTTTTGAGAGCCGCAAGTTCAGTAATTAGTATATCAATTTCGTTTTTTTGTACTTCTATCACTTCATTTTTGGCTTTGATAATCTGATCTTTCGATTCCAGCAAATCTCTCAGTAGTTTAGTGTCGTTTACATTTACTACGTTTTCGTTGTATTATGGGTTGTTAATTATGTTATGGACACTCGAACCGTTCATGTTGAGCGAAATGTCATCAGCAGTTTTACCTACTGCTTCCGCAATTTTAGGGATATGTTTCATTTGTATATTTCGTTTACCACTTTCCAATCTGTTATAGTGTGAGGGACTCATGCCCATAGATAATGCCATGTAGTCCTTTGTTTTTCCAGCCTCTGTTCTCAATTCACGTAAAACGTCGTTACATAGTTTCATATTAAAGCTGTTTAAGTGTAGTCTAATACCCAAAAATAGTGATTAGTAACATAAATCCTACATTTTTGACATATTAAAATCTGACCTTGCCAAAATGGCAATATTTTGTGTCAAATTAGCACTATTTTGTGCCTATTTGGCAATACAAGCTATTTACACTCCCGCTACATTTGTTTCTATCAAAGGCCAATGTTAAAAATACTCTTTTGATAGGCATTGAGTTGCGCAACCAATACCAACCACAAAAAGAAAACCTCGCTCTGTCGGCAAAACTGAGGCGAGGCTTTCAAACCAGTTCAATCATTTTATTTCAAACCATTAAACTATCGCAAAATTATGCAAAAGTCTATCAAAATGTGTTTAGTCAGTACATTTATTTTACTGGCGTTCGTAGGTTGTAATCGCTCTGATGAAGGGTTGATACCAACCAGTAACATCGAAAAAGGTGTAATCCTCAAAGATGACCGTATCGCTTTCGCTTCTCTAAATGATTTTAAAAGTACGATTGAGTCGCTAAAAAGAATGAATGAGGGGGAAAGAGCAGAATGGGAAAGTAAAATGGGGCATCGGTCAATGCAAACATACTATTCGGCAACCGAGGGCGTTATTATAGGTGAAACCAACCCCATCTATAAGTCTATGACTGCCGAAAAACCATATATTCCAGATGTTCTTTTTGCTCGTATTGTCAATCAAGATGGCGTTTTTCAAGTAGGTAGCGAAGTTCATCGCATTACTAACGATGGCCAAGAGTTGGTTACAGATGAACCAAACACGAAACTACTTTTTGCATCTACCTTGGACACTAAGGTAACATCACATAAAATTTCGGTGGTGTTAGATGGAGCAAGAGTAATTGGTGACAAGAAAAATGCACGTACAAGCGGAATAGAGTTTCCCGTGGGTGCTACTTCATTCGATGATACACACGCTGCAATAGCCTACTTTGCAAGAAGTAATTACTGGATTTATAATTCATTTGCTATGAAACTTAGAATGTCTGAATATAGGGGTTGGTGGATTTTTAAATCTTGGCAACCTACAAACGCTACTTACTTAGAGGTAACAAGTGCATCAGTAAATTACAATGAATTATTTGGGAATTGGTTTCAAGGATATGGTTCGTCTTCTTGTAATGATTGTAATGAGTCTTATGCCTTTTTAGGCGAGGCACTATTTCCAACTACTGTAACTTCTAATTGGATTATAGGTGGTAGCTTCAAAGTAATATATAATGGTCAAACAAAGCTATTTACACTATAATATTTTGACATAGCAGATCAAAAGTAGAAATTGATCTGCTATACCAAAAACACTATTTCATGATTCGTATTATCATTTTATTTTCAAGTCTTCTATTTTTTAGTTGCTCAAAAGAACTAAAAATAGAAGGCTTTGCTTTTCCAGAAATTGAAAGTAAAATTATTTTGAATGGAATTATTACTCCTTCGGATTCTATTTTTGTTTCTCTACACAAACTACGAACCGTAGGCGATAAGACAATTAACGGCAAAAACGATGGTATCAGAAATGCAACGGTAGTTTTAGAAAATACTACTACCAAAGAAAAAACAACGCTCAAATACCTCGGCAAAAATAGCCTTTATGCCCAATCTCAGCAATCTTTTAAAATAATTCCTAACAACTCATACCATATATCAGTATCAGCCCCAACGTTCAAATCTGTTTCCGCATCTTGTAAAGTACCACAAATTGCGGCTGTCTTTGGAAAGTTTGCGTATAGTGAGCCTTACAATGATGGCTTTTTTCTCCGACGACGAGTGGAAGGCCAGTGGATAGATGTATCACTGACAGACTCACTCTATTATGGCGTAAATACATCTTCTCAAAATGGACGAACACCTGGCGAAATTACAAGCTATTCAACTACTTTGTTTTCCGAAGATATAACAAAAGCAGGTAAGCTATATTTTTATAACACAACTGCTACGGATAATAAATTTCCAAAGAACTACACTTTACTAACAACCGAAAGAAATTTATATCGCTACTATGTGATGGCTGAAAAAATCCGTAGAATCACCGTTTCTGGTACGGGTGATTTCTTTGGTGCTTTCCAAGGAATTATCCCAGAATTTACAAATGTCGAAAATGGGTATGGTATTTTTGGGGCTTATCTGAGTACCACGGCCACACTAACTTTTAAATAAATAGACATGAAAAACACGGTAATTTTGTTTTGTTTTTTGTTTTTTAATTTTCAAATTCAAGCACAAAAATACAGTATTTCAGGTGTAGTAACAGATGCCGAAACGGGAAAGCCACTCGAAGGTTCATCTATTGAACTAAGAGTAAAAAAAGCTTTAACGGCTATCACTAACAAAGACGGGGAATTCCATTTTCCGAAAGCAAATAAAGATATATATCTTTTAGATATTCGGAACGTAGGCTACTTGGTAAGTCAGCAAAAAGTAAATATTTCGTCTGATACAACGTTCAGTATTGCACTAACACCTTTTGTAACAGAATTGGCAACGGTTACAGTAACAGGCGAATCCATAAAAGATGCAAAACCAAGTGTAAATACGCTCTCAAAAACGCAAATTTTGGCTATTCCAACTGTTGGTAGTGAGCGAGATATTTTGAGAATGATGGTATTGATGCCAGGCGTAAAGTCAGACAATGAAGGGTCGGCTGGTATTTATGTACGTGGTGGTGGTGCTGACCAAAATTTGTTTTTAATCAATGGTGCGACATTGTACAAGAGTAGTCATTTGTTTGGATTTTTGTCGCCGTTTAATAGCGATGTCATCGAAAAAGTAGAACTCTACAAAGGGGCATTTCCTGCCCAATTTGGTGGTAGGTTATCGTCTGTGTTGGACATCAAACTAAAAACAGCGAGTATGACCAAGTATCAAGTGTCTGGTTCGGTGGGTATCATTACCTCCCGAGCATTGGTAGAATTACCATTGATAAAAAATCGTCTATCGGTCATGTTAGCAGCCCGACGAAGCTACTTTAATATTTTTACACAGTTATTCAATGGTTCTGGTACGAGCGAGGCCCCCAATTATTATTTCTATGATTTTAATGGAAATATGAGCCTTAAAGTAGGTAAGAAAAGTTTGTGGCAAGTTTATAGCTACCAAGATAAAGATTATCTAAAGGCCAACGGCGATGATGACCTTGAAAAAAACCAGTATCAACAAAAATGGTACAGTAGCATTATCGGGACATCTTTTTATGTGCCTGTTTCTTCAAAAGTCAATAACTTGACAGAGATTACATCGTCTCGCTACTTAATGCAGTTAAACGTAGAGCGTTCTCGGAAAGATGAAGCATATAGCAATATTTTCAAAACGAGCCTTCGAGACCTAACTTTTAAGAATACAACAGAGATTGAATTGACAGAAAATGTCAGCATCCGGTTGGGTCTAAGTCAATCAAGATATGAATTTAGACCAAGCGAACTTAGTTATTTTGCCAACGAAAAAATAGTAGCGCAGTCAGGCATAGATTCAACCTATGCGAATGAATCGAACTGTTGGATAGACAATGAGTTTAAATTTGAGCATTGGCGAGCCAACGTAGGCTTTCGATATGGCTACTATTCGTCACAAAATAAGTCTTTCGTAATGCCACAGCCTCGGCTCTCTATCAGTTATTTTTTAACAGAATCAACTACACTAAAAGCCTCACTGACAAGAATTTATCAGCCACTACATTTGCTTTCAAATACTGGTTTAGGCTTTCCCGTTGATATTTGGCTACCCAGTAATAGTGCAATGAATCCTGAATTTTCCGACCAAATTACATTAGGAGGCCAAAAGCAGTTAGAAACCATGCGAAAAGGAAGATGGCTGTTGAATGCAGAAGTTTATTACAAACGAATGAATAATATTATTTCATATCAAGACGGTCACGCTTCAAACGATTTTACAGAGTATAACCAAAACAAAATCAATGACTTATCAAAAATAATTACCACAGGCCAAGGTCTTTCTTATGGTTTGGAGTTAATGGCAGAAAAGAAAACAGGAAAAATAAAAGGTTGGATTAGCTATACCCTATCCAAAACTACAAATCAATTTAACGAACTCAATAATGGCTTATGGTTTTCGGCTCGGCAAGACCAGCGGCATCAGTTAGGTTTGGTTGGCACTTACAACTTGTCTAAACGATGGACTTTTAACGGTTCGTGGACTTTTCTGACAGGTCAAGCTATCACGCTACCACAGGCCGTATATTCATTTCCAAGTTTCGATTTTGTCAATAATAAATTTGAAAATTACTCGAACTTAATATACGTTAATGGAGGGAGAAATTCGTACAGAATGAAGCCATACCACAGATTAGATGTAGGTATTCAACGCCAAACGACTCACAAATGGGGGGCTGGTATTTTCGAAATCAGTATTTTTAATATCTATAATCGTCGAAATCCATATTTTTATTACCTCAGTAGCGGGCAGTTGGTCTATTCTGTTTCTTTATTTGGCATCATTCCGTCTATTTCTTATACGTTTAGGATATATTCCAAATAGCCCCCCTCAACCAAATACACCCCAAACTGCCCATCTAAATAAACCCGCCTATAGTTGCCAATCTGAAGTGTCTGACGAGTTGGATAATACTCGGCATTATTATTGAGATAGTCCAAAACTACAAAATCAACGTTGTTTCTACTGGCCCAGTCAAAAAATATATTTGGGGTCAGTATTTTTTCTTTTTTGTACTTCATTTGTAGCTCAAAGTTGGTCTGGCACAGTAGCCTGTCGTAGTGTGGGTATTGGTCAAAAAAGAAAGTGAGTGGTACAAGTCCAACTCGTTGGGTACTGAGTATTGGCCTTAGTTTGGCAAACTGAGCTGGCAAATAATTGGTATTATTTTGGGCTACGATTTGCAAATTGCCCACAACACCCACACACAAATATAACACTGCCGTAAAGTAAATGAGCTTAGAAAATTTTGTTTTTGCTACGGCAATAGTGTAAAATTCTATGATTAGAACAAAAGACAAAGGTATAAACAGCACCTGATAAATGGCCGTTGCACTTTTGGTAAGTACCCAAAACGATAAAAATAAGGCTAAAAAATAAACAACGACTCGAGCATTAAGGTATTTCAGAAACGCTCTGCAATGCCAACCCAAAGCCAACAAAAGCAAGGATAGTACAATTTGCTCGGGCGACTCAAAAAATATTTTGGGGTACAAGACCATCACTTTCAACTTATTGACCAAGCCCAAACTATCACGAGTGGCGGGGTCGTTGCCAAACTGATATTGCCAAGTAGCAAAACCATTGAATAGCCAAATGTCATAAAAGTAGAAAGAAAGTGAAAGGAGGGCTACTACACTAAAAATCAATAAATTGTGATATTCTTTACAATAAAGTAGTACAATAAACCCTGCAATGATATAGATAACGCCGTTTAGATGACTCAAAGCCGCAAGAGAGCCAAAGACAGCAGCCAGAGCAGATTTTGAGGAACTAATATTTTTGTAAATTAACAAAAAAGAAGCAAAACCAAAAGTAGCAACCATCAACTTGGGGCGGTTTTCAAAGCTCATTTTTACTAACAACGTATTAGAAAAAATCAATACCAGCAACGACCAAATATTTGTGAGTGAGTGGTTTTTTTGTAGATAAAAAATAAGCAGAGCTATCAAAATAAAAAAAAACAGTAGCCCCAATAGCTTAGAAGTGTAAGCAGATAGCGGCAGCAGGTACTGTAAACCAGCACCAAATGCAATAAACAACTTGTGGCTTAAAAAATAGTGATTGTCCCAACTCAAAAACCCACGAAAAAACTCTGATTTGACATAGCCAGCTTTCAGTAGCCAGTACGACTCCTCGGCAAACCAAGCATCGTCTTCGGTAGGTTGTCTGTTGTAGTAGCCACAAATGACTAATAGAATCAGCCCAATGGCTAACAGTTTCGTGGTATGTAAGTAATTAAGTGTGATATATTTTTAGCATTATTGGTGATTAGGTCTTTGAGACCAATGGTGTATCGACAGCACTCAAAGATAATGGAAAAATACCATAGATTTCTTAACAGTTAATGCACACCAGTTATAGATTTACACAGAATATTCTTGTTCTTTATTCAAAAAATCTTGATAAGTATCACTAATTCCTTCAAATAGTTCGTATCGGTGCCGCCAGCCCAATGCGTGCAATCTCGACACGTCCATCAGTTTGCGAGGAGTGCCGTTTGGTTTGTCGGCATTCCAATTGATACTACCGCTGTAGCCTACAATATCTTTGATTGTTTCGGCTAATTGTTTGATAGTTACATCGTTACCAACACCAATATTGACAAATGCCTCTTCGTTGTATGTTTGCATCAGATAGACACAGGCGGCAGCCATGTCGTCGGCGTGCATAAATTCTCTGAGCGGTGCGCCCGTTCCCCAGAGTTCTACTTGTGGTTTGTTGTTGATTTTTGCTTCATGAAACTTCCTAATCATAGCTGGTAGCACGTGCGAGTTTTGAAGGTCATAATTGTCGTTGGGGCCATACAAATTGGTAGGCATCACCGACACGAAGTTACAACCATACTGTCTGCGGTACGACTCACACATTTTGATTCCTGCAATTTTGGCAATGGCATACGGCTCATTGGTTTCTTCGAGAAGTCCTGTCAATAAACTTTCTTCATGTAGTGGCTGTTGGGCTAATTTTGGATAAATGCACGACGACCCCAAAAATAGCAATTTAGTAACCTGGTTCAGATAGGCCGCATGAATGACATTGTTTTGAATTTGCAAATTTTCATATAAAAAATCGGCTCTATAAATATTATTGGCCATGATACCCCCCACTTTTGCAGCCGCCAAAAAGATATATTCAGGTTTTTGGGATTCAAAAAAATCAAAAACAGATTGCTGATTACGAAGGTCCAACTCTGATGACGTTCTGACAATGAGATTGTTGTAGCCTTGGCCGTGCAGACAACGAACTATGGCCGAGCCGACCATTCCACGGTGGCCAGCAATGTAGATTTTTGCGTTTGTATTCATACCACAAAAGTAATAAGTTGTTTGTGAAACAAAAAATTGCCTACCTAATAGCTTTCTGGCATCTTTTTTGAGTAATTCAGTTATATACCATCATTTTTATAGATTAAAAATTTGATAGTAAACAACAATGACCAGACTATCCACAATATTTCTCTTGATTTTAATACGCTTTTGTGCTTCTGCTCAAACGCCTGTATTGCTCAAAGACCTGAACGTCAAAACTGAATATAGCCCATCTCCCAATCTTATTTTTGCGGTTGGTAACACCGTTTTTTTTGCAAAAGACGATGGCTCAAAAGGCACAGAACTCTGGAAGTCTGACGGTACGGCTCTTGGCACGGGCTTAGTGAAAGATATAAGAGAAGGTAGCTACGGTAGTAATCCAAAAAACTTTGCAAGACTAAACAGTACATTGTTTTTTTGTGCCGACAATGGTACAAATGGCAATGAGCTTTGGAAAACAGACGGTACAATTTCAGGAACAGTCTTAGTGAAGGATATTTGGGAAGGAGCTGGCTCCAGCAATCCTTCCAAATTGACTGTTGCCAATGGCATATTATTTTTTGCTGCCGACAACGGTATAAGTGGAATGGAATTGTGGCGGTCGGACGGGACGGAGGCAGGTACGGTTTTAGTCAAAGACATCAGAGCCAATAATTCAAGTTTTCCGAGTAGCTTGACGAACGTAAACAACATACTTTTTTTTACTGCCGACGACAACAATGGCGACACAGAGCTTTGGCGTACCGACGGTACTACCAATGGTACAACACTCGTCCGAAACATCAACCCCAACGGTAGTAGTTACCCATTTGAACTTACGGTAGCTGGTAATGTACTTTATTTTAGTGCCGACGACGGCAACTCTGGCCGTGAACTCTGGCGAACAAACGGCACAGATGGTAGCACGGTGAGAGTAACCGACATTTGGCCAGGAACATCGAGCGGCAACCCTCGACAATTTATGTCTGTTCTGAGAATTGGGTAGCTGGTGCAATGTGCCGAACCAATCTGGAACGCAATTTTTTCTAAAACACCCAACGAACCAAGTGGCTTGGTCTTGGAGTCTATTCGATGTTGGAGTAATTTTTCGTCAAATATCTCCATTTCCGACATTGGTACGTTTTCGTCGTACATATTTTTGGTGTTTTTTAATGAAAGTCAATTTGAGTTTTGAAAGCTGTAACATTGTCGGACAATACTCAAAGAAAATAGGGAGTAGCAATTTTGTGTTTTTTGTAATGTAAAATTACAAAGCACGGTACAGTTTGAATACAATTTATCAGAAAAAAGATGGCACGACTATAACCCCAAGGTCTCATTGTTATCAATGCCAATTAAGACTTAAAAAATAAACTTCAAGCACGCTGGGGTGGGTTTTCTATAAAAATTACAATGAAGTATTAGCCGAGTTTCCGTTGAGATTAGACCACAAAATAGTTTCTTAGCAGACAAGTAGCTTACAATCAATCAACTGTAAACCCCCACATTCGACCTTCGCACAGATAGTTTCGCAAAACCTTGCCTTTACTAATTTTTGAAGTATTGGATTAGTACTGTGTTTGATAAATTTATTGACACTTTTTGATTATGGAAAAACTACTAAAAACTTTTAAAACACAGTATTAGTATTTCAAATAAATTTCCGCAATAAGACTATCAAGCGTATGTTAGGTTCGACAGCTTGAAGACTGAAAACTGTTTTTGCAACAAATAATAGCCACCAAATAATACAACAGAAAAGAGTGTATCGCCCATGAGCGTGCCTTTGTAAAACGGCAGCCCTGCCGCATAGCAAGTAGCCAAACCACCCAAATTTTGCGGATAAATGCTACTACCAACCCAACAGCCGAAGTTTGAAACCAAAAAGAATATTACGCCAGAACCAACGGATCCGCCCAACACTTTGAGAGCCGACACATTGGTTTTGAACAGAACCACACCCAAGAGCGTGATAAGTAAATACGAGCCATATTGCCAGTAAAAACCTTCATAAAACCACGTAAAGCTGGGGTAATATTGACTGTAAATGACATTGTTTATAAACAAGTCGCTGGCCCAAGTGGCTGCAATCGGAATCAAGAATGCTTGCCAGCGTTTGGCAAAATGAGCTGCCCCAAAAAGACCAATGGCCGCCAAAGGAGATACGTTTGCACCATGAGGAATGATACGACTAAATGCCGCCAGAACGATTATGGCCGCCAAAATACCGAATTGTAGTTTAATTTTATTCATCTGATTGTAACTAATTTTATGCAAAGTTAATACGTTTTGTTGGTTAATTTTGTTTGAAATTCTTTTTTTGAATTACCTGTTTTTGAATTGTCCAAAAATTAGCCTTAGTTTTACCCACTCATTTATCATTTATTAGTTTTCATTGTTCGTTTTTCACTTCTCACTTTTACTACTTAATGCACTCTCTCAAGCTCAAACGCCCACTCTGTTTTTTTGATTTAGAAACAACTGGTATCAACATTCAGAAAGACCGAATTGTTGAAATCAGTGTTGTGAAGGCCATGCCCAATGGCGATATTGTTTGCAAAACGCACCGAGTAAACCCAGAAATGCCAATACCCGTTGAATCGAGTGTGATTCATGGAATATATGACGAAGATGTAAAAGATGCGCCAACGTTCAAAAATTTTGCCAAATCGCTAGTACAATTTTTGGAAGGCTGCGACCTGGCGGGCTTCAACAGCAACCGTTTTGATGTACCGATGTTGGTCGAAGAGTTTTTGAGAGTTGGGGTAGATTTTGACACCAAAAACCGTAACTTGGTTGATGTTCAGCGTATTTATCACCTCATGGAGCCTCGTAATTTGGGAGCAGCTTATAAATTTTATTGTAACAAAACCCTCGAAAACGCCCACAGTGCCGAAGCCGATACTTACGCTACTTTTGAGGTGTTAGATGCTCAAATAAAACAATATGCCTCGGCAACGCTCAAAGACGACCAAGGCGACGACTATCACCCGATTGTAAACGACATGGAAGTGTTGCACAAGCTAACGTCTTCTAAAATTGTGGATTTTGCCAACCGAATGACCTTCAATGCCAAAGGCGAAGAGATTATCAATTTTGGCAAACACAACGGTAAGCGTGTGGTGGACGTACTCAAACAAGAACCAAGCTATTATGACTGGATTATGAAAGGCGATTTTACGCTCGACACCAAACGCAAGCTAACCGAAATCAAGATGCGAACCGCTTTTGGTAATTAGACTTTGGCCGCAGGGTTGCCAAATACACGGCTTTTAGCTGGCACATCGGCTACCACAACTGCTCCAGCACCTACGCTTGCACCTTTGCCCACACGCACACCAGCTACGACAATTGCGCCAGAACCAATAAAAGCGTCGTCTTCAATCGTTGCGCCAGCCCCAATTAGGCAGCCTGCGCCCAAGCTGACGTAATCGCCGACGACGGCATTGTGTTCTATTACGGCGGCGGTTTGTATCAGGCAATGGTTGCCAATGGCCGCCATTGCACCCAAAACCGCTCGTGCTGCAACAAGGTTGCCATGGCCCAATAATGACATTTTGGACACCAACGCCGACTCGTGTATGGCATTGACGGGCATAATGTGGCGGCGTTGGTTGAGCATTTCTACCAAGTTTTTGCGAACCACTCGGTCTTCGATGGCTACAAAGGCTTCGCATTTTTTGCCAATTAGTTTCAGATAACCGTCGTCGTCGGTGCTGCCCAAAACAATTATGTCATTGAACTCTGATTTGTGTAGGCTGGCATCGTCGTCCAAAATTCCATAAATAACTACACCATTGCGGCCAAAAATATCAAGTGCTACTTGGCCTATGCCTTTTGCACCAAAAATAATAACAGGGTTTTCCATTGAAGACTATTAAATCGTTGTTGTTGTTTTCTTAAATTATGACACAAAGTTACAAGAAAGCGAGCGCAAATAGCTGTAAAGTTATCGTTCAGCTGCATATTAAAATTTCTTAAAAAAAACATCTGGCAGTTTAATGGAACTATATTTGCAAAAAAACTAATTAGCGGTGATTTTAAGAACTGAAAATTTAATTAAAAAATACGGTGCAAGGCTCGTCAATGACAATGTGAGCTATCAGGTGGCGCAGGGCGAAATTGTGGGGCTACTCGGCCCCAATGGCGCAGGCAAAACCACGTCTTTTTATATGGCTACGGGGCTTGTAAAACCCAATAGCGGCAAAGTTTTTTTGGACGATAAAGACATTACCGACCTACCTATGTACAAACGTGCGAGGCTTGGTATTGGTTATTTGGCTCAAGAAGCATCTATTTTTAGGTCTTTGACGGTCGAAGAAAACGTAATGGCGGTATTGGAAATGACCGATATGCCCAAAGCCGAGCGCAAGGCCAAAGTCGAACAACTTCTCGAAGAATTTAGCCTTACGCACGTTCGCAAGAGTAAAGGCATGGTGCTGTCGGGCGGTGAGCGGCGACGCACAGAAATTGCTCGTTGTTTGGCCGTAGATCCTAAGTTTATTTTGTTGGACGAACCGTTTGCAGGAGTCGATCCTATTGCCGTCGAAGACATTCAGAGTATTGTATCAAAGCTCAAATTTAGAAATATCGGCATCTTGATAACCGACCACAACGTAAACGAAACGCTCTCCATCACTGACCGTGCTTACTTGCTTTTTGAAGGAAAAATATTAAAACAAGGTTCTCCCGAAGAACTCGCCGCCGACCCACAAGTACGCCGTTTGTACCTTGGCCAAAGTTTTGAACTCAAACGAAAAGTATAGATTTTGCAACAATTTGCAGTTTTGTGCAATTTTATATGCGTTAAATTGCATTTTTTCTATCAAAACCGTTATTATTGTGGCCACAATTTTAACCTATGATAAACATACAATCGCCCGGCCACGATTCAAGCCCACGTCAGTCGTGGCTTGACGACTGGCGAGCGCACCAGCACCGATACAAGTCGCAATATACGAGTGGCCATACGTCTTTTGTCAGTAATTTACTTCCCGAACTGGCAGTACGTTTAGATGTATTTCAGGTTTTGGGTCTTTTGGCTCAAAGATTAGGAACAGACTTACTGGCACAAGCACTCAATCCTTATAATACCGTGCCGTCGTCGGTGATACAAGAGCAAGATAGCCAATGGCTCAAAAAGTCGAATATGGTCGGGGTCAATGTCCGCACCATCGGTAGTTTTTGGAACGTTGTTAAATATGCCCTTACGCTACCTCAAAGCCACGACTCTGTGCATCTGTTGCCTATCTGGGAGCCTGGTGTGGTGGGTAGTTTGTATGGAAAAGTAAGCTGGAATATCAACCAAGAATTTTTTAGTGATGACCTCGCCCGAGCCATTCCGAGTTTAGATACTGTCGAGCGGCAGCTAAAAGTTGTCGTGAACTTACTACACGCCATGGGCAAGTCGGTAGGGCTTGATGTGATTCCGCATACCGATCGTTTTTCTGAAATCGTTATCATGCACCCTCGTATCTTTGAATGGGTAAGTCGTGAAGGTAGCCAACTTGTAGATTATTCTCAAAACGTGTGGCAAAACGTAGAAAAAGCCATCTGGCAATGGTTACAAAAAAATGGAACGGCCGATGGTAGCCCGCTTGATTTTGAACCAGATATACTCTTTAATCCGTCCAACACAAATCTTACCGACCAACAACGCCAGTCTATTGTCTTTGGAGCAGGTTGGGACCAAGCTCTGCGCCTCAAACGGCGAATATGGCTCATTCAGTTTTTGGTTTATGAAGGATTTGAAACACTACCCATGACGATGGCCCCGCCCTATCGTGGGCTACATATCAATCCAAAAGCCTTTACTGTCGATGAGCGTGGTACTCGTTGGTATCAGTATGAGTTTGACAAACCGCAGGCTATGTCTCGGGTTTTTGGGCCATTGACTCGCTATCGGTTTTTTGATTCTAAAAACAATAATAAAAACTGGGAATTGGACTTTGAAAAGCCTAATATGGCCGCTTGGGACTATTTTCGGCGCAAATATCTGGAATGTCAGCAGCAATATAATTTTGATTTCATGCGAGGCGATATGGCTCACGTGCAGATGCAACCGCAGGGTGTGCCTGCACAGCCAGGTGTATTTTATGACCCACTCAAAGCCACCAAAAAATACATTCAGCAGCACGGAACGCCTCACTTTGCGTTTTATGCCGAAACATTTTTGGCTCCTCCCAATGTAATGGGCTACGGCAACGAACCCGACCATCTGGAGGCTATTGATGCCGATGCTACTCTGGGCGATTTGCAGTCGTCTGTGGTAGCATCTAAGCAGTTTATGAAGCGTTTTGCTGAATATGATAATTATTGTAAAACCAAACAATTTGCACCCAGTTGGACGGTCATAACTGCCGATAAAGACGATCCCCGTTTTGATGAGTTTTATCGACATGGAAACTTAGTACGTTACTTCATTGCTCTTTTCTTGACCGATATGCCGAGTTATTATAGTCTGGGGTTTGAAGTAAGAGGTCAAAATTTGGAACGAAACAAAAACGAAAGCTATACAAAGCTCTATGTATTTAAAATAACCGATGACTCAGAAACCGATAAAGTTACACACGGGCCTTTTGAATGGGGAAATAACGGCGTACATTTTGAGGCAATAAATCGATTACGACTTTTTGGTGAAAGTATCTGGGCTACTATTGCCAATAAAGCCACCAGATGGATAATTTCGCCCGACTCGTCGGCTAAGTGTATGCTGGTAGCATGGACACAAGCCAGCCATTCTGACTATCTATTTATTGTTAATCTGTCGGCAACAACAACCGAAAAACTACCTGATAACGTTTGGGATAAAATCAAAAACTATTCATTGGTTTACAATTCACAGGTAGCCGCTAATTTTGTTTTTTCTAATAAAATATTGCCAGAACAGACTTTGGTTTTGAAAATCAAATAATTGAGTAAAATTAAGTAGTCGTGAGTATATAGTACGGTGTCGTGAGTTAAATACAATGCTGTTAATCAGTAAGTTATCAAAATTAAAACACCGTATTACTTTTGAATAAGTACTTAAATAGGTAGATATTCTAACCAATTTTCAATTTATCAAACAACCATTTTTTATCTACTTCTCGCACTTCGCCTACTTGCATACCGGCCACTAATATACCCTCAATAGCCCCGCGAACGAGCCTAAGCGTTGGAAACCCCACGGCGGCTGTCATACGGCGTACTTGTCGATTTTTACCTTCGTGCAAGGTGAGCGAGAGCCATGAGGTAGGTATATTTTTTCGGAATCTTATAGGCGGGTTTCGCTCTGGCAAAGTGGGTTCGGTTGCAAGCAATTTGGCTTGGGCGGGTAGTGTATGGTGCTTTTTACCGTCAATCGAAATCATCACTCCTTTACTCAACGCCTGTAATGCCTCGTCTGAGATTTGGCCATCTACTTGCACCCAATACGTTCGGTTATGTTCGAATTTAGGATTTAGCAATCGGTGATTAAGTGCCGAGTCATTGGTCAAAATCAGTAGCCCTTCGCTATCGGCATCGAGCCGCCCAACAGGATACACATCTTTTGGGAAATCAAAGTCTAAGTCGGCCAAAGTTGCGTGAGTTCCTTCTTTCGAGAACTGCGAGAGCGTATTAAAAGGTTTGTAAATAACAAAGTAGCGCATTTTATGGCTTTTTCATTACGGCCTCAATCACCTTGCCAACGTTACCGCTGGGTTCTAATATTTTGAGCATAGCAGCCACAGTTGGGGCGGTGTCGGCTACGGACGTGCGCTCAAAGGTTTCGCCTTTTTGTATTCCCCAACCATAAAACAAAAGCGGAACGTGTGTGTCATAGTTGTAGGGTGCGCCGTGGGTGGTGCCTGTGAGCCGTCCTGCAAACCAGCCAGGCTCAGTTACGATTTGTATGTCGCCGCTGCGCTTGGCGTGTGTGCCGTTTTTATAGAGTGTCAGCAAATAATCGTTCAGATTGGCTTTACCTAAGTCGTTTAAGTTAATGATATCAGCTACGCCGTTTGTTGATAAAAACAGTTGTCTGGCTATTTTTGTAACGTCTTCGACACTAATTTTTTTGTCGCTCAAAGTCTGGTGGTTTAAGTAAAACTGGTAATTATCGGTGCTTCGTACATACTCGCCCTCACCAAATGTTGCTTTAAGTTTTTCTTTCAGATTGCTACTCATCTTTGCTACGTCCAACACTCCCGCTGGCAGTTTGTGTTCTTTCCAAAATCCAGGTATGTCCATCACGCCATGGTCTGCCGACAAAAACACTAAATAGTTATTTTTGCCAACTTGCTTGTCAAAAGCATTTAGCATTTCGGCAATGTCTTGGTCGAGTTTCAAAAAAGTATCCTGTTCTTCAACAGAGTTTGGCCCAAAAGCGTGGCCCACATAGTCGGGTGTAGAGAAACTTACTGCCAAAAAATCGGTAGCCGAACCCTTGCCTAAGTCTTCATTTTTGAGTGCTTCCAAGGCCATTTCTTTTGTGATGGTGTTGCCGTGCGGTGTGGTAGCCAAAATACCATAGGCATCGCCCGATAGCCCAGCCAAGTCTTGCGGTAGTGTGGGCGAAGTTGTACCTACTAATTTCGACTCATAAGGTTTGTTGTCGGCAGTGCTTTCGGTATATTGGTCGAGTGGGAGTAGGGGCTTCCAGCCCAGTTGCATGAGTTCAGACGGACGTTTGCGTGCATTGTAGTTTTTGACCCAGTTGGGTAGATCTTTCATATAATAGTCGCTCGTAATCCAGTTTCCTGTTTTGCTGTCAAACCAATAAGCGGCGTTGGCCGTGTGGCCTGCTGGCAATATTGAGCCTCTGTCTTTGATAGCCACACCCACGACCTTTGACCGAAAATTGGTACTAATCCGCAACTGGTCGGTAATAGTCGAAACCAATAAATTTCGAGGCGACATTTTACCTGCCTTGTTGTTGGTACTACCAACTGTATGCACGGTGCTGTCGTCCACGCAATAGACCGATTCGCCCAGTTTCTGGTCAAACCATTCATTACCAATCATACCACTTATGGCCGGGATTGACCCTGTATAAACTGCCGCATGGCCAGCCGCCGTAACAGTCATGGCATAGTGGTAGTGGTGATTGCGGCAATTAAAACCATCTCTCAATAACCGTTTGAAACCACCTTCCGAATATTTGTCAAAATACCTGTACCAATAGTCATACCGCATCTGATCTACCACAATACCCACCACCAACTTGGGCTGCTCTAAGGTTTTAGCTACTTTTAGTCGTCTTGACTGAATTACAATCTTGGTTGTTTTAATTGTTTTCTTAGTCTTTTTCTGGGCAAATTTTCGAGACTGAGCAAACAGTAAGGTCGGTATTAGCAGTAATAATATTAAAATCTGGCGCATGGTCTAAGATTGTGATGTAGTTTCTGTTTACGAATTTTTTATAATCACAAAGATAATAAAAGTACGACAAATTGTATTTTATGTTATTTTTACCAAAAATATTCTTGTATGCACTCCTCACTTATTCTTTCCAAAATATATATTTACCCAGTCAAATCTCTGGCGGGTGTTAGTGTTCAGACTGCCGAAGTGCAGGAACGTGGCTTACGGTTTGACCGCCGTTGGTTGGTTGTTGATCAAAACAATAACTTTGTGAGCCAACGAGAAAAACCAGAAATGGCCTTGATAGACGTACAAATTGACGAAAACAGTTTGATGGTCAGCCATCGAACTAAGCCCGAGTTGGGTAGCTTGGCTGTTCCTTTTTTACCACAAACGCTCGACATCATAACTGTTACAGTCTGGGACGACACCATAGAGGCTGTCATCGTGAGCGATAACTGCAATAGCTGGTTTTCTACGGCATTAGATGGAGATTTTAAATTGGTTTTTATGCCCGACACTTCGCCCCGTGTTGCCGACCGTAACTATGCCCCTTTTGATGTCAATGTAAGTTTTGCGGACGGTTTTCCGTATTTGTTAATCGGCCAAAGTTCGTTAGACAACCTCAACGCCCAACTCGACAGCCCAGTAGAAATGCTGCGTTTTCGGCCCAATTTTGTTGTAACAGGCAGCCAACCTCACCACGAAGACCACTGGAAAGAGTTTACGATAAACGACTTAACTTTTTGGGGTGTCAAACCGTGCGCTCGCTGCTCCATGACGACCATCGACCTACAAACTGCCGAAGCAGGCAAAGAACCCCTCAAAACGCTGGCTACTTATCGGCGACAAAACAATAAGATTTTGTTTGGCCAAAACGTAATTACGACATTTGAGGGTACGGTCAATGTGGGCGATATGATAACTACTGTCAGAACTTCAATAGTTACGATAAAGTGATACGGTCGAACTACGATTGCTATATGGGGGTCAGATTCTTATTTTGGGTATTGATTCAATAGCAAGTACGTCTGAAACAAAGCATCAAACACTACGTGAAATAGTGTTTAAGTTTATTCCTTAATAGGCTCATTTGACAACAAAAAATCTAATAACTGGCTTTTTCTCGTAATTTTGGGTATCAACAAAACGAATTTAAGTTTATGAAAAAGACTGGATTTCCCGAAAAATCGATTTTTATATGTGCAGGTAGTAAATGTGGTAAATACAAAGAAATAAAAAAATACCTGAAAGAATCTATCAAAGACAAAGGGCTAAAAGACGATGTTGAGATATTTAAGATAGAATGTACCGATCGCTGTAAATATGCGCCAATTGTGTCTGTCCAGCCTCAAAACGACTGGTACTCAGAAACTTCTTACAATGATATCGACCAAATAGTGGCCAATATCCGTGGCGTTTCTCAAATTTAAGTTTTTTGATTTGAAACAAAAAGACCTCACTGGCATTGAGCAAAGCCCAAATGCCGATAAGGTCTTTTGTTGTTGTTTAGAAAACTGATTTCTAAGATTCTGAATGTCCAATCTTCGCAATTTGCTTGTCCAATTCAAACTTACCAGTATCGCTATCTACATCTATCAAGTCAAATAGTTCTAAGGCGCGGCGGGCATTTTTCTCTTCTTCACGCTGCTCTTTTACATACCACATCATAAACTCTTCGGTGGCGTAGTCGTTTACCTCACGGCATTTGGCTACTACTTTGTTGATGGCAGTCGTGACGTTGATTTCACTGTTTAGGGCTGCTTCAAAAATACTCTTCAAGTTAGGATACTCCTGTGGTACTTCTCCTATTGTTGGTGTTATGGCCGTTCCGCCTACTTCGGTGATGTATTTAAAAATCTTCAAAAAGTGCTCTCTTTCTTCTTCGGCTTGCGAGTACAGGTAGCCAGCCGATTTTTCAAACCCATTTCTGTCGAGCCACGAGGCCATGGCCAAGTATTTTTGTGAGGCATCGGCTTCGATTTTGCACTGGGCGTTTAACAGTATCTCAACTTCTTCTTTGAGCGAAGTGCGTAGTCTTAGTAAGTCTTTCATTGTATTTTTTGTTTAATATCTTGACACAATAATAACGGTTATCAAATTAGAAAGTCGCAGAGGGCATCAAAACATAACAAATTTGTACTTAATCTAAATAAAACTACACCACTTCGTACTCACCCAAAACCTCGTGAAGCATTGAGTACATTTCGATGGCAAACTTGGTACCATCTATCAATTCTCGAAGTTGGATAACATCGCAAAGGGTAAGTTTGAGCGAGATTTGATTTTGGGGAGAATCAATGACCTCAAAGTCATAACTGTCCGAAACATTAAATATCATTTCGTGAATGTTCACACTTTTTACTTTTCTACAAAACGAAAAAAAATCTTGAATTTTAAAAGCTAACACGCTACCCTTAAAGTCAAGAAATATTTTGTCTGTCAAATCACATTGCCAAGCATTGCCTTTTGCGGTAGCGTAGAGTTGGTGTTTGTATGTGGTGTCTGAATACATTTATGTGTGTGAATTTTAGTATCAGTTGCAAAATTATGAATGAAATATTTACGAAACAAGTCTTATTTAAAGTTATTCTAAATAAAAACAAATTTATTGGCCAACTACCAATTAACTACCAACAGGCCGCCCCTCTGGGGCTTTACTATTCAATTATCCATATTAACTACCAACAGGCCGCCCCTCTGGGGCTTTACTATTCAATTACTCATATTAACTACCAACAGGCCGCCCCTCTGGGGGTTTACTATTCAATTACTCATATTAACTACCAACAGGCCGCCCCTCTGGGGCTTTACTATTCAATTACTCATAATTAACTACCAACATGCCGCCCTTAAGGTGTTATTTTTTAGTTGCGTAACAGGAGTCAATTACAATATTTTACGTTTTTCGTCTTTCACTTTTCACTATTTAGAGTCTTTTTAAACTTCGTTTTTTATGTTGTTTTCGATTTATAAATTATTATTTAAAATTATTCTAAATAAATATTGGATTAAATAAATCCAAATCATACCTTTGTGTCGTTATTTATATAAAGTCTAAATAAAGCCAATAAAAATGAAAAAAATAATTATTTCGTTCGCTGCCTTGATGTACCTGTCGGCCTGCACAAAAGAAGAAATCAAAGCCCCACTCACTGTACCTACAAGCTATGTTTCGGCCAGCTACGATGCCAACACCGCTTCTGAAAAAGCACTAAGAACACAGTTGGCAGACTTAACTACCGAAATGAAAACGTCAGAGAGTGGTACGGCTTTGTCGGCAGCCAAAATCACCGACCTATTTACCAAAGGTACACCAAGCCTAAAAAGCATCACTGGTGCATACTATGTTGGTTTATTAGAAAATGAGTTGTTTAAAGAACTAATAAACACATCGGGTAAAGTTTATGACCCTGCAAAGCCAAATAGTACTGGCGGTGTGTTTGGGGCAAGATTGCTCAATAGTGGTGGTCTGGAAACTCTCCAAGTAATTGAAAAGGGGCTTTTTAGTGCTGCTTTCTACAACTACGCCACAACGCTCATGTCTGGAACTGTTACTCCCAAAACCATCGATCAGTTGTTGGCTATTTATGGTGCATCTATGGCATTTCCTGCTACAAATACTGCTACCAAAACAACTACTCCCGATGCCTTTGGGGCATTGTATGCGGCTCGTAGAGACAAAAACGATGGTAATGGTATGTACTCAAAAATAAAAAGTGCCTTTCTAAAAGCACAGGCCGCAACGATTGCAGGTACTCAATACAATGCCGAGAGAGACGAAGCGTTTGGTGTCATCAAGTCGGAGTGGGAGAGGTCATTTGCGGCCACGGTGATTCATTATAATTTTACTGCCATTACCAAGTTTTCGACTACCAATGCACCTGCTACAACCCTTTCGGGCGGTTTGCATGACTTGGGCGAAGGTGTTGGGTTTTTGCATGGTTTTAAGGCTGTGCCACAAGCCCAACGCAAAATTACTGATGCCCAGATTGATGAATTGTTAGTGCTATTGACCAATACAAACGCTGGAAAAGTAGAAATGTATAAATACACAACTGACCCAAGTACATTGGCCAAAATTCAATCGGTTTCAACAAAAATACAAGCAATTTATGGCTTTACGGCTACTGATATGGAGGATTTTAAGAAAAACTGGATTGCCGAACAAGTTAGATAAAATATTGTTTTGTTAGTATCTGAAAGTAATAAATCGCTTGATTTTAATTTTTGAAACATGAAAAAAACTGCTCTTCTTTTCTCAATTTTGTTTGTACTAAATGCCTGCGACAAACCTACTGATAGCGTCATAAAAGACGACTTTGACAGAAAAGTGATGCTCCAAAACTATTACGACAATCTGATATTGCCTGCTTTTACGGCCTTAGAAAGTAGCGTTTTGGTCTTTGAGACTTCACTAAAACTGCTTGTAGCAAACCCAACCGAACAATCATTATCTGATGCTCAAAAGGCGTGGGAGGCTACCTATATAGTTTGGCTGTCGGCCAATGCCTATAACTTTGGGCCAACGGGCGAAGATGGTATCAGAAAAGGGCTTATCGAAGAAATTGGTACTTTTCCAGTGAATGTTGCCAAAATTGAAGCAAACATTACAACCAAAAAACTCACTTTCAATGACTTTGACAGAGATAACAGGGGGCTTTTGGGTATTGAATATCTACTTTTTGATAGCGACAATAAAAGTGCATTGGCAAAACTAAAAGACCAAAATCGTAGAAATTATCTTTTGGCCTTGACCGAAAACGTAAAAATGTGGGCGATAGAATCAAAAAAAGGCTGGGTAGGTTATAAGGCCGATTTTACGTCCAAAAACGGAACAGATGTAGGTAGCTCAACATCACAACTCTACAATGAGTTTATAAGAAGCTACGAAGCCATCAAAAACTTTAAGATGGGTTTACCTCTGGGCTTGCGTGCAGGCCAAACCCAAGCCGAGCCTTCAAAGGTTGAGGGGTTTTATTCAAAAAAATCATTGAAATTTTTGACAGCAAATATCAACGCAATCGAAAATATTTATTATGGTCGTGGCACTGTCGATGGCTTAGGTCTGAAAGAATATTTGGAAGCTGTTGAAGGTGGTAAAGTCTTAGTTGCATCGACAGAGGCACAGTTGGCGGTTATCAAGACGGTGCTTAAAACAGTTCCTGACAATATGCCGATTGCTGAACAGATTGTAAAATCGCCACAGGTTTTGACTAATCTACATACTGAATTACAAAAAAATACCCGTTTTTTTAAAAGCGACATGTCTTCAATTTTGGGAATTGCCATTACTTTTGCCAGTGGCGATGGCGACTAATTTTTAAATCAATAATCATGAAAAAAATAATTTATTTACTATCATTCGGTCTTTTGCTGGGTGCTTGCCAAAAAGAAGATACCGTAGCAACCCAAAAGAGAGCGGCATTGACCAATTACGCCGAAATCGTTTTGGCTACTTATGCCGACAGCCACGACAAAGCCAAAGATTTACAGACCAAAATCAATGATTTTGTTAGCCTGCCTACTCAGGCCAAATTTGAAGCCTGCAAAACTGCTTGGAAAGATGCCCGAATACCTTACGGACAGTCGGAAGGGTTTAGATTTTATGGTGGCCCAATAGACGGCGACGACGGCCCACAGGGACTTATAAATGGCTGGCCTATGGACGAGTCGTATGTTGATTATGTGGTTGGTATGCCCAACAGCGGGATTGTCAATAACACGGCAAAGTTTGCGACTATCTCTAAGTCAGTTCTCGAAAAAGCCAACGAAGCAGGAGCCGAAACCGATATTGCAACAGGCTACCATGCCATTGAGTTTTTGCTTTGGGGGCAAGATTTTAATGATAACGGACCCGGCCAACGACCATATACTGATTTCTTGACAATAGGCGGCACTGCCAAAAATCAAGCCCGAAGAGGCCAATATCTCAAAGTGGCGGCTGAGTTATTGACAGAAAACCTTGCTACGGTAAGAGCAGAATGGGAGAGCAATGGCAAATACAGGCAGGAGTTTTTGGCAATGGCCGAAGACCAAGCAATAGGTATGATTTTGAGAGGAATCGCAACTTTGAGTAAAGGCGAACTTGCTGGCGAGCGTATGACGGTAGCACTCACAAACCAAGACCAAGAAGACGAACACTCGTGCTTTTCGGACAATACACACGTCGATATTTATATGAACTTCAAGAGTATTCAAAACGTATATCTGGGTACTTATACACGTACCAATGGGCAGGTTATGAAGGGAACGAGCATTTCGGATATTATTAACAATAATTCTAATGCCGTTGAAAAAAATAAATTGGTGTTGGCATCATTGACCGAAGCCGACCAAAAAACCAAATTAGTGTTCGACTCAGCACCTTTCGATAGATTGATTTTGAATGACCCCAACAAAAAAACTGTAAATGCAATTAATATCCTTAGAAAATTGTCTGACCAAATGGTTGATGCGGCCTTTGCGATGGGAATTAAGGTAGACAACGAATTGAAATAGTTTTTTTGGTTTAATTTTTAATAAATGAAATATCGTTTCAAAATACAACTGCTTTGTGTGTGCGCCATTGTTTTTGTGGTGTCGTGTAGCAAAGAAATACTCGAACCTCTCGAAGAAAACGAAGCCGCCAGCGGTGGCGCTCTGACTACCTACGATTTGGGCGAAAACGCATTTGGTCATCAGGCAGATGGATTGGACGATGCTGGCAATACTGCTTTTGTGGTTGGCAATTCGTTTTTTAGAAACAACTGGACATCTGCCCCTGCCTCGGCTTCGGCTCGTGATGGGCTTGGGCCGCTTTTCAATGCTAGTTCTTGTGGTAGTTGCCATGCCTTAGATGGCCGTGCCAAACCACCAACTAACGACAACGAACTGGCAGGGCTATTGTTTAGGCTGTCAATCCAGGGAACTAACGTCCAAAACTCGCCCGTCCCAGATCCAAATTATGGCGGGCAGTTGAACGACAAATCACTGTTAGACGTGCTTCCAGAAGGAAAAGCAAAGATAAGCTATGAAGAGATTGTTGGTAAATATGCCGATGGTACACCTTACTCGTTGCGAAAACCTATCTATAATTTTACAGACTTGGCTTATGGAAACTTTCATTCGTCAATTATGTATTCGCCTCGTATTGCGCCTCAACTTGCAGGCTTGGGCTTGCTCGAAGCAATATCTGAGGCGGCTATCGTGGCCAATGTCGATATAAATGATGCCGATAATGATGGTATTTCGGGCAAAACCAATAAAGTTTGGGACTATAAAAATTCTAAAACAGTAATGGGGCGGTTTGGGTGGAAAGCCAACCAGCCATCGCTTTTTCAGCAAACTGCTGGAGCCTTTGCAGGCGATATGGGCATTACTTCGTCGCTTTTTCCAAACGAAAATTTAATCGGTAGAAGCAAAGAACTGTACGGCAATTTGCCTACTGGTGGCACTCCAGAAATCGAAAATAAAAATCTTGATGCTGTGGTTTTTTATATGCAAACTCTCAAAGTACCTGCTCGACGAAATGTAGCAGACCCAGAGGTAAGAGCAGGCAAAGCCTTGTTTAATACCCTAAACTGTGCGGGCTGCCACAAACCAACTATGAAAACCGACAACCACTCAATAGCCGTACTTACAAACCAAGCCATCAGACCATATACAGACTTATTACTGCATGACATGGGCGAGGGATTGGCCGACAATAGGCCAGATTTTGAGGCCAACGGCAAAGAGTGGCGTACGCCCCCGTTGTGGGGAATAGGCATGATAAAGACGGTGAACAAGCACACTTTTTTGCTTCACGACGGGCGAGCCAGAAATATGGAAGAAGCAATATTGTGGCATGGTGGCGAATCGTCAAAATCAATAGAGGCGTTCAAAAAACTTAGCAAAGCAGAAAGAAATACAGTTATCAAGTTTTTAGAAAACCTTTGAATTTATTTTTCAAAAAATACCTCTTCCTACCTCTTAACATTGCCCCTCTCGTTACGTTTCGTATCGTTTTTGGGGCAATGCTCTTTGTCAGTACCTTGCGGTTTTGGCTTTTGGGCTGGATAGACGAGCATTATGTCAGAGCCATCGTCACTTTTAAATATTATGGCTTTGAATGGGTACAACTTTTGCCACCTTTGGGTATGTATGCGCTTCATGTTCTGATGCTGTTGGCTTCGGTTGGTGTAATGTTTGGGGCTTTTTATCGGCTTTCTGCCACTTTACTTTTTCTGTCTTTTACTTATTGCCAACTCATAGACCTCACTTATTACCTTAATCATTATTACTTTGTGAGTTTGGTGAGTTTGTTGCTCATATTTGTGCCTGCTCACAGGTCTTTTTCTATTGATGTAAAATTAAAGAGAGTCGCTCCTGCAACCGAAGTTCCTGCTTGGGCAATTTATATTTTAAAGTTTCAGATTGCCCTTATTTATATCTGTGCGGGCATTATAAAAATAAACTACGACTGGCTCATCAATGCCCTTCCGCTCAAAATATGGCTTCCTGCTGCTGACTCGCTCCCTCTAATTGGCTGGGTGATGAAATACTCCATTACACCTTATGTTTTTAGCTGGGCTGGTATGCTCTACGATACTTTTATTATTTTGTTTTTGCTGATACCCCAAACTCGCCTTTTTGCCTATTTTACGGTCATCGTTTTTCATGCCGTTACAGGTATGCTTTTTCAGATTGGGGTTTTTCCGCTGGTTATGATTGGGGCTACACTGTTGTTTTTTTCTGACCAATGGCATGAAAAATTGCTGTCATTGATTGGTAGAAAAAAAGAAACTTCTCAAACATACTTTTCGCACTATCAACCGTATATAAAGTACTTGCTGTTGGCTTATTGTTGTTTTCAGTTGCTTTTTCCGTGGCGGTTTTTGTTGTACAACGGTTCTATGTTTTGGACGGAGCAGGGCTACCGATTTGGCTGGCGGGTAATGCTCATGGAGAAGGCTGGAACGGCAACTTTTTATGTAAAAGACAAAAAAACAGGTCGTGAGGGCGAAGTACTTAATAGCGATTTTTTAAATTCGCATCAAGAAAAACAAATGGCTATGCAGCCCGATATGATTTTGCAATACGCTCATTTCTTGAAAAAACACTATCAAAAACAGGGACTTCAAAGCCCGTCAGTTCGTGCCGAAGTTTATGTAACTCTCAACGGGCGACCAAGTAAGCTGCTGATAGACCCACAAATTGACCTAAGCCAAATCGAAGACTCGTGGTTGGATAAAAAATGGATAATAAACCGATGAAGCACCTAAAATATATTCTTTTTTTATTGCCCAATTTTGCTTTTTCTCAAAAAGCTACACTAACTGGCACCGTCAAAGACAGTCAGAATCAACCTGTTTATGAGGCAATCGTTACAGTCAAAGACAGTAAAGTCGTTGTTTATTCTAATAAAAAAGGGGAATATCAACTCAAAAATCTGAGTTTTGGAAAAGCCACCGTCATTGTATTTGGATATGGAAAACAGACGGTAGAACAGCTAATTTCTGTTGATAAACCAGTTGAGAGCCTTGATTTTGTACTCAACGATTTGAGCAAAAATTTAGATGCAGTAACGATTCAGGCCGAAAGAGAAAAAACGTTTGGTATAACAAGACTAAAATCGGTAGAAAACTTCGGAATTTATGAATCAAAAAAAACAGAAGTCATAGTTTTGAAAGACATCACTGCCAATCTGGCAACCAACAACCCACGCCAAGTGTATGCCAAAGTAGCGGGCTTGAATATCTGGGAGTCGGACGGGGTGGGGCTTCAACTGGGCATAGGTGGCAGAGGTTTGTCGCCCAACCGAACGGCCAATTTTAACACCCGACAAAACGGTTATGATATTTCGGCAGATGCCCTTGGCTACCCCGAAAGCTACTACACACCGCCCGTCGAAGCACTCGAAAGTATAGAAGTAGTACGTGGTGCGGCTTCTTTGCAGTTTGGTACGCAGTTTGGCGGTATGCTCAATTTTAGATTTAAAAAAGGACCAAAAGACAAAAAAATAGAGCTAAATAGCCGCCAGACGATTGGTTCATGGGGCTTTTTTGGGAGTTTTAATAGTTTGGGAGGTACAGTGGGTAAGCTCAATTATTATACTTTTTATCAACGAAAACAAGGCAATGGCTGGCGACCCAATTCAGCTTTTGGGGTCAATACTTTTTATGCTCAGATAGGCTACCAAGCTACCAAAAAGCTGTTACTAAATCTCGAAATTACATCAATGGACTATCTGGCAAAGCAAGCTGGCGGCCTGACCGATGCTATGTTTGACAAAGAAGCAAGGCAGTCAGTCAGAAATCGAAATTGGTTTGGTGTCGACTGGAAACTGGCTTCATTGAGCCTCACCTATCAGATGTCTGAGCGTACCAAGATCAACATTCGCAACTTTGGTCTGCTTGCCAACAGGCAATCGTTGGGTAATCTTGAACGTATCAATGTGGACGATAGAGTTGTCAAAAACAGAACATTGATAGGTGGCGACTTTACCAATATCGGCAACGAAACAAGACTCTTGCACCGCTACGGTCGTAACAACCTATTGCTGGGTGTGCGGCTCTACAAAGGCATCACTACTGCCCAGCAGGGCGATGCCGATGGCGCAAGTGATGCTAATTTTATTTTTTTGAATCCTCAAAATCTTGAAAATTCAGACTTTGTTTTTCCAAATGAAAATTATTCAGCTTTTGCCGAAAATATTTTTACTGTTACTCCCCAATGGACTATCACGCCTGGCGTTCGTTATGAGTTTATTCGTACCAAATCAGAAGGATATTACAAGCAGCGAGTTTTTGATTTTGCAGGAAATTTGATTGTCGATAACAAAATTGGAGACAACCAAACTCGTCAGCGAGGTTTTGTGATTTTTGGCTTAGGGAGCAGCATCAAACCAAGCGATAAGTCAGAATATTATGCCAATATTTCGCAAAACTATCGGGCAATCAATTTTACTGATTTACGCATCACCAACCCTAATTTTGCAGTCGATCCCGATATTCAAGACGAAAAAGGCTTTTCGGCAGATATTGGCATGAGAGGCAATTTAGAAAATGTATTTAACTATGACGTGTCGTTATTTTTGCTGAAATATAACGGTAAAATAGGTCAAATATTAAAAGCCGACCAGCCCCCGCTATATTTAGATTATCGGCTTCGCAAAAATATTTCTGACGCTCAAAACTTTGGTATAGAAGCATTTGGCGAACTGAATCTTTTAAAATTATTCAACAAAAATGCTCAAAAAACTACGTTGTCGATATACACCAATCTGGGCTTGGTCAATGCTCGGTATATCAACACAGAAGACAATAGCATAAGAGACAAAAAAGTAGAAATGGTGCCGCCAGTAGTGGTACGGTCGGGAGTTAGTTTTGGTAAAGGCGGTTTTTCGAGTAGTTTACAATATTCGTTTGTCAAGCGGCATTTTTCAGATGCTACCAATGCCGTCCGTACTTCTACCGCCGTCGAGGGGGTTATTCCGAGTTATCAAGTCATGGATTTATCAATGAAATATTCTTGGAAAAGACTACAACTCGAAGCCACGGCAAACAATCTTTTAGATAGCAAATACTTCACTCGCCGTGCCGAGGCTTACCCCGGTCCGGGTATTATTCCGAGCGATGGCCGTGGTTTTTATGTTACTCTTCAAGGTATATTTTAATATTATAAATATTTTCTGAGCCGCTGTATAGATGTGGCATTACCCAAATAAAAGCCCCGTTAGAAGTGTTCCAACGGGGCTTTGGTGGGAGTTGAAGGATTTGAACGGCAGCGGTCGCCCGTTCCCGACCCTCTTCTTGTAAGACATAGATAATATCGTTTTTGTTATATTTTGATAGTATCTGTTTTGATATAACTAACTGATAGTCAGTATAAATAATATAATGTCGAAAAACGTGTCTTTTCAATATTATATTATTTGTGTGCAAATTGTGTGCAAATGGTTTGTCTTTGTAGCCAGAACATAGCAAAAATCACCATGGCAAAGTATGATTATACAGTTGAGGGTAAAAAAGTACATTTGAAAATACTGACGGTTCGCCGGTGCGATAGACACCAGACGTGAAAAAGTAAACGGTACTTACCCCGTCAAACTTCGTGTAACTTTTAATAGGGAACGGGCGCATTTTGGTTCGGATAAGGATTTGACAGCCGATGACTTTGAACGGGTATGCCAGATGGATAAACCCCGTGGCGAAATGAAGCAACTACGAGACTTTTTAGATGCGTGGTTTGGACGTGCCAAAACCATAACCAAAGAACTACCGACATTTACGCTTATATTGTTTGAAAAAAGATTTTTGGATAGTGGAAACCGTGAAAATATTTTTGACTGGTTTAACGACAAAATAAACCTACTTGAAGACAATGGCCAGACGGGTAACGCAAGTGCATACCGTTGTGCATATCAGAATCTAAAAAAGTACCACTCGAAAAGCAAGCTACTGTTTGCAGATGTAACCCCCGACTACTTGAATCGATACGAAAATTTTACGCTCCGTAATGGTCGGTCAAGAACAACGATAAGTATTTATGTTCGTGCGCTGAGGTCAATTTTTAACGATGCCATAACAGACGGCACTATAAAGCAAGAACTTTATCCGTTTGGCCGTGGCGGTTATGTGATACCAGCAGGGCGCAATGTTAAAAAGGCATTACTCAAAGCCGATATTGACAAACTCAAAACGTACCAATGTACAGGCGGCCAATTTGAGCAAAGAAGCCTCGATTTGTTTATGTTTAGTTACTTCTGCAATGGTATGAATATGGCCGATGTGTGCCGTTTGCGATGGAGCGATATTGATATAAAAAACCAATCATTTAGCTACATACGACAAAAGACCGTTAGAACTAAGAAAGACAAGCAGACGGCCATAAAAGGCGAACTTCGTAGTGAGTGCATAGACATTATAAACAGATGGGCAAACGATGACAGGCGACCCGATGCATACGTGTTTAGTTTTATAGATGCCAAAGACACCATTAAAAAACAACGTGAGGCGGTGTTGCAAGTAACGAAAGTAACCAATAAACATTTGAAGCGCATTGCCTCAGCGTGTGGCATAGAGGCGCACGTAACGACTTACACGGCTCGCCATAGTTTTGCTACTATACTAATGCGAAACGAAGCCCCTATTGGTTTTATTAGTCAGAGCCTGGGCCATAGCAATATGAAGACGACCGAAAACTATTTGGGCGATTTTGACAAAGAACAAACGCACAAATATTTGGAAGCACTATAAACCACAAAAAAATATAGAGATGGAACATTTACAAATTGAAGTAGCCACGCTACAAAACAGGATTTATGAAATAAGGGGGCAAAGGGTCATACTCGATAGTGATTTGGCCGCACTGTATGAAACAGAAACCAAACGACTGAAAGAAGCGGTAAGGCGGAACATTGAGCGGTTTCCGTCTGATTTTATGTTTGAATTGACCCGTGAAGAATACCAGTTTCTAAGGTCGCAAATTGCGACCTTAGAAACTGGTAGAGGCAAATACTCAAAGTTTGTACCCTTTGCCTTTACAGAGCAAGGCGTGGCGATGCTATCGAGTGTACTCAATAGTGCAAAGGCCATACAGGTAAATATTAGCATTATGCGTGCCTTTGTGGCAGTTCGCAAACACTTGACAGACCACAAAGACCTCCAGCACAAAATCGAAGCCTTAGAGGCCAGCACCGACCAGCGTTTTAGAGACGTGTACGAAGCACTTGACTACATGATAAACACCAACAGCGCAAGAACATTGATAGGGTTTGGCCGTGGGGAGGAGGGTGTGTTATGATTAGCGAAAGATTGATTGAATCTTATCGACCACGTGTTGATGTGAACATTGATAGCAATAATGTTTAGTTTCAGAGAATGGGATTGCTACCTATTACAAAGACGTTTTTGGACGGCTGCCATAAAAATATTCAATTAGCTGTTTTGATTACAGCTCTATTTTTATCGTGGAAACAAGCCCAAAGTTTTGAAGAACCACAAAACGAAGACGATATTCAAGACTATAATCAAAAAATTTATGATTTTTACAAACATAATAAAAGTAGTTATGACATTATTCGCAATTTCTCGATAGAGGATTATTGTAATGATATTAGCAGATATTTGAGCGAATGTAATATAGAAAGGGTCTTGTTTTTGATATTCAATGAAATTGAAGCACTACATAATAACAGAGGCCAAGCCGAATCTATCAAGTATATTAGTGAAAATGTAGAAAATTTTATCATTTTTTTTAATAGAACGATAGACGACTTAACGACTTTTGCCAATACAAGTACAAGAAACTTAAATTACGAATTTTATTATTTGACTAATATTGAAATGGGAATTTTTGAAGTACGTTTAAACCAAAACGGGTTGATTGACAATTATAAAATTCGGTCAATAATATCTGAATTAGAATTATACGTTAGTTGGATAGTTAGGTTAAAAAAGATTGTTGAAAAAGCAAATCCAGCCGTGGCGACCTCAGCGGTTGAGGTTGGTAATGATTCAGTATTCGTGAATCCTAAATTTGCGCCCGTACTTATTGAAGCACTCAGCGAAATGGGTTTATGGAAAAATGGAAAACAAAACTTTGACCATGACAAAAAAGGGTCAGACTTGACTTGTTTACTCAGTACGATTATTAACGAAGTGAAAGGCAGCTTTAATGCTGAAACGTGTATAGCGTTAGCTGATTTTTTGGGTACTACTATCAATAAAAGTGCCTTTTCGAGAAATAATCCGAACTCTAAAAGCAAAGAAAAGGTGAGTCATAATTTTTTTAGCGACAACAAAAAAAGATTTGAAACGCAACTAAAAGCAACTGCAAAAAATAATCAATATATTTTTAAATAATTGATTAACAGTATATTAACTTCAATTTTAGCGCAACTTGGCGCAACTAAAAGCAACTGTAAAACGTAATAAATCGAAATAGTCAATATTTGTATCGTTCACTTAAAGATACAAATATGACACTCGAAGACACAATTTATGATACAGTTCGCAGGGCTATTGCAGACGAACTGGTAGCACTAAATTACAAGCCGCTATTTGCAGACGACAACCCCCAAACTACGTGGGGCGATATGAAAGATGCCGCCCGATGGTGCAACGCCACGCTCCCCCAGATACGAATGTGGCGGTTTAAGTTTGCCGATTTTCCAGCCTCAAAGATTGGTCGAAGTATCAGAATCAATAAAGCTGAGTTTTTGGCATGGCTCGAAAGCAGACGACCAGCCTCGGCAGTAGATGCCGTAAACGACCAGCTAACTATTCTCAAAGCCAAAGCAGAACGTAAAGAAGCACGGAGGGCAGCTACCAATGGCTAAACGTATAAAACCCCAATACGTCCACGACTTTATCGGTGAGGGTGTTAGACCAAATCCAGAATACAAGCCCCGTGCCAACCGCAATGCTACCAACCCCACAACTCTACTGACCGATAAGGTGATAGGCTACATCAAAAAGCACGACCGATGCGATGCGTGGCGTATCAGTACGCAAGGCATTTATAGGGAGGGTGTGGGTTTGGTTCAAAACAAAAGTATGGTAGGACTACCCGACATAATGGCCATTGTTTACGGTCGCTTTGTGGGTATGGAGATAAAACGGGGCAAAGATATTCAGAGCGAAGCACAAAAGGCCGTAGAGGCAAGAATACAGGCCACGGGAGGGGCGTATCTGATAGTATCCGACTTCGATACTTTCAAGGCGTTGTTTGACGACTACATAAACAAGAAGTCTAAATCGTAAAAACAAAAGGCCGCTACCTCAGCATGGTAACGGCCTCAACAACTAAATTTTATTGACATGACAAAGATAAAGAATGAAGTTAGATATTTTACTTTTCCGATTGGAATATTGAAGAGGGCGTTTGTGGATATTAACAAAGCGTGCGACAATGCAATGGAATACGCTTGTTATGTAAAATACGCTGAGGTAGAGGATATAAAAGAAGTTGAAAATTATTTTCAACTAACATTTGCCAATAAAGAGGCGACACTCAAAGACGGTAAAGCCTTATTTGACAAATACGGTAAAAACTGTACGATGGTAAGCGTAAACGGGGCTATTGTTTTTGAGTTTTACAAGAACCCTAAAACAGAGTTTGAGATAGCTACGTTTTTGGCTTTTTGTGGTCTTCGTTCGATACTCGGCACAAAGACATACACAAAGACCAACAACGAGCATTTAATAGCACGTATGGCAGGTTATGGCACTTATCGAGAATTTGAGGAGGCAGCGGTCAATAATTATTTTGAGAATTTTAGTACACCTCAAAAAATACGTTACCAGCTAACTGAGAGAATTATTAGACAGGAGTTAGGTTTCAGTTGGGGACTGGAATATTACAGTAGTCAAAGTAGGGGTTTTTGCTTTTCGTTTGTTATACCGCATGATAAACTGGTAGAGGCCGTAGAAAAAAGTAAGAAGTCGTACAAGCTGAAAGAAAAAAAGACCTCCGAAAAAGAGACTATCAGAGCAGTAAAAAAACGATTAGGAATATGTGGGTAACTCACCGCAACTACTACCGCAACACTACCGCACTTTAAATAAGATGCTTAAATGAGGTATTAGCTTGAAAAAAAATTATTTTGTTACGTTTGTATTTATTGTGCGAATAACTCAATTTTTTGGGTGTCAAGTTTCTTGACAGTTAGATACTTTCTTTCAATGCCATTTTTTAATATTCCAAACTGAGGGGGGGGGCTATTTGTTGATAGGATTTATATTTTTTGCGAGTGCCAAAAATGACTTGCGAAAGGAGACCGCTCAGAAATGTACGGGGTTGTCTCTGCTGAGGTTGCACCAGACGGCAGGACTTGAAAGTAATTTAGTGATTTTGCCATAAACTTGAAAACAACAACTATTTACAAAATACTTTGAGGAAACTAAGATAAAATGTATGAAAGGACACACTAACAACCC
>JAYWHT010000024.1:0-4970 GCA_043777595.1 Spirosomataceae bacterium
TATGAGTGCGATTGTGGCGTAAACGACAGTCAGAACAGTAAAAAACGTTTGGACACGGCGTTTTTTTATCTCCCATGCTTTTAGGCGATAGGCTTCAACATAAGCAGGATTTTCACTTTTGTCGATAGGCATATTTAAGTTGTCGGTGGGTGCTGTTTCTAACTCATTTTGCATAATAAGATAACCTCCTCTGCCGAGTGCCAACTATGGTAACCCCTCTGGGCGAAGTACGATAACCATTTACAATAATACTTTTACAAACGTTTGGAAATACAAAACAAATACTCTACATTTTCGCCATATTTAAAAATACCCGTTTTTTAGTTTTCATTTAACCAGCCACCTTATGATTACAAAAACACCCACCACACCCTCCCACCGCTAAATTTCCTTAGCCCTTTACCGCCTTTTGCTTTGCTTTGATTTTTTACAAATCATTGATTTACTGTTGCTTACGTTTTTTTGCTCACTCTTTTTAAATGGTATGCTTGTGGATAAACAAAATAGTACAAACCTCTTGGTTGAGGTTTGAGAAGTGAACTTTTAATTTTAAAAAGTATGAAACAAAAACTGAAAAAATGGCTCTATGTATTCACCCTCTGGGGGATCAAGGGGGCTTTGTTGCTTTGTATGAGTGTGAGTTGTAAGAAAGACCCAGTGACACCAGTCTGCGGTTGTAACTCCCCCACATTGTGGGAAATTAAAGATGTATCTACTCGATTCTCTGGTGATAGTTATTTTTTTGTGAACAGCGACCCTAAAAGTGGCTCGTATTTGGGTACTGCCTGCGATACCACCTTGCTTAAAGGTTTAGAAATTTCACCACCATACACGCAGACTTATCTAATAAGTGGTAAAGCAAAAGCAGCATGTATACCAGAAGGAATACATCCAATTGTTGAACTAATTAGTATAGAACTAACCTCAATTCGTAAAAAGTCTTAATTATGTTTCACCCTAAAATTTTATTCCAATGAAAAATTTATCAATTTACCCCCCCCATATACATATGTAATTAACTTGTTTTTTGTTAGTTACATGTTTTTATTTACAACTTCGTCACTCGCTCAAAAAACTAAGTATGAGCCACCCTACCTCAAAGAGTTAAACTCTACGCTACTAAACGATGCCCAGCGCATGACCTCAGAAGGTTGGATAGAGTTTAAAAATCAACCTGATACAGTTTCGTTTTTCGATAAATATGCCAGAGAAATTGGTCGTTCGTCACCTCATCTTAAATTTAAAGCAACCAAGCAAAACAAAGACGAGCGTAACATCATACACCAACGCTACCAACTCTACTATAAAAATGTGGAAGTAGAAGGCATTGAGTTTATTTTGCACTCGCAAAACGGTAAAGTCAAAACAGCCAATGGTAAAACTATTGATGGCTTAGACTTTGACATGGGTAAAAAAATCAATGAAAAACAGGCCATACAGGCTGCCTTACAAGAGTTAAAACTCAGTAATATAAAGCCCGAAAAAGTAGAAGCAGATTTGGTCATTACCAAGATAGATATAGACGATTGGGCAGTAACTAATTTTCGATTGGCCTATAAAATGAATCTAACCAAACCCGAACCCATGGACTTTATGGCCGTCTATGTGGAGGCTTATACAGGCAAAATCATCAAAACAACATCGTTAATCCACAAATGTTTTGACCCAAATTGTAAAACCGACCAAGCCGTAGGATTTGGAATGTTGCCCAGCCAAGTCATAAAACCTGCTCAACCACTCCTAACTGCTAACTTTGTGCCGTTCTATAGCCCACTTTATGGTACAGGTGCTGTCAGTTTTGAAACTGAGCCTTTAGGAAGCAATCAAAGACTGGCACTTACAACGGCTCGATTCTATCCCAATTATACCCAAACTCTGACGGCTGCACTCTGGACGAAGCGATATACAACACAGGCACTTTTTCAGGCACTATTACCACAGTTTCTTTTTCCAAATACAAATCCACCGTCTTCTAATGACCAAGATGCTGCTTGGTATCAGCAACCCGAAGTACAAAACAGTACTGGTAATTGGAACACAGTACAACAAGAAGCGACAACGACTCACTGGGCGGCTCAAAAAACGTATGAGTATTATCTCAATAATCATGGCCGTTATGGTCCAGCCAATAATGGTTTAGTGGGACGGTTTATAACGAATGTACCACAAAATATATTTCCAAGCGGCTTTTTTGGACCATTCAATATTTCTTTTGGTAATGGAAATGGCTGGGATTTAACTGTGATACAGTCGACTACTGGAGAAAGCTGGGGAACGTTAGATATAATAGCCCATGAACTAACGCATAGTTTTACAAGAAATAGTTCAAATTTGTATTATGGTGGCGAGTCCGGGGCTATCAATGAGGCTATCTCTGACATTATTGGCACCAGCGTAGAGCGTAAAACCATCACGAATTGGGATTGGCTGGTTGCTAACGAGATACCTAGTATTCCTGCAATTAGAAGTATGCAAAATCCTCTTCTATTTAATGATCCAGAAATTTATAATGGAGCGAATTGGAGAAATACAAATCCTAATGCCAACGATAACGGTGGGGTGCATCATAACAGTGGCGTGATGAATAAATGGTTTTGGTTGTTAAACACAGGCGGCTGGTTTAATGGTAGATTTGTAAAAGCTATTAACCCAGACCATGCCGAAAAGATTGTGTTTGTGGCCAACGCCAATTATTTGCAACAATACGATAACTACGCTCAATTGGCTTTTACAACTCGTGAAGTAGCCAGAATACTGTACGGTCAATGTTCAAATGAACACCGGGCCGTATCAGATGCTTGGGCTGCTGTAGGAGTTGGCGGCGGGAGTGAATGTCCAGTAGACTGTAACTATACCGTTACTACGACAAGTAGCAACGCCAATCCTGCTCCCAGTTCGTCTATTACACTTACTGCCAACTGCTCGGGTTCTGGCTGTGATGGTATTAGTTACAATTGGCAAGGTAATGGAACTAATCAGAATGGTCAATCTGTCACTATCAGCGCACCAAGTACAGTAGGTAGCTATATTTACACAAATTACATCACCAAACTAGGGTGTAATTTTGATTATAAGGTTGTTACTGTAAATGTAGGTAATACGTCCAGCACCTGCGCCAACGTCGGCAGCATCAGCTACGACCGTTGGAATAATATTGGTGGCGGTAATAGTGTCCAAGACCTACGCAACAATACCAACAACCTACAAAATGCCCCCACGGTCAGCCAAAACCTCAGTGTTTTTCAAGCACCGAGCAATATATGTGATTACTGCGGTACACGGATTAGAGGTTATGTATGCCCGCCAACCAGCGGCAGCTATACCTTTTGGGTAGAAGGCGACGATAACACCGAGCTATGGCTATCTACCACCGACCAACCCGCCAACGTCCAAAAAATCGCCTATCACAACGACTGGACGGGGTCGCTGGAATGGAATAAATATGGCACGCAACAGTCTGCCCCTATCAATCTACAAGCAGGGCAACGCTACTACATTGAGGCGTTGGTCAAAGAAGGGGGCGGGGGCGATAATTTGGCCGTAGGCTGGCAGCTACCCAACGGTGCTTTGGAACGGCCTATTTCCAGTAATCGTATTATTCCGTTTTCGGGAGTGTCCAATCCGCCACCGCCGCCACCAACCAACTGCGCCTCGGGCAATTTTGGCGGCCATTTGGACGTAGCCAACTGCAACGTATTCGCCGGCTGGGCGTTAGACCATAACAATTATGGCCGCACCGTACAGGTCAATATTTTTGTAGATGGCGTATTTGTGGGTTTTGAGAATGCCGACCAAAACCGCCAAGATTTGGCACAAGCTTTTGGCAATCCTGCCGCCGCACCCCACGGCTGGACATATACCGTACCTGCCAATGCCAGTTGGCGAAATGGTACAAACCGTAACGTTACGGCTCGCATCTGTGGAGCAACGTCCGACTTAGGCAACACGCCCCAGACCGTAAACTGCACAGGTGGTAGCGGTACACCCCCGCCACCCTCGCCACCACCACCTACGACTTGCGCTGGGGGCAATTTCAATGGTCATTTTGATAGTGGCAATTGTGGTATTTTCAACGGTTGGGCTTTGGATATGAATAACTATGGCCGCACGTTGGAGGTTGATATTTATGTAGATGGGACATTTGTTAAAAGAGTACAAGCTTTTGATTCTCGGCCAGATTTGGGAGCGTACTTCGGTAATCCTGCCGCCACGCCTCATGGTTGGCATTACAATCCACTTCCAACAGACCCATGGCGCAACGGCATCAAAACGGTTTCGGCACGTATTTGTGGCGCAAGCTCTGACCTCTACAATAGCCCCAAAACGGTTAATTTTACTAATTGCAGAATTGGGGTAATCAACAATAATGAAGGTAATGAAGAGAATGAAGAAAATGAAGAGAATGATTTGATTCTATCGCCTAACCCTACCGATGGTGAATTGCGGTTTAGATTGGGCTTGGGTACTGTGGCAACTGATGTATTGGTATCATTGAGCGATTTGGCAGGGCGAACTCTACAAACCAAAGTCTATAAAAACCGTCAGGGGCAGTTGGACGAACGGCTCGACTTAGGTACACTACCCAGCGGCTCGTATATTTTTGGTTTACAAACAACCCAAGCGGGGGAGTCTCAAAAGCGATTTAGTAAAAAAGTGCTGGTGGTGCGGTAAGTGTAAACAATGAAAAAAGATAATTCATAAAGCCCCAAAAAATTATTTTGGGGCTTTATACAAAAAATGTTGAGATTCCCGTATAAATTAACGGCGAACCAATAATTATTACTGTCGCAAAATAGAAATAGATTGGTACCTTTTGATTTGACCGTTGCGCCAGCTGCTGCCGTTCAGTCTATCAATATGGCAGTTTTGGCAGCTTTGGTCTGAGTTTTGAAAGCGTTGAGTCAAAACAACCTCAAAATAGTGGTCTGAGAAGACTCAGACCACAGAACAAGAAACCGTTTGATATACCA
>JAYWHT010000025.1:0-63507 GCA_043777595.1 Spirosomataceae bacterium
CTTTTGGTTATTCAATGAAATCATTTTTCAACAATTCATATCAACTTCTCAAAATCCTAATTTTGAGCGTATTACTTGTCCCCCTTCAGGGGTTGGGGATTTTCGTAATCCCTCTCCGGCCCCAGCCATTGCTACACTGGCCAACGATACGCTACACCGTCAAAGACGGCTTGGCTGGTATGCAGTGTATGTCGGTATTTCAGGATAGGCGTGGGGCCGTTTGGATTGGTACAAAGTCGGGGCTGAGTAAATTTAACGGCGAAAGTTTCGAGAATTTTACCATCAAAGACGGCCTATTTCACCCCGAACCCGTTATTTTGGGGCAAGACCCACAGGGCTATATATGGTTGTATTGTAATTATCGGGGACTGATGCGATTTGATGGACGAGATTTTAAAAAGTACCCCATCGAAGAACAAGACTTGATACCCTTTTTGGAGGCCGATGGACGTATTTTGATGCAAGACGTTCAGAACAGGTCAAAATACTATCGTTTTGTGGCCGATACATTGCAGCCGCTTACTTTCAAGGGTATATCGCCAGCCGTACAGCAAACGTTTATTGGCATGATGCCTACCAAAAATAAAGATAGCTACTTGTTTATAGCAAAAGACAAACTATACAGCTACCAAAACCAACGGTTGAGCGTACTCAAAACAGGGCATTTTGTGTTCTCTAATGGTGGGCGGCGTTTGATTTATGGCCATAATGTTGTTCATTCAACAGAGCCAAACGGCAGCCAGGTTGTTTATACTTGGAACGGCCAGGCACTCACCGAACTGATGCGACTCAATGTCAATGGCCAAATAACCATCACCACAACGCTACCCTTTGACTATGTGTTTAATTATTCTAATGGCAAAACAGGTCAAACCTATTTGCTCGAAAAAAACAGCCGAAATTACAGTGTCATCGACCCTAATGGGCAGGCCAACGATGTGTCTTACCAAGACTCCCCAAACAAGCCATACTCTACACGCTACATAGCCACCGAAAAAGGGCTAATTGGCTTAGTTCGCAATGGTTTCAAGAATTTTACCGAGGCCGATGTGCCTTATACTTGGAGCGTTGTCGAAGACAAACGTGGCGATTATTATTTTTTGAACTTTCAACACTCGCTCCAAAAATACGATGGCCGTAGCCTCCAGAATATTGATAACTATCCCAACAAATCCCAAATCGCTAACAACTGGTACTATCATGCTTTGCGAGATAAATGGGGAGCCTTATGGCTACCAACAGCAGGCGGCATAGTGCAGTACGACAACCAAAAATGGAGATATATATTGGGCAAAGACAAGCCACTTGCTTTTGCATTGGCCGAAAACAAAAACCAGAATACCATAGCCGCTTGTACCCACAACGGCTTGCTACTCATAGACAGTCGGCCACCGTTTAGGCACCGATTGCAAACAGGCAAAGATACTATTTTTCAAGATTTGGTATCGTGTGTGGCCATTGCCCCCGATGGGGCTTATTGGTTGAGTGGCTATGGCATAGCGCGCTACGACTCGCTCAAACACAATACCAAAATATACAGCCGAGGCAATAAAAAACTAAATGCAGGAAGCATCGTCTCACTTTTTTTTGACAACCAAGGCACGCTCTGGGCTGGCTCTTGGGCCAAAGGACTGTTTAGATTCAATGCCCAAAAAGACGTTTTTGAGTCTGTATTTGGGCGGTGGCTACAAGGTGCAGTACCGTTTGTTGAACAGTTGGACTCCGACCACCTGCTTGTTGCCGATGGCTTAAACCTCTATTCGGTTTCGCTCAAAGACACCGCCGACGTGCGCTGTTTCAATCATCACAACGGTTTTATGGGCTTAGAAACTAGGCAGTTGGGTAGTTATCGAGACTCAAAAGGGCAAATTTGGCTTACCTCAGGCTCAGTGCTATCAGTCTTGAACCCTACCCAAATACTACCAACTTCGCAGCGGTTGGCCGTTGGCTTTGTGTCGGTAAGTCGTAAAGACTCGCTACCTGTGAGAGTGCCGTTTGTTGGCCCAAGCCAAACCATCGAGTTACCATTTAGTCAAAATACCGTTTCGTTTACAGTCGAATCGTTGGGTGAAGACAAGCCCTTTAAGACACAATATAGCTACCGAGTAAAAGGTTTTGTGGACGAGTGGTCGGCTTGGCAACCCCAAAACGTAGTGATGCTCACCAACCTGCCCAGCGGCACTTTTACGGTTGAGGTCAAGGCACGGCGTGGCGTGCTGGTAGGTGAGTCGGCGGTGGCAGAGTTAGATTTTGTAGTAGCGATTTGGTTTTGGCAATCGCCCAATTTTTATAAGTATGCGGCAGTTGTCATAGCTGGTTTGTTGTTGTTGGCTTTGTATTTGAGCCATCGCCACCGCCAGCGATTTATCGAAAACCAAAACCAAAAAAAGCAAATTAACGACCGAGAGCAAGAAGTACGGTTTTTGCAGATTCAGACCATTCAGGCACAAATGAACCCACACTTTACGTTCAACGTATTGAGTAGTATTCAGCACCTTATCGAAATAAACGACACAGAGCAGGCCAGTGCCAATATTCTCAAACTTTCAACCCTGATGCGTAGCTATTTGGAGGCTTCGATGATAGGAGACGGCAAAAGTGAGTCGCTTTTCAAAAACGAAATTACGTTGGATAAAGAAATAGAGCTGATACGAATGTATGTTGAGTTTGAGCAGCTACAATACCGAGACAAATTTGAGTTTGAGATTGATATTGACCCCACGCTCATCACTAACAACTATCGTGTGCCGCCACTGATACTCCAACCGTTTGTCGAAAATGCCATCAAGCACGGTCTATTTAACAGAAAAACCAAAGGATATTTATGGATTAGATTTATAAAAATAGGCGACGAAACACTACAATGTATCATCGAAGACAATGGCGTAGGCCGTCAGCGAGCCGCCGAAATTCAGCAAAATTCAATCAAATCTTACAAGTCAAGAGGTACGGAATTAGTGGCTCGAAGAGTGGGTATTTTGAACGAAACAGGATATAATATTGACATTCAAATCAATGACAGACCCAACGGCGGCACAGTCGTTATGGTCTTTATTGGCTATAAATAAAAACATATATGAAAACGATTATTCTCGAAGACTCAGCCTCAGACTTAGAACTACTTAAAATCTTGTTGGCCAAACACTGCCCTGCCGTTGAGGTAATTGGCGAAACGGGGAGTATCGACACTGCACTCGAACTTATCACCATGCTACACCCAGAGTTGTTGTTTTTGGACGTAGAAATAATGGGCCGAACCAGTTTTGATTTGTTGGACCAGCTTCAAAAGCTACAAATTCCTTTTGACTTTGAGATAATTTTTATGACTGGCCACAAAAACTATGATTATGCTACGGCGGCTTTCTCGTACTCGGCCTTAGATTTCTTGACCAAAGTCATCGACCCCGCTCGGCTCAAACAAGTAGTAGATAAGGCTTTGACCAAAACCAACCCTCAACAATATACACAGCAGTTACGGCTATTTATGGACTTGATTCGAGCCACCGACACGACCGATGCACGCATGGCCGTCAATGTAACAGGCGGTGCAGTTGAGTTTATAGACGTTGCCTCTATCAATTATTTAGAGGCCGATGGTGTCATCACTATCTTTCATTTTACCAATCGCTCTACTACTCTCAAAGCAACTCGAAATTTGGGTCATTATGCCAAAATTCTTACTCAAAACAGTAATTTTATTTCTATCAGCAGCAGCTTGCTTATCAATTATAAAGAATTGCATAGATACACACATTCCGATACAACAGTAATACTCAAAAACGGCCAAAAACTACGTGCTTCACGGAGAGATGGACAGGAATTGAACAGTTTTATGAAAGACAATCCCATAGCCAGTAGTGCCAATTTATCGTTGTTTAGCAGGCTTTTTAGGCGATTTTTTGGCAAGTAACACTATTGTCGTAGTGCCTCAATTTCAAAATAAAGTGGTGAATAAGCAGGTATTGTGCCTTTCGGTCCGTTTTTATAGCCTAAGTTCGACGGAAAAATAACGATTCCTTTCTCACCATATTTGAGTCTATAAATGGCATCATTAAAGCCCTTTACTACACTTGCTCCTACGTTGCTCGTGGCTGTGTCGGCCAGGGTTACGCTCAATGTCGATGTAAGAAGTGTAGATGTAGCAACAGGGTCAAACTGTTTGCCGTTGCTTACGAGGCGGCCTACATAGTTTACTTTTACTATTGCACCAAACTTAATTTGAGTCGAGTCTTTGAGTATTTTTGTTTTCACAAATCTAATGCCATTGGTAGCTTTCTCGGTTACTTTCAGTCCCCTCGATGCGATATAGTCTTCTATTTGTTCGTCTTCTGTTCTAATTTTTTCTACCACAATGTCATAGCGAAGTGGTATATAAAGTGGTGCCAGCAGCGAAGCCTGAACGCTGTTGCGGAGTGTCCACGGTACAAACAACGATACTTTATCGCCTTCCCGTAGTTTTTCTACGCCTGCTTGCATGAGTTCTTCCACGGCTGGTACAACTGCAAAACGATAGCCTTGTGCATTTTGTTCTGGCGCACGAATATATACAAACGGCAACAATGCAACAGAACTGTCTATAACAACGCCGTCAAATCGCCGAGTTACATAACTAAGCGTAACTTCGTCACCAATTTGAGGTTTTTGGGCTGTTGCATTTTTGTTTTGAACAAAATAGTACAAGCCCGATAGCGTACTATCGGCAGGTATTTTGTTGGTTTTTAGATAACTACGAATCTCTATTGCGTTGTCTTTGGTTTTTCGGGCTGCAAAGGGTTCTTCGGTTTGCTCGCATGCACCGACTATTGCACAGGCAGACAACAGAATATAAATACTTTGTTTTTTCATAATATTTTTATTGTAAAACAATGAACAAGCGAGTGTTAAAAACTCACTCGTTCATTGTTTTGGTCGTTCACAATTATCTACCTGATGGCATTTGTGGGCCACGTTGCTGCGGTACATTTTTCTTGATGTCCACCAGTTCTATATCAAACAATAAAACGGCATTGGCTGGAATAACGCCTGGTGAGCCTTGCTCGCCATAAGCCAACGACGACGGTATGATGAGCGTTGTCTTGCCGCCTTTGCTCATAGTCTGCACGCCTTCGTCCCAGCCTGGTACTACTGCACCTACACCTATCGGAAAATCTACAGGTTTGCCGCCTTGTTTTTCTGAACTATCAAATACCTTACCGTCGAGCAGCATACCTTTGTAGAGTACGGTAGCAATCTGGCCTTTTGGAATAGCTGGCCCAACACCTGCTTTCTGGACAATGTAGTGCAAGCCCGATGCCGTTTTGATGGTTTTTAGGCCATTTTTAGCAATATAGTCATCAATAATCTTGGCATCAACAGCCAACTGGCCACCTTTTTTGAGTTCCATCGCTTTCTGAAACTCGGCTTCGGTCTGAATGTCCAATACTTTGACGATGTACTTTACGTCAGTGCCTTTTTTGATAGTTGGCGGCATTGGCTGGTTCATTTTTGCAAAAAGCGTGTCGGCATTCACAAAAAACGTAACGCTGTCGCCTTTGGCTGTTAGCATCAAGCCATCTTCAAAACTACCCTTAAATGGCGCAGCTTGTAGCATCATTTGTTGTGGGCGGCCTCCACCTTGTACTTTACTGTCAAATAGTACTGAATCTTTGTTGTTTTTTATGACAAGATTCAAAGACATTACCTCGCCGATTTTGGCTTTACGGGCATCAGAGTTTTGGTCGTGAAATTGGTATTTGAGGCCAGTATCGGTTACACTGACACGGTTACAGGCAGCAAAAACTACAACTGAAAGGGCAATCGCTGAAATTGATTTTAAATTCATTGGTAATAGATTATGATTGGTTTATTGTTTGTTTGTAAATATTTTAAATACATATCTAAAAGTAATGCGGTATTTTAATTTTTATAACTTACTGACTAACAGCATTGTATTTAACTCATGACACTGTACTATGTACTCACGACTACTTAGCTTTTTGGTTACGCATTCGTCAAGCAAAATTTTTACTTAATATTTCGGTCGATTTAAACATCATTTTTCGAGATAACTCCAAAAATTTTATAATCTGACTACGCTTCACCGATGGAAAATCAGACAGAAATTCATCTATCGTTTCGCCTGTTTCTATGTAGTCATAAAAATTTTTGATTGGCACTCTCGTTCCATAAAAAACAGGTGTACCACTCAATATTTCACTATCTATGTTGATAACTCTCATGGTTTTTGAAGTTACAGAATTGAAACTGATATAATTGGTTTATTTTAGTTTATTGTTTGTTTGTAATAATTTATAATTTGCTGAAAAACCCCGAGTAACTCTTCGATATTTTCTAAGTAGTAGGTTCGTTTGTCTATGTAAAGTTTGTCAGACAACAACATAAAAATCCAGTCTTTGCCTGTCGTTACACAGCCATATATATTATCTAACTTAATGCCTTTTTGTTCGTTAAAAAGCCTTGCGCCAATCATCTGTGCCGCACATTGAGGAATACCAAGGTCGGTGTCGTTTTTTTTTGCTTCCAACAACTGAAATATTGGATAATTGATGTTGAATGAGCCTGTTTCTTTGGCCAATATAAAATCACATTCACCCTCTAATTCTTGGCTTTCGTCCACATTTAAGTTATCGCCAGAGTATATAGTAAAAAACTTGTCATTGCGATTTCTTAATTCTACCAAAATAGGAAAAACGATTGTCTCTGATTTTGCCTTTTCGCTTCTTACGGGCAACTCTTGTGCTGTTTGTAGGGCATCTGTGAGTCGTTCGCTGGGTGTTAATTTTTCGGATTTTAAAAATAAGTTTACTACTTGGTTTTGAATTCCAAATCGTTTTTCGATTAAATCAAGTGTAAATTTACTATATGGCATAGGACTTTTGATTACTTAACGACCGAAAGCAGGTTTTCCTTGTACTCGGGCAAAATATTTAATAACTTTTCTATTGTTTCGTTCAATGTTTTGGCCCCTCTGCCTCCCGAGGCGTTTTTGTGGCCGCCGCCTTCAAAATATTTGGCAGCTAAGTCTCTAACCGAAAAGTCATCTACTGACCTAAATGAGAGTTTTATTTCATCTTTTCGTTCTATCATCAACACGGCCATCACTACGTTTTCGATGCCCAGACCGTAGTTTACAATACCGTCGGTATCGCCCATATTTGAGCCAAAGGTTTTGAACTCTTCTTCTGAAATAGTCATATAAACCATTCGATAGTCGGGCAATGATACTAATTTTTGAGACAATACATGACCCAAAAGTCTGGTTTTGCTCAACGGGTTATTATCAAAAATCAGTCTATGAACGTGGTTGGCATCGAAGCCTGTTTTCATCAGTTCGGCTACTACTCGGTGTACTTCTGGCGTGGTGCTTCTGTGCCTAAACGAGCCTGTGTCGGTCATTATGCCTGCATACAAACAGCTTGCCATGGCTTTGTCTATTAGTTCAATATCGCCCAATTCAGCAATTAAGTCAAAAACATACTGTGCTGTGGCGGCTTTGGTGGTGTCCGAAAACGTAATATCTGCAATAGGGTCTGGTTGTAAATGATGGTCAATCAGAATTTTGGTTTTGGTCGATTTATTGACCAATGTCCCCAAATCTTTGATGCGATTGAGCGAGTTAAAGTCTAAACAACAGATAACATCGCAGTTAAAAATAGCATCTTTGGCGGCTTTGCGAGTGGCGGTGTTGGTCTCAAACTCAATGACCGATTCATAGCCCGACATCCAGCGCAAATTTTGTGAACATTCGTTGGGAACGATGACCGTGGCCGTGTGTCCTTTTTTGAGTAAATAAGCCCACCAAGCCAGCGACGAACCAATGGCATCGGCATCGGGATTGGTATGCGTACAGATTACAAACGACTTTGGTGAGCCTTGAATTATATCTTCAAATAATTTCCATTCTTTCATTGTGATACAAAGTTATGGATTTTTGCCGAAAAAGACCCTAACAGTATCGAAAAGCTACCAAACAATGCGTAATTTTGTGGCGTTTTTATACATTAAACCAAAAATCAATGTCAAACCGTACATTCACAATGATAAAACCCGATGCTGTTTCTGATGGAAACACGGGTGCAATTTTGAAAATGATTGAAGAAGCAGGCTTCCGAATCGTAGCCATGAAAAAAACCCAACTATCAGCCAGTCGTGCTGGGCAGTTTTATGCAGTTCATGCCGAGCGACCTTTTTATGCAGATTTGTGTAAATATATGTCGTCAGGACCAATCGTAGCAGCTATTCTTGAAAAAGACAACGCCGTTACCGATTTTCGTAAACTGATTGGTGCAACCAATCCAGCCCAAGCCGAAGACGGAACAATTCGTAAACTGTTTGCTAAATCTATCGAAGCCAATGCCGTACATGGCTCAGACTCTGACGAAAATGCCGAAATAGAGGGTAGTTTTTATTTTAGTAAAACAACGCAGTATTAGCATTTTAACGCATCTACACGTATTTCAAAACTACGTGTACATGCGTTTTAGCCTTATACCACAAAACCATTTTTGAGCATCAAGTCCCAGACATTTATCTCGCAGTCGTCAATGACCGTAATCGGTAAATCCCAGCTCACAAACTCCCATTTTTGTAGGTTATCGGCCACCAAAATTCTACGAGAAGACGAAAATACCCAAATCACCCGCTCCACACCCCATTTGAGCAGTTGCTCAGTCTTTTTGTAAGTATATCCTTCTTCATCAGGAAAATGTTCAGATTCTTCAATCTTAATGTCCACCTCAATTACAACGCTGGGCGGCACTTCTGTATATTGAGTTGAGTGAAATCCAACCTGTAAGCGGCCTTCTCTATAAATAGCAATATCGGCTGCAAAGTTGGCGTTTTTAGATACATGTAAACCCAACTCGGAACTTCCACAAAAATACGATTCTGGCAAAATTCCATTCAGATATTTGTTAATTGAGCCGATAATAAACCACTGTAACGGACTTGTTCCCATATTGATTTCTTTGATTGTTTTGAGACCGAGCATAAAGTCTTTGTAACCTTTGCGATAGATGGGCTTTCCGTCAAAGGTTTCATAAATCAGTATTTTAGGTATTTCGAGTGTAGCTGTCATAAAACTTTATAATTTAGTTTACAATGTACTTGTTATAACAAATATGGGACATTGATTTTCAAAATCAAATCAATAAAGTATGTTTTTAGTTTAAAAAGTTCTATTTTTGAAATAAAAATAATCACCAAACCATGAACCTACTTGAAACCCGCCCCTGGCTCAAACATTACCCAGCCAGTATGCCCTACGAAATCAACCCTGACCAATACGCCTCTGTGCTTGCGCTCATAGATGAGGGTTTTGAGAAATATGCCAACACGCCAGCTTATGCCAACATGGGCAAGCAGTTGAGTTATGCCGAAATTAACGACTATTCTCGCAACTTTGCAGCCTATTTACAAAGTTTGGGGTTAATCAAAGGCGATAGAATCGCTATCCAGATGCCCAACCTTTTGCAATACCCTGTGGCTATTTTTGGGGCTTTGCGTGCAGGGCTTGTGGTTGTCAATACCAACCCGCTTTATACACCTCGTGAAATGGAGCATCAGTTCAAAGACTCTGGTGCAAAGGCGATTGTGATTTTGGCCAATTTTGCCTTTAATCTCGAAAAAGTAATCGAAAAAACTGATATTAAGCACGTTATCGTTACCGAAATTGGTGATATGCTGGGTTTTCCAAAAAAACAAATTACCAATTTGGTAGTGAAGTATGTCAAAAAAATGATACCAGCTTACTTCATTCCCAATGCTATACCGTTTAGTTCGGCATTGAGCAAAGGGGCGAATATGACTTATCAAACACCTACTATGCAAGGCTCAGACTTGGCGTTTATTCAATATACAGGCGGTACAACGGGCGTGTCGAAGGGGGCAATGCTCACCCATCGAAACATTGTGGCCAATGTAGTAGCCAACTGCGAATATTTGGGGCCAATGCTCAACGACAACCCCAATAACGTAATTGTAGCGGCCTTGCCGTTGTACCATATTTATGCCTTGACCTGCAACGCACTGTCTTGTTTGAAAAATGGCGGTATGAATCTGCTCATTACCAATCCACGAGACATGGACGGATTTATTGACGAACTGAAAAAATACAAAATTACGGTTTTTACGGGTGTCAATACTCTTTATAATGGTTTATTGAATCACCCACGGATTGGTGAGGTCGATTTTAGTAGTCTCAAAATTGCCTCCGCTGGTGGCATGGCCCTGCAAAGTACAGTCGCTATTAGCTGGCAAAAACTCACCAACGTACTGGCCACCGAGGGATACGGACTGTCTGAAACGTCGCCTGTGTTGAGTACCAATCCGCTTGATGCTACCAAAAACAGAATCGGAACAATCGGTATTCCGTTTCCGAGTACCGATATGCGTATCATGCGGGACGACAGTACTTGGGCTGACATAGGCGAAGCTGGCGAAATTTGTGCCAACGGCCCGCAAGTGATGTTGGGGTATTTTAAGCGCATTGACGAAACCGAAAATGTGATGTTTACCGACCCCGCCGATGGCCGCCAGTGGTTCAAAACAGGAGACGTGGGAGTGATGGACTCAGATGGATATTTTAAAATTGTGGATAGAAAAAAAGACATGGTGCTGGTGTCGGGTTTTAATGTATATCCGTCCGAAATCGAAGAAGTGGTGGCCAGTTGCTCGGGTGTGTTGGAAGTAGCCTGTATAGGCGTACCCGATGCCAAAACGACTGAGGCTGTCAAAATTTTTGTTGTCAAAAAAGACCCCGCTCTAACCATTGAGCAAATCCAAGCCCATTGCCGAGAAAACCTAACGGCTTACAAATGCCCCAAACACATTGAGTTCAGAGACGAATTGCCCAAAACTAACGTCGGCAAAATACTGCGTAGGGCTTTGAGAGACGAAGAACTGGCGAAGAAATAAAAATCGTTTGTTAGCATTGTGAAAAAGGCAATTATCTTGATATTTTCCTATTTATCAATCCAAAATAGTCAATCACAGATTCAAAAAGGTACTTGGTGCGTAGGTCTAAATTACGCTAAGAATTTTGTATTTTCGCCAACAGCAGACATGATTGCATGGTGATATGCAACAGAGGCGAGAAATTTCAACATTAGTAGAGAAAAAAATGAATTTTCAAACAATATAATTTGACAATGGAGACAATAAAATTTATAGACTTATTTTGTGGCATTGGTGGTTTTCGGGCTGCAATGGATGAAGCCTGTATTGAGAATAATTTAATCCCTGAATGTGTATTTTCTTCTGACATAGATAAATACTGCCAAGACAGTTATGAAGCTAATTTTGGACACAGACCAACAGGCGATATTACCCAAGTAGATGAAAAAGACATTCCAGACCACGATATTTTATTTGCAGGGTTTCCTTGCCAACCATTTAGCATTATTGGACAAATGAAAGGTTTTAATGACATAAGAGGGACATTGTTTTTTGACATTGCAAGAATTATAAAACATAAAAAGCCAAAAGCTTTTATACTTGAAAATGTAAAACAACTTGTTGGGCATAGTGGCGGAGAAACACTTAAAACTATAATAAAAACACTTGAAAAAGATTTAGGTTATACAGTAAAGTTTGCAGTTTTAAATGCGTTGGATTTTGGTCTTCCTCAAAAAAGAGAACGAGTAATAATTGTAGGACACAGAGAGCCAATTTTATTTAGCTATCCACAGCCAGTTAGACCATTTAAACCTTTGTCAGAAGTTCTTGAAAAAAAAGTTGATAAAAAATATTATGCTTCTGAATACATTTTGCAGAAACGAAAAGAAAGTCATACGTCAGCTTATAAACTCTCTATTTGGCACGAAAATAAATCGGGCAATATTTGTTCCTATCCTTACTCTTGTGCTTTGAGGTCAGGTGCTTCGTATAATTATTTACTTGTAAATGGAGAACGACGTTTAACGCCAAGAGAAATGTTTAGATTACAGGGGTTTCCTGATACTTATAAAATTGTGGCTTCGGACGGAGAAGCCAAAAAACAAGCGGGCAATGCAGTTCCAGTAACTATAGTAAAAGCAGTTATTAACAAATTATTGCCGTATGTAGCCACTTCAATGGATATGACCACGGTCTTGAACGAATACGAGGTAAGTCATGGAGAATAATAAATCACCAAAATTAAGAACTGTAAATAAATCTGTTTCGGCCTTTCCACTTAACGACTTTCCAAAAGAGTTTCCTTTTTTGCTTGGCAAGGAACTTATCTACCTTCTGGCTTCAAAGGGTAAGCCCGAATTAGAAGGCTCTGAATGGGAAAGTATTTTTGCAACTTGCATAGGTGCTGATTGGAAACCCTCAAATGTGGGCTTAGATGATGTTGTAATGGGAAACACAGCTTGGGGAGCAAAGACTGTAAAATCTACTAATCCTTCAACACAGAAAAAAGTAAGACTTATTTCAGGAAGGAATTCACCAAATTATTCTTTTGGAGAAAGAAGCGACCAAAAAGCAGATGCAAATTTAATTGGTAAATTAGTTCTTGAAATTTGGAATGAAAGAGTTTCAGCAATTCGTGAAAAATTTAAACATTTAAGAACCATTGTACTTATAAAATCAAATGATCTTAGTGAAGTTGTTGTGTTTGAATTTGATACAGTTAGATATGACCACGAACTATATAATTGGGAATGGAATAAAAATAATAACCTTGTAGGAACAAGCAAAAAGACAAGTGAACACACTTTTACTTGGCAACCACATGGCTCACAATTTACAATAATCGAAGACGTACCAGAAAAAGGATTAGTTATCAAAATCAAACAACCAAAAACACTTGACAAAGACCAAATTTTACAAGCATTAGGCTTTGATAAGTCTTGGGTTACTATAACACAGAAAGACTGAAAATAGAATGCAAAAAATTGGTTTTGCAGTAGTGTCCAAAACTAACGTCGGTAAAATATTGAGACGAACATTGAGTGAGAGACGAAGAACTGGCGAAGAAATAGATACTTATGAAATACAGCATGAACCTGCTACTCTGGGGAACATCGGTGGACGAAAGTCTGTTTCCTGTACTCGACCAAATTCAAGAAATTGGGTTTGAGGGAGTAGAAGTGCCAATTTTTGACCCAAATCCTGATAATTGGACGAGTTGGCGAAAAAAATTAGACGAATTGGGTTTGTACCGAGTAACCGATACTTTTTGTGGATTGGACACTAATTTGATAAGTGCTGATGCTAAGATTAGAAACAATGCACTCGAACACCTCAAACGCTGTATAGACTGTGCCGCCGTGCTGGGGGCAGACAAACTCATGGGGCCGTACCAGTCGGCTTTGGGTGTGTTTACAGGCCAAGCTGCTAGCACTGACGAATGGAAATGGGGCGTTGAGGGTATTTATAAATTGTCGGAATATGCTCAAAATCAAAACATTGTGCTGGGTTTAGAATACCTCAACCGGTTTGAAATGTACCTCACAAGTTGTGGTAGCGAGCTGATAAGGTTTGTCGATGAAGTCAATCACCCCAACTGCAAAATCATGTTCGATACTTTTCATGCCAATATCGAAGAAAAAAACATCGGCGACTGTATCAGAGCCATGAACGACCGTATTGCGTTTGTCCAACTCTCTGAAAACGACCGCTCTACGCCAGGCACTGGCAACGTGGACTGGTACGGCACGGCCCAAGCCCTGCACGACATTGGCTATGACGGTTGGCTGAGTATTGAGGCATTTAGCCCCAAGCTACCTGAGGCTAATATTTGGCGTAAAATGTTTGACTCTGAACAACAACTCATGCAAGACGGACTGGCTTTTATTAAAACATTATGAAACTATACCGAACGACCAATGGAGCGGTAGTATTGAACAATAATCTGTGCTATACGCTCCTTAAAACTGACTGGAACGCCCTCATCAACGACGACGACCTGTACCAAAGTTTGCAAACGCTCATTGCCGACCATCGGCCAGTAGGCTCGGCTGACTGGCTTAATGGCCAGACCATTTTGGCACCCATTGACCGACAAGAAATTTGGGCGGCAGGTGTAACTTACTTACGAAGCAAAACAGCCCGAATGGAAGAAGCCGAAGGGGCAGGTGGCGGCTCGTTTTATGACCGAGTGTATGAAGCCGAGCGGCCAGAAATATTTTTTAAGGCTACTGCCCAGCGAACAGTTGGAACAGGAGGAGCAGTACGGATTCGTAGAGATTCGACTTGGAATGTACCAGAGCCAGAGCTGACACTTTTGGTTACATCAAACCAAAAAATAGTAGGCTATACCATTGGCAACGACATGAGTTCGAGGAGCATCGAGGGCGAAAATCCATTGTACCTACCACAAGCCAAAACTTATGACGGCTGCGCTGCATTGGGGCCTTGTTTGTATGTACCCAATACACCACTATCGGCTGATACTCAAATAGCAATCAAAATTAAAAGACATGGTGAAGCTGTTTTTGAAGGCTCGATTGCCATTAGTCAAATGAAGCGTGGGCATCAAGAATTGGTCGGTTATTTGTTCAAAGAATGTTCATTTTCAGAGGGTTGTTTTTTGATGACAGGTACGGGCATTGTACCGCCAAATGATTTTACACTAAAAATAGCCGATGAAATCACTATCAGCATTGAGAACATTGGTACATTATGGAATGTTGTGGGGTGATATATTGAGACTTTTGAATGAAATTAACTACATCGTTAGCTAAATAGGTTTAAGTTTTAGCTAACGGAACTCTCGAAAAATCACAGAAAAATAAAAATTCCGTGTAATTCTGAGCTTTCTGTGAGCTAATTAAAAATAACAACGACGATGTGTAGTGTTATTAAAAACTAATTTAGTAGATTTATAGGATTAGACTTAGTAGCCTAATCACACAAATAGTTACTTATTGCGCTCAATGGTGTAAGCCACTAATCCCTCCAAAGATGTCCGAAAAGGGGAGGTGGGAAATTGGTGTAAAATTGTCAAGGCTTCGTTTACTAATTTTTTCATGGCCGCTGTCGCATAGTCAATCCCGCCCGATGCCCGCACGTAGGCAATTACCTCAGCCACTTTTGAGGGTTTGTTGCTTTCGTTTTTGATGATATTTATGATACGTCGTTTTTCTAACCACGACGACTGACTGAGGGCATAAATAAGTGGTAGGGTCATTTTTTTTTCTTTGATGTCGATTCCAATCGGCTTACCAATTTCGGCATCGCCAAAGTCAAACAAATCATCTTTTATCTGAAACGCCAAACCTACCTTTTCGCCAAAAATTCGCATCTGTTCAATAGCCAGGCTATTGGCACCTGACGAAGCCGCACCCACTCCGCAACAAGACGAAATCAAAGAAGCAGTTTTTTGACGGATAATTTTAAAATAAACATCTTCTGTAATATCCAATCGGCGGGCTTTTTCCATCTGCAACAGCTCGCCTTCGCTCATTTCTCGTACTGCGTTCGATACAATTTTTAGAAGCTCAAAGTCTTGATTGTCAATAGCCAACAACAATCCACGAGACAGCAGGTAGTCGCCAACCAAGACGGCAATTTTGTTTTTCCAGAGCGCATTGATTGAAAAAAAACTGCGGCGATAGTTCGAGTCGTCCACCACGTCGTCGTGTACCAGCGTGGCCGTGTGCAAGAGTTCTATCAGCGAAGCACCCCGATAAGTACTTTCGGTAATTTGCCCAGTAACGCCAGCGGCCAAAAACACAAACATCGGCCTGAGTTGCTTACCTTTACGCTTGACGATATAGTTCATTATTTGGTCGAGCAGCATGACATCGGTTTTCATCGATTGTCTAAATTTTTGCTCAAAAGCGGCCATATCAGCAGCAATAGGGGCCGATATTTCCTTTATTGAAAGAGACATTTATTGTCGGTGGTGAATGTTTAATAATGAACGACCGTAGGACTGTGTCAAAAATCTTGGTTATTCGGTAATTTTTGCCAAATTTGGTGCAAATTCTGTTAATAGTACGTTTTTTTCTAATAAATTATTTTTAATGAAAGCATTAGTTCTTGGAGGAGGTTCGCTCAAAGGGGCATGGCAGGTAGGAGTCATTCAGGCCGTTTTAGAAAGTGGCTTTGTCCCTCAAATGGTATATGGAATATCGGCCGGCGCACTCAACACCAGTTACATCGCCAACGAAGTCGGTCGGCAGTTTATCGAAACCAAAAACGTTGATTGGCCGCAGGTAAGCAAAAAACTGATAGAATTTTGGATAAAAAACATCACCGAGCCGAGTTCAATTGCTACCCTTCGCTCAAAATTTACGCTTGGTTTCGACACTATCATGAGCCGTTTTGATGGCCTTCTCGATACCACCCCATTACACACCTTGATGAGGCAACATCTTGACGAATTTATACTCAAAAATAGCCCCATCAAAGTCAAAGTTGGAGCAGTCAATATCATCAATTCAAACATACATTACGCATCGCCCCAAGAGCCGTACTTTTTAGATTATGTACTGGCCAGTAGCGCAATACCCCCCATGATGCCAGCCGTACATATTGGCGGCGACCACCGCAAGGTATTTGTAGATGGCGGCTTACGAGAAGTAACCCCAATCCGACAGGCTATCGCCGACGGTGCCACTGACATTGTATGTGTAGCGTGCCATTCGAGAAAAGCACTCAACAAAGAAAGTTTTTACCATAGAAGCCTCCTTAAACTCATTGACAGGATGCACGACTTGGCCGTCAATCAGTTTGAAAACAACGAAATTGACTGGGCCACAAGCTATGTCGAAAAAGAAACTCTAAAAGGGAAATCTATTAAACTAAAAGTAATACGCCCTCAACAACCACTGGCCTTAGACTTGCTCAACTTTAACCAAGACGACATAGCTGGGCTTATTGTGCAGGGTTTTAAGGCTGGTTTTGAAGAAATCTAATAAAATGACAGGAAAAATAAGGTTCTAAGCCTATTTTTTTGTTAGAATGAAAATACTCTAAATTTATTTCCATTCATTTTTGTAAATAAAAAATCAAACAACTATATTTGCAGTCCGATTTGTACCCTTACAAGTCTCAATCGGTCATAACTTATTGTAAATCAGTAATTAAAATACTATAAAGTGGATACGCTCAGTTACAAAACCATCTCGGCCAATGCCGCTACCGTCCAAAAAGAGTGGATAGTAGTAGATGCCAAAGGAGCCGTTGTGGGTCGTTTGGCAAGTCAAATTGCCCGCATCTTGCGTGGCAAACACAAGCCATCGTTTACGCCGCACGTCGATTGTGGCGATAATGTGATTATTATCAATGCCGAAAAAGTGCGCTTTACTGGCAAGAAAATGACCAACAAAGTGTATGTGCGCCACACAGGCTATCCAGGTGGCCAGCGTTTTGCTACACCACGTGAGATATTAGCCAAACAACCAGAGCGCATTTTGGAAAAAGCCATCAAAGGTATGCTCCCCAAAAATAGACTCGGTCGCAGAATGTTTACAAATATGTACGTTTATGCAGGCAACGAACACCCACACCAAGCACAACAACCCAAAGAAGTAACGCTCTAAAAAATGGAAAGAATCAATACAATAGGTAGAAGAAAAACCTCAGTAGCTCGCATTTATCTCACGGTAGGTAAGGGCGAAATCAAAATTAACGGTCGTGAAGTAGCCGAGTACTTTCCAGTAGAGACACTGCAGATTATCCTCAAACAACCATTTGTAACAATAAGCGGTGTGGATGGGTATGACGTAAAAGTGAACGTTCGTGGTGGTGGTATAACTGGCCAAGCCGAAGCAACACGTATGGCAATAGCCCGTGCATTGTGCGAACTAAATCCAGACTTTCGCCCAGCTTTGAAAAAAGATGGCTTCTTGACTCGTGATGCACGTATGGTAGAGCGCAAGAAATACGGTCGTGCCAAAGCCCGTCGTCGCTTCCAGTTCTCGAAACGATAGAATACAGCCCCCTAACCCCCGATGGGGGAACTTATTGTTCCCCCATCGGGGGTTAGGGGGCTTCGTCCAGGCAGTGCTTATCTGAAGCCGATGCGCTGTGCTGCACAATTTAGTTTATAAAATCATTTTCATTCATTTAACAATCAAATGGCTCAATTAGAATACAAAGAATTATTAGATGCAGGTGTTCACTTCGGACACATGACCCGCAAGTGGGACCCGCATATGTCTCCATATATATTTATGGAAAAAAATGGCATACACATCATTGACCTCAACAAAACACTCGGCGCACTCGAACAAGCATCAGCGTTTGTTCGTTCAATAGTACGTTCTGGCAAAAAGATAATGTTTGTAGCCACCAAGAAGCAAGCACAAGAGATAGTGGCCGAAGAGGCTCGTCGTCTCAAAATGCCTTATGTTACCGATCGTTGGTTGGGTGGTATGCTCACAAACTTTGCTACTATTCGTAAGTCATTGAAAAAAATGCAGACATTAGAGCGCATGCTAAAGGACGAAGCCACAGTGTCAAACATTGCCAAGCGTGAGCGTCTGATAAAGGGACGTGAAAAAGAAAAATTGGAGAGAGTATTAGGTGGAATTGCTGATATGTCTCGCTTGCCAGCAGCCCTTTTTGTGGTGGACGTAAAGCGTGAGCATATAGCAGTAGCCGAAGCGCGTCGCCTGAACATTCCGGTGATTGCGATGTGCGACACAAACTCAAACCCCGAACTCGTTGATTATGCAATACCAGCCAATGATGATGCCTACAAATCGGTGTCGTTGATTACGCTTGCTATTGGCAGAGCAATAGAAGAAGGTCTCATGGAGCGCAAGCAAGAGCGTGATGACGCACGTGAAGTAGAAGAGGAAAATGCAAAACGTGCGGTTGATGGTGAGGCACCTGTTGCAGTTGTAGCCGAAATCGAAGAAGCATAAAAATATCCAGTAGTATAGTTCCGAATAGCCCGTAGCCACTTGCTATGGGCTATTCGGCTTTTAGAAAATAATTTAATATTCAATTTTATAATTACAAAAAATGGCTATTACAGCAGCAGACGTAAATAAACTTCGCCAGATGACTGGCGCCGGCATGATGGATTGCAAAAAAGCATTGACCGAAGCCGATGGTAATTTTGAGGCAGCAGTCGATGTGTTGCGTAAACAAGGACAAAAAGTAGCAGCCAAGCGTGCCGACAATGCCACTTCAGAGGGAGCGGTGTTAATTCATGTTAGTCATGATGGTACAAATGGTAAAATTATTGCGCTGGCCTGCGAAACAGAGCCAGTGTCGAAGGTAGAGTCGTTTCAGAATATGGCCATGAATATCATTAGCCAAGCAGTAGCCTCAAACGCCGCCGACAAAGGCTCGTTGCTGACATCAGAACAACCCGATGGCCAAACACTGCAAGCACACATTACTGAGTTGATTGGTAAAATTGGCGAAAAATTAGAAGTAATGGCTTACGAAAACGTATCTGCCGAGCAGGTAGTTTCGTACTTACACTCAAACAAAAAATTGGGTGTCTTGGTGGCTTTCAATAACGTAGGTGGTGCAGATATTAGCGAAGTAGGCAAAGACATTGCTATGCAAATTGCGGCTATGAAGCCGATTGCATTAGATAAAGGCGATGTGGACGCAACCACCGTAGAGCGTGAAATTGAAGTAGGAAAAGAACTTGCCCGCAACGAAGGCAAGCCCGAAGCTATGCTCGACAAAATAGCAATGGGCCGTTTACAGAAATTTTATAAAGAAAGTACATTGCTCAATCAAGAGTTTATCAAAGATGGCTCTTTGACGATTGCACAACTATTGGAAAAAACACAAAAAGGACTTACCATCACAGCATTCAAGCGTATAGCTATAGGCGGATAATAACTTTTGAAAATCTGAAAGCCTTAGAACTAATTGCTCTAAGGCTTTTTTTTGCCAAAGTTTTTGTGAAAATGTATATTTGTGGGGTATCGTGTTACTTTGGTCTTACTTCTGTGTCAAAAACTTGATTATACTCAAACTATAAATGAAGAAATACTCTGACGAAGAACTTGTGCGTCTTTACATAGAATCTCAAAAAAATATTTATTTTGAAGCACTTTACGAGCGTTATGTCGATAAAGTATATCGCAAGTGCCTGTCGTTTGTCAAAGACAAAGCACGTGCCGAAGACTATGCCCATGATATTTTTTTGAAACTAATCGTCAGATTGGGTAGCTTTAAGGAAACGTCTAAGTTTTCGACTTGGCTTTTTTCTATTACATACAATTATTGTATGGACCAAATTAGGATAGGAAAAAAAATGGCAGAGAGCGACCTCGATGACGAAATGGAAATAGCCGCCGATGAACCCGAGGATATGGAGCAGATGAACTATGAAGCCAAGCAACTCAAAAAAGCATTGGAGTCTATCAGCTCAGATGAACGGTCGATACTGTTGATGAAATACCAAGACGATTTTAGTATAAAAGAAATTGCAGACACTTTTAATTTGACAGAAAGTGCTGTAAAAATGCGCCTCAAAAGAACAAAAGAAAAACTGAAGAAATTTTACTTTGAGAACACCCTAATTTGGCTTGCGGTTGTCATTAAACTATTGCTGTTTACGTCCTAAATACCCCCCCCCTCTATAAACATAAATAACCCATGGACAATGTATTTGAAGAAATAGAAACCGATGAAAAAGCGCCTGAAGCACTAAAAAAAAGTCTGCTATCGGAGGTAGATTTGATTCGGACGGCAATGGAAGTGGTAACGTTGTTTTTGCCGTCTGTTTTCGGGGTCCTTGGCTCGGCATTTACTGCCAATATACCACCTCCAGCTAATCAACAAGAAACACAATAACTCAAAAAAATAATGGAAAACTTACCTAATCTTCAAGATATTTTAACGAATATCATTCTTAAACTAATCAACCAAATTGTTGATTTTGTACCAAAGCTCGTTACTACTATTGTTGTGATAGTTATTGGCTACTGGATAGCCAAAATAATAGCTCTTGTGGTCAATAAAATATTAGAAAAAATAGGTATTGACAAAATCAGTGAAAAACTACAAGAAATTAGTATCGTCAAAGATTCAAAACTTGAGATAAAGTTCAGCGTCGTTGTTTCTAAGACGCTGTATTTTTTTATACTACTTGTTTTTGTAACAACAGCCTCCGAGGTGCTCGGTGTTAGTGCTTTGACGGATATTATACACTCAATAGTAAATTTTATACCTCGACTAATATCAGGTGCAGTGATGCTTATTGTAGGTTTGGTGGTGTCGGAGGCAATCAAAAACGGAGTTGTCTCACTCTGCAAATCATTTAATGTAGCTTCGGGACGGCTCATTGGTAGTGTGGTATTTTTCTTTTTTCTGACCATACTCATACTTGGCGTTTTGGCACAAATTGGAATCAATACAGCTTTGCTCGAATCGAGTTTTAATATTATCATTGGCGGGCTTGTATTGGCTTTTTCGATTGGCTATGGCATGGCTTCAAGAGATGTCTTATCAAATATTTTGGCCTCTTTTTATAGTAAAGGCAGGTATGTCGAAGGCCAAAAGATACGAATAGATGCCGTTGAGGGAACGATTATTGCCATTGATAATACTTCATTGACCATTCAAACAAAAGAAACAAAAGTGGTGTTGCCTTTGCAGTTTTTGCAGTCTAAAAAAGTGGAAATCCTATAACAAGGACTTTTATAAATAATAGACATTCAAAAAATCAGCATTAACAATGAAAAAAAACATTTTAACGACCCTGTGCTTGTCAGCTACGATGCTAACGGCATATTCGCAAGACATTGCCAAGGTAGCAGCCGTCAAAGACACCAGCTACTGGAAAAAAGCATCAAGTTTTGCTCTCAACTACAACTCAGGTAGTTTTAGCAACAACTGGGCAGGCGGTGGCGTAAATTCTGTGGCTTTTGGAGTAATTCTCAATAGCAAAGGTGATTATGAAAAAGGGGCCATTACGTGGACAAACGACTTCCAGTTTCAGTATGGTACATTATGGAACAAAGCACAAGGCGATTGGCGCAAAAGTATCGACCGCTTGTTTTTTGACAGTAAGGTAGGTCGTAAAATTAACTCAAAATGGAACTTCTTTGGTAGCATTAACTTTTTGTCGCAGGTAGCCGTAGGTTATAAGTTTGACAAAGCTGACCAAAAATTGGCCAATGGCCAGACCGTTAAAGTAGAAACCGTTGATTTGGTTTCAAACCTTTTTGCACCTGCCTACATTACCGAAGCAGTTGGTTTTGAGTATAAGCCAGATAAATTTTTTAGTTTGCAAATAGCTCCATTGGCCATGCGCCAGACGATAGTGGCCGATAAAAACCTCTATAAAACATTTCCGCTCAATTATGGCCTTAAACCAGGCAATACTTTCAGAAATGATTTGGGGGTAATGCAAGTAGTGGCCAACTACGACAAAGACGTAACGAAAGATGTAAACTTAAAGGCTCGCTATCAGTTTTTTACATCATATCCAACTGCCGCCATCAAAGAGACAGACCCACAGGCTAAGTTATTTGGTAGCTCTATGAATCGATTAGATGCCCAACTTACGGCCAAAGTAGCCAAATATTTTAATGTAAACTTAGGCTTGATAGGTCTCTATGACCAAACTCAGAGCTTCGATGTACAAATAGCTCAGTCGATTGGTGTTGGATTTTTGTATAAATGGTAAGTCAAAAACAAATTTATTTTTAGTTGCTTTTATATCAGTCCCCTTTTATATCACTATTTAAACCAAATCATTATGTTAAAAGAATTCAAAGCGTTTATCTCACAAGGCAATGTCCTTGACCTCGCAGTTGGCGTGCTTATAGGAGCAGCCTTTGGCAAAGTAGTAACGTCATTTATGGACAACGTCATTGGGCCAGTTATGGGTCTGGCTATGGGTGGTACAGATTTGTCTAAACTAAAAGTTATCTTAAAAGCAGCCGATGCCGCAGGTGTAGGCGAAGTAGCCATTACTTACGGTACTTTTATCAATGTGCTGATACAGTTTGTAATCACAATGTTTGTAATCTTTATGATTGTAAAAGCCGCTAACAAAGCCAAAAAACCAGAAGTAGCACCACCAGCCGGCCTAAGCGAAATAGACTTGCTAACTGAAATCAGAAATTCGCTGAGAAAATAGAATCAACCTATTTTTAGATGTGTAATTTTGAAAATTATGTAGAAAAAGCCTTGCCATTTTTGGCAAGGCTTTTTTTTTGTCAATCAAAAAATTACTTTTGTATTAAGATGAAAAATTCAAATAAAATAATCGTTTTGGGTGGTGGCGAAAGCGGCGTAGGGGCAGCGATTTTGGCAAAAGCCAAAGGCTTTGATGTATTTTTGTCTGATAGCGGCTCACTTACTGGGTCATATCGCCAAACATTAATTGATAACCAAATTGTTTTTGAAGAAAATCAACATACAGAATCATTGATTTTGGAGGCTACCGAAGTTATCAAAAGTCCAGGAATACCTGATAGTGCGCCATTGATCCAGAAAATAGTATCTCAAAATATACCTATTATTTCTGAAATAGAGTTTGCCAGTCGTTATACCCAGGCTAAAATTATAGCCATCACTGGTAGTAACGGTAAGACTACTACCACCTTGCTGACCTATCATTTACTCAAAAATGCAGGGATAAATGTTGGTCTGGGGGGTAACGTTGGAGATAGCTTTGCCAAGCAAGTACTCGAAAATGATTTTGATTGGTATGTGTTAGAACTCAGTAGTTTTCAGTTGGATAATATGTACGCTTTTAAGGCTGACATTGCTATTTTATTAAATATCACACCCGACCATCTGGACCGTTACGATTACGATTTTCAAAAATATGTCAATGCCAAATTTAGGTTATTGCAAAACATGACCGCCACCGACGATTTTATTTATTTTGCCGAAAGTCCAGCCATTGTTCAAGAATTGTCAGATAAAATATTCAATGTCAATCACTTACCTATATCGTTAGATAAAACTGTAAAAAAAGGTGCATTTTTTTTGGATGGAATGTTGCACGTTAATAATGGTTCTGCTAATTTTGGTATAGAAACTAAACAGTTGCCTATAAAAGGACCGCATAATGCTATCAATGCAATGGCAGGTATTTTGGCTTCGTTAGCAGTAGGCATTGGCGCAGACCAAATTCGTGATGGATTATTGACTTTCCAGAACGTGGAGCATCGCTTAGAACCCGTAGAGAGCATCAACGGCGTACAGTTTATTAACGACTCCAAAGCTACTAATGTTGACTCAGTATTTTATGCACTCAATAGTTTCGATACCCCAATAATTTTAATTCTCGGTGGCATTGACAAAGGTAACGATTATACACAAATCGAAGCATTGGTCGCACAAAAAGTAAAAGTTCTCATCTGTTTGGGTGTGGACAATAGCGAGTTATTGTCATTTTTTGCCGCTATCGTTCCACACCTAATCGAGACAGTAAGCATGGAGCAAGCCGTCAGAGAGGCATATATGCTGGCGCAAGCAGGCGATACTGTACTTCTATCGCCTGCTTGTGCCAGCTTTGATTTGTTCAAAAACTATGAAGACCGAGGCAAGCAGTTTAAGGCAGCGGTAAAGCGGCTAAAAGTAAATATCTAACCCATAAAATACAAGACATTGAGCAGTACATCAACCAATGCCATTTTGAGTCGCTGGGACTTTATTAAAGAGTGGCTTCGTGAAACCATAAAGGGCGATATTGTCATCTGGACAGTCGTTGCTGTACTTGCGTTGTGTAGTATGCTTGTCGTATATAGTGCTACGGGTACGCTTGCTTATATGAAAGGCAACGGATACCCCGAGTTTTTTTTATTCAAACATGGTGTCTTTACTGTTGTCGGCCTTGTACTGATTTGGTTTTTGCATAGGGTCAATTATACCTATTTTGCAGGTGTTTCTCGCATTGCGTTGTTTTTTTCTATTCCACTTTTGTTAATGCTCAAAATACCTGGTTTGGGTGTTACTGAGGGCGGTGCTACCCGCTGGTTAGACTTGGGTTTGGGTAGGTTTCAGCCCTCAGACTTTGCCCGATTGGCGCTTATCACCAATTTGGCAGCCATGCTCGCCAAACGTCAAAACAGAGAATATAACAATCAGATTTTTTTTCAGATGGCGATATGGATTGTTGCTATTTGTAGCTTGCTGGCGTTATCCAGTTTTTCAACGGCTATTTTGTTGGGTATTTCTTGCTTTTTTATGCTTTATGTAGGGCTTGTTCCACCTAAATATTTAGTATATATATTGGTTGTAATTTGTTTGGCGGGTAGCTTGGGTTTGATGCTCGGCCAGCGAAAAGACACTGTAAATGGGCGAATAGAACGCTTTTGGACGGGTAACGAATACCAAGCACGACAAGGATTTGTGGCCATTGCCAACGGTGGTACTTTTGGTAAAGGCGTAGGAAAAAGCCACCAACGCAACTATCTTACGCAAGCATATTCAGACTTTGCCTATTCTATTATTATCGAAGAATATGGCTTGATAGGTGGTGTTTTTGTTTTGATTCTGTATTTAATATTATTGGTTAGAGGCGTACAAAATATCCAGCAAACTACCCGGCCTTTTGGTGGTTTGCTCTCGGTTGGTCTTACGTTGAGTATTGTTTTACAGGCTTTTATCAATATGTGCGTAAACGTTGGTTTGTTTCCTGTTACTGGCCAGCCGTTGCCGTTGTTGAGTATGGGAGGTACGTCGGTAATTTTTACGTGTATTGGTTTGGGTATTATTTTGAGTGTGAGTAGGGGCGAGGTCGATGAGTCAAATTTATGAAAGTAATCATCTCTGGAGGCGGTACAGGTGGGCATATTTATCCAGCCATTGCCATTGCAAATCAGCTAAAAACCATAGACCCAACTACTCAGCTACTGTTTGTGGGGGCCGAAGGTAAAATGGAGATGGAAAAAGTACCTAAGGCAGGCTATAAGATTGTTGGCCTGCCTGTTGTTGGTATTCAGCGGTCATTGTCGCTCGGCAATTTATTGTTTCCGTTCAAACTGATTAGTAGCCTACTCAAAGCCCGCACTATTATCAAAAACTTTAAGCCAGATGTAGCCGTTGGGGTAGGTGGCTTTGCGAGTGGGCCGTTGCTGATGGTAGCATCAATAATGGGAGTACCGACACTTATTCAAGAACAGAACTCGCACGCAGGTATAACCAATAAATTATTGGCCAAACGTGCCAAAAAAATATGCGTAGCCTATCCAGACATGGAACGGTTTTTTGAAGCCAGTAAAATTAAATTGACAGGCAACCCTGTCCGAAAAGATATATTGGACGTTGGTAATAAACAAGAAGCAGCGTACAGTCGTTTTGGATTAGACTCAACCAAAAAAACACTACTTGTAATAGGTGGTAGCTTGGGTGCCAAAACAATCAACGAAAGTATTGAGGCAGGGCTGAAACAATTTGTCGAAAAGGGCTATCAGGTTTTGTGGCAAACAGGCAAGCTGTATATCGATAAAGCAAAGGCGGCTGTGCAAGAACTTAAAACTAATAATGTAGTAGTTTTCGATTTTATTTATGAAATGGACATGGCATACAGTGTAGCCGACGTAGTTGTATCGAGAGCGGGAGCATTGTCGGTTTCAGAGTTGTGTATAGTTGGCAAGCCAGCTATTTTGGTGCCTTTTCCGTTTGCCGCCGAAGACCACCAAACTCAAAATGCACTCAGTCTGGTCAATCAGTCCGCTGCGCTGATGCTAAGAGACCAAGATGCTAAAAACGAGTTGGTAGCGGTAACACTTGGATTATTGGCAGACATAAAAAAACAAATAGAACTGAGTAAAAATATCAGAACCTTAGCCAAACCCAACGCCGCACAAGAAATAGCAGAAGAAGTGATAAAATGTATGATGTATGATGTATGATGTATATTTATCGTTCCTTACTATAATCGAATTATACCAAAACTCAATAACTCAGCCACCCAAAACTGTTTCAGATGACTATTAAAGACTATAAATATATTTATTTTTTGGGAATCGGTGGAATCGGTATGAGTGCGCTTGCTCGGTGGTTTAAGGCCAATGGCTTTGAAGTATATGGCTATGACCGCACAGCCACACCATTGACCGATGCACTCGTTGAGGAAGGAATAAGCATACATTTTGATGATGATGTCGAACAAATACCTACATATTTCAAAGACAATCCGACTCAGACCTTAGTAGTGCTTACGCCAGCTATACCCAAAGACCATGCTGAATGGAACTACCTGAAAAGCAACGAGTTTACGATTCAGAAGCGGTCGCAGGTGTTGGGGTTGCTGTCGGCAGGAATGTTTACGATAGCTGTGGCGGGTACTCATGGCAAGACTACTACGTCGTCGATGATTGCACATTTGCTCAAACATTCTGACCTGAATTGTACTGCCTTTTTGGGAGGCATTACCCAAAACTATGGTACAAATATGCTACTCAACGAGCCTTCGGGCAGCTTGGGCGAGGTGTTTTGTGTAGTCGAAGCCGATGAATTTGATAGGTCATTTTTGACACTTTTTCCTGATATTGCAGTCGTAACATCAACCGATGCCGACCACCTTGACATTTATGGCGACCACAATGCACTACTCGATTCGTTTGGGGCTTTTGTGGGTCAAATCAAAACTAATGGGCAGTTTTTTATGCAAAAAGACTTACAATTAGGTACTTACGCCAATGCCAAAGTGAGTAGCTATGGCTTGAATGGTGGTGATTTTTGGGCCGATAACGTCCGAATCGAAAACGCCTGTTTTGTGTTTGATTTTGTGTATTCCAACGGAAAAATTGAGGCTGTAGCTATGCCGTTGCCAGGTTTTCATAACGTCGAAAATGCCGTGGCCGCAGCGGCGGTAGGCTTGGCTGTTGGGCTTTCAGAAATACAAATAAAAGCAGGATTGGGTACTTTTAGAGGTGTAAAAAGACGATTTGAATATCATTTAAAAACAGATAAAATAGTACTTATTGACGACTACGCCCATCACCCAACTGAAGTAACGGCATTTCTGAAATCAATTAGAGCTTTATATCCAAACAGAACTATTACGGCTGTCTTTCAGCCACATTTGTATAGTCGTACCAAAGATTTTGTAGTTGGTTTTGCCGAAAGTTTGTCGTTGGCCGATAGCCTTATTTTGTTGGATATTTACCCAGCCCGTGAGCTACCGATGGAAGGGGTAACGTCCAAAATTATTTTTGACTTGGTTACAATTTCTGACAAAATAATGTGCCAAAAGACTGAGTTATTGGCCATTCTTGAAAATAAAAATACTGATATTGTAGTAACAATCGGGGCAGGAGACATAGATACGCTGGTAGGGCCTGTTAAGGAGTTACTGAGCCAAACAAAAAAATAATGAAAACTCGATATTGGTGGATTTTGGGGCTGGGAATTGTAGTTGGGGCTATTGTATTTGCTGAAATATGGCAACAACGTCAGCTATGTGGTGGCCTAATTGTAAACTTAGATAAGCAAGCAACCTATCCGTTTTTTGACGAGCAAGACATCAAAAACTTAGCCAATGGTAAAGAGTCCTTAGAAAATACTTTGCTGAGTACCATAGACCTCAAAGCAGTAGAGGAGAGAGTAAAGAAAAACCGCTTGATAAAAAATTGTCAGGTTTCTCGTAATTTATTCGGTAATTTACTAATTAGTATCGAACAGCAACGACCGATAGCTCGGCTTATCAATACCTCGTCAGAGCTAAATAGCTATGTATATGCTGGTGGCCGATACTTGACTGATACAGGTGCTGTGATTCCGCTTTCTGGAAAATTTACTGCACGTACTGTTTTGGTTTCTGGTACATTTTTTCGAGATTTGAACAATATAAAGACAAAAAACGGACAAAATCTATTAAAGTTACTCATAAAAATAAATGAAGATAGCTTCTGGAAAGCCCAAATAGCAGAATTACAAGTAGATGAAGTGGGGGAGGTAACGATTATTCCACAAGTAGGAACGCACGTCATTGAGTTTGGTTCGGCAGACGGCTTTGAAGCAAAATTCAATAAATTAAAAATATTTTATAAAAAAATATTGCCAATACAAGGCTGGGAAAAATACAGTAGAGTAAGCGTAAAGTTTAGAAATCAGATTGTTTGTCAGTAAATTACTACCTATCCACACTATAATATTAACTGCAAATGGAACAAGAAATGAGTTTTGATTTAGGAATAGACATTGGCAGCAGCGCAGTGCGTGTTGTCTTGACAAGACCAATCGCAAATAAGGAGGGACACACTACGCTCGAAATCGTTGGGCTGGGTAAAGCCCCCTGTATGGGTGTCAGCAAAGGAAATATCAATAATTTAGATAGAACTTCGGAGGCCATTGAGGCCGCTCTCAAAGAAGCCATGGTCAAAGGAGGGTATTTACTTTCTGAAATGCCCAATGACCTGTTTGCAAATGTGAATGTGAGCGGGAAAAACATCAAAATTAAGTCAGATTTTAGTACCATCACAAGAAAAACACCAGGCAATGGCGTTAAGAATCAAGATATTAAACAACTCTTTGATGATGTTCACAAAACTGTCGTTGCAGATGGTACTAAGATAGTTCATGTATTGCCTATTGATTTTAATGTAGGCGAAGATGACCAAATCTATGACCCAATTGGTAGAATAGGGAGAAAATTAGGTGGTGATTTTCAGGTAATTACTGGTAATGTTTCAGATTTAGAATACATTAAGCAAACACTAAAGCTGGCAGACCATCGGCTGGTAAGGAGTGAGTTTGTGGTTTCGCCACTGGCTGCAGCTTTGTCGGTTTTGGACGAAAAACAAAAGAAAATGGGTGTAGCATTGGTGGATATTGGTGGCGGTACAACAGATGTAGCTATTTTCCACAAAGGTATTACCCGACACATTGCTATATTGCCTTTTGCTGGCAATCACATCACGAGCGACATCGAAGAGTATTTTAATTTGGACAACGAGAGTGCCGAAAGTGCTAAATTTGCCGTTCCAAGTTCTGACCCAGCCTCTTGTTTGGATAGTATGTTGTTGGTAGTACCAACAGCCGACGGTATGCCGCCAATAGAGATTTTTGCCAAAAATGTTGCCAAAATCATTCAGGCTCGCCTCCGTGAAATTGCTGCTATGGTTTATGCCGAACTCAAACGAGCAGGCTATCACGACAAACTCGGTGCAGGTATTGTACTCACGGGTGGGTCGTCTAAAATTCAGAATATAGACAAGACATTTGCTCAGATTACGGGTATATCTACTCAAATTGGCAAACTAAAAGGTATCGAAAAAATAAATGTGAATGAGCAAATAATATCTGACTCGTCGTGGGCAACGGCTCTGGGATTGGCGTGGTTAGATGTAAAAAAGCTCGATGCCCGTATTCCTGACAACAATGACGGCAACGCTGGCGATGACGACAACGGATATGAAAGAACCCCGCCACCAACTAAGCCGTTGGGTTGGTCTGGGGGAGCTGGTTGGAAACAAGGTCTGAAAGATGTGTTGGGTAGTATGGTAACAGATAAAATAGTCGATAAATATTAAGCCATGACAGAGTACCATAAGAATATATTGAAACACGACTATACATTTGAACTCAGACAAACACCACCCAATATGGAACAGCAACCACCCATCATCAAAGTAGTAGGCGTTGGCGGTGCGGGCAGCAATGCCGTGTCTCACATGCTCAAATATAAGGACATAAAGGGGGTTGAGTATGTGGTCTGTAATACCGACAAACAAGCATTGTCGAGCAACGTTACTCAGGACAAAATTCAGCTTGGTGCAGAGTTACTCAAAGGGCTGGGGGCTGGTACAAATGCTGCCAGTGGGCGTGCCGCTGCCGAGGAAAGCATTGAGTACATTAGGGCGATAATGCAACCGCCGATTCAGATGGTGTTTATTACGGCAGGCATGGGCGGTGGTACAGGTACAGGTGCAGCCCCTGTTGTGGCTCAAGTAGCCAGAGAAATGGGTATGCTCACAGTAGCCATCGTAACCGCTCCTCGCAATGGTGAAGGCCGCATAAAAAAGAAACAGGCATTGGAGGGCATTAACTTACTAAAAGAGCATTGTGATACGGTATTGGTGGTTTTGAACGACCAGCTCGCAAAGTTGCATGGAAGTATGCCACGCTCGCAGGCCAATAAATATGCAGACGATGTGCTGGCCAATGCCGTAAAAAGTATTGCTGAGATTATTACGATTGAAGGCCAGGCTAACTCAGACTTTATGGACGTAAAGCGTATTTTAGAAAACGCTGGAACGTCGGTAATGGCTTCGGCAACGGCCGCTGGCGACAATAGAGCTATTTTGGCCATCGAAGAAGCACTCAAATCGCCATTGCTCAACAACAGAGACATAAAAGGCGCAAAACGAATATTGATTACGATTACATCAAGCACTGAGTTTGAAACTACCTATGACGACGAAACAGCCATAGGCCAGTACATGGCATCACTCATAGGCGACGAAACAGACCAAACCAAAATAGGAACAGTTATCGACGACTCTCTTGGTGAAAATCTACAGGTAACTGTTATAGCAGCGGGCTTTGAAGATTCGCATCTGCCCTTTACAGAAGGCATGTATGCTGACAAATCGGTAGAACCTGTAATAAAGCATGAGCCAAAAATAGCTGATGTTGAGCCTGTTATGATTGAAAAAAAGCCATTTATAATCGAGAAAGAGTCAGTTGAGATTGCGATAGAGCCTATTAAAGTATATGAAAACGCAACTGATACTAACTCGGGCAATGTGGTAAGCGTAAAAATAGCACCCCAAGTGCAAGAAGTGAATTTACCGCACAAAACACCAGAACCCAAAGAAGATTTGACCGCAGTGAAGCAAATGATACAAGACATTGTCGATAATAAATACACGGAAAAAATGCTTGATAAACCCGCTTATTTACGTCAAAAGGTTGTGTTTGAAAACAAACCCGCAATGCCTGACAGTAAGTTTAATAGAATAAAATTAGATACAATTCCAAAACGGTGATTGAGCAAGTCAAAACAGAACTATTAGCAAAAGGCAGCCCCGAAAAGGCTGCTTTTTTGTGTAGATTTTTTAAAACAGGTAAAGGTCAATATGCCGAGGGTGATGTTTTTGTGGGTGTAACCAACCCCGAAGTAAGAGCCATGGCCAAAAAATATGGCGACTTACCACTGACCGAAATCGAAACGCTACTACATGACCCAATCCATGAAATACGGCTACTGGCATTGGTGATGTTGGTCAATCGGTTTGAAAAAGCCAGCCGTAAATCGCAACAAGTGTGGACAAATAGCCCACAAATCAGAAAAGATATTTTCGAGTTGTATTTGCGTAACTTAGACTACATCAATAACTGGGATCTGGTCGATGTGTCTTGTCATAAAATCGTTGGGGCTTATCTGCTTGACAAAGACCGAGATACACTTTATGAATTGGCCGCTCGCCCTCATCTATGGTCGCAGCGGGTAGCTATGGTTTCTACTTTTTGTTTTATCCAAAATCAACAAGTAACCGATACCTACCAAATAGCTGAAACACTCCTCAACCACCCGCACGACCTCATACATAAAGCCGTGGGCTGGATGCTCAGAGAAGCGGGCAAACGAGACGAGGGCGTGCTGGAAGATTTTTTACAAAGCCACATCAGGCAAATGCCTCGAACGGCTCTGCGATATGCCATTGAGCATTTTGAAGAAACAAAACGAAAACATTATCTCAGTCTTTAAAAATCTTGCGTAACTTTGAGACAAAATTAGTCGTGAGTCATGTGTCGTGGGAGTATTCTCAACTTTACATCTCACATCTCACATCTCACATCTACGAAATGTCCTGGTTTACTCGCAAAGAAAAGGGGATTCAGACCCCAACCGATATGAAACGTGAAGCCCCAGATGGGCTTTGGTATCAGTGTCCTGAATGTAAAAGTGTGATTCACAGCCGTATTCATAAGATTAGCACTTATACCTGCGGTAGCTGCAACTACCACGAAAAAATTGGCTCAGAAGAATATTTTGAGATTTTATTCGACGATAATCAATTTACAGAACTCGATGCAACGCTCACCTCTGCCGACCCGCTCAATTTTACAGACACCAAAAACTACAAAGACCGTATCAGAGATACTGTCAAAAAAACAGGCTTACGAGATGCCGCCCGAACTGGCTATGGCCAAATAAACGGCATAGACTTGGTCGTGGCTTGCATGGACTTTAAGTTTATTGGCGGCTCGATGGGTTCAGTGGTAGGCGAAAAAATTGCGAGGGCTATTGACTATTCACTCAAAAACAATATTCCGTTCCTGATGATTTCACGGTCGGGTGGAGCCAGAATGATGGAAGCGGGCTATTCGCTCATGCAACTCGGTAAAACATCGGCCAAGTTGGCATTGTTGTCAGAAGCCAAAATACCGTATATTTCGCTCTTGACTGACCCCACAACTGGTGGCGTAACGGCCTCGTTTGCCATGCTCGGCGACTTTAATATTGCCGAGCCTGGGGCATTGATTGGCTTTGCTGGCCCGCGTGTAATCCGTGAAACCATTGGCAAAGATCTACCCAAAGGCTTTCAGAGTTCAGAGTTTGTGCTGGAGCATGGCTTTTTAGATTTTATTGTCGATAGAAAAGACCTCAAAGACAAGTTAGTGCGTTTGTTGAAAATGTTGAAATAGAAACTTCTATGCGCCTTGTCAATCACCCCGTTTTGTGCAACTATTACGTTACTTATCGCTGCAATGCAACGTGTAGTTTTTGTGATATTTGGGAAAAACCATCGCCCTACGTTACCATTGAGCAAGCGAGCCGAAATATGGCCGATTTGAAAAAACTGGGTGTCAATGTCATAGATTTTACGGGTGGTGAGCCGCTACTACACCGCCAGCTACCCGAAATGCTCAAAGAAGCCAAGCGGCTGGGTTTTATTACGACCGTTACCTCAAACGGGCTGCTATACCCAAAGAATGCCGAAAAACTGCGTGGGCTGATTGACATGCTGCATTTTTCGCTCGACTCTCCCGACCAAGCTACGCATGACACAAGCCGTGGAGTGAAGTGTTTTGACAAAGTGATGGAGTCGATTCAGATAGCCAAATCAATAGGTGAGCGACCCGATATTATTTTTACAGTTTTTGAACATAACATCAACGATATTGAGCGGGTGTCCAAAGAAATATGCTTGCCCAACGACTTGATTTTGATTTTGAACCCTGTCTTTGAATATGGCTCAGTGGGGCAGAGCCTCTCCAACGAAGCACTTACGCAGCTCAGGTATTGGGGCAAACAAAAAAACGTATATCTCAACGATGGCTTTGTGCAGCTACGGCTCGATGGCGGCAATCACACTGCGGACCCAGTATGTAGAGCGGCCAGCACTACGCTCGTTATCTCGCCCGAAAACAAACTGGTGCTACCCTGCTACCACCTTGGTACTAAACATTTTGAGATAAACAACAACCTACACGACCTCTACCGTTCCGAAGAAGTACAAAAGCTGGTAGCCCTCGAAGGAAAGCTACCAGCCTGTGAAGGTTGCGCTATCAACTGTTATATGCAGCCCTCGTTTGCGGTTGAGGTGTCCAAGTATTGGTTCAAAGCCCTGCCAAGTACTATCAAATACAACTACCTAAAAGGCACTTGGAAGCAGTTGTTTTGAGAGCGTTGTGATGGTCAAGTAGTTAATCAAAAGCTGTCAGGTATTTTTTGATTTTAAATTAGCTGGTAGATAGGTACTAATGTAGAATTTTGATTATCAGTAAATTATCATTTTTTCGTTATTCGTTTTTCACCTTTCACTACTTGTTAGTCCTCAAACTTCATTTCAAATATCAAGTAGTGTTTTATTTTGAATTTTTTACCCCAATCCATCACATTTTCACCGCTCTGAGCCACCCCACAATAACTCTTCCAGTTACCTTCGACATGCGGTAAGATATAAGCAAATGCAGGAAATGCTTGATTAACTTTGATATTGATATCGGTACCAATATCTCTCAAACTATAATCGTCAGAGAGTATTGCATCGTACTTTTTGTTAAGTCCTACCATCGGAAACCTAAACGAGAGCTGGAGTTTGTCATCTACTCGCCTTCCTATTACTGTCAGCGACAAAGTATCTTGTTCAATCTGACCAACTCTTGTATTCGTCTTTGAGTTTATCAAAGTATCTATTTTTCGTATTTCGCCGTCCCACATTTCTGTACAATATACCGAAAAATACTTTCCATTAAGTTTTTGACCATTAAACTTAACCCTAAAATAATCAATGTTTTGAAACCCTAAAATATTCGTAAGTTCTTGGTCTCTGGTGCCATAGTCAGACAACATCTTTATGTCTGCCGTTGTGGCTTTTGTTTGTCCATAAGTAAGTGCAGACACAGACAGAAAAACGATTGTAAAGATTAAGTATCTCATTTTCAAGTAGTTTATTTGGTTTGGATTGCTTTCTGATTGTGGGTTGTAAGTAGATTTTTGTAAACAAACAATATTTTGATTTATTTTAAATGTCTGATTATTAGTTAATTACAACGTTTTTCATTAATCGTTTTTCACTATTCACTACTTATTCTACTTTTTTCTCAAAAACACATTCCCTTCCGACGACCTGATGCTGATTTTGGTCTTGCCGTCGTTCAAAACATAACTTGTCGATTTTTTGCCAAAGTCCATAGTTTCCCCCAATTCTGCCAATTCTGTGTTGGCTATGTCCATGCTAGCATTACTCAAGTCCATAGCAAGTTTCATTGCATCGAGCGAACCCGTCGAGTCTGTTACTGTTACATCTTCATTTATACTCGTTGAATCTTTTACATTTACTGTCATTGATGTTATTCTAAATTCACCAGGTTTTGGTGGTTTAGGTACTTTTGGTGGGCCGATTGTAACATTTATTTTACTCGAAATTTTATCTGACTTATTTTCTTTTTTTTCAGTAGTATTTACTGTTTTCAAATCCAAATCTGTAAAAATATTACCACTATTGCCAAAGCCCGAGTTGATGCTAAACGCTACCTTTGCTTTTTCAGAAACCGTAATATCAATATCACTAAAAGAGACAAACGATGAGGGCTTGTCTGAAATTTTATCGTCATACACTACTTTAATCTTCCCACTACTCGACTTAGCCACTATTGGCCCCGTTACGTTGTTGAGTTCTATATTTATGTCGTTGGTTTTGATGGTTACTTCGCCGTCTATGTTTGCTATCACAACGGGTAGTGTTTCGCCACTCCAGCCGCTGCCTTGTTTATAGCTCAAATCTACCTGTCTGGGTATTTTTATTTTGTAGGTTGTCGGTCTGCCCGAATCATTGTTTTTGAGAACTGTCGAAATCGTCATCGTGCCGTTGGTCGTTACTACGGCCACGCCCAGCCCTGTATTGTCTGTTCCCCCTGCCGATAGTGGCCTCAGCCCTTTGGCTTCTTCTGGAATTTGTGGCGCGTTTTCAGCCTCGATTATTACCTCGTCGCCGTTGTAGCCCTCAATACTCAGTCGGGTAGGGTCTAAGTTTAGCACTATTTTTTTGCCACCGATAAACTTTGTTTTGTAGCTACTTTTTTTGGGTACTTCTTGGGCAAAAAGCTGGGCAGTAAAGCAAGCTGCCAAAATGGTCAATGTAAGTGTTTTCATGGTTGTTTTTTTTGGTTTTGAATGAAAGATATTTTTATTTTTACATTTTGCTGTTTTGTGGTTTTACGGTTAACTCGTGTTACGCAAAATTCCCATAGGAACTTACCATTGACGATCTGCCGCAGCGGTAGCAGCAAAAAAGTAGCATGATAACGCTATTACCCTAACAACAGGCCGCCCCTCTGGGGCTTTACTTACTATTCAATTACTCATATTAACTACCAACAGTACACACCTACGGTGTTATTTTTTTAGTTGCGTAACATGAGCGTTAATTCTTCACACTTTTGCAGTTTTACATTTTTCTGTTTTGCGGTTTTACGGTCAGTACTTCACACTTTTACAGTTTTACATTTTTCTGTTCTGTGGTTAATGATTCACACTTTTACAGTTTTACATTTTGCGGTTTTACGGTTTCCAATGGTTCCTCGATTTTTATTTCGCCAATACTATTTCTGGCCAAAAGCCGCACGTTAGGGTTTGTTTCTATGTTTTTTTCTAATTGGCTCATAATCGGCAAACTCTCTTTGGCCTTCATCTGTACCAATGCCTCGATGAGGCTCATTTGTTCAAATGGTTCGGTGGTTTCGGTAAGTTGTGCAATAAAAGATTTCTTAATTTGTGGTTCAGTCTTAAACCTTTCTAAGGTTTCTATTGCCGACAGTCGCACATTGAGGCTTTCATCGTTCTTTAAAATTTTCAACAATTCGCTTATTATCAAATCATTAGGCTTATTTGTCGTTGCCACAATGTCTAATCCTCTCAGTCGGTCGGCGGTTGAGGTGTTTCGTAATAAACCCAAAATCAAAAGCTCTTGCGTAGCCTTGATTTCTTTTTGCAAACTCGCAATTTGCTCTGAGCCATAGCCTGCAATGACTCTACTGGGTGTTTTTGGTTCAATCGGTTTAGCTGCCATCTGTATTTGAGCGGTCTGCGGCACGGTTTGTCTGATGGTAATGGTTTTTGTTTGAACAGGGGCATAGCTTCGCCCCAACCAAAACATAATCCCAAAACCAGCTAATGTAGCCGCATGACGAAAAATTAGATTGAACGAAAAACTAAAAACGGTGCTGGGCTTTGTACTCGAAGTTTGTATTTGTTGTGATTTTGCCGCTTCTAATATTTTATAAAATCCATCATCTAACCGACTATCTGTTTCTTTTTCAGACGATTGTAAGGCTGCATACATATTTTGCAATGACTCAACCTCTTGGCGTAATACCAAACTTTGAGTGAGTGCTTGCTCAAAAGCCGCTCGGTTGGTTTCTAGCATTTGTCCCAGTACATAATCAGCTATTTGTTGCTCGTTCATCGTTCGCTTATTTCAAAATAAATATCTCTTAATTTTTGAATTGCCCTAAACACCCGTATCTTGACATTTGGCACAGTCAGCCCCAGTTTCTGGCCAATCTGCTCGTAGTTCATGTTCTGAAAACGGCTCATCAACAACACCTCACGGGCTTGCTTAGGTAGCTGCGCCAATGCCCGATGCACGTACTGGTATTGGTCTTCGCTGTCGTTGGGTTCGTCGTATTGGTCATGTATTTCGTTGAGATTGGTAGTAACAGGATTTTTTTTAATAAAATCATTCAACACATTTCTGGCTATTTCATAAATCCAAGTCTTAAAAACAGCCTCTGGCTTATACGATGATCTGTACTGCAACAACCGCCAAAAAACCTGCTGAGTCAGGTCTCGGGCATCGTCGTAGGAAAGGTGTCGATATAAAAAAAAATTGAGTAGTGGCTTTTTGTAACGCTCGTACAAGACGGCCGCCATGTCCAAATTTTCGTTTCTGACAGCTATCATAGCCTGCTCGTCGGTCATCGGGTTTTTGGTTTTTGATTAAGGTTACTGCCAACAATAAAAAAGGTTACAAATAACCCAAAAAAAAGTCGTTGCTCTATTGAAAGGCAACGACTTTTCTAAATATTCTAAATTAAAATTTTACTTATTCATAATGTCCAAATAGCGAAAGTACAACGATTTCACTGTCGGTTACTTCATACACCAAGCGATTTGTGTCATCAATTCTACGAGACCATTTACCTTTCAGATTACCTTTGAGTGGTTCGGGCTTACCGATTCCCTCGAAGGGTGTGCGGCAACATTCTTGAAATATACGAAAGATACGTTTAAGTACTTTGGGGTCATTATTTAGCCAATCTGCAATTTGCTGCGTTGCTTTTGGTTGTAGTTTCAAACTTCTCACTCGGCGGTAACTTTAAATTTTTGAAGTGCCGACATGATGTCAAAAGACTCGTTTGTATCAAGAGCATCTACCATTTTCGTCAGTTCGTCGTATGGTATATTAGCCTCATATTCGTGTTTATTTCCAGCAACAGCCACGATATTGTTTTCTTGTGTTTCAACTGAAATTTTCAATAACCGATTTTTGAAAGTAGCCTTGATAGCTTCAAAGACGTTTAGGTCAAATTCTGACTCGTTCAAATGATATGTAGCTTCCATGATTGTATGTTTTTTTTAGTAAAGTTACTACCAAAATTTTAATTCATCAAATACTGCAAATCAAATCTCAATCAATCAGTCGTTTAGGTTCACGGTGCCGCCGCTGGTTGTCATTTTGACCAATATACCGCCGCCGTTTACTTTACCTTTGACATAGTTTTTTTCGGTTTTGCCGCTAAAATTATTAAGCTGGCCGCTGCGTACTCGGTCGCCACGTAATTCCAGGTCAATGCCTTTGTCCATAGGTACGGTGGCATTGATGCTGCCACCTGATGTATGTAGTTCCAACGACTCGCCCAGCGTGCTGATGTCTGCATTGATGCTACCACCGCTGGTATTGGCCAATATTGTTCCCGATAGGTCTGTCAAATTGATTGAACCACCCGATGTATCTAATTTTAATTTGCCTTTACAGTTTTTGGCCGAAATACTACCGCCACTTGTCGAAAGGTCAATGTCGCCGTTACTGTTGTCGATTTCCATGCTCCCGCCCGATGTACGACCTTTGACATTACCGCCCAAACTTCTTAAACTCAGACTACCGCCACTTGTTGCAAAGTCTTGGTTGCCAGACAGTTTACTGAGCGATATACTACCTCCGCTGGTGCGTAAGTTAGTAGTGGTTTTTTCAGGTACCCAAATCTTAAACGAAATACTTAGTCCTTTTTTATTCCAAAATTTCCAGTTGCTTTCGTCTTTGTTTTTGGCTTCGCAAATGAGTGTATTGCCATCTTGTTTGACTGTCAGCTCGTAGTTTTCAAGACGCTCTTCGACTTCTGCTTTGTCGATGCTGCCACCATTCCAGTTGTTGGCTTTGATGTAAACCTCGACACGGGTTTCTCCGCTGTGTCCCATAACTGCGATTGCCCCGCCCGAAGTACGAACTTTGAGCACATCAATGGTTTTTGAGAACGTTTTGGTCATATACGGGGCATCGTCACGGGTTGTTTTGGCCAACGCCACGACCGATACAAATAGTAATGCGATAATCAAGCTGTAGTTTTTCATGCTTTTATTGGTTTATGTTCAACTTAAAGATGCAAACCAATACCTAAACGTTGCATGGGGTATGATTTTTATTTTTTCAAGACTTTTTCATTGCAGCATAATGTTTAAAAAACAATGGAATAGTTTCGATGCCACGATAAAAATTAAAGAGTCCGTAGCTTTCATTGGGGGAGTGCAGGGCGTCTATATCAAGGCCGAAACCCATCAAAATAGACTTAACACCGAGCTGCTGTTCAAACAGGGCTACAATCGGGATACTACCACCGCCACGTGTCGGAATCACGGCTTTGCCGCCCCAAGCCTCAGACATAGCCGCTGCCGCTGCTGCATATTCAACGGTATTGGTTGGTGTAACATAAGGCAACCCGCCATGATGAGGCGTTACCTTGACTTTGACAGAACGGGGCGCAATGGCCTCAAAATGTTTGGTAAATTTTTCTAATATTTCAATATCCGTCTGGTGTGGTACGAGTCGCATACTGATTTTGGCAGATGCCTTTGAGGGCAAAACTGTTTTGGCACCTTGGCCGATGTAGCCTCCCCAAATGCCGTTTACGTCGAGTGTGGGTCTGATAGATGTCCGCTCGATGGTTGTGTAACCGCTTTCGCCAGCGATGTCGTCAATAGCCAAATCTCGTTTATATTCTGTCAAATCAAACGGTGCTTCGTTCATGGCTTTGCGTTCGGCTGGTGTCAGTTCTTCTACATTGTCATAAAAATTAGGAATTGTAATATACCCATTTTCGTCTTTCATAGAGGCTATCATCTCACACAAAACGTTGATTGGATTGGCCACAGCACCTCCATAAACCCCCGAATGTAGGTCTCGATTTGCCCCTGTTACTTCGACTTCGAGGTAAGTAAGGCCACGTAAGCCTGTTTCAATAGACGGCACGTCGTTGGCAATGATACTGGTGTCTGAAATCAAAATCACGTCGGCGGCGAGTTTGGCTTTGTTGGCAGCCAAAAACGGCCCTAAATTACTCGACCCCACTTCTTCTTCGCCCTCAATCATCACCTTTACGTTACAAGTCAGTGTGTTGGTAGCTATCATAGTTTCGAGAGCCTTGATGTGCATATAAAACTGCCCTTTGTCGTCGCACGCACCACGGGCGTAGATTCGCTCGTTTTTGATAACTGGCTCAAAAGGTGGCGAGTGCCAAAGTTCGTAAGGGTCTGCGGGCTGTACGTCATAGTGGCCATAAACCAAAACCGTTGGCAGGCTTGGGTCAATTATTTTTTGTGCAAAAACAATAGGGTGGCCTGCCGTTTCGCATATTTCGGCATGGTCTGCGCCCGCTTTTTGGAGAGCGTCTCGTACAAACTCGGCAGCGTGGCGAGTGTCGGCATTAAATTTTGAATCGGCACTAACCGATGGAATACGCAATAATTCGAGCAATTCGCTCAAAAAACGGTCTTTGTGTGTGTTGATGTATGTTTGCATAAAAAATGAATGGTATCTTTGCCAAAAAATTATTCAAATTTACAAAAAATAACCAATGGAAGAGGAAAAAAACGAGTTTGAACAACAAATTAACGTAGAAATATCGGACGAAATTGCCGAAGGCGTTTATGCCAATTTAGCCATGATAGCCCACTCAAATAGTGAGTTTATTATAGATTTTATTAGACTGATGCCCAACGTACCAAAGGCAAGGGTCAAGTCAAGAATTATTCTGACACCCGAACACGCAGTGAGGCTCTTGGGTGCATTGCAAGACAATATTAGAAAATACGAAGAAAACCACGGTGATATTCGCAACATGGGCGATACCGATTTTCCGCCGTATTCAATGAACTTTGGCGGCCCAATGGGCGAAGCGTGAATAGTGAATAGTGAAAAACGAAAAAATTTATAATTATTTAGTAATCAGTTATTTGAATATTATCTAAGATATGATTTTTTATTATAAATAACTACTTGAATGATAAAAAAAGAGGCGCAAAGGAAGCCTTCGCTACAAGCGAAGGCTTCCTTTGATTTATCCAGAAAACCAACAACTGGCCCTTTGCAGGGAATCCGTATTTTGGACCTGACTCGTCTATTACCCGGCCCAGTCGGTACGATGATGATGGCCGATATGGGCGCAGAGGTTATCAAAATCGAAGACCCGAACAACCCCGACTATGTGCGGGCTTTTCCTCCTTATATCAATGGCGAATCGGCTAATTATCTGGCATTCAATCGCTCTAAACTCAGTGTGTGCTTAGACTACAACACAGCCGAAGGCCGAGCTACGTTTTTTGAGTTAGTCAAAACTGCCGATGTGGTTATAGAACAATTTAGACCTGGCTTTCTGGATAAAATTGGAATTGGTTACGAGGCCGCCAAAGTCGCTAATCCACAAATTATTTATGTGTCGGTAACGGGCTATGGTCAAACAGGCCCGTATGCACACCTCGCTGGCCACGACCTCAACTACACAGCCTACGCTGGCGTACTGGGTATGACGGGCGAAGCCGATGGCGCACCCACCGTGGCAGGTGTACAGTTGGCCGATGTGGCTGGTGGTTCGTATATGAGTGTTATTGCTACACTGTCGGCTTTGCACGCTCGCCATCGTACAGGCGTAGGCCAGCACGTGGACGTGGCTATGACCGACGGGGCTATGCCGCTGCTATCGGCGGTCTATGCCCAATATGCGGGTGGTGCGGCCAATAGCGAGCGAGGCAAAGCACCGCTATCTGGCGGTATGGCCAATTATGGAGTGTATCTCTGCCAAGACCAAAAATACATTGCTCTCGGCACGCTTGAGCCTAAGTTTTGGGCTAAGTTTTGTACGGTCGTCGATCGGCCTGAGTGGTTAGGGTATATTTTGCCTAAAAATCAAGAAGAGTTGAAAAAATTTAAAGTACAAATTGGCGCTTTATTTATTTCAGAACCAAGTACTTACTGGGTAAATATTGGTCTCAAAAATGACCTGTTGATTTCGCCTGTTTACAATTTGGCAGACTTAGAAAACGACCCACACCTACAAGCACGCCAAATGATTTTGACAGAAAATCACCCTAAGGCAGGTAGCTTCAAAACGATTGGTGTACCCATCAAGTTTTCGGCAACGCCAGCCAATCCATCTTGGCCTGCCCCCGCAATGGGAGAAGATACCGAGGCGATTTTAGGGAAGTTGAACAAATCATTGTAAAACTACTACCAACAAAATGCACAAAGGGGTAACGATCTTGCGATTGTTACCCCTTTGGCTTTACTAATTGGTGTGTGATTCTTACTATCTCAAATCGGCGTTATGAATCTTCACAGGTTTTATGGTCTGTTTTTCTTCTGGCTTTGTGGCTGTCGCTACGCTGATTGTTTCGATTGTTGTGTCTTCGATGTCGGTGTTGATTGTTGGCAACAACGAAATCAAGAATTTATAGTTAGTCTCTGGCGGCATTACTGTTGCGGTGTCGTCGTTTTGTGTTGGTAACGAAGCGACTAACTTGGCTTCGTACATTTCACGCATTGTTTTTGGTTTGTTAGATTGTGCCTCGGCGTTGAAGTTCATACTCAACAAACTGATGGTGGCTGTAATCAATAACTTTTTCATAGTGGTACTGTTTTGTTACTCGACGGATTTGTTTTTTGTTTCTTTGTTATAATCGCATCACCAATGTTACCGTCGGGCTGTTGTTGTCGTTGGTGATGGTGCAAAGGTATGGCCTTTGGATAACACGGAAAAGTACAATTTGAGGAACGGTAATAATTGAATGACGAGTGGTAGTTATTTAGTGTAAACAGAATAATATTCTGAATCATATATTTTATTTTGTGTTAAAATAAAAATATTTATAGATAAAATAAAAATAATCATAAAAAATACAAAATTTTATTTGGTTTTAATATTTAAAATTAAATATTGTTTAAATATCATTTACCAAATATTATTTGCAAAATATAAAATAGGCAGTAGGATATTGGGAAGGCAGCGATTTCAAGCAATGGCGTTTATTAAATCATAAATAGCCGCCAGATGGCACTTATCAAAAAGAGTAGGAGAGAGGCGGGTGTGAGTACTTTCCAGCAGAGATACATGAGTTGGTCGATGCGAAGCCGTGGGAATGTCCAGCGTACCCACATCTGAATCAAGACCGCAATTAGGGCTTTGGACAAGAGCCAAAATGCGCCCATGACATTGCTAAAAACGGTATTGGGTGTGCCGCTTGTCCAGTCATAAAGTCTGAGGTTGCCAATGTTGGGTAGGGGGCTGTTCCAACTTCCCAAAAACAAAATAGCCCCCAACAACGACACCAAGAGCATCATGCCATATTCTGACAACATCAACAAGGCAAAGCGCATACCTGAATATTCGGTATGAAAACCACCCACCAGTTCAGATTCACCTTCGGGCAAATCGAAAGGCGCACGGTTGGCTTCGGCGAGGGTAGTGATGAAGAAAATGATATAAACAAAAAACAAAAAAGGATTCCTGACAACGTTCCAACACAAGATACCACCTACATTTGTTACGTCAATATTCAGAGATTTAAGCCCAAATAAATAGTTAGGTTCGGTGGCGTAAATACTTTGCTGAAAACTAATTTGTTGTAAATCAAGAGTTTGACACGTAACTACAACACACAACACAGCCAAGCCCAGCGGAATTTCGTAAGACACAATTTGAGCCACCGAACGCATAGCACCAAGTAACGAATATTTGTTGTTTGAACCCCAACCTGCCATCAGAATTCCAATAATATCAACAGAAATAATGGTCAATAAATAAAAAATACCTGTATCGGTCGTTGAGCCAATGAGACTGCTGCTGAGTGGAATAACAGCGAAACCTGCAAAAATTGCCGTAAAAATCACAATCGGTGCAGCCAAAAACAGGCGGCGATCGGCGGCAGTTGGTACGATGTCTTCTTTTTGGAGGAGTTTAACCAAGTCGGCGACAAGTTGTAGTAGCCCCCATTTACCTACTTCCATTGGCCCCATACGGTCTTGAATAAAGGCCGAAATCTTGCGTTCGAGATAAACCCCAACGACAACAAAACCAAGAATAGCAGGTAAGAATATAAATAAGGTTGTGGGCATAAGTAGTGAATAGTGAAAAACGGACAATGAAAAACATTGTAATTAGTTAGTAATAAGATATTTAAAACAAACCAAAATCTTGTATTTTTCAATAAACCGCTTTGTAGGCAGTGGCATCGATGACTATTTTTGAAATAATTTCTCGCATTATTTCAGATGTTCCGCCAGCAATAGTCCCCACACGCACGTCTCGATAGGCACGGCATATTGGGTAGTCTTCGATGTAGCCATAACCACCAAAAAACTGCAAGCAAGTATCGACTGTTCGTTTTTGCATTTCAGACGTAAAAAGTTTGGCCATCGAACATTGCTTAACTACGATCTCGCCCTTGGCGTGTTTCCAACAAGTGCTATATACAAACTCCCGGGCTACTTCGATTTCGGTCGCTACGTCGGCCATTTTGTGCCTGATGGCCTGAAACTTACCAATCGGTTTGCCAAAAGCTGTACGTTGGTTGAGGTATTCCACGGTTTCGTCCAAAGCCCAAGTAGCACCCGATACGGCCATGATTGCCGCCGTGAGGCGTTCGATTTGGAGGCTTTCCATGAGATAATAAAAGCCAGCGTTTTCGGCTCCTATCAGGTTATCGACAGGCACACGGACGTTGTCAAAGCTAATTTCGGCTGTGTCTGAACTATGCCAACCCATTTTGTTGAGTTTGGTACGGGTTATGCCCTCGCTATCCAAGTCCACTACAATCAGACTGATGCCATTTGCGCCAGCATCGGGTTTGGTTTTGACGGTGAGCGTAATAAAATGCCCATAAGTACCATTGCTGATAAATGTCTTCGAGCCGTTGATGACATACTGGTCGCCGTCCAAAACGGCAGTCGTTCTGATAGCCGACACGTCTGAGCCAGTGTTGGGTTCGGTAATACCCAATGAAGCAAGTTTTTGGCCAGCGATGGCAGGTACAAGGTATTTTTGTTTGAGCGCAGGGCTACCAATCTTATAAATATGATTGATGGCCATAAACTGATGTACGCTCACGGCAGTAGCAAAACCACCCATACCGCAGCGGGCTAATTCTTCGAGAAAAACCACCGAAAACCAAAAATCGGCATCGGTGCCGCCATATTCTTCGGGAAACATTAGCCCCAAAAAGCCCAAATCGCCCATACGCCCAAAAATCGACTGTGGTATTTGCCGCTCGGTTTCCCATTGTTCGGTATTAGGCACTACTTCTCTGTCAATAAACTGCCTCACGGCTTGCCTAAAAAGCTCGTGGTCTTGGTTGAAATATTGTGATGTCATTGGTCTTGGTTTTTATATCTTCAAAGTTCGTAGTTCTTGGCGATAGTTGCAAATCACTATGTTGCGTGCCGATTGAGATAGGATTGAAATGCCGTTTTTACTATCAATTTTTGATTTGGCTCCAACTGCGAGACTATCAACTCATCAAAGCTGTTAATATTTTTCACTACGGTTTGCCTCAATAAAGTATGCTCTTTGGAAGTATTTAGGCTATTTTCAAATGCTTGCTTGAAAACGATACCTAACGCATCACCTAATTTTGAGTTCACAATCGTTTCTTTTCTCAACAACTCGAACATATTATTGATAGAATTTAAAATGGGTTCAATTACATTTTTTAGCCTCGCCAGTTGCAAGTCATCTCTATTCAAGTTACAAATTTTGATTGTTTGCTGGCCTCGTTGGGTAGTTGTGTCAATACCCACTATTTCGATTCCTTTTTTGTCATGGCCGATTCTAAATGTCAGAAACTGAGCTGGGTTATCTATTTCGGGGTGTAGCAAATAGGGTTTTTCGCTTTGTAGCGTGCTGTGGTTGGCCAAGCTGTGGGTTTTGTCAATTTTACCAGAGACATCAAAAACTGGAGCAGTTACCCTGACGTTTTTAATCGGAAACTGATTGCCTTTGCCGCCTTCGGTGTTGCAATAGCGGCACGATGGCACTAAGTTCGACCATTCGTAGCAAAGCCAGTAGTAACCCTTGTGGTTTTTGTCGCCGATTACACCTTTTTTTGGACGATAATGTTCTATCTCGGCCTTACAAAACAACTCACAATAAGCACATTTTTTGAGGTAATAGTCATTGAGTTTGTCTCTTACCCTCGACTGTGTTTTGCCCTTTGCATCGGTATATGTGTCCTTATAAATTCTGTCTTTTATCAAATCAAAACGTAGGTTTTGAGCAATTTCTTCCAAATCGTCCAATGTACGTTGCTTCAAAAAAATGTCGGGTTGGTCGTCTAAATCTTTGACTACAAATCGCATAACTATTTGGCATTGATGAGGTTAAGTAGTTCCTGCTGGTTGTCGGACGAAAGAAAATCGTTGATGTTTTGTTTCAGGTTGTCGTTTAGCCCAATGTCTTGGAAATTGTCTTCGGTTCGCACCATTTTATTGGGGCTTTTACTAACTGGAACGATTGACTGAAAACCAAAAATAGGCGAACTCAAAATAGCATTGGGTGTGAGAACACTAAAATCAATGTCGAGCAATTTGGCTTCAATGCCATTGTCAGTTGTGCGAGACACATTGACAATGACGCTGTTTTGGGGCGCACCCAACAACGGAATGGGGCTGTGGGTGGAAACAATAAACTGAATTTTGGGGAATAATTCGGTCAGTTTTTCAATAAAAATCTTTTGGTACTTGACGTGCAAATGAAGTTCGATTTCGTCAATCAGTACAATACCACCCAAATCGCTCAATGACTTTACGTCTTGGTGCAACGACAACCGATACACCAGGTCGCCAATCATGGCTATGATGTTTTTGTAGCCAGCAGCTAATTGCTCAAACGTAACACCATCGCCATAAAACAGCCCTTCGTCGTCGGTTTCGTAATATTTTACCTCACTGCTTTTAGTGGCATTGTTAAACTTTACTGCCACACGCCCCAAGCGAGGCAGCAAGGCTTTGAACAAGGTCTCCAACTGCAAAAACCCTTTTTCGTAGTTTCTGTCCCAATCTTTGAGGCGTTCTTCGATATTTATCAGCGGTGTTTCGTTCGATAGCAGCGAGTCAATAGCCGAATATTTCGCTATCATTTCTGTACTCGTTCCTGCCGATACTTGCAGGCGAGACGAGCCGTAAGCCACCACTTTCTGACCAATCGTTTTGTCTTTATCGATTTTTGAGTCAATATATCCTTCGCCTGTCAAACCTTTGGCTAAGGCTTGTAAGATGGACGTTTTACCAAAACCATTTTCGCCCGTCAAAAACAACCATTGTGTTTTTGGTGGAATATTTCTAACTTCGGTTTCGGTAATTCCTCTAAAATTTTCGAACTTGAAGGCAATAACTTTACCGTTAGCTACTCCAATTCTTTTTTCAAAATAGGCTATAATAGCATCGTTACTGTTTTCAATTATTCTTACGGGTGGGTCTATGATAGGGTTGTTACGAACGCGTAATCTAACACCTTGCTTCAATAAAGGCAGTAGTGGTTCTATATCAAAAATCTGATTATTGCTTAAATCCAAACTTCTTAGGTGTATCAAATCTCTTAAAAAAGAAGTATCAGAAATTTGGTTGTCTCTTAGAATTAAAACTTCTAATTGTGTCAAATCTTTTAGATAAGAAATATCAGAAATTTGATTTTCGTCTAAACTTAAAAACGTTAAGTTTACTAAATTTTTCAGATAAGAAATATCAGAAATTTTAGTTCTATCTAAACCTAAACTATCCAATAGTATCAAACTTTTCAGACAAGAAATATCAGAAATTTGATTTTCGTTTAAGTGTAAATATTCTAATTGTATCAAATCTTTCAGACAAGAAATATCAGAAATTTCATTTGCGCCTAAATCCAAATTTTTCAATAGTACCAAACTTTTCAGACAAGAAATATCAGAAATTTGACCACCGCTTAGATATAGAGATTCTAACCGTACTAAACTTTTCACAAAAGAAAGGTCAGAAATTTGATTACGATTCGCACTCAAGTCTTTTAGTTGTATCAAACCTTTCAGAAAAGAAACATCAGAAATATGATTATTATCTAATTTTAAAACCTCTAACCGTACCAAATTTTTCAGACAGGAAATATCAGAAATTTGATTTTCGTTTAAATCCAAACTTTTTAACTGTGTCAAATCTTTCAGACAAGAAATATCAGAAATTTGGTTGCTCGATAAAATCAAGCGTTCTAATCGCACTAAACTTTTCAGACAAGAAATATCAGAAATTTGATTTGCACCCAAATACAAAGTATCTAACCAAACACAATCAAACAACTCTTGGGGTATTGTAGCAATGTCACAATTTCTTAATTCCAGCGTTTTGGCTTTGGTTTTTTTACTTTCGGCAATGCGTTCTAAGGCGAGTTGGCTCATAGTTTGGTTAATCTAAGATTTTTGCTGTGTCAAAGTTCGTAGTTCTTGGCGATAGTTGCAAATTTCGCTTCGGTCGGTGTGTTTATTGCCCTAAATATAAATCAAGTTACAACTTATTGCCTAATATATTTTGACAATAAAACAAACATTTAGATATTTGTCTAAATAATTAAAAACAAAACATTGAATATTTTATTCAAAGCCCTAAACGACAGTACCAGACGTGAAATACTCGAAATGCTCAAAGTCGGTGACATGACAGCAGGCGACATTGCCGACCGTTTTGAGATGAGTAAGCCCAGTATTTCGCACCATCTTGACCTCTTACGGCAAGCCGATTTGGTGATTTCTGTCAAAAAAGGGCAGTTTGTGCATTACTCGCTCAATATGACTGTCATTGACGAAGTGCTGGCGTGGGTTATGCAGTTTAGAAGTTAATTTGTTGAAAACCAACTATTTGAAATTATGAAAATTAAAGAATTAACTGTTGAGATTGCGCTGTTTTGTCTGTCTGCGGCAACAGTATTTTATCTGAATTATATTGCAGAATTAGGCTACGTCAAGTCATTTGGTCTTGGTTTTGTGATGGGGCTATGAGGAGGTTACTACTTTATTTATTGGGCAATGAAACGCCAAATAGTATTGGAAGAACGGCCAAATAGCGTACAAATTATTAACATATGGCGGTATATTTTTGTTGGAGCTTGTTTGGCGGCCATTTTGATTGCGTTTTTGTTTCAAAAACAAATAGTAGAATCAGACCGTATCTGGTTTATTTATTTCTTTGTAATGACAATGGTCATGGGAAATTATAGGGCTAAGATTGAACCTAATCACTCAGAGTCTTCCTACATTTATTTGGAAGATGAAGAAGTGAACAGAAAAACAAAACGGTATAGCGGAAAATTATCAGTTTTGGCTGGGCTACTTGCTATTGCGACAGTACCGTTTCTGTCAAACAAACAACTTATGCTCTTGGTGTTAGGTTATACTTTTTTGATGTTACTATTACCTTATATTTATGCCAAACGTTCCTATTTTGACAAGTATAAATAACCATCAACCATGCAACACAACGCAAAATCAATACGGGCTTTTATTGGAGCAATAGACTTTGATGAGTCTCGGCGTTTTTATACAGAATTAGGCTTTGAGGAATCAATCATTTCGCCTAATATGTCTTATTTTAAGGTCAATGGAGAGTTGGGTTTTTATTTGCAACAAGCCTATGTCAAAGACTGGGTGGACAACACAATGCTTTTTTTGGAGGTCAATAATGTAGATGACTATTGGCAAGAGTTGCAGAATTTACAATTACACAAAAAATACAAAACCGTCAGACTATCGGCCATCAAGACAAACGACTGGGGGCGGGAGTGTTTTCTGCACGACCCTTCTGGAATATTGTGGCATTTTGGCGAGTTTTGGGGCTAAGATTATACCTTTTCAGGTATTTAGACAAAATAATAGAGTATTTTGAATTTCGATAACTTACTGATTTAGAGTATTATATTTAACTCACTCGTGTTATGCAAAAGACCCAGAGGGATATACTATTGGCAGTAGTAGTAGCAAAAAAGCAACACAATAGCCGAAGGCGTAATCTGTCAGCAGACCGCCCCGCCGGGGCTTTACTATTTAATTATTCATTTTAACTACCAACAGTACACACCTACGGTGTTATTTTTTAGTTGCGTAACATGAGTAACTCATGACACCAGACCATAAACACACGACCACTTAATACAACCAAACAAATGATAGAAATTTCAAAAATTGAACAAAGAGAAATGATAAAAGGCTTCAAGGCGCAGTTTATTCATGCTCAAAACTCGACTATTGCCTTTTGGGAAATAGCAGCAGGCTCGGTTTTGCCGATGCACTCACATTTTCATGAGCAAATTACGCAGGTTTTAGAAGGTCAGTTTCAGCTAACGGTAGGCGACGATACTCAAATTTATGAAAGTGGTTTTGTGGCTGTCATTCCGCCCAATGTAGTGCATGGCGGCGTGGCTCTGACTGACTGTAAATTGTTTGATACATTTTGCCCTGTTCGAGAAGATTATAAGTAGTCTTTGCAAGAAAAAGGGGAGGGCTTATACCTGCCAAACGAGCTTTGTTTTGAAACATGATATTGTGTTTGAATTGTTAAAAACGCAGTAAATAGCAAAAAATATTTAATTTTGGTAATACATTAAATCAAAGTATATGAAAAAACGTGCTAAATCATTCAAAAACTGGACTTCTGACGAAGTTGAAAAAACGTTCTCAATAGATAGAGTTTATGACTATCCCCATTTATTAGAATGGATTAAAGACGATTTTCAGTTATCCAAAAAATTAACACAAGAATTGACCGTAATTAAAGATGATTTGATGAGGAAAATAGAATATTTGAACGAAGAAGAACTAAAAGCCCATTACCTCATTCCGATTATTGATTTGATTGGCTTTGATGAATTTGGAAAATACCGTACTTTTTTGGGCCGACCGCTTTCTGTCGAAAGAGATGGTATGCTATTGAATGGCATTGTTGATTTTATGGTTGCCACGGGTAAATCAGACCCTGACAAACCTTATTTCTTTTTGCACGAATACAAGCAAGAGCTAAAACGAGACAATAACCCACTTGGGCAGTTGCTGATTGCAATGGTGGCTGCTCAAAGCCGTAATGAAAACAAAAAAGCGATTCAGGGTTGCTATATTTTAGGGCGTTTGGTGTTTTTTGTACTTTTTGATGACATACGATATAGCGTTAGCCAAGCCTTTGACTTGACAACCGATGATATTTTTAGAGTAGCGGGCATTATGCAAAAATCAAAGATATATATCATTGAACAAGTAGAAAATCTTAAAAAGTAAGTCAGTTTTTGATAAACTATCTTGTTCAGAAAGATTATAAATTAAAAACTATGAAACACATACTTATTCTTTTGTTTATGCTTTGGGTAGCCACAACGAGCCAAGCCCAAACCATCAATCCAGAGTTGTTCAACAAACCTTGGACGGCACAATGGATAACTGCCCCGGGCAACAAGGACTTGAATATGTGGAATATGGCTGCCGAGCCGTTGCTCAAAGAATATGGAGTTTATAAATTTAGAAAAACGATTGAACTAATTGCCAAACCAGCATCATTCGTTGTTCATGTTTCGGGCGACAATCGGTATAAACTTTACGTCAATCAGCAATTAGTATCGCTCGGCCCGGCTCGGGGCGATTTATATTTCTGGAATTTTGAAACACTTGACATTGCGCCTTATTTGCAAACGGGTAAAAACACCATTGCGGCATTGGTTTTTAATGAAGGCAAACTCAAACCCGAAGCACAGATAAGCTACGCCACAGGTTTTATTTTGCAGGGCAATGGCGTGGCTGAGGCCGTTGTCAATACCAACAGTTCTTGGAAAGCCGCCAAAGATGAGAGTTATCAGTCTTTTCAGTCGGCTATTCCAGGCTATTATGTGGCTGGGCCAAACGAACTGATAGCGATGGACAAGCATATAAAAAACTGGGAGTCAGCCAATTATGGCGATACTAACTGGACACCAGCCCGAACTCTCATGCAGGGCTTGCCCAAAGCAGGCTCAATAGACACCCGAGGTTGGATGCTCGTGCCAGCACCGATTCCAGCAATGGCCATGACTTGCCAGCGATTGGTATCTACTCGCCGAGCTGTTGGAGTGGCTGTGCCAGCGCAGTTTCCAGCCCAAAAAGTGGGCTTTACGGTTGCGGCCAATACTCAGGCGCAAATCGTGATAGACCAGTCGTTTCTGACGAACGCTTACCCGACTTTGGTTTTTAGTAAGGGCAAAAATGCAGGAATCAGCTTGGGCTATGCCGAAGGCTTGTATGTATATAAAGGTGAAAAAATAGGCGACACTTGGGCCCCGACATTACCCAAAGGTAATAGAAATGAGATTGATGGTAAGATTTTTTTAGGCCGCAAGGACAGTCTGATTTCTGATGGAACAAACGCCCAAAGTTTTACATCGCTCACTTTTAGAACTTACAGATATATTGTATTAAATATCTCAACCAAAGACGAAGCCCTGACGATAGACGACCTCTATGGTACATTTACAGGTTATCCGTTTGAGAACGTAACTGCCTTTGAATCAGGTAATGCCGAGCATAAACAAATCTTGGATATTGGTTGGCGTACCGCTCGGCTTTGTGCTTTTGAGACCTACATGGACTGCCCTTATTACGAACAATTACAGTACATTGGCGATGCTCGGATTCAGGCGTTGGTAACGATGTACAACACTCACGACAACAAAATGGTACGGAACGCGCTCGACTTGATGGATCATTCACGGCTTGCCGAGGGCATTACGCTCAGTCGCTATCCAACCGATTTGCACCAACAAATTCCTACGTTTTCGCTCTGGTGGGTACAGATGCTGCACGACTACTGGCGATACAGACCCGATGCCGATTTTGTAAAACAAAAACTTAACGGTAGCCGCATGGTGCTGTCGTGGTTTATGAACTACCAGTCGGCAGACGGCACACTCAAAAATGTGCCTTATTGGACATTTACCGACTGGGTCAATGAAAATAAACAAAACAATGGCTGGCCAAATGGCATGGCACCCAAAGGTAAAAATGGCGAGTCGGCGGTGTTGGACTTGCAACTGATGTGGACGTATTTGGTAGCTGCCGAAATGGAAGAGAAAATAGGACTGATGGACTTTGCAAAATTATACCAAAACAAAGCATCTCAACTCAAAGCGGCCATTCAGCACAAATATTGGGACACTACTCGAAAGCTATATGCTGACACCGAAGCCAAAGATAAATTTTCGCAACATGCTAATATTCTGGCGATATTATCAGGGCAAATAACAGGCCGAGCAGCAACTGATTTGGCAAAAAAAACACAGTCAGAACCCGACTTGGCGCAGGCTTCGATTTATTTTAAATATTATCTACATCAAGCCTTAGTCAAAGCAGGTTTGGGCGATGGCTATATGAACTGGCTCAACATTTGGCAACAAAACATCAAGGCAGGGCTGACGACCTGGGCCGAGATTTCAGAAATAGACCTAAGCCGCTCAGACTGCCACGCTTGGGGAAGCAGTCCTAATGTTGAGTTTTTTAGAACAGTGCTGGGCATAGACAGCGACGATGTGGGATTTAGTAAAATCAAAATAGAGCCGCACCTCGGCGCACTTGCCAGTGTTAGTGGCTCAATGCCTCACCCCAACGGAACAATTGCTGTCAGTTATAGCCAAATAGCTCAAAAATTGAAGGCCACAATTATATTACCCCAAAAAACAACAGGAGCGTTTGTCTGGAAAAATAAAAAATATCCGCTAAAAAGTGGTACAAACAGTTTTGAAATATGAGTGAAGATTTATTTAGGCTCACTATGCAATATTTCTTTTGGCCACTTCTTTTCTAATCTTTCGGGCATAGACTTTTTCAAAAATAATTGGAAAGATAAAGAGCGTCAAAATCGTTGAGCCTATCAGACCTCCAATGACGACAATGGCCAACGGTTTTTGGCTTTCTGAACCAATACCCGAACTGATAGCGGCGGGCAACATTCCGAAAACACCCATCAGAGCCGTCATCACCACAGGACGAATACGACTGGCCGTACCTTCGATGATGGCTTGGGCGAGGGGTATTTTTTCGTGTATATTTTTCTTGAAAACTTCTATCATTATCACCCCGTTCTGAATACAAATACCAAAGAGTGCGATAAAACCAATTCCTGCCGAGATACTAAAATTTGTACCCGTAACAAGCAAGGCCAGCGAACCACCGATGATGGCAAAAGGCACATTAGTAAAGACTAAACCTGCATCTTTGACCGAGCCAAACATCAAATACAAGATAAAGAATATGGCTATCAAACTTATCGGTACTACCTCCAGCAACCGTTTTGAGGCACGTTGCTGGTTTTCAAAATCGCCCTTCCATTTCATTTCATAACCCTTTGGTAGCGAAGGTATTACGCTGGTTACTTTTTGTTGGGCTTCGGCAATGGTACTACCCATGTCTCGTCCCCGAATCGAGAATTTGACGGCAATAAAACGCCTCATATCTTCTCTAAAAATCAAACTTGGGCCTGTTTGGGTATAGATTTTGGCGATTTCTTTCAATGGTATTGAGTTGCTTTGTAGCGTTGGTACTAAAATATTGGCAATGGCCTCTGGCGACTGGCGGTATTCGGGTTGGTAGCGTAGCCTGATGTCAAATTTTCGTTCGCCTTCGTAGAGCTGGTTGGCTGCTTTGCCACCTACGGCCATTTCTATGACGGCGTTGGCGTTGGCGGTGGTTACACCATACAAGTCCATTTTTTGTTGGTCGAGTTCAATCCGTAATTCGGGCTGACCGAGATTTTGAATAATACCGAGGTCTTCGATGCCCCGAACTTTACTTAGTGTGGTATTTATTTTTCGGGCTTGCTGTTCCAAAAAGTCAAAATCGTCGCCATAAATCTTAACCGCTATTGAGCCTTTTACACCCGACACTGCCTCCTCGACGTTGTCCATGATAGGCTGCGAAAACCCAAAATTAACACCTTGATAAACAGATAGTTTTTGCTGCATTTTTTCAATCAAGTCGGCTTTGCTCAATTTCGATTTCCATTCTTTTTGAGGGTAAATGTCCACCAAAAATTCTACATTATAAAAGCCCGTAGGGTCTGTACCATCGTTGGGGCGGCCTGCTTGTGAAATCACTTTTTTGACCTCGGGATAGCTTTCAAAAATATGACGAATCTCATTTGAATATTTGACTGATTCTTCCAATCGAATAGAGCGAGGCATTGAGGCACGCACGTAAATTGAGCCTTCGTTGAGTTGCGGCAAAAACTCCGTGCCATGCAGTGAGAGTGTCCACAAGCCAACTACCGTGATAATGGCCGTAGCAACGAAAGTCTGGCGAGCGTGGGTAAAATTGTACTTGAACAACTGCAAGGACCGACTATTGATGAATCGTACTACGAAGTTTTCTTTTTCGGTTACGTTTTTATTCAATAATATACTCACCAGCACAGGCACAAGCGTAAGTGTAAAAATCAAAGCCCCCAACAACGCAGAGCCTAACGTCCAAGCCAGCGGTGTAAACATTTTGCCTTCTACTTTCTGAAAAGCAAAAATAGGCAGTAGTGCTACCAGAATAATGATTTTGGCCGTAAAGATAGCCTTGCCCATTTCAGCACCTGTTTTTTTGATGATGCCCAATTTTGAAAGTTTGTTATAACGCTCGATGCCTATTTCGTGGGCTTTGTGTGCCAGCACTACCAATAACCCCTCGACCATAACCACCGTGCCATCGATGATAATACCAAAGTCCACCGCACCGAGCGAGAGCAGGTTGGCGTTCATGCCCAACAACCGCAAACAACAAAAGGCAAAGAGCAACGCCAGCGGTATGATAATGCTCACAATGAGACTTGTACGCCAGTCGGCCAAAAACAATAATACGATGAGAGTAACCAAAACAATACCCTCGATGATGTTGTGCGATACCGTTTCGATACAAAAATCAAGCAACGTCTGACGATTATAAAACTCCTTGATTTTGACATCAGAGGGCAGAATTTTATCATTCAGCTCTTCGACTTTGGTATTGAGTAACTTAATGACTTCGCTGGTGTTTTCGCCTTTTCGCATAATGACGATAGCCTCTACCACGTCGTTGTTGTTTTCACGACCTACCTGACCCATGCGTGGCATAGCCGACTCGGTGATAGTGGCTACATTTCGGACATAGATCGGCGTGCCGTTGCGATTGGTAATTAAAATATTCTGGATGTCGGCAATAGATTTGAGCAAACCCAAGCCTCGCACCACAAATGCCTGTGAGCCGCTTGCCACTACATCGCCACCTACGTTGATGTTCGATTTTTGAATGGACTGAAAAACGTCTAATGGCGTTACGCCATAATCGCTCAATAGTACTGGACTGACACTCACCTCAAAGGTTTTGACCTCGCCTCCAAAGCTCACAATGTCGGCAATGCCTGGCACACTTCTAAACTGGCGGTCAATAATCCAATCCTGAATCGTTTTGAGTTCACGTACCGATCTGGTTTTGCTGTCGAGGGTATATCTAAAAATTTCGCCCGTTGGTCCCGATGGCGGCTGAATTTCGGGCGCAACGCCATCGGGTAGGTCAGCCCCAGACAAGGCGTTGTTGATTTGCTGGCGGGCAAAGGTATTGTCCACACCATCGTCAAACATAACCGTAACGACCGACAGACCAAAGAGCGTAGTGCTGCGGATATAGGTTTTTTTCTGCACGCCGTTCATAGCCACTTCGAGCGGTATCGATACAAACTTCTCGATTTCCTCTGCCGACCGTCCAGCCCATTGCGTAATGAGCGTTACCTGTGTATTGGTTACGTCTGGAAAAGCATCAATAGGTGTATTGACAAAGCTCACTACACCACCAACTGTAATGACGGCAGTAAAGAAAAACACCGCAAAACGGTATTTGAGCGAAAGGGCAAGTATTTTTTTCATGCGTTTATACGGATTTCAAAGCCGTATCTCAGAGTTCAGAGATTTGAAATCTCGAACAGTGACCACGGATTTTTGTTTTGTTTAAATATATTTTTGACTTTACTAAAAAAACGGTGTGTGCCTTATCAAAATAGAATTATGATTGACGCTCAAATATGTCACGGCAAGCCTTGTGTACGTGGTATGCGCTGGCCTGTTGAGGTAATTTTAGATATGCTCGAATCTGAAATGTCATTTGAGCGAATTCTTGATAGTCCCCCCGAACTCGAAAGTGAAGATATACTGGCTTCTCTGAGCTGTGCAAGGTTTTTGGTATCTGGGCGGGCATTATAAATGGCTAATTAAATGAAATTTTTGTGCGATGTCCATATTTCGTATAAACTCTGCAAGTATCTGATTACTAACGGATATAGCTGTATTCACATCAATTCTATTTTAGACAAATGGCATACAACCGACAATGATATTTGCCGCTATGCTGATGCAAAAGACTATGTTGTGATTACAAAAGACAAAGATTTTAGAGGAAGTCATATTTTTCGTAAAACACCAAAAAAAACTCATTAGAATTGTTCTTGGCAATATTTCAAACGAATAACTCATTGCACTCTTCGACATATATCTTCCACTACTCAAATCATTTGAAAATCAAGAAACATTCGTTGTTGAACTTGGCGATTCATTTGTGATATATCCCGAGTAGGTTTATAGTGCATTAAAAACAATCAACTGGTCGGTTATCATTACTTTTTCGTGTGCTTTGAGTCCACTCTGAATGTACACCTTATTGCCCGACCGCTGATAGACCTGCACCTCACGTTTCTCAATATCTCTGGCCGACCGATAGACCATGACGTAGTTTTTATTGTTGTCAAAAATAATAGCATCGTTGGGTATGCTCACTTCTTGTAGCCCTTCGTCAAAACTGACCGTAATCTGGGCAAACATCTCTGGTTTGAGGGCTACGTCGGGATTGGCTATACTGATGCGGGCTTTCATGGTGCGGGTGGTGGGGTCAATCATATCTTGAATTTTGTCAATCTGACCTTTGAAAACCCGATTGGGTATGGCCAGGATTTTGACCTGTACGGCCTCCCCAACTTTTATTTTGGCAATATCAGCCTCATATACATCGGCCCATACTTGCACCACCGACAGGTCGGCGATGGTATAAAACGGCCCTGTCTGGGCGTTGTCGTAGCTGAGTTGGTTGCTGATATTGGGGTTTTTTTCAATCACATAGCCTGAAATCGGGGCTTTCATGGTATAAAGTGAATTACGAATCCCGTACAAAGACGTCACCTCTTTTGAACGTTTGACAGAGCCTTGCGCTCGCTGCACTTCGTTTTGGGCTAGCACTACGTCTTTCTCTGCCGACAGGCCAAGTCGTGCCATATCTTTGGTAACGGCCAAGTTTTTTTCGTTGTTTTTTAGGGTCGAAATCGCATCGTTTTGGTCAGACTCAGCTCCTGCGGCATCGGCACTTTTGATGATAGCCAGGTCTTGTCCTTTGGTAACACGGTCGCCCAAATTGGCCGAGAGGTTCATAATCAGGCCGTCCACCAAAGGGGCAACTTTAACGAGTTTTTCATCATAAGCACTCACTTTACCTGTTAGTTGTAGTTGGCTTTGCACGTTTTCTGACTGTGCCGTGGCCGTTTGAAGACGCTTCTGTAAAGTTGGCGACAGCTCAAAAGAGGCCACTTTTTCTTTGGTGGGTTTTTCAGAACAACCCCCCAACCCCCAGAGGAGGAATAAAGAGAGTAGCAAATATTTTTTTGATAATTTCATTGTTTTTATCTTTAGAATTTGAATTGTACGATTATCAAATCCCCACTCTGGGGGGAGGGGGCTTTTAGGGTACTATATTTTTTCCTACCACAAAACCCAGCCGATTGTAGGCTTGTACCCTATTGTTTTGAAAGGCGTTGAGTTGTTCGATATTTTGTTTGTACGAATCAAAAAAATCCATAAACTCAACCAACGATATTGTTTTTTTTTGATACCCTTCCATCACGCCTTCGATGAGCTTTGTAAAGGTTGGCACAAAGGTTTTGTCGAAAGTTTGGTAAAACTGCTCGGTTTTTAGGGCCTGATTATAAGCTGCCGCCACTTGGTTGGCTACGTCAATCTGCGACTGTTCGTAATATTTTTGATTGGCATTGACCTGCAAAGAGGCAGCCTTAATATTGCCTTGATTTCTATTAAAAAACGGCAAATCCATCGAAAGCGTAACGCCGTGGTAATAGTTGGTATAGCCGCCAGCGTTGTCATAAGTATAAAGTACGTTGAGGTTGGGGGTTTTCATGGCTTTTTGTAAATCCAAGTTTGCTGAGGCCATTTGTACGCTACTTTCCTGTAATTTCAAATCGTACCTGTTGTTTTGGGCTGTTTCGATTAGGCTTGGTAACGACTGATTGGTGAGAGTTAGGTTTTCGAGTGTGGTATTGTCTGAGGTTGGCAACAGATAGGTATTGTTCCGAATGTCTAATAGCGTGCGTAAGTCTGCTTGATTTTGGGCGATGGCCAGCTCCAGATTATTCATGCTCGTTTGCAACGAAAACTGAAAAGACCCCAACCGTGCTACATCTTTGAGCGGGGCGTTGCCGTCTTTGTTGAGTTCTTTGTACGACAACACTAATTTACTAATCGTCTGGATTTCTTGCTGATAGACTGCCAAGGTACGCAACTGAAAAACCAGTTCATAAAAATTTAGATTGAGGCTGTACGTGAGCGTTCTCAATAAATCATAAAAGGCGTATTCGCTCATTTCGGCATTGATTTGTGCCAACTTGATGCTTTTATTGCGCTTTCCGGCCAATAAAATAAGTTGTTGCACTATAACGGCGTGCTGGCCAAATGCCCCCACCATCACATCGTTTACCAGTGCTTTTCGGTTGAGCAGTGTTTGCTGAACACCCACGTTGGGATTGGGCAATAACCCCGCTTGAATCACCTGCGCTTTTTGGGCTTCTATATTATATTTTTGGGCCAGTAGTAGTAGGTTTTTGTTTGTAAACTGTTGTTGAGCTTCTGGTAGCGATATTCTGAGGGTATCGGTTTGGGCTATCACCGCAAGGCTACTCAACAGCATTATTATTAAAATCTTCATGGTTTTGATTGATTAACTCCCACAAAGGTCAGGCATCAACCTTAAAAATCCCTTTAAAGACACCTTAAAATTGGATTAAAGTTTTTAGGGCAAACACCATTTTTATTATTCAATGATACAAATGGTAAACAAAAAAAACAGATTTACACGATTGTCAGAAATTTGGCGGCGTATAAGTAGGTAGATGCGTACTAAAAACGAAAAAAACACTTAATTTTAGGTTACCAAAATTATAAAACAAGTTTTTGAAAGTACCGACAAACAACAAATTGATTGCACCCAATAAGTAGTGGATAGTGAAAAACGGATAACAAAAAACATTTTAATTAGTCAATAATCAAATATTTAAAAACAAATCAAGACGTTGTTTATCTGCAAGTAACTATTTAAGTACTTATTTAAAACTAATACGGTATTTTAATTTTGATAACTCACTGATTAACAGCATTGTATTTAACTCACGACACTGTACTATATACTCACTACTCCTTATTACTCAATATCAAATTCGTACCTTTTTACCCCATACCATTTTGTAGTTCATGGCCAACAATACCACAAAATGAACACAAACCTACATACAAAAATACCTTGCAACCATGCCATCATTCGTAGCCATTATTTTACAAACAACCATTATTTATTTGTTGATGGTTGCGTCGTTGCGCCTTTTTGGCAAAAAAGAACTAGCTCAGTTGTCTATCATAGACTTGGTATTTATTTTACTTATCAGCAATTCGGTACAAAATGCAATGGTTGGCAGTAGTAAAGATTTTGTAGGGGGGCTGATGTCGGCAGGGGCTTTGTTTGTTGTTAATTATTTGTTAAAAACACTCATTTATCGTTCTCCAAAAATCAGTAATTGGATTGAAGGCGAGCCGCTCGTATTGATTTACAAAGGCGATATACATCTAATAAACATAGAAAAAGCCCAAATCACAAATTCAGAACTTGAAGCTGCCGTCAGAGAGCATGGCGTAGATAGTGTCAAAAAGGTAGATTTGGCAATGCTCGAAATAGACGGTAGTATCAGTGTTTTATCGAATGATTTTTCTCGTCAGTCTTCTCGCAAACGCAAGGTGCATCGGTCAATTAGCAAGCAATAAGGTACTTAACAGTCAATTTTGTTCAAACACTACCACAAACTGATGTAGGTTGGGCGGTAGTTGGGTATATGAAATGGTAGCTTTGTGAAACTTTAATATACGCAGCGCAATAGGCAACCCTAAGCCAGAGCCTGGTATGTGCTGAGTGTCGTCGCCACGCCTGAAAGCATCGGTAAGCAGCGATGTGGCATTTTGTGGCTCTGCGATTATTTTTGAGGCCGTATTGGTGAGTATTACTTGAAGTTGTGCCGTTTTGTTTTCTTGTTTTATTTCTATCAATATTTGCTTGTTGTCAGCATACAGATACGCATTTTTGAGCAAATTTATAAATACAATTTCTAACAGCGTAGCCTGTGTAGGAATTTCTAAATTAGGCACAAAATCTTCATTTTCAACAATATTGAGTTCCATCTCAAAGTCAGCAAATTGTTTTTTGATGACTTTGTAGGCATTAAAAATCACCTCGTCAATCGACACTTTTCTCGACTCGCCGTAGTAGTCTTTGTTGTATATGTGAGTCAAAATTGTGAGCGACTCTACCAAGCCACCAAGTTGCTGCACATCGTTGTGCATATTTGTAAGGTAGTTTTGGGTGTTTTTGGGGTGTTGCTCTTGCAGTAGGTTGTCGAGCTGCAAACTCAGGCGACTGACGGGCGTGCGTAGCTCGTGCGAAGCCTGCGCCGTAAACGACCGCTGCACCTGATAGGCCGCCTCAATACGTTGAAGCATTTGGTTGAACGATTTTGACAATGAATTTATTTCATCATATTTTCTATTTTCGGGTAGTTGGGTTTTCAATTCTTGTACCGTAATCTCTGAAATTGTTTGCCTTAAAATATCTAATGGCTTCAATGAGCGCATCACAATCAGGTATGCCATTCCGCCAACCAACAGGCAGCCTACCACAAAAACCAAGAGCAATGTGTAGGCCAAATAGCGTAGTTTACTTAGTCCATAAATATCTTCGGCGGCAATAATGACATAATAATCATTGCCTTTGGTTTTATAGACCAATCCAAACAACTCTTGGCCGTTTTGTTTTCTAAAAAAAAAAGATTTCGTTTTGAGTATTGCTAAGTCTGAGGGGTAGTACTTTATCAAAGCATCGGGTACAGAACTATAAACGAGTTTTTGATGGGTATCAAAAATAAGCGTTTTTTCGTTGTATAATTTATGAACTTCGTTGTTGTCTATTGTTCTAAGTAGCTCTTTATCAATGTTCTGAATCTTTACAAATAGCTTGATGTCGCTGAGGGCTTCTTCTTTGAGGCGGTCGGCAAACTCTTGGCTACGAAAGTTTGAAAATGAGTAATAAATAAACAGCAACGCCAAGCCAAAAAGCATAGCAAAGGCAATGCTCAGATAGAGCGATAGGTATTGTTTGAGGGTCATTAATTTGTATTGTTGAGCTATATTAGACAAATTTGTTTTTGACAAACGACCCGATTTATACATACAAAGTTACTATTCAACGGATTGTGCTAATTAAAAGATAAAGTTTTTGACCTGTAAAATGGGCATTTCGGCAATAAAATTTAAAAATATTGCGAATGTTAAAGCTGTTAT
>JAYWHT010000026.1:0-63473 GCA_043777595.1 Spirosomataceae bacterium
ATCAAGTACATAGACATTACGCCTATTTCCAGAACGGCCTTCGGCAATGCTACTTTGGTTGCATCTGACAAACTACATTTTTCGGGCAAAATGTACCAACTATGGGCCGATAAAGCGTTATCTGTCGTTAAAAGTTTACTTTAAAACTATTATAAACCTGCTTTTTCGTAGTCTTCCATTGTGTATAAATCAGCTTCATACACAAAACTAACTTGCATCGAACGCAGCGAAGTACCGTCTTTAAGGAGGCTATCGCTCACTACCAACTCGTGCTTGTCGGTGATGTTTTTGCGCCAGGTTGTGCTTTGTCCCATAAAATCCGTTACTACTGGTTGTCCCATAATAACCGTGATTTCGTCGGCTGTCATGTCAAATCTCAAATCGAATGGTATCTCACTTCGGCGTTTTTTTGTAAACTCAATGGTCGTAAAAATACAAACAAAGCCACCCTTAAAAGTTGTCGGAATTGGTTTGAGATAACGGCTATTGCCACCTCTACCAAAGTACAACCTAATACAATTTTTTTCTATTTTGCCTTTCATACCTGGATTGTTGGCCGTACAGGTTACACTTGTTGGGTATGGCACTCGCCAATCTGTCAAAAGTGCCTTTATTTCTTCACTGACTACACTCTTTCCTAATAGCGGGATTAGTTGCTCTAACATTTGTCCGTTTTTTTAGTGTTTATGGTTCTAATCTGAATAAATTTACAATTTCTTAAAACTGTATATCGTCCCAAAGGTACTATTTTAGCGAAAAAATTCCCAAAAACAATGAAAACATCATATCGTTATCTCGTTTTTCTATTCGTTCACTCAATCATTCAATCGCTCAATCAATCAAGCTTTGCCCAAGAATTTACCGCCCCAGCAGGAAGCCGCTATACTGAAATTAACAAAAATGGTACAACAGTTTTGCCAAATGGCAGGCTGATAACACCGATGGGTAGGCAAATTGTAACTGCGCCACACCCTTACGGATTGGCTCTAAGCAACGATGGCACAGTAGCAGTTTCGGCCAACTCGGGTATTCGACCTTTTTCGATAACTATCATTCAAGATATATTAAAACAAAACCCACAGGTGCAGCAAGTACCCAAAGGTGCGCTCAACGATGAGGGTATTTTGGAGGCTTGCTTTATGGGATTGGCCATCAGTCCCGACAATAAAGTGGTGTATGTGGCTGGTGGCGAAGCCAATAAGATTTTTGTTTATGACCTCACAACTGGCAATAAACTCAATACCATCAACTGCTCCGCCAAGGGATATTTGAATGGCTACATTGGCGATATGGTACTGACCAAAGACGGCCAAACGTTGTACGCACTCGACCAAATCGGTTTTAGAATGATAGTGATTGACCTAAAAAACAAACAAATCACAGACAACATACCAACAGGCCGCTATCCGTTTGGAATATGCTTGTTGCCCAACGAAAAGAATGTGTTTGTGGCCAATGTCGGTATTTTTGAATACAAACCTTTTACAGACCTCGACCCCAAAGACCTCAAAAATACAGCTCACAAATGGCCTGCCACTAAATACGGTTCAAAAGAAATGATAGAGGGCAACGCCAGTAAGGGAATACCAGCCCTCGGCGACCCCAACAGCCCAGAGGGTTTTTCGGTTTGGAAATACAGCATAGTGAAAAGTGAAGAGTTAAAAGCGAAAAACGAAAATTCAAAAAACTTCTCGCTCACCGCCAAAATCAAAACAGGTTTTTTGGTAGGTCAGATGGTTGAAGATTTCCCAGCCGTGGGTGGGAGTAGTCCCAATTCGGTGGTAGCATCAGACAAATACGTGTTCGTGAGTAATGGCAACAACGACTGCGTTTCGGTTATTGATATCGCCCGTGATACCATCGTCAATACCATTTTTCTGAACCCAGAACCCAAACTCAAAAAACTACGGGGTATTATTCCCTTCGGCGTAGCCCTCTCGCCCGACCAGAAACGGCTGTATGTAGCAGAAGCAGGTATTAACGCAGTGGCCGTTATTGACGTGCCAACTTTAAAAGTCATTGGCCACTTGCCTGTTGGCTGGTTTCCGTCCAAACTCAAAGTAAGTCCCGACAACAAAAAACTCATTGTAACCAATGCCAAAGGCTACGGCAGTGGGCCTAACGGAGGTCAAAGTCATAAATTGGCCATTGAGGGTAGTTATATTGGTAGTTTGATGAAAGGCACGATTTCGGTTATTGGCATTCCAACAGATGAAGAATTGCCAAAATTGACCCAAAAGGTTATTGACAATAATTATAGCCCCCTAACTCAGCGTACCGTACCGTCCGAAGGGGAGACTTTTTTCTCCCCAACCCATCGGGGAGGGGTCGGGGGTGGGGCTATCGTCTTCATTTCAAAAGAAAACCGTACTTACGACGAAATTTTTGGGCAGGTCAAAGGCGGCAATGGCGATGCTACATTGGCACGTTATGGCTTGGGGGCTACCTTTACAAACAAAAGGAAAACGGTAAAACTTGCAAATATTGATGTCATGCCCAATCACCTGGCATTGGCACAGCAGTTTGCGATGTCCGACAATTTTTATTGCGATGCCGACGTATCGGCAGACGGCCACCGCTGGATGGTGGGCGTATATCCCAATGAGTGGGTAGAAACAGGTACGGCAGCGGCTTATGGCGGCAAACGCAACTTGATAGATACCTCAAAAGCGGCTGGAAATTTGGCTTTTTATGGCGCAGCAGGTAGTATTTATCCCGAAGACTACAACGAGGGCGGCTCGATGTGGGAACATTTGGAACGAAACAAAAAAACGTTTTTCAATTTTGGCTTTGGGGTAGAAATGGCCGCAGCCTATTCTGACAGCACAATGAAACATATTGGCGAACTTTATACTGTCAATTACCCACTCCCCGCCCCTCTTTATGACAATTCGTCTAAGCTCTTCCCGACCTACAACATGGCCATTCCTGACCAGTTTAGGGCAGATGTTTTTATGAAAGAATTTAACGAAAAATGGGGTAAAGGTGGCTTGCCCGATGTCGTTACGCTCATGCTACCTAACGACCATGGCACGTCTGAACGCCCCAAAGCTGGTTTTCCGTTTGTAGAAAGCTACATGGCCGACAACGACCTCGCCCTTGGCCGAGTGGTTGAGTTTTTGAGCCATACCCCTTACTGGAAAAATATGCTGATTGTAGTATTAGAAGACGACCCACAAGGCGGCGTGGACCACGTTGATGCACACAGAAGCCCGTTGATGGTTATTTCGCCTTATGTCAAACGCAATTATGTGGGCCATGTTCATTACAGTTTTGGTAGTGTGTTCAAGACTTTCTGGAAGATACTAAACGTACCCTACCTCAACCAATACGATGCAACTGCCACAGATTTGAGCGATATGTTTACCGACAAACCCGACTTTACGCCTTACAATGCCATAGCGATTGACCCACGTATTTTTGACCCACAAAAAGCCCTCGACCCATTTGATGAGCGGTTTGACTGGAAGGCTTTTTCGCAGTCAGAAGAATTGGACAAAACCGAAACCATGCAAAAACGCCGTGCCGAAGATGATGCGGAATTGAAGAAAAAACCGAAAAGTTTGAAAAAATCAAAAAGAGACAAGTTGTAAGCTATTGCAAATACGTGGCCTGTCGGGTGGAAACACCCGACAGCACAGAGATACTTTTTGTCATTCCGAAGTATGAGGAATCTGTAGCGCACCCGTTAATGGGCTATGAAAGCTGAACTGTCGGGTGGAAATACTCGACGGCAGGGGAACTTTATCGTAATTTATAAAAATAACCTACTTCTCGGGTTTGTTGATCATAGCAAATGACTTTTCAAAAAAATGAGAATTGGGTATTGTGATTATTTCATTTTGCTTGGTTTTGATATGAATAAAAAAATAGTTTAACTCTACTACCTCTCCCTCATAGCCAGCATCTTTTTGCAGCACTCTGATATAATCGCCTAATTTAATGGGGTGATTGAAAAACAGTAAAATACTCGAAGTGATGTTTGAGAGGATTGACCACTGTGCAAAAAAGGCAACACCCAGCACCGTGAGCATTGTACCTGCAAAGACAGCTATTTCGTTTTGTTTTAAGCCCCAAACCCCTGTTAAAAAAATAACGGTGGACACCGAAGACACCAACTGAACTGCTCTGACGGCCATTCGGCGGCGGCCTGTCTCAAATCGTGTTTTTTTGAGTAAATTATTGATAACGTACTTTATCACAAAATGTAATATGACGTAAACCCCAAACAATATTAGTGTTTCAATGATTTGAGTTTTATTGGTTTGCATTTTTTTTTCTTATAAACTTGATATTATTACTTCACCAATCTCAATTCCATCTGAATATTACAACGCTCATAAACCGAGCCACAGCCATCTGTTTCTACAAATCCCAGTTTTCGATAAAGATTGATGGCGGGTTTCAGGGCGGTATTACTCTCTAAATAAATGCTTGAAGCACCCAGCATTTTGGCTTTTTCGATGACCGCCTGACCGAGCAAAGTACCCAGATTTTTGCCCTGTGCCTTTGGTGAAACTGCCATTTTGGCCAATTCATATTCATCGTCAGCATTCTTTTTTATCAATGCACACACTCCCAGCGGTTCGTTTTGGTATAAAGCTACAAATATAAAGCCCCCATTTTTTATTATATAGCCGTTGGGGTCGTCTAAGACTTTGTAGTCGGCAGCCTCCATCTTGAAATACGAAGAAATCCATTCTACATTTAAGTCTCTGAATATCTCTTGGTACTGCTCACCATAAGCTACGATTTCTATATCGTCCGATTTCTGCATTTATTTTGCCGTATATTTTATCGTCCAAATTTATGAAGAGTTTTTTGTAACTGGTGTATTTCTTGTTGTTTTTTGAGTGAATTATAAAAATATGCCTATAACTCACCGCCTGTTGTTAAATCCAGTAGAAATTCATAATATTGCTACCGAAATCTAAATCAACACCATGCAACTCTTAGACGGAAAACTACTCTCGACCCAAATAAAAGCTGAAATAAAAACAGAAGTAGAAAAAATAGCGGCCAATGGTGGCAAAACGCCACATTTAGCCGCTATTTTGGTAGGTAGCAACGGTGCAAGCGAAACATACGTAGCCTCCAAGATTAAGAATTGTGAAGAAATCGGTTTCAAATCGACATTAGTCAGAATGGACATAACGGCCTCAGAAAATGACGTGTTGGCCGCCATCGATGCCCTCAATGAAGACGCTGACATTGATGGTTTTATAGTTCAGCTACCTCTGCCGAGTCATATTTCAGAAAACCGTATCATGGAGGCCGTCTCGCCCGACAAAGACGTTGATGGCTTTCACCCGACCAATGTAGGCAAACTCTGCAAAGGGCTACCAACGTATATTTCGGCTACTCCTTTTGGTATTATTGAGATGATAGAACGCTACAAAATCGAAACTTCGGGCAAGCATTGCGTAGTAGTAGGCCGCAGCCAGATTGTGGGCTTACCAATGGGTATTTTGATGCAACGCAACGCCTACCCAGGCAACTGCACCGTTACCATTTGCCACAGCCGTACGCCCAACCTCCAAGAAGTGTGCCAGTCAGCAGATATTTTGATTGCGGCTTTGGGACGACCAGAATTTATAACTGCCGACTACGTCAAAGACGGTGCAGTGGTGATAGACGTAGGTTTGACACGTGTAGAAGACAAGTCCAAAAAAAGCGGTTTTGCGCTCAAAGGCGATGTAAAATTTGACGAAGTTGCACCCAAAACCAGCTACATTACGCCCGTCCCGGGCGGTGTTGGGCTTATGACCATCTGCGGACTGCTCACCAATACATTGATGGCGGCGAAAGGAAAATTAAGAATTAAGAATGATGAATGATGAATGCGATGGCTTTAATCTACGAAATTCTTGTCCGTTTTTCACTTTCTTTAATCAAAATCATTGCCCCGTTTAGCCCCAAAACTAAAAAATGGGTTGATGGACAGAAAAATTCACAATCGGTCGAGTGGTTGGTGAAGACACCAACCACGGACAAAAACAAAAATGGCCAAAAAACCATAGACGATACCTCTAATGACCCTCGACCCAAGACTCACAACCCAAAAATCGTTTGGTTTCATGCCGCTTCCTTGGGTGAGTTTGAGCAAGGGCGGCCAGTTATCGAAGCCTTCCGACAACAATATCCTGACTCAAAAATTGTACTTACTTTTTTTTCACCTTCGGGTTATGACGTTCGTAAAAACTACCATGGCGCAGACTTAGTTTGCTACCTCCCGGCCGATACCCGTGCCAATGTTCGCCGATTTTTAGATAGCGTTCAGCCCGACGTTGTGCTTTTTATTAAGTACGAGTTTTGGTTTAATTATTTAACAGAACTCAAAAGACGGCAAATTCCTACTATTTTATTTTCGGCTATTTTTAGACCAAATCAACCTTTTTTTAAATGGTACGGGGCATTTCATCGGCAAATGTTACACTGTTTTGATAGCATTTTAGTTCAAAACAAAGAGTCGTTCAATTTACTAAAATCAGTTGGCTATCAGAATGTTATACTCTCTGGCGACACTCGTTTTGATCGTGTACTCCAAATCAGCAAGTCTATACTACCATTGTCCGACATCGAAGCCTTCAAAGGGCCAGACCCAATGCTAATAATAGGCTCTGCCTGGCCCGATGACATGGCCGTGTTGATTCCGTTTATCAATAACTTCAAACAACCGCTCAAAGTCATCGTTGCCCCGCACGAAATTGATAAAACCCAAATTGAGCAATGGCAGGGGCAATTATCAATTAACAGTTGTCAGTTATCAGTTTTTGGTCAATATACTACAAACACACCGAACCCATCGCTGTTATTCATTGACTCTATTGGTTTGTTGTCGGCTTTGTATCAGTATGCCGATTTTGCTTATATTGGTGGGGCTTTTGGCGATGGGCTTCATAACGTTTTAGAGCCTGCTGCGTTTGGTGTACCACTGTTTTTTGGGGATAAATTTTATGATAAATTTCAAGAAGCCCACGATCTGATAGCCTTAGAAGCCGCTTTTGCAGTTTCAGGCACACAGTCGTTTGAAACAAAATTTACCAAAATATATCAAAACAAAAAGCTCTCTGACCAAATTGCAACAAAAACCACCGACTACGTGGCCACTCACGCAGGAGCTACACAAATGGTAATTGACGAACTCAATAGGCATTTATAGTAAAGATATCAATGTCGTTTAGTTAAGAGTTCGGTGAAGACACCAAACTTGGTTGGCTACCGTGGTTTGTGTCTTCACAAACCACTTATTTTCTTAACTAAACGACATTGGTAAAGATATAGCAATTTTCAAGTCAAATATCCGAAGTCAGGTTTAGTCGGTACCAAATAAAGCATTAAATTTGTGGAATGAAACAATACCATGACCTACTGCGCCATATTTTGGCCAATGGCACGCCCAAAACCGACCGTACTGGCACAGGTACTATCAGCGTTTTTGGTTATCAGATGCGGTTCAACTTACAAGAGGGATTTCCACTTGTTACTACCAAAAAAGTACATACCAAGTCTATAATCCATGAATTATTATGGTTTTTGAAAGGCGAGACAAATATTAAATATCTAAAAGACAACGGCGTAGGTATTTGGGACGAGTGGGCCGATGCCGATGGTAACCTCGGCCCCGTATATGGTAAGCAGTGGCGCAGTTGGGAAGCCCCCAACGGCCAGACTATTGACCAATTACAAGAAGTAATTAAGCAACTCAAAAATAGCCCCGACTCACGAAGAATTATTGTTTCAGCTTGGAATCCGTCCGATTTACCCAAAATGGCACTAAGTCCTTGCCATGCTTTGTTTCAGTTTTATGTAGCCGACAACAAGCTATCTTGTCAGCTATACCAGCGGTCTTCTGACGTGTTTTTGGGAGTGCCGTTCAATATTGCCAGCTATGCACTACTTACGATGATGTTGGCGCAAGAATGTAACTTTGAATGTGGCGACTTTGTCTGGACAAGTGGCGACACACATATTTATTCCAATCATTTGGCGCAAGTAGAGTTACAGTTAAGTCGTGAGTTTAGGCCACTACCTACCCTAAAACTCAACCCAGCGGTGAAGTCAATTTTTGATTTTAAATACGAAGACTTTACCCTCGAAAACTACAATCCACACCCCGCCATCAAAGCACCCGTGGCAGTCTAAAAGCATTCTAAACCAATAGCAATGAGTATATCTGTTGCAATGTGTACCTACAATGGGTCAAAATTTTTATTGGAACAATTAACAAGTATCGCCAACCAAACGCAAGCCGTTGATGAGTTGGTGGTTTGTGATGATTGCTCAACCGACAACACAGTCGAAATTATAGGGCAATTTGCCAAAACTGTTACTTTTCCAGTTCAAGTTTTTGTCAATAGTACTAATTTAGGTTCAAATCGTAATTTTGAAAAGTGTTTGTCTTTATGCCAAAATGAAATTATTATATTGTGCGACCAAGACGATGTTTGGCTACCTCAAAAAGTAGAAAAAATATGTGTTTGTTTTACTACAAATAAACACATAGACGGTGTTTTTTCAAATGCTAATATCATTGACGAACACTCAAACTTGACAGGCCAAACTGCCTGGGAAGCAGTGAGTTTTGATACTAAGGCGCAAAATTTATGGAAAAACGGACAAGCCTTTGACATATTATTGAGAGGATATGTAGTTACGGGTGCTACGCTGGCCATTCGTAGATATATTTTGCCCGAAATATTACCCGTACCAACACTCATCAAAGAGCTTATACATGATGGCTGGATTGCACTATGGCTGTCGATCGACAATCGTATAATGATGGTCGAAGAGCCGCTCGTACTTTATAGACAACACACCTCCCAGCAGGTGGGCTTTGGCACTCAGACCAAAAAAATTGGTTTTTTAGATAGATTCTCTCGGCCTCGCTCTCAAAAACACGAGTCTATTCTCAAAAAATACCATGATTCTAAAAATTTGTATGAATATATGGTCAAGCAGGAAACTATGCCAACCCACTACACAATATTACTCAAGAGCAGGGTCGCCCATTATGAAGTACGAAGCACCTTATCTGATAATATTTTAAATCGGTTGTTGCCTATTTTAAAAAATTATAGACAATACCAAGCACACGATGCTGGCCACTGGTGGAAAACCATGCTGGGCGATATATTTGAATAACAACAAATGAAAAAAGATTTAGTGGCAGTTGTCATACCTATTTATAAACCAAACCTCAATGAGTTTGAACGTATCTCTCTGAAACAGTGCAGTAAAATATTGAGTAATTATCCTACTTTTTTTGTCAAAGCTACTACACTTGATGCCAACTATGTGAGTGAGTTTTATGTAGAACCGAAGTTTGAGATTTTTGATGACTTTTATTTTGAAAATGTAAAAGCCTACAATCAACTTATGATTAGCCCCGAGTTTTATCAGCGATTCGCTCAGTTTGAATATATACTAATCTATCAGTTAGACGCTTTCGTTTTTAGAGACGACCTTAAAGAATGGTGCAAAAGTGGCTTCGACTACATCGGTGCGCCCGACTTAACAGACGTTGATGTTACTAAAAACACTTACAAGCCATTGATTTTAAATGGAGGGCTATCGCTACGAAAAACAAAATCAATTATATTTTTTTTGAAAGTATTTCACTTCTTTTATCCCCATTGGCCCGCCAACGAAGATACACTACTTTCTGTATATTTTCCACGGTCTTATCCACTTAGGCCAATGTTGAGGCTTCCTCGTTGGCGGCAGGCATTACCGTTTAGTTTTGAGTTACAACCATCTGAAAGTTTTAAATTAAACAACAATCGGCTACCGTTTGGCTGCCATGCTTGGGAAAAATACGATATTGATTTTTGGCGACCGATTTTTGAACAATATGGCCATAAAATATAAAAGCGGCAACTCAGTTGAGTTGCCGCTTTTATTGTATTGGTTTGTAGTCTAATTATTTTGCTGGATAGAAGTGATTTCCACAAGTCTTCATAAAGTAAAGTATTTTACCATTCTTGCCAGTAATCTTAAAGGCATCGAGTGGGTCGGCTTCCATTTTTGAGTATTGTGTTTGGTGATTTTTACCAAACCCCAGATTACCAACAGTTCCTTTTGCGATAACGTCTTCGCTGATGTCGGCGGCAGTCATTCCACCAAATCCATTCTTGAAGCCCAATGTTTTAGAGACACTATCTAAGAATCGACGGTCGCAGTCGCTGGCGTTGTAGTTTTCTTTTAGTAAACTATAAAACTGCTGGGTAGATATGCCACGTACATTACCAAACTCAGGATTTGCACCCAAGCGAGTTACTGTTTTTGGCGTACTGCCATTGTTGTTTTCAAATACGTTAGCGGCCGAGCCACAGCCCAAGCTACTACCGTTGGCCATTACACCTTCTTTGGCCAAGCCATCGCTACCAGCGGCTTTCAAGGCCCCAGTACGGAAGCCCGAAGTATAAGTCTCTCTGAGTGTATTGTCTGGCAAAATCTTGATTTCTACACGACGATTACGAGCCATTCCATCGGTAGTGGTATTGTCTGATACGGGTCGCAGTTCACCATAATATTCTGTTGTGATGCGCTCAGGCGAGCTAAGCCCGCTACGAATTAACAAGCGCTTGGCAGCTTCTACACGTCGCTTAGAGAGTTGTACGTTATAATTGTCAGAAGCACGAGCATCGGTATGGCCTACAAGTACAATACGACAGTTGGGGCGCAGATTTAGTAATTCTACAACTTGTTTTAGTGTTTCTTGCGATGCTCCAGTAATGACTGCCTTGTTGGCTTCATATTCTACATTACCAAACATGGCTTCACATTCGTCTTTGACTGGTGCGGCTGGTTTTGCAAAGTTATTACAAATACTTTTGATGTCAATTCCTAAACCAGAACCCGATACCATACTATTTGCTGGTGTACCTGGCTCTTTGTCAAACAAGTCAGCTACACCATCACCGTCAGAGTCTGTAAACAAGCGTGGGTCTAATGGTTTTGGTTGGTTGGCAGCCACAACCGAGTCGGCATCTTTCATGGTTGGGTTGTATGGTGGCGCAACCAAACTATTAGGGTTGCTGTAACGTAAGTGATAGCGACCCGACTTAGCATCGTAAGCCCAGTCGCCGTTACGGCCTTTTTTGGCCATCACTGCATCTTTGCCCAATTTGTAAGTAAGCGACAGACCGAAGCTACCCCATTTGTCGGGTTTTGAGTCGCCTTTGCGATAGAGCCAAATTGACTGTGATTTGTACTGAGCATCGGTCTCATCTCCGTAGGTCATGTCCAATTTTTCGGTGTTGACGTTATTGAGAGTATAGTCAAAGCCAACATCAATACGTGGCGATACTTCATAATGAAACGAAATACCTGCTGGAATAACAATTTCACGGGTGTAGGTCGAGCCTGACCCCTCCCACTCGCCTGCGGTTTTTGAGCTACCACGGGTATTACTTCGTATGAGTTCGACAGTTTTGTTTTTGCCTAATTCATAAACTACGGTATTGAACCACATATAGCCATAACCTACGTGAATGTCCCATTTCCAGCGTTTGAGTTTGTCATAACCAAACAAAATTGGTTTGAGGTTTGCGCTCAGGTCTATTGTACCTTGCAAAAAACCCTTGCTCTCAAAGTGTGCATTATAGATACGGGCTTTGGAGCCGTTGAGGTTTCCAGTCCAGAAGTTGGTACTCACGCCAAATATTGGTGATATTTGTTTGTGTATTCCAATGCCCAAGCCCCCTGTGAGATGTTCTTCTGTTCCCATAGCAAAGTCATATTGCCGTAGGTCTCCATAAAACTGGGTGATGCCAGGTGTAACCGATATGGCCCAAGTATTTAGGCGGTTGGGGCCTTCGTAACCCGCACCTTTGGGGGCTGGAACTTGGGCGATTGTTTCACTTAGTACAAGTGATAGACACAAAAGGGAAACGATAAAGTTGACTTTTTTCATGAGCAACGAATGGTTTTATTACAGCAAAGGGATTTCAATGATTATTAAAAAAATTGCCGTTTAGATATGAACGGGTTAGTAATTTGGTACTCAACACAAGCAAGCGGTTTACTATAACAATGCAAATAAGTCTATAAGCCGGATTCTGTACTACTTCTTTCGTTGTAATTCTTATCATTTATCTACGATGTTGGTCGCCCAACACCTCTATCGACCTACCCGCCAACATCAAACGAGTCGCTTTTTGCCGCTTTTGGGCGGTGCGTTGGCTTATTTGGTCTTTCAGCTCGTAAGGTTTGCCATGCCTCGCCTGTTACCAGCCGAGCGGTAGGCTCTTACTCTACCTTTTCACCCTTACCTCAAACGATAAAGTCTAAGGCGGTATTTTTTCTGTGGCACTTGCTGTCGGTTGATTGTCTCCAATCAACCGCCTTTCTGTTAGAAAGTACGATACTCTGCGCTGTCCGGACTTTCCTCCTCGGCACAAGTCCGAGACGATAAGACAACTTAACTGCACTGTTGGCACAAATCTAAGCAATAGTTGTTGGTTTGTAAATTAAACAAAGATAAAAATTTAGAATTTTTGCGAAAAAATGTCTTTTTTTACTCAAAGTAGTCCATTTACCTTTATTTCGAGCTTTCCTTTCACAAAAACAACGGCCATCAACGACGACGATGTAATATATACTTGGTCTGGCTCTATCGTATTCAGTTTTCCATTTAATGTTATTCCTTTTGAGATTTGTCTGTTAGCAAGTTGCTGGTTGGTAACTTTTTGGGTCTCCTCCATTTGGCTACCCAGCGGCAGCACAAACTGTTTTTCCATCTGTTTGGCAAACCTACCCTGCAAGAGCCAGTTGGCCGTCTTTATCAGCACGCTGCGCGTGTCCAGATCATAATCCAAGTTTTTGAGTACCAAGGCTCGTATGGCTGGGTCATATTGTGGTGTTCCTTTCAAATAAATATTACCCTCTATACTGCCTTTTAGTCCTGCTTTGATTATCAATTTTTCATTTTGACCATAAATGTCAATATTAGTCACCTCAACTTTATATTGGCCGTCTTTAAATTCGTACCGTTTTCCAACAAACTCAGTCGTAGCAAATCGAGTGGCCTCGGCATAAGGCAGCGATGCTATGAGGCCAATCCGAAAATCTGAGCCTATGTCTGGACTAATACTCAAATTTGGAATATCTTTTACGACCATTACAATAGGTTTTTCGCCTGTTTGAGTTTGAGTATAGCCTTTTATGTTGATAATGGCCTTGATTTTATTTTTGTCTATCGTAAATGGAGTCATGGTGGCATCGGTTGGTGTAACGAGCAGCCAAGTACGGTATGGTTCAGAAATGAGCCGTGGCTCACGCAATAGATTCCAGGCTTGAACTACATATTTTTTTATTTCAAAATTTTGCTTTACGTTATCATCAATATTTTTGGCAAAAACGGGTAGATTTTCGGTTAATTTTCTACTCACAAGGCTTGTGATAGGTATTTCGATGCCTGCCACTCTGATAGACGGCTTCGTAACCCAGTCAAAACCAGACGAGGCGGTGCGTGTTTCCATTTGCCAGTTGGCATTGATACCAATGGCCGTTACAAACTTTATCTTGATTTCAAAATTAGTATCTTGTTCGCCAGATATTGGCCCCAATTGGTAAGATTTTTGCGCCCATACTTTGAGTGGCACTACATAATGTAACAATGAATCCTGAACATCGACTATAATATTGCCATTTTTTGAGACTTTGGTTTTAAATCCGTCTCGATTATCATCGTCAAAGCTATTGTCTTCATAAATAACGCCTTGTACTTTGGCATTGAGTTGCTGGGCAATTTCCGCAATCGAAATCTCAAACGGAATACTGACCGCCGATATATGTTTTTCGTTTTGGACTTGCACGTTCGTATATTTATAAATTTCTTGTGGTGCTTTGATTTGTGACTGATTTGTAGGCGTACAATTACTCAAAAATACCATTGAAATAAAAACAACACTTTGGGCATAATTAAATTTAAAATTTACTATGTATTGCATAAATATACTATTTTGGTATGGTTTTTGTAAGTTGTATTATGTCTAACAATTTTAATCAACTACTACAATGTTCAAACTATCTGCCTTCGCATCATTTCTTTTGGTATCAGTGGCACTCGTTAGTTGCGCTCCAGACGAAACCCGCTCACTTCTAAAAGACAAAGAAAATTTGTCGATGACAATATTACGACTAAAACAGCAAAACGAAGACCTATTAGAAGAAATTTCTTTGATTGTGGCCAAAAAAGCAGACAGTGAGTTAGCGATTGTTACACTCCAACAAAAACAAGATAGACTATTGCAAGATTACAGCCGTTTGTCAGATGATTTTAGAAAAAAAATTGAAGAATTAGATCGTCTAAAACAAAATTCAAGTTCTTCACGTGCTATATTTGAGTCTAAAACTATTTCAAAAAAGCAATAGAAACCCTCAATGATACTATCCAGAGACAATACAAACCCTTGGCAAACACTTGATTCTGAGGTAGTTTACGACAATCAATGGATAGAAGTTAGGCATGAAACCGTCGTCAATCCTGGCGGCGGAGCGGGCATTTATGGAAAAGTGCACTACAAAAACAAAGCCATTGGCATCGTAGCCATCGACCACGACAATTATATTTATCTCGTTGGCCAATACCGCTACCCAACCAAGGCTTACTCGTGGGAAATACCCGAGGGCGGTGGCCCACTCAACGAAGACCCACTTGTAGCCGCCCAACGTGAGCTATTAGAAGAAACAGGATTGATAGCCCTAAAATGGACGAAGATAGCCACCGTTCACCTCTCAAACTCTGTCAATGACGAAGAAGGCTATATCTATGTGGCCGAAAACCTCACGCAGTCTGTCCAAGAACCCGAAGAAACCGAAGAACTCAAAGTGCAAAAAATACACCTCAGCCAAGCAGTTGAGTTGGTGATGGCAAGCGAAATCACTGATTCGCTGAGTATGATTGGTATTTTGCAAGTAGCACGTTTGAGAGGTTTGTAAAATTATTTATCATTTATTTCGTTTCTATTACAAATTCAAAAACAATGATGAATAAATGTGCCGATATGCCAATGTGCAGATGTGCCGATGTATCGGTACGAGCCTTATTTTCAAGTTCTCCTATTCTCAAAATACTCTTTCATTCTTTCATTCTTTCATTCTTTCATTTAGTAACATCTTGTAGCAGAGACCCAAGCACCGACTACACACCAAAACCCAAAGCCTACCCCCGCATAGATTTACCAGCCCAAACTTACCAGCCGATTGACGAATCACACCCTTACAGTTTTGAATATTCGACGAGTGCCGTGATTTTGCCCGATACCTTTGCTCGAGCAGAGCCGCATTGGATTTTTATTTCATATCCTGCCCTCAAAGCCAATATACAACTGACCTACAAACCCGTTCAGAACGACAACAAAAAGCTAAGTGCATACATCAGCGATGCCTATAAACTGGCGGGCTGGCACCGCATCAGGGCGTCGGGTATCAGAGAAATTGTTGCCAAAACTCGTTCAGGACAAAAAGCGGTACTACTCGAACTCTCAGGCGAAGTACCAAGTCATTTGCAGTTTTTTACGACCGATACAACAACGCACTTTCTCCGTGGAGCGATGTATTTTAGTGTCGCTGGCCAGCAAGACTCACTCGCACCTGTCATTGACTACATCAAGGCAGACATGATGCACTTGTTGCAGACTTTGAAATGGAAGAAAACAGTTGAGAGTTATTAAGTCGTTGAGTTGTGAGTTATATCATCAAAGTACATCTATCAAAAACTTCATTGTATCAACACCGTCTGCGTAGTCGGTCAGGGCTGGACTTTGGGCTTGGCCAAATGGCAAACTATTGGCACACCAACCACGCTGCGAAACAACGCACTGAATTTTGTCGGCTTGGCTATTTATTAAAGTATCAAGATGCGCCGCACTTTGGTATTCTTCATAAAACAACACCGAGATAGGCGAAACGAGCGTTGGGCTGGGTCGCAACATCAAAAAACCATTGTCAAAATGTGGCTCACGATTGACCAGCAGTACAGAGCGGTTATATTCATAGTTGTTAAAGTATTTGTGATGGTGGCAATAAATACCTGACAGCGATTCGATTGATTCATAAAAAGTCGAAAACTCATAACCAACGGGTACATATATTTTTGACACGTTGCGGCAGCCCAGTCCAAAATATTGTAGCACATCGTTGCCTAATTGTGCCAGTTCTTGGCTACTTTCTTGGCCGTTAATTATACCGACCGATGTACGGTTTCGGCGTATGATATGTGGTTTTTTGGCAAAATAATAATCAAAATACCGAGCCGTATTGTCAGAGCCAGTCGCTATCACAGCATCTGCATCGTTGAGCCGCTCTACTGTCTGAATGTACTCCGCCCATTGTGGCTCTATCTCGATTAGTTTTTTAAACAAAAAAGACATCAGCACTGCATCGTCAGTACTTAGTTTGGCCATGAGCCGGTGGCCAGCCACCAACACACACAAGGCATCATGAAAACCTACAGCAGGAATATTACCAGCCATGACGACCCCTATTTTTTGTGAGGTTGTTTTTGACAAATCATAACTACTGAGCCAGGTCGATAATTTTGTTTCGTTCAAAAACTCTGTTGCTATTGTTTGCAGCGACTTCTCTACGTTGGTGGTCGTAAACCAGTTGTTTTTGGCATTTGCTCGATATACTATTTCTGTCAATGGCGTTTCTGTCAGGTAGTTACCCAGTTCAATTAACGATTTTATCCGCTTTTGGCTATTCATTTTTTTATTTTTTCTTGAAATAATACAACACAAATAAGTTTTAGACAATTTATAACAATATCTACACTTAAAATAATTAAATTTGCAAACAATTATAATCTAACAAAGTTAATTCAATATCAATTCTAAACCAGACAGGTTCTAAACATATATAGTACTATGGCAATAATAATAACCGATGAGTGCATCAACTGTGGTGCTTGCGAGCCAGAATGTCCCAATACCGCCATTTATGAGGGTGGAGTAGAGTGGAACTTCTCGGGTGGAACAAACCTAATAGACATTGACTTTGGCGATGGCACTGTTACAGATGCCAAACTCAAACAAACGCCCGTGTCGAATGAGTTTTATTATATAGTAGCCGACAAATGTACCGAGTGTATGGGCTTTCATGAAGAGCCACAGTGTGCGGCCGTTTGCCCAGTAGATTGCTGCATACCAGACCCCGACCATGTCGAAGACGAAGAAACGCTGCTGTCTAAAAAAGCTTGGATGCACGGCGAGTAAATCAACAGAAACATATTTTTATCAAAAAAGCCGCTGATACATCAGCGGCTTTTTTTGTGGATTACGATTTTAGATTTTAAATAAAATATAACTATTTCAATATTTATTTTAAATATTATAAAAAATTAAAAAAATAATATTTGGCAAAATAGGGTATATTCAAAATAATCATAAAAATATAAATTCACTATTTTTTATTAAATACTTATATATTACATTGACTTATGCCTTATTTTTAATGTTTTTTTGTATTTTTTGATATTATTTGATTTATTTTTGACAAATATTTGGAAATAAATACAAAATCAAGAATATTTGCATTGTCAATAGACATACCACACCATAAAACTATAAACAGAATATAATTATGAAAATTCAATTTTTACTTTATTTATGTTTGGCAACACCTGTATTGTCTTTTCCACAGGAAACTAAACCCGCCACTGCAACGGCTACCGAAGTGAAAGAAGCACCCAAAAGCCCTTTTACGTTTTCTGGTTACATTGATTCTTATTACATGGGTAATCTCAACTCGCCCGCTTCTCGCTCAAACGTAGGTCTGTCTGGTACAGCCCGTGCTTTTGATATTCGCTCGGGTCAGTTTTCGTTGGGTTTGGTACAGACTAAGTTTCAGTATTCAAATGCCAGCTCAGATGTGGTAGTCGATTTGGCTTTTGGCCCTAATGCTGACTTAGGCAACTACGGTAACTTGATTGGGCCACTTGGTCGTGGTACAACGGCACTGGCCATCAAACAAGCCTACTTTAACTGGAAAGCCACCGACAAACTCACGCTAACGGCTGGGCAGTTTGGCACACACATTGGCTATGAGGTCATTGATGCTCCTGTCAATTATCATTATTCGTTATCAAATTTGTTTAACAATGGGCCATTTTACCATATTGGTGTTAAGGCTCAATATGCCATCAGCGACAAAGCCTCGGTTATGCTCGGCTTGGTCAATAACGTGGACAACCTCAATGACAACAACCGTGCGAAGGGCTTGATTGGCCAAATTTTCTTTACGCCCGTAGCTGGCTGGAATGTATATCTGAACGGAATAGTGTCAAACGAAGCCAATGTCAAATCAAATGGTTTGGATAGTACAGGCAACTACGCCCTACTCGACTTGACGACAACTTACCAAATTTCGACAAAATTTATGTTGGGACTCAACGCTGCATATGGCTCACAAACTGGTGATTATCAAGGCGGTGGCGATGTAGGAAAAAGCAAAACTTGGGGTGGTGTAGCCCTTTACACCAACTATGCCGTTACCGATAATTTTAGCTTTGGCGCACGTTACGAGAACTTCAACAATCAAAGTGCAGCCCGTGGTTTGCGCTATCTCGATACAAATGACAAATTGGTTGGTGTATCAGTAAATTCTTTTACATTAACAGGCACATTCATCGCCGCCGAAGGCCATTTGCTCATCAAGCCTGAGTTTAGAGTCGATTCGTTCGACAAGCCATTTTTTGACGATGACAAAGGCAATCTAACGGCATCACAATCAACGTTAGGATTGGCTTTTATTTATAAATTCTAATTTTCCAATATAGATAACACACATCAGAGACAACGCATGTGTTGTCTCTACTACTACAAATCACGATTTTATTTTTTTAACCTCATTCAAAACCACAATAAAATGAAAAAGTACATTCCTATTTTGATTCTTCTGGGCATTAGCGTTATTGGAATACTTCTGCCGTCTGTACCCAAAGAGGTACTGACCGATACGGCGGCAAGTTTCAACAAAAATATCAACACAGGTGATACGGCTTGGATGTTGGTAGCTACGGCTTTTGTATTGCTAATGACCCCAGGCTTGGCCTATTTTTATGGCGGTATGGTCAATACCAAAAACGTAATTTCGACCATGCTTCAGAGTTTTATTGCCATGGGTGTTATTAGTATTATTTGGGTAACGGTTGGTTTTAGCTTGGCTTTCGGTGATTCTTTTGGTGGTTTTATTGGCGACCCACGTACATACTTTATGTTCAATAACGTCATGGACGGCCAGCCGTGGTCATTGGCTCCTACTATTCCGCTGGCCTTATTTGCTTTTTTTCAGTTAAAATTTGCCGTCATCACACCTGCACTCGTAACAGGTTCAATGGCCGAGCGTATCAAGTTTCGGTCGTATATTTTGTTTATGATTTTGTTTAGTATTTTTGTTTACGCACCATTGGCCCACTGGACATGGCACCCAGACGGTTTTTTGTTCAAACTCGGTGTACTTGACTTCGCTGGTGGCACGGTCGTACATATGTCGGCTGGTTGGGCTGCTTTGGCTGCCGCCCTGTACTTGCGCCGCCGCAAAAACCATGCAGAGTCAAACTACCTGCCACCCGCAAACATTCCTTATGTATTGCTCGGTACAGGCTTATTGTGGTTTGGTTGGTTTGGCTTCAATGCAGGCTCGGCAGTAGGCTCAGGCACATTGGCAGTTTCGGCATTGGCTTGTACCAACACTGCCGCCGCTGCGGCTGGTTTGGCCTGGGTACTGTTTGATGCGGCCCGTGGCAAAAAAGTATCGGCTCTCGGCTTTGCTATTGGTGCAGTGGTTGGTTTAGTCGCCATTACGCCTGCTTGTGGGTTTGTAACTGTGCCACAGTCTATTTTTATAGGTGCAGTTTCGGCTATGGTGTCCAACTATTTGGCACATATCCGTGCCGAAAGAACTACATTGGACGATACACTTGACGTATTTCCGTGCCACGGTGTAGGTGGTATGATGGGTATGCTGATGACCGGAATTTTTGCATCACATCAAGTAAATGGCGCAGTACCCGAAGGCAGCGAAGGCTTGGCTTATGGCCAGACAGACTTATTTGTGAAGCACCTCATTGCGTTGGTAGCTGTGTCGGCGTTTGCGTTTTTTATGTCTTTGTTAATATTAAAAATTACGGACTTGATTGAGCCTCTTCGTGTGTCGGAAGAAGACGAGAAAGTAGGATTGGACGTAAGCCAACACGATGAGTTTTTGGTAGAAGCATAGATTTTTGATTATTCCACACCCTCAAAAAAACAACAACATGACCGCAGTATAATCTGTGGTTTTGTTGTACTTACAAAGATGCTACTGGCTATGCTGGTAGCATCTTTTTTTTGTTATTGGTATAAATACTGAGGTAAAATAGTTTTTTGTATGTTACTTTTGCCAAAGTAGCAAACAAGCCTCAATATGCCAACAATTACCAAAATAGAAGTTTTCAAGCTCAACATTCAGCTTCATGCACCTGTAACGATAGCGATAGGCACGATTGACGAAGCCCGAAATATTCTTATTAAAATTCATACTTCTGACGGCCTTGTGGGGCTGGGCGAAGGCGCACCGTTTTGGATGATTGTCGGAGAAACACAAGGCACGGCCTACGCCGCCGCCCAAGACTTGGCCAAGCTACTCATCGGTAAAAATCCGACTGACATCGAAGGCTGTCTATTGGCTCTCGACCGATATTTAGCCCGAAACCCGACCATTAAGAGTACTTTTGATATGGCTCTCTATGACTTAGCGGCCAAATATGCCAATGTGCCACTGTATCAGTTTTTGGGGGGTGCCAATCGTGTCATCAAAACAGACCAGACGATATACATTGGTAGCCCCGAAAACATGGCCAACGATGCACTCAAAATAAAAGAGCGAGGCGCAGAAGCCATCAAAGTCAAACTTGGTACAAATGTCAAAGACGATATTGACAGAATAAAGACAATAAGAACGGCCATCGGCGACCAAATACCAATCAGAACAGATGCCAATCAGGGCTGGGACTATGTGGCGGCCAAGCAAGTATTGGCAACCATCGCCGACTTAAACATAGAATATTGCGAGCAGCCCGTCAAAGATTGGGACTTGGTAAATATGGCACGATTAAGACAAAACACATCGATCCCGATTTGTGCCGATGAGTCGCTATTTTCGCATCAAGATGCCCTCAAATTGATTCAAGCACAGGCCGCCGACTATTTTAATATCAAACTGTCAAAGAGTGGGGGTATCAGAAACGCCATCAAAATCAATGCCATAGCCGAAGCGGCTGGCATAAAGTGCATGATTGGCTGTATGTCTGAGTCTCGGCTGGGGCTGGCGGCCAATGCCCATTTGGCGGCGGCATTGACCAATATTGTTTTTTATGACTTAGATTCTTGTTTTGAACACGCCCAAGACCCCGTTGAGGGCGGTATTGTGTTCAAAAACCATTACGACATCGTCATTCCAGATTCAACAGGGCATGGGGCCTGGATTGATGATGTGTTTTTGAAGGGTATGGAAAGTTTTGTGGTTTGTTGAGAGATTACTTCATAATCGCTTGCTCAACTGGAACAGCCCAGTCGTTTATTTGGCTATAAATTTTCGCCAGTTGGCCATCAACAGCCTTGAACAGTAGTTGAGCATTTGAGTTCTCAATCGAGTTGCCGTAAACGTACAATCTATCAACCAGATTAGCAATGGCGCAACAATTTGCGATAGATTTGCTGTAACGGCCAATTATTTTTTGGAATCGGCACATCGTGTCCGCCCTCTATTACTCGATGAGTTAGCTGCAACCACCAACCACCATAACAGACAACAATTAAAATAGAAAAAATATGAATGACTCAACATCAATAAGAGAAACCATTTGGAACCAATTTGGTGCAAGCCTTGATATGCTTGAAAATGCAATAAATATGTGTCCCGACGAACATTGGGACACAGCATTAAATTTTGGGTACACATCTTACCACTGCATTTTTTGGACAGACTATTACTTGACGACTGAACCAAGCAAATTTGAACCACCGACACATTTTACATTTTCAGAGTTTGACCCGACAGGCAAAAAGCCAGACAGAACTTACACAAAGACAGAATTGATTTCTTACTTGGAACATTGCCGACAGAAAGCAAGTAAATTAATATCAGGGCTGACAACAGAAAAATTAAATGAAAGGTGGATTAACGATTACAAAAACTTTTCGGTACTTGAAATTCTGATGTACAACAATAGACACATTCAACATCATTCAGCTCAATTAAACTTGTTACTAAGACAGACAATTAATAATGCACCAGCTTGGGTAAGTCAAGCAAAAAAACTTGGTGACAGTTAAAAAATAATTGACAAACAAACGAGTGGACGAAATGTGGTATGCAGCTAACATGGGGTTTTGTGCAAGTTGGGCGGACGAAATTCTATTTCCCAACCTGCACAAAACCCTAATCGCAACACGGCTGGCGTTAATTGAGGGGTGATTTGTACATACGAAAAAAAACGAATAAAATAGTCAGCTTCTTTGGCTCGCTTCAAAAAATCGACTTTATCATCAGCAGAAAAGACAGTTTCAAAAATCAAACTTTCTTTATTTGCAAGGCAATTTTCACGTCGTTGAGTTGCTACTTGGGCAGCTTGAAGAACTACCTTTGGTGAGTTTCAATTTCCTAACTCGTGCTGAGTAATTTCGTATAGGTTGATATAAGCACAACCTTTTACCCATTCATGTTTAAGAATTTGGGTAGTGATTGACGTTTTGCCAGAACCATTGGGGCTAGCTATCACCAATAATTTAGGTTTTTGCATCTGTATTCAATAATTGTCGAAAGAAAAATTTAGCCGCATCTATTTCATTGTTTTGATGTATTTTAAATCTTTCACTGGCCAAAGTGGCACGCTCTTTTACATCTTCTAAAACGCAATCCATAAGCCCTTCCAATTGCTCATCGGTAGGTTAGGTATCTGATAAAAAACGATATGACGTATCTATATTTAAGTTGCTTTGTTTATGAATGCTAAATTAACATTTTAAGCTGACTTATCGGTTTTGGCCAACAATAATTCTTATTTTTGCACAAAAAATAAAAGTAGTTTATGAACGGTAAAATATCAATAACAGGCGATTTGGGTAGCGGCAAAAGTACAATTGCTAAAATATTGGCCGAAGAATTTAAGGCCAAGTACCTATCGACAGGGGCAATTCAGCGCAATATCGCCAGCCGCTACAATATGAGTACTCTGGAAATGAACAAATATGCCGACCTACATAAAGAAATCGATGACGAAATAGATAACGTGTTGCGAGACTTAAATACGTCTGATAAACGGTTTGTGATTGACTCTCGGTTGGCTTGGTTTTTTATTCCAACTTCGTTCAAGCTCTATTTTACGACCGATGTAGAAGTAGCCGCCAAACGGGTTTTGAACGATTCGACACGAGTAAATGAAGACTACTCAACGGTCGAAGAGGCTATTAAAAACATCAGAGAACGCAAAAAAAGCGAAAACGAGCGTTTTTTAAAACTCTACGGCGCCAACTGCGCCGATGTCAATAGCTTTGATTTGATATTAAATACAACTGAACTAAAAACTGTTGTCGTTTCACAATTTATTGCCAACGTACTTTCTGGAAAAACAAAAAGTAACAATCAAGTAGTTTGGTGCAACCCCGAAGTATTGTTTCCGACTGAGTCGTTTTCTACGCCATTTGACACGAAAAACGAGCCAATTACAATAGAAAACCCAGTTTTGGTAGCCGAACAGCAAGGCGCATTGCTGATAGTAGATGGCCATAAAAGAGTAAGCGATGCACTAAATTCAAAAATATCAGTTATACCCGTAAAAATAGTTGAGACCAAAAATATTAGCCAAAAAAACACCAACGAATGGGCTGATTTTCATGGATTTAGTTTTTATAAAGAATTGATATAATGTCTCAAAACTTATTGCCACACAGCGGTACGGCCAATTACTACGGTCAGATACTGAACAACACTACCGATTATTTTATTGAACTTTTGGACACTACCGCATGGCAGCACGATGAAGTAGTTATTTTTGGTAAACGAATCGTTACAGCCCGAAAAGTAGCTTGGTATGCCGATAACGGCATAACTTATACTTATTCAAACAGTACCAAACATGGTTTGGCTTGGACAAAACCGTTGCTCAAACTCAAAGCCGAGGCCGAAAAACTGGCGGGTGTAGCTTTTAATTCTTGCTTGCTTAATCTCTACCACAACGGCAACGAAGGCATGGGCTGGCACAGCGACAACGAAAAAACGATTGTAGCCAACAGCCCGATTGCATCATTTAGTTTTGGTGCAGAGCGTAAGTTTGTTTTCAAACACAAACAAACCAAAGAAAGTGTGTCTGTTATGCTCGAAAACGGTAGCTGCCTGATAATGAAAGGCGAAACACAAACACACTGGCTACATAGCTTGCCAAAGGCCACAAAAATAACAAGCCCCCGTGTTAATCTGACATTTAGAGTGATGAAGACCGACTAAAAACAGAAAAATGATAAACTGCAAAAATGTAAAAATAAAAAGTGTTACTTCATTTTTATAAATTCTGGGCAAATAATAAAGGCGAAAGGTGTTAATCTTTCGCCCTTTTGTTGTTAATATTCGTGTGGTAGAGCCTCGTTTATGGCTTCGTTCCAAGGTAGTCCGTGTTGGTTTAGTAAGGCCATAAATGGGTCAGGATTTAGTTCTTCGCAGTTCCAAACACCAGCTTTTTGCCAGTCTGGGTTGGTGAGTATCAACATTGCGCCTATCATGGCTGGCACGCCTGTTGTATAACTAACTGCCTGAGAGCGAACTTCTTGCCAACATTCGGCATGGTGGCAGTTGTTCCAAACATAGTAAGTTCTGTCTTGCCCGTCTTTGATTCCTTTTATTTGGCAGCCAATTGAGGTTTGGCCCGTGTAGTTTTCGCCCAGAGACTCTGGTGGAGGCAAGACAGCCTTCAAAAATTCGAGCGGCACAATGTCCATTCCTTGAAATTTAATGGGTGCGATGCTGGTCATGCCCACGTTTTCGAGTACTTGCAAGTGCGTAATGTATGCTTGGCCGAAGGTCATCCAAAATCTGGCTCGTTTGAGTGTCGGAAAGTTTTTGACCAACGACTCTAACTCTTCGTGATACAGCACATAGCTTTCTTTGGGCCCAATGTTGGGATAGTCTATTGGTTTATGAACAGACAAAGCTGGAATTTCTATCCATTGGCCATTTTCCCAATAACGGCCCGGCTGGGTTATTTCTCTGATATTGATTTCGGGGTTAAAATTGGTAGCAAACGCTTTGCCATGGTCGCCAGCATTGCAGTCAATAATGTCTAAATAGTACATTTCGTCAAAATAATGTTTATTGGCATAGGCTGTAAAAACCTGAGTAACGCCAGGGTCGAAACCACAGCCCAATAGGCACATCAAGCCTGCGGTTTCAAAACGCTCTTTGTAAGCCCACTGCCAGCTATATTCAAACTTAGCCACGTCTTTGGGTTCGTAGTTGGCAGTGTCCATGTAGTGTGTGCCTGTTTGCAAACAAGCCTCCATGAGTGTCAAATCCTGATAGGGCAAAGCTACGTTTATGAGTAGTTTTGGGTTGAATTGCTCAATGAGTTTTACGGTTTCAGCTACAATATCGGCATCTATGGCAGCCGTCTGGACGCTTACACCGTGCATGGTCTTGATGTCGGTAGCGATTTTATCACATTTTGATTTGGTGCGGCTGGCCAACATAATTTCGGTAAAAACCTGTGAGTTCATAGCGCATTTGTGAGCTACCACTCCGCCCACTCCTCCTGCTCCAATAATAAGTACTTTTGACATTTAGTTTTGAATTGATGAATAATAAACTTCTAAAAAAATACCTTGTTTTTAGATTGAACCACAAAATTACACGAAAACCAACAAAAAATTAAAAATTGTTTCGTTAGCTTTGTAGTGTTTACATTCATTTTAAACATCAATCAGCATGAAAAAATATATTTTAATCCTCGGTTTGTATCTTGTCGTTGTGGGTTGCAAATCAAAAGATATTGGCGGAATAGTAGGTACTTGGAAAATTGTGGCCTACAAAACCAGTAATCAAACAGACTGGGTGGATGTTTCTGCTAACAACGGGCAAAATACCACAACTTTTTATAGTAGCGGTGTAATGCTAAGTAGTGATAGTTATATTTCGGGTTTCGGAGGTGGCTGGTGCAATTCTGCATACAAATATAAGTTATTAAGCAACCGAATTGACCTTGAGTTTAGCAAACCTGGGTGTATTCCGTTGATCAATCCTAATCTACCTAATTTTGCCACCATCGTGAGCCTGAACAACACGGAATTGATTATCGAAAGAGCAGGTTTATTTAGATTTATCAGACAGTAAGGCTACCTCAACACTCTCAAATCAAGTTCAAAATCAGGCAATACATCATTACCCGAAAGCTTATTGTCAAAGCCTATCACTTGCTGAACTTCTTGGTTAGGTTTATAAATATAGGCTGTTTGCTCAAACGGATTGATAAGCCAAGCCAACTGGCAGCCGTTGGCTATCCAGTCGTCGGTCATTTTCTTTTGGGCTTCGCCTTCATTGTCGCTTGCCGAGATGAGCTCTATCACAAAATCGGGGCAAAGTGGCGGAAATTTTTCTTGTTCGGTTTCGGTCAAAGCCTCCCAGCGTTGTTTGGACACCCAAGCCACATCGGGCGATCGAACTGCCGAACTCGGCAATTTGAAAGCCGTGGAAGAGTCGAAAACAGACCCTAATTGAAAAGTTTTATTCCAAAAATATACTTCTGCATTGAGTGCAGCATTTCTTTTTCCAGTTTTTCCTCCTGTATTGGGCATAACAATAATATTTCCGTTGGCATCTCTTTCAAATTTCACTTCGTCATTCTGCACGCAGAAGTCATAAAATTCGTCATCGTCAAAGCGAAATTTTTTATAATGTAGTAAAAAAGGGACTTCTAACATAAATATAGTATTTGAAGAGTTCTATTGATAAATTTCTTTTAATTGAACTGTTGCCCCCAAAACCAAAAACGAATCTTCGACCGAGACATAGTCTGTACTGAGCCAAGTATGCAAACCTTGCCGTTCATAAACCGTTACACTGTTTTCGTATTGGCTCACAAAAATAACTTGTTTCAAAGAACCTATTTTTTTGTATGCCATCAATTTATCGCCGTAGTCGTGTGCAATGGTGCTTCGAGACGTAACCTCAACTACTACCACAGGGTTGAGAATGGTATTGGTAGCATTTTTGCCTGTCGGCAAAACCAAAAACTCAGGCTCACCCTCAACCACCGACACATCGGCATTGAAGTTGGCTTTGCCTAAAACGTCTTCGACATGAATTTTGATATTACTGCCCAATATGGTGCAGTTTGAGGGTAATGTTTTGCGTAGGGCTGCTCCGATGAGCATCACCAATTTTTCGTGATAATAGCTTGCGTTTCCCATTGATATAATTTCTCCATTAAAATATTCGATATTGTATTCACAGTCCTCCACCAGTTCGAGGTATTCCTCAAACGAAGCAGGTACTCTGATTTCAACATCTTCGCCCAACTCTTCTCTTTCGAGCAATGTGAGCGGTAGGATTAGTTCGTGAGTCATCTTATTTATTTTTTACAAATATATTAAATTTTACAAAACCTCTCTTGCCTTGGCCAAAACACTATCTAATCCGCTCACATCAGAGCCACCTGCTGTGGCAAAAAATGGCTGGCCGCCACCACCACCACGTACTTCTTTGGCGAGTTCTTTGACAATATTACCAGCGTGTTTGCCAGCCGCTACCAAATCTTCTGAGAGCATAACGGCAATTTGAGGTTTGTCGTTTATTACTGCCGTAATAGTGATGAGTGATGAACGATGAGCGATGAGTGGTGACTCTTTTAACTGATAGCAAAGCGATTTTAGGGCATCGGCGTTGGGGACTTCTACACGAGCAATGATGCGACTGATGCCGTCCTTAACTTCGATTTGGGTCAATAACTGTTGCTTTGTTTGGCCTAATTTTTCGTTTTCCAATACTTCAATACGTTTTTGCAAAGCCGATTTTTCGTCCACTAAGTTCTTAACAGCTTTCAAGACATCGGTTTGCCCTTTGAATAAATCTGAAATACTATCAATAACTGATAACTGTTCGCTGATAACCGACAGCGCACGCTGACCTGTAACAGCCTCCACCCTACGCACACCTGCCGCAATAGAGCTTTCGCCTACAAACTTGAAGAGGCCAATTTGCCCCGTAGCCGATACGTGCGTACCACCGCAAAGCTCTACCGAAAACGCTGGGTCAAACTCTACTACACGTACAAAATCACCATATTTTTCGCCAAAAGTAGCCGTTGCACCCATCTTGACGGCATCGGCAATCGGAATATTTACGTGGTATTTGAGTGTAATGTTTTCTCTGATTTTGGTATTGACAATGTCTTCAATTTGGCTCAATTCTTTGTCAGTTACTTTGGCAAAATGCGAGAAATCAAAACGAGTGATACCTTCGTTTTGGTACGAGCCTTTTTGTATAATGTGCGTACCTAATACTCGACGCATGGCGGCCAACATCAAGTGTGTAACGCTGTGATTGGCCTCAATGAGTTTGCGGCGTTGCTTGTTGATACGAGCAGTTATGAGCGGCTGGCGTTCCAGTGTAGAGTTAAGAGTTAAGAGTAAGTTATCAATATCTTTGTCCCGTGAAATATGAATAAACATATCATTTTCTTTCTTTGTATCAACGATACTTATAACTCTTAACTCATCACTCATAATTCTTAACTCACCAGAGTCTCCCACTTGTCCGCCCATTTCGGCATAAAACGGTGTTTGGTCAAGTACTATATGGTATTCTTCGCCAGTTTTGGTTTTTACTTTGCGGTATTTGACGATTTGGGCTTGACATTCTGAAAATTCGTAGCCCAAAAAAGCCCCCCCCGCCCCCGATGGGGGAGCTAAGGTTTCTCCCCTCCCTATCGGGGAGGGGTCGAGGGTGGGGCTTATCCAATCACTCGATTCCTTCGCTGCATCTTTTCGACTACGGGCTTTTTGTTCGGCTAAGGCTTTTTCGTAGCCCGCTTCGTCTATTGTCAAGCCTTTTTCTTTGGCCAACAATGCCGTTAAATCTACTGGAAAACCGAAAGTGTCGGATAGTTCAAAGACGACAGCACCATCAATAGATCCCCCATCGGGGGCGGGGGCGGCTTGGCTTGTTATTTGTTCAAACCTCTTAATTCCCAATTCCAAAGTTCTCAAAAAACTTTTTTCTTCTTCTTCAACCACTTTGGTTACAAACTCAACTTGCGACTGTAACTCTGGAAAAACATCTTTGAACTGCTCGGCCAACACAGGCACTAACTGACACATAAACGGCTCTGTAAAACCCAAATACGAATAACCATAACGAATGGCACGGCGTAAAATACGGCGAATGACATAACCAGCTTTGGCGTTTGAAGGCAACTGTCCATCGGCTATGGCAAAACAGACGGCTCGCAAGTGGTCGGCAATGACTCGCATCGCAATATCAGTATAATCGGTGGTGTTGAGTGTGCCTGTTACGCCATAAATCTTACCTGACATTCGTTCAATAACCGTAATCGTATTCTGAAAAATATCGGTGTCATAGTTTGATTTTTTGCCTTGAATGGCCATGCACAACCGCTCAAAACCCATGCCTGTGTCCACGTGTTTGTTGGGTAGCGGCAAAAGGCTACCGTCAGCTTTGCGCTCAAACTGCATGAATACGTTATTCCAAATCTCGACAACCTGTGGGTGGTCGGCATTGACAAGGCTTCTGCCCGAAATTAAATCTACTTCGGCTTGGTCACGTAGGTCAATGTGTATTTCAGAGCATGGGCCACAAGGGCCAACGTCGCCCATTTCCCAAAAATTATCTTTTTTATTGCCCAAAATAATACGGTCTTCGGCCACCATCGTTTTCCAGATGTCCCAAGCCTCTTTGTCAAATGGCACGCCATCGGCTTTGTCGCCCTCAAAAACCGACACATAAATACGATCTTTGGGTAGCTTAAAGACCTCTGTGAGTAGCTCCCACGACCAAGCCAAGGCTTCTTTTTTGAAATAATCACCAAATGACCAGTTGCCCAACATCTCAAACATAGTGTGGTGGTAGGTATCAAAGCCTACATCTTCGAGGTCGTTGTGTTTGCCGCTCACTCGCAGGCATTTTTGAGTGTCGGCTATGCGTTTGCTGGGTGGTGTGCCATTGCCCAAGAAAAAATCTTTGAATTGTGCCATGCCCGAGTTATTGAACATCAGTGTAGGGTCGTTTTTGGCAACTAAGGGGGCAGAAGGCACAATTAAGTGGCCTTTTGAAACAAAAAAATCTAAAAATGATTGGCGGATTTGGTGGGAAGTCATTATGTAATAGTGATGAATGATAAACGATGAATGATGAATGATTTTTTCGTTCAGTCAATAATTCTATCATCTAAAATGTTTTTTAAGGCACAAAATTACACAAAAACCACTCAAAAACTAACAGTAAAGCCCTATCTTTGGCAATGAAATAATAAATTTGTGATGAAGAAAACATTGATAATTGGGGCATCTACCAACCCCGATCGCTATGCTTACAAAGCTGCACAGAGCCTTGCGGCTCACCATCATGCCATTGAGCTATTGGGAGTTAAATGTGGTAAGTTGTTAGGTGAGTCAATTCATACAAATAAAATTGATTTTGTAAATATTGACACCATAACGCTATACGTTGGGCCGAAAAACCAGCCAGAGTATTACGACTATGTCATTGGGCTGAAGCCTCGTAGAGTAATCTTTAACCCTGGCACAGAAAACCCTGACTTTGAGGCACTATTGCTCAAAAACAACATCGAAGTACTCGAAGCCTGCACACTCGTGATGCTGTCGATAGGAATGTATTAGTATGGGGCGTTGGCAGTTTTTAATCTATTTTTATTGCCTTTTTTTATCACAAATTACTCTACATAAAAGCCAACGCCAAAGTAGAAGTTGAAAATTTTACCCAAAAACTCTCAATAAAGAGGCGAGTACTTTTACAAGTAGTTGGGTACAAATAGACAAGATTTGTATTTATTTTAAATATCTGATTATTAGCTAATTATAACACTTCTCGTTATCCGTTTTTCACTGTTCACTACTTAATGGCTATTCTTCAAAACACAACCAGTAAAGTTAGAACACTATTGAAAACTTCTATTTTTGGCCAAATAATAAAACCGCCAAGTAAGCAACACCGCCGACACCGTCAGGCCCAGTAAGAGTGCAATCCAGACTCCCGATACGTCCATTTTGTAGGTAAAAGCCAGCACATAACTTAGCGGTAGAGCCACGACCCAATAAGCCACAAAAGTAATAACAGTCGGGACATTGACATCGGTAACGCCCCTCAGCGCACCCAAAGCTACCACCTGAATACCGTCTGAAAGCTGAAAAAAACCTGCAATAATAATGAGTTGTGCGGCAATGCTCATCACTGGCTCGTTGTTGGTTAGATACAGAGCCACAAGGGCATGATTGGCCAATAAAAACACCAAACAACAAACCCCCATAAAAGCAGTACCAAATGCAAAAGCTGCCGATCCTGCCAAAAACACACCTTGTTTATCTTTTTGACCAAAAGCCCCGCCTACCCTAATCGCCCCTGCCGCCGATATACCCGTGGCAGTCATATAAGTAGCTGAGGCTAAGTTTATTGCAATCTGGTGTGCCGCTAATTGATCTTCGCCAAGCCAGCCAATCATCACAACGGCTAACGAAAATGCAGCGATTTCAAAGAAAAACTGAAAGCCCCCTGGCAATCCTAATTTCAAGAGATACATTACTAATTGATTGAGGTTCAGCAGATTGTGCCGCAGTAAAAAAGGCTTAAAAATCTGACTATTGAACAAATACAGTAACATGGCCGTAGCCGTAAAGCACCGTGCAATGAGCGTAGCTGTGGCAGAGCCGTTGAGTCCCAATTTTGGCAAGCCCCAAGCACCATTGATGAGTGCATAGTTCAAAAAACCATTGACAAACAACGCCGATACCGTAATAGTCATAGCCACCGTTGGGTACGATAGCCCATCACAAAGCTGGCGGGCAGCCACAAAAACAAAAAACGGCAACAACGACACACTCAAAATATACATGAAGGGTTTGGCCAATGTCGTAATTTGAGTTGTTTGTCTGAATATTTCAAGATTAAAACCCAAAACTGCAGACGATATTCCCAAAATGACGGCCAACAGCACGGCCATTCGCAGACCTGCATAAAACAAACGGCTAATTTGGGCTTCGTCTTGCTCACTTTTGGCTTTTGAAATTAGTGTAGCTATAATCGAAAATCCTCCTAAGCCAATGCTCGACACCAAAAACGAAAGCGAATTGGCCAGCCCAGCCGCCCCCAGCGATGTAGAACCCAAGTAGCGACCAACCAAAATATTGTCGGTTACGCCCATCAATATTGCACCCAGTTGCGCTATCATTATCGGTACACTGAGTTTGACGGTTTCTATGAGTTCTGTTTTAAAAGATTTTAAGTTCATTTTTTATCAATACCAAAAGGCGTAAAAGGATTGGTTTCTTGTTTAGTAATGGCTTCTAAGTCGTAAGTAGCTTGTGGAATTTGAGTTTCCTTATGGTCGAGATGATAGACCAATGCCGTAGCCACCACCGACTTGGTACTGCGGCCTGTGAGTAACAATCGCCTGTAAACATCAATATCTTCGCCAATGCCTGGTGTTACAAATCGTTCGTCAAACCCGTTGATGGCGAGTATATCGGCTCTATGGATTGAAAAATTACAACCCCAAAAATCTCGATGTTTACTATTTATATAACGGGCAATGAAGGGAATACGAGCAAAAATCATTTTTTCGCCATGCCGAGTTTGGCCTGTTACAAAGAGTTTTAGGTAATTTCTATTAAAATAATTATCGCCCACAATTTGAGGAGTCAATGATTTAGAAATTTTGTCGGACAAATATACCCGTCGGCCACATAGCGCAAGACCCAAAGTTTTACTTTTGAGATGTTCGGCCACAAATCGGTCGTCTGGAATACAATCGCCGTCAATAAAAATCAGATAATCGGACTGTGCCGCAACGACCGCTTTGTTGAGCATCACGTTTTTTTGCCAGCCATTATCGGGTTGCCACAAGTGTCTGATTGTGAGTTTTGACTGTCGCTGAATCTGCTTTATCTCCTCCACAACGTCCGCCCGTGAGCCATCGTCGGTGATGATAATCTCAAAATCGGTGTTTGTTTGGCGTTCCAAACCTGCCAACACAAGGCGGAGATTTCGGGTATTGTTATAAAAAGCAATAATAATACTGGCTGCTGGTTTCAAGATTAAAAATATTGGTATTAAAAAAACATAAAAATCGCAACTAAAAACCCATCGATGACAGCCATTGTCGGGTATGTTCTGTCCAATTTTTGGCAGAACCACTTTGTTTTTGTGCCATTCCAAAGCCATGACCACCGTTTTCATAGACCAATAATGAGGCCGATACTCCTACTTTTTTGAGAGCAGAGTAGTACAATAGACTATTTTCGACTGGCACGGCCTTGTCGTCAGTGGCATGAATGAGCAACGTAGGCGGCGTGTGAACTGTTACTTGTTTTTCGGTCGAATAATAATCTAATAAATCGGCCTTGGGGTCTTTGCCCAACAGTCTTTCAAACGAACCGCCATGTTTGTGAACCCCTGACGAAATAACAGGATAAACAAGAATAGCAAAGTTGGGTTTGGTGGCAGCTTCAGCAACTGTACCGAGGGCTTGTGCAGGCAGGTCTTTGTACCAATGTGTGCTAAGTGTACTTGCCAAATGTCCACCAGCCGAAAAACCCATGATTCCTATTTTATTGGGGTCAATGTCATATTTTTTGGCATCAATTTTGATAAGTTTAAGTGCTTGGAGTGCATCTTGAAATGCTACTTCATGTTTGTTGGCCCAGAGGCGGTCATCGGGTAGGCGGTATTTTAGTACAAATGCTGTTACGCCAAAACTATTGAACCACTGTGCTACATTTGTACCTTCGTGGTTTGCGGCCTCTATCCAGTAGCCTCCACCAGGACAAATAATGACGGCAGTACCTGTTGGCTTGGCTGCCTTATAGACTGCAAAAGTAGGAACGGTTATATCGCTAATTCTTAATATACCATCTGTACCTGTTTCATTTTTTTCTTTAATAGTGGTATTGTTAAGACTATTGGGTATTTGACCCTCTGGCCAAAGAGGTACAATAATCTGAGCCTGTGCCATCTGTAAACTACTGACAGTGAAGTAAGAAGCAAAAAACAAAAAGAGATTTTTTTTCATAAAAACTTGTTCTTGAACAAATATACCAAATTATTTTTCATATTTTTACAAAACTCAACATTAGTAACAAAAAAACAACACTGCAAGCAGCCAAAATAAGTTATTTTAATGCAGAGCAAAACGTGTAAACTATGGTATGCTTTGAATTTTTAAAAACCATGAAAAATAGTCTCAAACTAAGCCTAATAATATTGCTATGTTATGGCCAGCAACTGTTTTCTCAACAAGTTATAACAAAAATTAAAGTTACAGACACCAACAAACAACCTCTTTTTGGGACAGGTGTATTGCTTAGATTACAGGCTGATAGTAGTGTGTTGCTCAGTGCCATAACAGATAGTGCTGGTGTAGCAACGTTCAACGTCAGTGAGTCAAATTACTGGATTTCGGCCAGTGCCGTTGGTTATAAGTCAATTTACAGGGGAATAAAAATCACAAAGTCAAACCAAAAATTTGAAATTGTGTTACAACCTTCATCGCAAAACCTGACCGAGGTAACGGTACGAGCCAAAAAGCCCCTACTCAGACAAGAAGACGACAAAACAATAGTAGATACTGAGCCGTTGGCCGCCACCAGTACCAACGTTTATGAAATAATAGAAAAAACACCAGGTATATTTTTGGACCAAGACGGTAACGTATATCTCAACAGCACTACACCAGCAACGGTTTATATCAATGGTCGAGAGCAAAAAATGAGTGCCACCGACATTGCTACCATTCTCAAAAGTCTGCCCCCAAATAGTGTCGAAAGTATCGAAATCATGCGGACACCATCGGCCAAATACGATGCCTCTGGTAGTGGTGGCGTAGTGAACATTATTTTGAAAAAAGGTGTAAAAATTGGTCTCACGGGCAGTCTTAATGCAGGAGCCAATCAAGGGCGTTTTGGTAGCCAGTTTGCAGGCTTTAATGTTTCAAATGTTGATGGTGGTAGGTCATCATATTTCAATTTAAGTTACAATCGCAGAAACTTTTATGATAGCCTAACATCAATGAGAGAAATCACAAAAGAGCGTTTTATATCACATCGGGCATACAATACCACTCCGTCAGATGCACTTTTTTTGGGTTTTGGAATTGGTCGAGAACCTACAAAAAAAATGACAGTCGGCACCGATACACGCATCAGCTACAATCCTTACAATTCGACAAATACCAATATCAATACCCAAATTCTGAACGGTATTTTGTCTGGACTAAGCAATAACATAACCGACAACCAAACCAAAACATTGTCGATAGACCAGGGCCTTTCGAGCAAACTCAAAATCGATACATTAGGTTCGGAACTTACTACCGACTGGTCGTACAATTATTTTAATAAAACTTCATCGCAAGAACTCAACAATATTTTCACTGCCTCCAACTCTACCAATTCAGGCGGTTCGCAACCGTCTATGTGGCCAACGGCTTCGTATGGAAACTTTGGCAATTATCGGCATTTGTTTATGGCACAGATTGACTTAAAGCTATATTTTAAGAAACAAATCGTACTCGAAACTGGTCTCAAGTCTTCTTATCAGAGTTTTATAAGTCAGACCCAATTTTCAAATAAAATACAAGAACAAATTACGGCAGACTATCTTCGTACCAATGCCTACACCTACCAAGAAAACATCAATGCAGCCTATCTGCAAGCCTCCAAAAGCTGGGGGCCGCTGGTACTCAAAGTAGGAACAAGGCTCGAAAATACAAACATGACAGGTACTCAAACTATTCCAGAGCCAACATCGTTTGCCATCAACCGCACAGACTTGTTTCCATATTTATATTTTAGTAGAAAAGTCGCCAAAATTGCAGGTTACGAACTACGTGCTTTTTTGGTTGCGAGGCGGTCAATTACCAGACCACTCTATGACGCACTCAACCCCGGCATAAGGGTAATAGACCAATATCTGTATGAAACAGGAAACCCCGAGCTAAGGCCACAGTTTACCTCAACCTACGAGGCCAACATCAGCGTAGATGAAGCACCACTGATAGCCATAGGCCGAAATTATACAGAAGACGTGTTTGCAAATGTACTCTACCAAGACCCCAACAACAAAAATATTGCATACCGCACACACAGCAATCTGGGAACAAACAAAGAAACTTATTTTAGGCTAATGGGTGGCATACCGCCTGTCGGTAAGTATTTTTGTTTGGTTGTGGCTCAATATACACACAACGAGTACGATGGTATTTATGAAAACAGCCCCATTAACTTCAAGCGTGGAAGCTGGCGTTTTTATAGCTATCACCAATACCGATTCGACAAACGGTCGTCGGTTACGGTCAATGGTTTTGTGTCGGTCAATGGGCAAGCTAAACTGTATGAATTGGGAAACTTTGGGGCTTTGAACCTATCAGCAAATCGGTCTTTTTTGGACAAAAAACTCACTATAACTATTAATTTTACCGATATTTTTTTTACAAATCCCAACACCCTGACACTCAACCAAGGTTCAATCAGAGCCACGACAAGAATGGAGTCGGACACACGCCGAGTGGGTATCAATGTAAGGTATAATTTTGGGATAAAGAAAAAAGAAGAAAAAAACAATATGTTCAATATTGAGGGGTAAAATCACAGGTTACTTTATCTTTCAAATGTAGCTTCGGCTGTTAATTTAATAACGATATTTGTATTTATCTAAAAAAAACTGTCCAAATGGCTCGTACACTCATAAGTTTTGACTGGGCATTGAAACGCCTGCTTAGACAAAAAGCGAATTTTTCGATTCTCGAAGGTTTTTTGAGTGTATTACTCAAACGTGACATTGTGATTTTGAGTTTATTAGAAAGTGAATCTAATGCCGAAGAAAGTGAGCAAAAAATCAATCGGGTGGATATACTCGTAGAAAATGAACAAAAAGAGCGGCTCATTATTGAACTACAATACAGCAAAGAGTTTGATTACTTTCAAAGAATTTTATTTGCTACGTCTAAGCACATTACCGAGACTTTGCAAAAAGGGAATCCGTACCAAGACATAAAAAAAATATTCTCTATAAATTTAATATATTTTGACTTGGGCGATGGTGACGACTACGTATATCATGGCAAAACGGAGTTCAGAGGTATTCATCAAAATGATGTATTAAAACTATCGGAAATACAAAAAGAATTGTTTACGAAAGATACCGTTTATGAAATATTCCCAGAATATTATGTCATTAAAATCAATAACTTTGATGACGTGGCCAAAGATAGCCTCGACGAATGGATATATTATTTTAAAAATGGTGAAGTCAAAGACGAGTTTAATGCACGTGGCTTGGCAGAGGTAAAAACACAGTTACAATTTGACGAATTGAGCGAGCCAGAACGTCAGTCGTACAGGCAATATGAAAAAGATTTACTATCTCAAAAAAGTACCCTTTTTACAGCAAGGATTGAAGGATTGGCAGAAGGAAGAGCAGAGGGAAGAGCAGAGGGATTAACCGAAGGATTAGCCAAAGGTGAATACCAAGCCCAACTCGATACTGCTCGTAAAATGAAAAAAGATGGGTTATTTGAAGAGTTAATCGAAAAATATACTGGCTTACCTTTGGCAATAATTCAGACACTATAAACCCCTTTTAACAAAAACATCATGCAAAGACGACAAGCAGTTACAGCCATTGCAACAGGGTTTGCTGGGGCATTTGTGTTGCCTACATGGGCGGTAAATTGGAAACAAGAAACGCTAAAAAACACAAATTTCCTATCACCAGAGTTGGCGGTGGCGTTATCAGAAATTGTTGAGACGATTATTCCAGAAACAAACACACCTGGGGCAAAGTCGTTGGCGATTGACAAACTCATTGAACGAATTGTGAAAGATTGCTACCAAAAACCCGCCCAAGAGCAGTTTATTGGAGGCATAAGATTAGTGAATGAATTGGCACAAAAAAACTATAACAAACCTTTTGCCGACTGCCCAACTGAGCAACGGCTGGCGGTTTTGTTGCAGATGAGTAAATCGGAAGATGCGGGGCAAAAAAAATTCTATAATATGGTGCGCCAAATGACTATCAAAGGTTATACTTCTTCCGAATATTTTATGACAAAAATCGAGCATTTTGAGTTTGCACCTGCCCGTTTTCATGGTTGCGTCAGAGTTAGATAAGAGTCATTGGTCGTGAGTCTTTGGCTATTAGCCATATTTTTTTCAATTATTCAAATCATTCATTTTGTCATTAGCACATTGATTCATGAACTTCAATATAGATTCCGTAAAAGACCGTACTTACGATGCCATCGTCATAGGCTCGGGTATAAGTGGCGGCTGGGCTGCCAAAGAACTGACTGGCAAAGGGCTAAAAACACTGGTACTGGAACGTGGCCGAGAGGTAAAGCACGTTACCGACTACCCAAGTACTATGAAACAGCCTTGGGAATTTGACCACTTAGGTCAAATATCGGCTGAGATGCAGCAAGCCAATCCGATTGCGAGCAAGTGCTATGCTTTTTATGAGGGTACGGAGCAGTTTTTTGTGAAAGACCAAGAACACCCTTACATTCAAGAAAAACCGTTTGACTGGATTCGGGGCTATCAGACGGGTGGTAAAAGTCTGATGTGGGCCCGCCAAACCCAACGCTGGAGCCAGCTCGACTTTGATGGCCCCGCCCGAGATGGCTTTGCTGTGCCGTGGCCTATCGGCTACAATGACTTAGCGCCGTGGTATAGCTATGTAGAAAAATTTGCGGGGATTTCGGGTAATAAAGACGGTTTGGCCTCCCTGCCCGATGGCGAGTTTTTGCCCCCACACGAGATGACTTGCGTAGAAAAATATTTTAAAGAATCTGTTTCTAAAAATTATACTGGCAGGCATATCATCATGGGACGAGCGGCGCATATTACCAAACCCATGCCTATACATACCGCACAAGGCCGAGCGCAATGCCAAAACAGGGCTATCTGCGAGCGAGGCTGTCCTTTTGGTGGCTATTTTAGTAGTAATTCTTCTACACTTCCTTGGGCTATGAAAACAGGCAAAATGACGCTCAGACCACATTCGGTGGTTCATTCTATTATTTTTGACGAAAAACAAAACAAAGCAACTGGCGTGCGAGTGGTTGATGCCAACACCAAAGAATACGGTGCGCCGTCCGTAACTGAATATTACGCCAAAATTATTTTTGTCAATGCGGCTGCGCTCAACTCTAATCTGATTTTATTAAACTCAACTTCGTCAAGATTTCCAAATGGTTTGGGTAACGACAGTGAGTTATTGGGCAAATATGTGGCGTTTCACAATTATACGGCCAATATCAACGCTACTTACGAGGGCTACATGGACAGTACAACTGATGGCCGCCGACCCAACAGCTCGTACATTCCTCGTTTTAGGAATTTATTTAAACAAGAAACCGACTTTTTGCGTGGCTATGCCGCAGGTTTCGGTGCCAATCGTGCCATCGAACGAAATTATGATGGAATTGGAGCTGATTTAAAGGCAAACTTAGCCCAAACAAAAAACGGTCTCTGGCACGTAGGCTCACACATGATGGGCGAAACAATACCCAAAGCGAGTAATTTTGTGGCCTTAGACCAAAACCAAAAAGACCCGTTTGGTATTCCACAGTTACGGATTTCGATAGACTATGACGATAACGACCACAAAATGACCAAAGATTACATGGAGCAACTGACCGATATGTTTGAAAAAGCAGGCTTCAAAAACATCAAAGCCACCGACACGCACCGCACACCAGGACTTGACATACACGAAATGGGCGGCGCACGCATGGGCAACGACCCCAAAACATCGTTGCTCAACAAATGGAATCAGTTGCATAGCTGCAAAAACGTATTCGTAACCGACGGGGCAGCCATGACCTCGACCTCAACCCAAAACCCATCGCTGACCTACATGGCTCTCACGGCCCGTGCCGCCGACTATGCCGTGAAGCAAATGAAAGCCTTGAAATTGTAGGGTATTTATCTTAAATTGAAAATAGACACTTCTTTTTAAATTAAATCCAAAAGCCTTTGCCTAACTGACAAATAAACGCTACCTTTGCGCCCTCAAAACTGACGGAGTGAATGGCTCTTTCGGCAGTAACCATCAAACCGAGCCAAAGATAACAATGAACCAAAAAATTCGCATTAAGCTAAAATCGTTCGACCACAACTTGGTGGACAAATCAGCAGACCGCATCGTTAAGGCGGTAATCTCAACAGGTGCAGTGGTAAGTGGGCCGATTCCGTTGCCAACCGAAAAGCAAATCTATACCGTTTTGCGCTCACCACACGTAAACAAAAAATCAAGAGAGCAGTTTCAGTTGTGTACTTACAAACGCTTGATTGATATTTATTCGACATCTGCCAAAACCGTAGATGCACTCATGAAACTCGAACTCCCAAGCGGTGTTGATGTAGAAATTAAAGTATAAGTTCTCAGATTTAGAAACTATTAAAAAGACTGCCAGCAAGTACTTACTTATTGGCAGTCTTTTTTGTGGCTGATAGTTGCGCAAATATTTTTAAAAAAAAACATCACTGCTATTTTTTTATTACCTTAGCCCCGTATTTATTATAACTTACTTAAACAAAATACAAATACTATGAAAAAGAAAGTGATTTATGTAACAATGGCATTGGCAATCAGTGCATTTACGTTTAGTTCTTGTGGTAGCAAATCGGCACAAGAAAGTGCGGACAAGGCCGCCACAGAAGCAGCGGCAGCAAAAGATGCAGCCGGCAATGCCATTTCTAATGCCGCCGATGCGGCCAAGTCGGCCACAGAAAGTGCAGCGTCTGACATGAAAGATGCGGCTGGCAATGCAGTTGATGCTACCAAAGATGCTGCTGGCAAAGTAGGCGATGCCGCCACAACCGCCGCTGGTACAGCGGTAGCAGCTACCAAAGATGCTGCTGGCAAAGCTACCGAAATGACCAAAAATGCCGCCAACAAAGTGGCGGGTACTGTAAGCGACCAACTCAAAGCCCTCGGCAATGAAACAACTCGCATCAAAGACGAGCTAAAAACAGCAACTGGCAAGAAAAAAGCTGCTTTGGAGGCAACACTCAAAAAATTGGACGAGCAGAAAAATTCATTGATGAAAAAATAAATTGGTCTATTACAAATCAGAAAAAGGGTTTGGTTGCCGTTGGTGGCAATCGAACCCTTTTTTTATTTTTTTTTCTTCAACAATATCACCTCGTTGTAAGAGTCTGTCAGTTGATCTATCATTTTATTCCATTCACCAAAATTCGCTTTTTTGAGTAATATTGTATTCAGTGTCAGTTTGCTGTAAATCAATATTTGGTTATTTTTTTGTTCGTATTTTACATCAAAACCAAATTCAGGATTATTAAACGAGGCATTTGGCGGTAGGTTAGTTACTTCATATTCGGCAGGAATAGCCAAAGTGATGACGTTATTCTCCGACCAACGATGGTCATATTTAATGTCTAATTTTCGGCTGGATTCTATTCGTTTATCGGCCCAAGTTTTTATTAGATTTGGGTTAATAAAAACCTCGCTACCCACCTGTTGTACATAATCTGGCACTTTAAACGAATATTCAAAGCGCAGGGGCTTGTCTCGTTCTTGGTAGTTCACGATATTGTTTCGTTCGATGTTACATTTGTTAGACCCACGCCCGAGCAGGCTCTGAAAATACTCCGACCGTTTGGTTTCAGACAGATACTGTGTAACGGTTTTGATGTACCCCTTCGACTGGCCATCGTACTCACAGACACCATTACCAATAAGCGTGCGGCCTGTCCACGACAAAGTAATGGAATCTTTTTTGGTGTTTTGGGTAGCCGACACCACTGGTACAGTCACGATTTCGTACGTGTCGCCCAGCATTATCATTGCCTCTTTGCCTTGAATGTGCGTGGTGGGTAGCCCAAAATCTATACGGTCGTCGGTAGCGTCCAAAAACTGCCATTGGTTCTTGTACTTAATGGCCGCAATCATGTGGTTATCGACAGACATCGACGGGTTTTCGGCATATTTAAACGGAATATCCCGAGTACCTATCCAAACCAGCTTGCCATCGAGCCCTGCTATTTGTAGCATTGAAGTCAGTAAACTGGCCATGTCTTTGCAGTCGCCGTAACGTTTGCGACATACATCGGCAGCTTGTCGAGGCACAAAGCCCCCCAGCCCCTCCTCAAAAGCCACATACTTGATGCGGTCTTGTACCCAATAATAAACGGCCTTGATTTTGCCCAATTCATCTTTATTTTTGGTCAATGAATCGGTCAATATTTTGAGTTCTAAGTCAGGTTTTTGATTTAGGTTTTTGACCAGACTTTTATAATAATCAAACAACTTGGGTACGCTACCCAGCACTTCGGTTGTGTGGCCGTTGGCAGTGTAGTTTTCGATATAAAGATAAATCTGTGGGGCATAGTAACGTATCGGCAACGACTCGGATTCGATAAGTAACTCTTTGGAATTGAGCATTTTCCATGAATAGGTCATCTTACCATTGAGAGTGGTTTGCTTAAAAACAATGTTTTTTACGTTGCCATAGCTTTTATACGAAACCTTGACCGACTCTGGAAACGTTACCGAAAGTTCGGCATTGACTACTGGCACAAAGCTGCCAAACAAAAACCCACCCATCATAAAAGGATTGGTCGAGACCTCCTTATACGAAAGCGAGCCTACCCCACCCTGTTTGGCACCTGTATAAGTAAATTTTTTTACAAAACTATCGTCATAAAATATTCCCCCACCTGGCGAAGGTTTTTCGGTTATAATATTGGTGATTTCGGTGGTCAAAAAACCCGCTTTATTGGGGATATAAGAAACCGCTTTGAGGTCTTTGATGGCTTGAAACGCCTCGGAATATTGCACACGGTCGTCGGCCCATACGCTTGCCCTGTCGGTCATAAAGAGCCGGTCTTGTTGATGTGTACTCTCAATAACAGGCTTACCGTCCATGAGGTCGATATTGATGCGCTCAATCCGATTTAGATATACCATTTCTGCATCTGGGTATTTGGCTTTGATTTGAGCCAAATTAAACTTAGGTATGTTTTGAGCCAAGGTTGCCAACGGCGAAAACCCAAAAACTACGATCCAGAAGCCAATTGATAGGTTGAGTTTGAATGTCATTTATATTGTGATTTTTGTTTGCTTATAGTACGCAAGATAACGAATGAAGTTCAAAAACAGTACAATTGTTTTTGAAAGAGGCATCTGTATTGGTATCTACTATTACCCTAAAACTTATTACTTCTGACCTCGCTTTTATTTTTACAGATATGAAAACCCATGCTAACCCAACAAAAAATTGATGTCCACTTTCGATACTTATCAAGACAAAACTTTCATACAAAAACACAAGACCTCAGTTTTCTTAGTTTACGGTCTATACACAAGATTACTTTCAAGGTACATTTGTACTACATCAGAAATATAAATAGCTGGTACATGGCCAAACTGTTGGTGTTGAATAATAGTTGGCATAAAGCCCCAAACAAGATAAAAGTAGCGTGATGAACCCCGAATCTACCCTGCTAACAAAATTAGACCGAATGATTGACGCAAATCTTGATAATCCGAGATTTGCGCTCGAAGATATGTGCCATGAATTAGGCGTTAGTCGCTCACAACTACACCGAGTACTGATTGAAGAAACCCAACTTTCTACCACGCTTTATATTCGCCAAAAAAGATTACAAAAAGCAAAAACACTACTTGCTACCACCAATTTACGCATTTCAGAAATAACTGATGCTGTGGGCATAAATAGTCATGCCAATTTTAGCCGTTATTTTATTGAAGAATTTAACGTCAGCCCCAGTGATTTTAGAAAAAATGATCAAGAACAAAAAAGTAGGGGCCAATCAATAAAAAAAGAAACCAAAAACCAAGAAGAGAAATCTACGATTCAGGAATTGACGGTATTAGCCCAAAACGATACTCCACGTCCAGGTGTTCCAAAGTCTAATTTCAATAAAATCTATGTCTTTCTTGTATTATTTATCCTACTTGGCTCAGGTTTATATTTTATTTTACAGTCTGAGAGTTCAAAAAATAGCAATAATATAATGGCTATTTCCGAAAATTCGATGGCTATTTTACCTTTCAAAAACATGGGAGATAACCAGAAGTCATATTTTAGCGAGGGTATCATGGAGCAGATTCACAACTCATTGGCTTCTTTGAACGACCTCAAAATTATATCTACCACTTCGTCTAATAAATATGTAAATACCTCAAAAACGATTCCACAAATTGCCCAAGAACTACACGTAAATTATCTTTTGAATGGTACTGTTTTACAGATTGACAACCAGGTTAGGCTTACAATAGAACTCATCAGGGCAAAAGATGACAGGGTGGTTTGGACCAAAAAATTTGAAGGCGATACCAAAAATATCTTTGGTTATATGAATACTATTTCTAAAGAAGTAGCGAGCGAATTGAACCAAAAACTGATTGGTAAGTTTTCTGACAAATTAGACAAAATTCCTACTAAAAATTTATCGGCATACAACGAGTATTTGTTAGGAAAGCAATTATTACAGACCCGAACCAAAGAAAAAATTAAAGCAAGTATCTTGAAGTTTGGAAAAGCAATTGATATAGACAAAGGTTTCGCAGATGCTTATACCGAAAGGGCGATTGCATATTTTTTGATGGGCGAAGACCAGTTTATGGACGTAGAAACTGCTTATAAAATGTCCGAAAAAAACGCCTTGACCTCCATCAGACTTAATGCCGAGAATGGCAGGGCGTATGCCGTGTTGGGCAATATTTATAGATCTCAAAACAAATGGGAGCAAGCCGTTACAACTTTTCAAATTGCTCTGAAATTTAGCCCAAACGATGCTTTGATAACTTATTGGTATAGCCTAACGCTTCGCTCGATTGGGCTTATGGACAAGGCCGTCGAATATAGTACAAAAGCGGTTTCATTAGACCCATTAGCCAGCAATATTTATGGTGGGCATATTATTGGTTGCGCTTATGCAGGCAAAATGGCCATTGCCCAAAAAGCCATCAGAGAAGGTGAGTTGATTTTTAATGATTCGCAGTTGTTTCATAATGCAAAGGCGTTTTATAACATCAAAAATCAAAATTACGCCGCCACTTTGGAGGAGTTTATGATTTGTGATAAATTAAGCCCAAACATGGTTTATATCAAAACAATGATAACCTACACCCAAGCCAAACTGGGGCAGAAAGCAGCGGTAGATTTATACCTAAAAAACCTACCGCCAATACCCGACAACCACAAATATTTTGCGATTGTGTATGCCGGTTTAGGCGACAAAGCCAACTGTTTAAAATACCTCGAACTGGCTGCCAAAAAGAGCGATTCGCCCAATTACCTAAAAGTTTCACCTCTGTTTGTTTTTCTGCACAACGACCCCAGCTTCAATGCCATTCTACAAAAATTAGGATTGCTCAATCTTGCCTTTTCTGACCAATAAGCTACAAAATCTCTGATTGTTAATTTTTGTTTTTCATCATATTTTTTGTGATGCGGCCAACTGCTATTTTTTATTCTACAACTCAAAAAATCGAAAAACATAGCTTCTGCAACAATAGACATAGCTTTTTGGCCTCGTGCAACAATAAACATAGCTTTTGACACAATAGACAAAGCCCCTAAAAAATGGACACTCTACCTTTGTGAGGTCGATGTAAGATATTGATTTTAAGAAAAATACCATGAAAGCAAAACCTAAATTTATCCAAACAATGATCATGGTATTGGTTTTGACGGCTTGCAGCTCCACTACAAAAGACAAAGCTGAGTATGAGATTGCATCGCCAGTCTATATTGCTCTTGCTCAAAAATCATTGGATTATTTAGTGAGTTTTCAATACGATTCTTTTGCAGAGATGCTGGCCGATAGCGTTGAATATGAGCTACCGAATGGTAAAAAACTAAAAGGAAAAACAGCAATAATTAGTTTTTGGAAAGACTATAAAGCTGTCTCTGGGCTTCAATCAATGGTTATTGTCAATGCCAATTATTTGCCCATCAATGCCAACACAACACCCAAAGGGAGCGGCAAAATAGGCATAAAAGTAGTATCAGATTTTACAAACAAAATGACTTTTAAGGAAAAAACGATAGCCCTAAAAATGACGTTTAGCTTTCATTTTAATAACCAAAGTCTTATTGACTACCTAATAACTTTCTATGATTCGGCAAGATTGGACTTTGTTCAGCCTGCTATCAATAACCAATCTTTACAAACAAAAAACGGGGTCGCTGAAAACCGATTAGAGTAGGCACAAAAAACAACTCAAAAAATGAAAACTGTAAAATTTTTTGCAATACTGGCAATCTTAATTGCCTTATATGCCGCCACAAGCCCCTGCCAAGCACAGAGGGCGGCAGTCAAAAATGTAATATCCACCCATCGGGTATTTCCCAAAATTGACCGTGTACTCGAGTTTGAAAAAGCCATTGCTAATCATGCCCAAAAGTATCACAATGGCGACTCGCATTGACGGGTATTTGAGATTCAAACGGGTCCTGATTTTGGTGGATTTCACGTTGTTGAGGGACCGAAAAGTTGGGAATCAGAAGACACGAGGGGCGATTTAGGGGCAGAACACCGCTTGGATTGGTCCAAAAATATAGCTGTCCATTTGACCGAAAGACAATCTGCTGGCTATGCTGTTTATCAAGATTCGTTAAGTACGGTGGCTTTGGGTGATTTTGCAGAAAAAAACCAAATTGCTCACGTCTATCCTAAAATTGGACATACTGACGATGTGGCAAATATGATAAAGAAGGTAAAAAAAATGTGGGCAGCATCAGGCGTAACAGTTGCGATTTATGCCACTAATTCGTCGGGACCTGCTCAATATACCCTTACTACAAGGTATAAGCAAGGTTTAAAAGAAAAGGCAATTGATTTTCGTAAGCCCTTTAAAGTTACTTATGAAGCAGTAAACGGAGTAGGTTCTTATGCCCAACACCTCAAAAACGATGCTGAATTTGTTGGCGAAAGTTGGTCTGAGTTACTTTTTATGCGTAAAGATTTGAGTTCAAAATAAGTATATATCTAAAAGTAATACGGCATTTTTATTTTGATAACTTACTGATTAGCAGTATTATATTTAACTCACGACACAAGACTACATACTCACGACTACTTAAAATATTATTGAAAATACAAAAACCTTAATGTTAAAAACGGGGAAGCCGAAAACCGATTAGAGTAAGCAATAATTTAAAAACTAATAAAATGAAAACTAATAAATTTTTCTCAATCATGGCAATCGTCTTTGCCTTATTTTCAAATCAAAATACCCAAGCACAAAACGGCAATAAAGAAGCCGTGGGTTTCACAAAAACGTTTCAAGATGCCTACAATCGGGGTGATTTGATGGCATTGATGACCATGTACGCCCCCGAGATAACATTTACGCACACCAACGGTAAAATCGAAAAGTTAAGTAAAAGTGAGTTTGAAAAAGATTATGTCCGTGATTTTGGTGAGTCGGCTGGTACAAATCAAATGTTTAATATTTCTGAAACAGAAACACTTGCCGACGGTAAAGTAAAAATAACGGGTTCGTTTTCTGGCTATGATTTTGACCGCAAAACAATGGCAAAACTAAACCCCACGATGGGCGATTTTGAGTATGTAATCGCCAAAGACGGCGGGTCTTGGAAATTTACCGACATAAAAACGGTATATGCTATCAATCAAATATGGAAAGACATTCGTGCTACTCTGATGACGTACCAAGAAGCATACAACAAAGAAGATGCCGCAGGAATAATTATACTTTACACCCAAGATAGCGAGCGAACAGGTGCCGATGGAAAAACCATGAAAGGGGCTGCCAATATTGAAGCCGATTTTAAAGAAACCTTTAAAAATGCTGATGCCGCTTTGATATTAAAATTAGCCAATGTAGTACCAAATTTTGACGGAAGTGTTTTTGTGAGTGGTACGTATATAGTAAACGGTATTGCTAAAAGTGGCGACAGGGTGGTGCGTAGTGGCTCATATAATAACAGGGCAATAAAAGAAAATGGCAAATGGAAATATTCAGAAGTGAAGTTGGGGAACTTGGTAAAAACGGTTATGTACCACAAAGTTGCCGATTATACCAAATGGAAAGCCGCTTTTGACGGGCTATTGCGTGTACGACGTGATGCTGGCGAACTCAGTTTTGAAGTAGGCACCATGCACGACGACCCAAGTACTGTGTATGTCATCAACGAATGGGATTCGGTAGAGACTTTTCAAAAATTTGTTTCTTCATCTGATTTACAAAATGCCATGAAAGTTGCGGGTGTTATGGAAGCACCGCATACCATGATTTTGGATAAAAAGTAAATTAAAAAACTAAAATGGGTAGCCGAAGCGTCGGACTGTCGAAAACCAATTGGAGTAGGCAATAATTTTAAAAAATCAAGAAAATGACAAACGAAAATAATGTTAATATAATTAAAACGCTCTACGCTGCCTTTGCCGTTGGAGATATGCCAAAAGTTCTTGCGGGTTTGGACGAAAAAGTGGTGTGGAATGAAGCCGAAGGAAATATGTACGCCGATGGAAATCCGTATATCGGTCCGCAAGCAGTCTTAAATGGAGTTTTTGCTCGTATTGGTGCAGATTATGAATATTTTAATCTGGTTAATATTACGTTGCACGAAATGGAAAACAATCAAGTGCTTGCCGCTTTACGTTACCAAGCCAAATTAAAGAAAAATGGGGCAACTTTTGATGCACAGGCAGCACATCTTTGGACGTTTAAAGATGGGAAAGTTTCCGCTTTCCAACAATATTTAGATACCAAGAAAGTAGCAGATGCAATAGCCAAATAGTTAAAAAAAACTCGAAAGTGTAAGTAACAAACAATTTAAATCTCAAAAAAATGAAAAAATCATTATCAATTTTTGCCCTTATTTTTTGCACAATTTTATTGGCAAAAAATAACGTAAATGCCCAAGCCCAAGAGCATCTACTCGCCGAAGTAGAATTTATGAAAGTAACACCCAGTATGCAAGCCGATTATTTGGCTGGTGAAGCCGCTTGGAAAAAAGTACACCTGAATCGTATTGCCAATAAAAACATACTTTCTTGGCAGTTGTACCGCAGGGTTTATCCGTCGGGTGCCAATGTTACGCACGAGTACGTAACCGTAACGGTATATGCCAATGCCAAAAGTCTGGAAGATAAAGGCAGTGGTTTCAATTGGGACATAATCACAAAAGGCATGACTGTCATGGAAATATACACCGCTACAAGCATCGAAAAAACTCGAACCATTGTGGGTGGCGGTCTTTACCGACATTCGATGGGTGCTGGTACCATGAGAGGCAAGTATTTGCAAATCAGACAAGTAGATGTTAATACTAATAATAGAGACGAATATTTAAGATTATTGACCGAGATAAATCCAACTATAGAATTAGCCATAAAAAATGGCAGAACATTAAGAAGAAACATTTGGGAAGATATGGTTTCGGCAGGTCCAAAATTTTCGGCGGTCTATGATTACGCTAATCTGAGTGATGCCTTTAAAAACTCATCTGGATTGCCAACATTAACCGAAGAATATGAGAAACTAAACCCTGACAAAAAATGGAGTGAAATGGTAGATAAAATAAATGCACTTTGTACCGTTACCAACCACGAGGTTTGGCAATTGATGATGGACACGCAAAAATAAACCAGTTTTAGATTTAAGATGTGGGCTTTCCAAAGCAAGAAAAGCCCACATTTTAAAAATGGGTAAGCCAAAAATCGACCTTAATATACCAATTATAACATCATCAAAACAATGAAAAGAACAATCTCATTCCTCTCTTTTTACCTTTTGACGATTCTGTGTGGCTGTAAAAAAGCCGACCAATCAAAACCTGCCACCGCAAAAGAACTCTCACAAATGAACAGAGATTTTGTGAAAGCACTAAACGCAAAAAATGCAGTGGCAGCCGCCAACTGCTACACCAAAAACGCAACGATTTTGCCACCCAATGAAGCACCCGTAAAAGGGCGAGCCAACGTTCAAAAATATTGGGGGGGAGACGGTATATGGAACACTGACACACTTGCTTTAAAATAAAGTAATTCCGCCGTATTTTCTCTATTTTTTTACCAATTAAACAAATTTTTAAAATGAAAATAAGAGCATTGTTAATGGTACTATCACTAATCTTCATCGTTCCTTTTGCTGGCAATTTACAAACAATAAAACAAAAATCGTTAAAGAAAGACACTTTGAATATAGACTTTGTACTACACACAAAGGGTAAAACCAGAGGTACATTATTTGCCAGATGGAATTGTGCCAATATTTGGAGTAAACCCACCATGGCGGCGGGCAAACCAAAAGACGGCCTTGCGGGTCGTTATCATGTCCGATACACCTACAAAAACGAAGATTTGACTTACAAATATAACTTAACGATTGAAAAACAGGAAGGTTCTTATAGCGTTTCATGGACTGGAAACGGAAAAGTATTTGCCAGAGCGTTGGAATGGAAGCTGAGAATAATTTGGCAAACTACTTATTTGCCTTAATTAAATGACAATTTTTGGCTAAAGCCAAGCTAATTTTACTCTCTTTAACCCTTTTACTAAAACTGACGATAAATAAGATTAACAAAATGTTCCCATCAAGTAGGTGTTCACAAATAAATGAGTTTCGACTTACTTCCAAACACTTGACTATTAAGCAATTACAATAAACTACCAAAACATAAACCCCTACAGGTGCGGTAACAGTACCTCAAAGCTACTACCGACACCGATTTCACTTTTGAGTTTGATACTCCCTTGGTGCATATCCACAATACGACGACAAACAGATAGCCCTATACCATAACCCTTGAAAGTTGTGGCATTTTTGCCACGATATAGTGGCTCAAAAATACGCTTGATTTCACTTTCAGGAATCCCGATACCGTTGTCGTTTACTCTAACAAGACAGTTTGTGTCATCAAAACCAATACTTACTTCTGCACGTTTGTTGCTCGAATATTTACAGGCGTTATCAATTAGGTTGTTTATAACTGTTTTGATGAGTGGCTCGCTACCCATTATAGTTATAAAGTTTTCATTGTCGGGTATTTCGTCAAAATCTATAAATATCTGATAGTCTGGGTGTTGGTTTTGTAGTTCTTCTTGGGTCTGAAAAACCAATTCGTCCAATCTGAGCGGTTGCATAATTACTGACTGCTCTTTTTTTTCTGACTGTGCCAGTTGCAAAAGTCCATTTGTGAGCTGAATCAACCGCTGTGTATCGTTCATCAACAGTTGAAGCACTTTTTGGTATTCGTCGGCAGAGCGAGGCTTTTCGATAGCTACCTGAATTTCTGACTTGATGGCCGCCAGCGGTGTTCGCAACTCATGTGAGGCATTTGACACAAAACTACGCTGCAACTCAAACGACTGCTCCAAGCGCTGAAACATCAGATTGAAATTCATAGCCAATTTAGCAATTTCGTCTTGCCCATTGCCCTCGTTGAGTGGTTTGCGTAGATTGTAGGCCGTTATGCTGCTTACTTCTTCGTTCATTTTGGCAATAGGTTTGAGCGACTGGCCCGCAAAAACCCAGCCCAAGCCAATGGTTACAAAAACACCTATCAAGAAACTGGTAATGAGTGAATTTTGTAATTTTTTTAGCTGAATTTTACCTAAATAATCTTCGGCAGAAGCCAACAGCACAAACTCTTTTTGTTGATTGTCGCTCGTAAACATAGTACCTATCACGTCCAAATCACCGTTTACAGCCTCGACATATTTATTTTTTCGTACCAATTCAAAAAGCTGCTTATTGTAATAAACCGTATCGGCTTCGTAACTCTGATAAACGAGTTTATTTTTATCATTAAACATCAATATTTTTTCAGAATATAGCTTTGTAAGTGTCTCTTTACCAATAAGTTTCAGTAATTTTTTTTGATTGATTCGCTGTACTTTTATCAACAGATTGGCACGCTCAACTGCTTGGTCTCGGAGGCGGGTATAAAACTCTTCTTTTCTGTTTTTTTGTGCCAAATAATAAAATGAAATAGCAAAAAAAGCCAAAATAATGGCACTAATAATCGTAAATTGAAGCGCAATTTTTGTCCTTATTTTCATTACGATTCTATTTTTAAAATATACCCCATACCCGATTTGGTATGAATGAGCTTGGGTTCAAAGTCTCGGTCTATTTTTTTTCTCAAAAAGTTAATATACACCTCTACCACGTTTGTACCTGTCGCAAAGTGTGCGTCCCAGACTTGTTCTGAAATATCGGTTTTTGAAATTACTTTCCCAGAATTTTGAACCAAATATTCCAACAGTGCATATTCTTTGACCGTCAAATTAATAGATTGCCCACCACGATTTACCATTTTGGTTTCGGTGTTAATTTCCAAATCGGCTACCTTCAACACTGATGTAGGCGCTGGTTCGCTGACAGGTTGAGAACGTCTCAAAAAAACGCTGATTCGGGCTAACAATTCTCTCAAGTCAAAAGGCTTGAGTATGTAGTCGTCTGCACCTACGCCAAAACCTTCGATTTTGTCTTCGGTTTCACCCAGCGCTGTGAGCATCAAAATCGGAATGGAGGCATCTCGTTGTCTGATATTTTTACAGACTTCATAGCCGTTCATTGATGGTAAATTGACATCTAACAATATCAAATCAAAGTGATTGCTGCGGGCTATTTTACTGCCAATTAGCCCATCATACGCAATCTCAGTTTCAAAATCTTTTTCGTTCAATCCTCTGGCTATATTTTGGGCAATGCGCTGATCGTCTTCAATAATCAGTATCCGCTTTTTAGGTTCTTTCATTGTTCGTTCAAGTTTTTTGTAAATGTAATAAAAAAACCAACCCTATAAAAAGGCTGGTTTTTTTGGAGTAGCGATATGTGGGCAAATACGTTTTCAGATGCTAAATACTTAACGGTTTGCCACCACAATCAATAAAACACTTGCTAAGTAATCTATTTTGCGACCAACTATTTCCCCTCGGCCAGTTTCATACAGTCTTCGAGTGTGAGCGAAGCTGGGTCGGTGTCTTTCGGGATTTTAATGTTTCGTTTGCCAATGGCAATATACGGCCCATACGGCCCACGCAGTACCTTGACGGCAGGGTTTTCGGGGAACTCTTTGATATTTTTGTTACTTTCGGTTTCCCGTTTTTTCATAATGATGTTTATCGCTTCTTCGGGTGTGAGGCCAGCGATAGAACTACCTTTGGGCAGCGAATAATATTTGTCGTTGTGCTTGACATAAGGCCCAAAACGCCCCATTCCCGATATTATCGGTAGGTCTTCCAGCACACCAAGCCCTTCTTCGGCGGCCAAGTCGCCACGTTTGGCTTTTATGGCCCCAATACAGCGGTCGGCCTCAACAGTGTAGGGGTCGTCTGAGCGGTCGAGCGAATAAAATTTTTCATCAAACTTCACATACGGGCCATATTTTCCTACGGCTACTACCATCGGTTTGTCTTCAAAAAAGCCCACTTCACGAGGCAACGAAAAGAGATTAAGGGCATCAACGAGGGTGATATTTTCTAATAATTGATCTTTCTTCAAATTGGCAGAGCGTGGTTTCTCTTCGCCATCGGGGTCGCCGAGTTGGGCATAGGGCCCAAATTTACCCATCTTGACCGATACCATTTTGCCTGTGGCGGGGTCGATACCCAGCTCTCTGTTAGTCGTTTTACTGTTTTTGACTACCTCTCCGCTGCCTACTTCTTCTATTTTTGGGTGAAAGCCTTTGTAAAAAGTGTCAATCATTTTTTGCCAACCGAGCTTACCTTCGGCTATTTCGTCAAATTCTTTTTCGATATTGGCCGTAAACGAAAAATCAACAACGTCAGTAAATAACTCTATTAAAAAATCGGTAACGACCATGCCTGTATTGGTCGGAAAGAGTTTGGCTTTTTCTGACCCAAATTTTTCTTTGCCTACCACCGTTTTTATTTCGTCCGACTTCAATAGTGTTATTTCTTTAAAACTACGCTCCTGCCCTTCTCGGTCTTGCTTAACGATGTACTCACGTTTGATGATGGTCGTTATCGTTGGTGCATAAGTCGAGGGACGACCGATGCCCAGTTCTTCGAGTTTTTTTACTAAGCTGGCCTCTGTGTAGCGTGGTGCAGGGCGGCTAAACCGCTCGGTAGCTTTGAGGTGGTTGAGGTCTATGATTTGGCCAATATTGAGCGGCGGCAACATTCCTTTGGTATCTTCTTCATCGTCGTCCTTAGATTCGAGATATACTTTCAAGAAACCATCAAACTTTATGACTTCGCCCTGAGCGATGAGGTCTTCGGGGGTTGTTGATATACCAATCGTGGCTACCGTTCTTTCCAATTGAGCATCGGCCATTTGTGATGCGATGGCTCGTTTCCAAATCAATTCATAGAGCCGCTGCTCGTTGCGGTCGCCACCTGCTTGTGTTGTACCAAAGTCGGTGGGTCGTATGGCTTCGTGGGCTTCTTGTGCTGTATCTGACTTAGTCTTAAAAACCCGTTTGTTGTAATATTTATCGCCATACTCGGTCGTTATCTGCACTCTTGCTTTTTCGAGTGCCTCTTCCGACAAATTGGTCGAGTCGGTACGCATATATGAAATTTTACCTGCTTCATATAGTTTTTGGGCAACAGTCATGGTTTGTAATACCGAAAAACTCAATTTGCGAGAGGCTTCTTGCTGCAAAGTCGAAGTGGTGAACGGTGGTGCTGGTGTTTTTTTGGCCGGTTTTACTTCTAAATTTTTGATGGTATAAACCGCACCTTTGCACCTATTGACAAAAGCCAAGGCCAAGGCTTCGGTCTCAAAATTTTTGGGCAATTCGGCACTTAGTGCCTTGCCCCCTACGAGGTCAAAAAGTGCGGTAACTTTATATGATGATGTACTGTTGTGGGCATCAATCTCTCGCTCACGCTCCACAATGACCCTAACCGCCACCGACTGCACACGCCCAGCCGAAAGCCCCTTAGTGCCTGTCTTTACTTTTTTCCAGAGTACGGGCGAAAGTTCATAACCCACTAATCTATCTAATACACGACGGGCTTGTTGGGCATTGACCAAGTCAAAATTGATGGTACGAGGGTTTTCAATGGCTTTCTGCAATGCCGTTTTGGTGATTTCTCTAAATACTATCCGTTTGGCATCGTTTTTTAGTCCCAATGCTTCTTTTAAGTGCCAAGATATAGCCTCTCCCTCACGGTCATCATCGGTAGCGAGCCAAACATCATCTGCCTCTTTGACCAATTTTTTCAGTTCGTTGATTACCTTTACTTTGTCAGCAGAGATTTCATAAGCTGGCATAAAGCCATTTTTTATGTCAATTCCCATATCTTTTGAGGGCAAATCGCGGACATGACCAAAACTCGACCTGACTGTAAAATCTTTACCCAGATAACCTTCAATCGTTTTTGCTTTCGCAGGGGATTCTACTATTACTAAATTTTTAGACATAAATACAATGACTGAATTATTGAATGACTGATTTTGTGAATGTGGTTGGCGAATGCAGCGAAGCTATAAATTTATGAACACCTAAATTTCATATTTTCGTCAAAGATATAGCGGTTTTTTTACAATTTGGTTATTAAACTTGTTTTAGGGGAGTCAATATACCAATATGTAGATGTACGAGTGTACCAATATTACACAAAAACAACTCAAATCCAGTCAATACCCTTTTTGAGTAATGCCAATGTTTGGGCTTCGGGGCTGTTGGGTTCTGGCCTAAAATCATACTCCCAACGGGCAAGCGGTGGCAGGCTCATCAAAATAGATTCTGTACGTCCGTTGGTTTCAAGTCCAAATTTTGTACCTCTATCCCAAGCCAAATTAAACTCTGTGTAGCGGCCACGACGATAAAGCTGCCATTGTTTTTCAGATTCAGAATAAGGCATATCTTTGTTTTTGGCCATAAAGTGCGTATAGATTGGTGCAAAACTATTGCCCACTTCTTGCATAAAAGCAAAGAACGCTAATTTAGATTGGTCCGAATCGGGTTTGAGATAGTCATAAAAAATACCGCCAACACCCCGAGTTTCTTGACGATGCGGAATATAGAAATAGTCGTCCGCCCAGTTTTTGAATTTAGAATAATAGCCTAAATCGTGCTTATCGCAAGCATTTTTGAGTTGTTGATGAAACCAGCGAGCATCGTTGGCCACCACATAATGCGGCGTGAGGTCTATACCACCACCAAACCAACAAATGCCATTAGACATTTCAAAATACCGAATATTCATGTGGATAATCGGTACATGGGGATTGTAAGGGTGTATGACAATAGACACACCAGTAGCAAAAAAATCGGCGGCCTCTGTCAAGTTCATTTGTTTCATCAATGCCTCAGAAGTTTGGCCTTCGACTCCCGAAAAGTTTACGCCACCTTTCTCAATTACGTTACCGCCCACAATAACCCTCGACCGACCGCCCCCACCGCTATGGTGCTGCCAGAGATCTTCTCTAAAAGTCGCTTTGCCATCGGCAACCTCCAACGACCGACAAATATTGTCTTGTAGTGTTTGAAGGTAATTTGTGATTTGTTGTTTCATTGTTTGGCTATAATCTAACTCCACAGTATTTCGGGTTTAACGTAAAAAACGGTATCAATAAAATAAAGTAGGTCGTTTGCAGTAAGCACGTTTTCATCGTGTAGGTCTTCCAAAATAATACCCAAATCTGGGTTATAGTAGTCGTGGTTTTTAGTATTTTTAAAGCCGTTGTTTTGTAAAAATTGTTTTACTTGGGCTAAATCTGTGGGTTGAGTGGCCTCTACATAGTTTTGCTCTACCAAAGCATAAAGCACGTTGTTGTCAGATTTGTAAAATCCTAATAATTGGTAGGCTGTGTCTAAAAAAAAGTAATTATTCAGCAGAAGATTATCAAAATAATCTAACCAAGAAAGATAGTAAATAGAGTCATTGAGTTTTAAGACTTTACTTTTATTTTGAATAAATACCCTTTGTTCGGCGCCCTCTGAAATAAACGAGCTAAAATTTATATTACAATTCCAAAGATTATATCTATTGATATATTGCACTAATATCTCTGCTTCTTTTGATCTGTCTGGCTCATTTCCTTGAGCCATTTCACTTGTTTGAGTGCTTTCTCTAAGGTAACTGGCGATTGTTTGGATAAGTTTTCCATGGCTAACTTGGCTCTTTCCTCGAAGGATATGTTGTAGTTCATGCTTAATGTGATTGTTCATTTTTATAAAAACTGTCTCAGTACTGTTTCAAGGCTGCAATTAACGACATATTTTCTGATTTTGTACCAACCGATATACGCAGGCAGCCTTCGCAAAGTTTTATTTTTGAGCGATCTCTGACAATGATTTTTTGGTCAATCAAATGCTTCATCACAGCCTCAGCATCGTCAAAGCATACTAAAAGCATACTTGTATCGCTCGGATATATTTTTTGAACGATTGACAATTTACCCAACTCCTCTCTCAAGTTTTCTCTTTCGATCAGTGTCTGCGCTACCATTTTATTTTTGCCTTCTTCGTGGTCGAGCATATCAAATAGCAGTTGCTGAGTAGGTGCGCTCAGGTTGTAAGGAGATTTTATTTTGCTCAAAACGGCTATAATTTTTTCCGAAGCAAAACACATTCCCAATCGCAAGCCAGCCATTCCCCAAGCCTTTGAGAAAGTTTGAAGCACTACCAAGTTGGGGTGATTGTCGAGTTCGCTCAAAAAACTCTTTGCATGGGCAAAGTCAATATAAGCCTCATCGACAACTACCAAGCCACCGAAATTTTCGAGAATAGTTATAATTGATTCTCTGTTCAACAAATTACCAGACGGATTGTTGGGTGAGCATATCCAGACAATTTTTGTGTTTGGTTCAATAGCCGCCAAAACCGCAGGTGTATCTATCTCAAAATCAGGTGTAAGCGGCACTTTTATGACAGGCACATTATTGACATCGGCACTCACCTGATACATACCATAGGTAGGCGGCATGATGAGAATACTGTCTGTTTGCGGCTCGCAGGCAGCCCGAATCAATAAATCTATGGGTTCGTCTGAGCCATTTCCCAGAAATATCTGAGTAGGTCGCACGCCCTCAATCGGGGCCAATTTGTGCTTAATGGCCGTTTGATGTGGGTCGGGGTAACGGTTCCAAGCCTGCCCGTCGGCACTCGAATAGGGGTTTTCGTTGGCATCAAGAAACACTCCCTCCGTACCCGCATATTCGTCACGAGCCGATGAGTAGGGTGTTAGAGTGAGGATATGTTTTCTAAAATACTCTCCTCCTGTGGGGGTTGGGGGGCTTTGGTTCTGTGTCATTGTGGTAAAAACTGGCTAAATTCTTGATTGAGGTCTGGCGTGTCTTTTACCAACCACACTTTAAAGGCTGTAAAAGCAGAATCAATCTGTAATTGCTTGATTATCTTGTTTTTAATTCGTTCTTTGGGGATTACATTTTGGCGATATTCTTGAATCAAATCATCAAAGTCATTCATATTTTCAATGATTTTCTTTCGTAAATTCAATGCACCACGCACTTTTAATCCTGTTTTTATTGGCTTTTCGTTATATATTTTGTGTAACAACGAGGCTGTGTTTAAAGTAGCTTCATCTTCAAAATTAGGTGTAACGATAAAATGTTTTTCGGGTAGTTTAGATACATCTACGCAAAGTTTGAGATGTTCTAAAACTTTGATAGTAGAGTCGGTACAGTCAAGTAGTTTTAGAACTGATGGTGTTTTTTCATTGTCCGATTTGATGTTATTACAATAGGAGCAAGCAAAAAACAGATTTTTCCAATCGAACATTTTATTGCGATCGCCTTTGGCTGCCTCAAAATGTTCGACATTGATGTTGTGAATATTTTTGTCTTCACACAAATAACATTTATCCTTGAAATCGTCGGCTACTGTATCAACAACATCGCCACAACGATAATTTTCGCTTTTTGGCTTTGTTTTTTCTATGGCCAAACAAGCAGGTGGAGTGTCCGACTTGATAAAATTGACCATTAGGTGTGTACAGTTTGAGGATAAAGTTCTATAGATTGGATTTTGAGTTGTAGCTCTGGCGATAGAAAAAACGGTAGCTTTCTAAAATATTTTCTGAGTTCATATAGCTTGTCTTCATCTTTCTCGCTCAACTCTTCTTTTGCCATCAATATCTCATATTTTGATAATTGTTTCTCTACAAAATCAGAATATTGATTGGTTTCAAAATACGTTTCTACTAACTCGTCATATTTATAATCGCTCAAATCTTCAACCCTAATTTGTTTTTCTAAATCATAAATCACCGCATTATCAACCGAACTCAGCACAAAAGGCGAATGGGTGGTAACAATAAACTGGATTTTGGGGAAGAACGAAGTCAAAAACGGCAGGATTTTCTTCTGTAAATCTATATGCAAATGCGTTTCTATTTCGTCAATCAAGACAATACCTTGCAGGTCGTAAGGTGATGTATTATTAAATTTTCTATCCATTCTCATCATCAATTCTGAAACAAAAGATACGAAAGCACCATAACCGTCAGATAGTTGATTTAAGTTAAATGGTTCTTTATTTTGAGAAATAATATTATAATTAAAATTAGGTCTATCAAACACTAATTTGATAGCCATGTCATCAAGCATACTTTTAAGTACATTTTCAAATTTTTTAAACCAATTTTCTAACTTACTTACTTCTAAAGTATTTCCAATATCTTTTGCATCTAATAAGTCAAAACGTAAATTAACAAGTTGACGGACAAAATTTTCATTCGCATCTTCATCTATCGAATATTTATCTTTTAATTCTATTTTGTTAGGACCAGATGATGTTTCAGGTTTAAAATTTCGTTTAGATTTAAAGTATTTGATTAAAAAATTACCATTAGGCCACAAATATTTCTGAAAAATACCCTCCCTATCGTAAATGTCAGAATTTGAAAATAGTTGGGCAGGGCATTTTTTTTCTATTATTGATAAATAATTTCCCCATTTTGTTTTGGCAGACATATACATTATATAATCCGCTTTCGATTGCGATTTAAAAATAGGTTTGGGCTTACTATTCACTTCTTTTTCGACCTCCTTATACTTTTTGTAGAGTTCAAAAATATCGTTCAACTCCTTTTCATCAGTGGGTTCACTCAATATCCAATTCAAAAATGTATTTATTCCATTCAACACACTCGTCTTCCCGCTTCCATTTTTGCCAGTGAGTATCAAGTGTTTACGTTCTGTTTCTGACAACAGTATTTCAAGCCCTTCCAGATGCCGCACTTTATTGATGCGTATGTTGGTTACAAATATATCTTCTATATCTTCCATTGTTATTTATTCAAACGTTATTTTTCGATATAATTCCTCAACTTTGATGCTATTACCCAAAAAATCAAGGCTTTGCGACAGGTCATTGAGCTGCGTATATTGCCATTGGCCGGGGCTTTGGTAGCGGTACGATTTCACTTGTATTTTTTCGGACGACACCAACAGTATCTGTCTCACGCTGTCTATTTGTTGGTAGCAGTCCAGCTTTTCACCACGGTCGTAGTCTTTGGTAGAGCCTGACATTACTTCTACAATGGCAACGGGGTTCATCAATGGCTCAAAACCTTGGCGTTCTTCGGTGTAAATTTCTTCTTCGCCCTCAACGACCATCACGTCTGGTAGTACAAACTTATCGCAAGCCGAAATATACAAATATCGGTTGCTTGCATAAACTTCGCACTTGTTGGCATCTAATAATTTAAAAAAAGTCGCCAAAATGCGACTCACAATTTTTTCGTGTGTTTTGCTTGCTCCTGCCATATTGTATATTATTTCGCCATCGGCATATTCGATGCGGTCGGGTGTTTGTGCGGCTTCTTCAAAAAAGTCGCTAATTGAGACTAAGGTTGCAGTTTCCATGATTGTATTAGAATGTTAGTCAAAGATAAAGTACTTTTTGTGAAATCCCAGCGATGCCACCACTCCAAGTGATGGCATCGCTTTTTACAAGGCTAAACTCTTCAACCTCAAACTCACCGCTCGTTTGTGGGCTTGTAGCGACTCTGCTTCGGCCATGATTTCTACTGTTGGGCCGAGGTTTTTGATGCCTTCTTCTGAGATGTGCTGTACGGTTATTTTTTTTACAAAACTATCTAACGACACTCCGCTATATGCCCGAGCGTGGCCATTAGTGGGCAGGGCGTGGTTGGTACCAGAGGCATAGTCGCCGCAAGACTCGGGGGTATAATTACCCAAAAACATAGAACCTGCATTGATGATTTGTTCGCAGACTGATTCAGAATCTTTAACACTCAAAATCAAATGTTCGGCTGCATATTCGTTCAATAGTTCAATGGCTTCGGCGTGATTTTCTACTAATATCGCTTTTGAGTTTTCGATGGCTTTACGAGCCAGTTCTCGCCTTGGCAGATTTTCTAATTGTGTAGTGAGAGCTAAATTGACACTCGCCAAAAACTTCTTATCATCCGATACCAACAGCACTTGACTGTCGGCTCCATGCTCGGCTTGTGCCAATAAATCGGCGGCTACAAAGGCTGGAATGGCCGTATTGTCGGCATAAATCGCCACTTCGCTCGGCCCTGCGGGCATATCTATTGCTACACCCTCTTTGGTCAATAACATTTTGGCTGCTGTAACGTACTGATTGCCCGGGCCAAAAATTTTATAGACCTTCGGCACAGACTCCGTGCCGAAGCCCATAGCCGCAATGGCTTGTGCGCCACCAATTCTGAATATTTTGGTAACACCAACCAACTGCGCTGCATACAAAATAGCGGGGTGATTGCTGGGCGAACACAACACAACTTCTTGACAACCAGCAATTTTGGCAGGAATACCCAACATCAAAACCGTACTAAATAACGGGGCAGAACCGCCAGGAACGTACAAGCCCACTTTCTGAATAGCCACATATTTGCGCCAGCAAGTAACGCCAGCCATAGTTTCAATCTTTTGAACAGGCTGCTTTTGGGCTTCATGGAACTTATAAATATTGGCGTAGGCTTGCTTAATGGCCGCTTTGAGTTCGTCAGAAAGTAAAGCCTCGGCGGCCTCAATTTCAAACTTGGAAATTTCTATATCTGTCAGCTCTATTTTGTCAAATTGCATGGCAAGTTCACGTAGTGCGGTATCGCCTTCTTCTCGTACTTTTTTGAGAATAGGCGCAACTATCTTTTCAATTTTAGATAAATCTTGCACAGGGCGAGCCAATAGTGCAGGCCAGTCAGTGCGTTTAGGGAAGGGGATTATTGTCATAATTTAATGTGCTAATGTGTTGATGTGCCAGTGTGTCAATGGGTTATTATTACGATGTAGTAAAAATTGGCACATCGGCACATTGGCATATCAGCACATTGTTAGTGTATCATTTTTTCAATCGGAATCACCAGTATTCCTTCTGCGCCAGCGGCACGTATTTTGGTGATATTTGTCCAGAAATCGTTTTCATTTATTACCGAGTGTAGCGATACCCAGCCCTCGGTTGTGAGAGGTACAACAGTTGGGGCTTTCATACCGGGCAAGAGCGAACCAATATTTGCGATGGCATCTTTGGGGCAATTTAGTACAATATATTTATTGTTTTGAGCAGCTTGTACGGCGTTGATTCTAAACAAAAGGCTTTCTAACAAAATACGTTTTTCGTCCGATAGTTTCTGATTGGCAATTAGCACGGCCTCTGACTGAAAAATAGTTTCGACTTCTTTCAGACCATTGCTCAACAGCGTACTGCCCGAACTCACAATATCACAAACGGCATCGGCGAGACCAATACTGGGGGCGATTTCGACCGAACCACTAATTTCGTGAATGTCGGCCTTGATGTTTCTTTCGGCCAAATAATTGCCCAGCAGTCTGGGGTAAGATGTAGCAATACTTTTGCCCTCAAACGACTCAACACCTATATAAACCTCACTTCTAAGAATGGCCAACGACAGACGGCATTTTGAAAAACCCATTCTGTGGGCGATAGATACCTGCCGGCCTGTTTCGACCAGTACGTTTTCGCCTACTATTCCCAAGTCGGCTACACCGTCGGCCACGTAGCCGGGAATGTCGTCGTCTCTCAAAAACAAAAATTCGGCAGGAAAGTTAGACGATACCGATTTGAGTTTGCCCGTTGAGCCGCTCTCAAATCTAATTCCACATTCTTTAAATAATTTGATTGAGTCATCGCTCAGACGACCCGATTTTTGTATGGCTATGCGTAGCAAGATAAGTTATGAGTTATGAGTTATGAATGATGAATTTATCATTTCAATATAAAATGCAAGAAATACGATTTGACAACCTACAGCCTATTTTTTTTCACAGCCGCA
>JAYWHT010000027.1:0-4864 GCA_043777595.1 Spirosomataceae bacterium
GGGTCAAAAACGGGAATATGAGTTGTAAACACATCGCTACCACCAAACCCAAAACAAGCTGAAAGCCATAATGGCGAAAAGGTCGAAAATAGGGAGAAAGAAGCCCCCAAACCCCCGATGGGGGCTTCTTAATTCCCGAAACTTGAGGACTAAAAAACAGTGGTGTTGTTTCAAACAAAAGTAAGATACCTTCCGATTCGTCTGTAACGGTTTTTTCAGGAATCCAAGCCTTCATAAACTCTTGCTTGGTGTAGCTGATAAGGCCATGGCCAGGGTCGGCAATGGTTATTTTTTTGTCGTTGGCCTCATACACCACCACATAATGCCGTTGCCGCCAATGGGCTATGCAGGGCAACGGAATCTGATTGGCGAGGTCGTTGTAGGTGGTGCTTAGGGCCAGTGTACTAAATCCTATTTTTTCGGCGGCATCGGCCAACCCACCCAAACTTGTGCCGTCTCGGGCAAGGCTCGAAATATCTCGCAGATAAGCAATGTCATGCGACTGGCCGTGATACTTGCTTATCATACGCAAACAAGTGGGGCCACAGTCTCGAGTGTCTAACTGTTTATAAACTGGGTATTTTTTTGCCATAATTGTAAGACATTATGGAAAGACTGGCATTTGAGCCATAAACTTTTCAAAGGGGTTTCTTTCTAAAAAACAGATGTAGCTAAATTCAGAAGGCTGATTAGATAAATCAAAAAGCATTTCTAAATGCTTTAACTCAACTGTAATGGCGGCACATTTAGCGTCAAGAGTTTCATATACTTGCCTACCTTTGGTTGTGTATATCTCATCTAAATTCAGTAATTCAAGCCCTGTACGAAACCGTTTTTTCAAATCGGCTAAACGCCCCATAAATTCGTGTTTTTGGATTCCTGAAAAAACATTTGCCTTGTATAATTCATAGAAAGCCTCGTAGCGTTTGGCTACTGTATAAAGCCCATGAATAGCCGAATAAATGCTTCTTTGTTCGCCTTCTATCAAAATCAAATCGCTTAATTGTGTATTCTCTACGTCTATTTTGAAATAATCAGCCCGGTTGAAAAGCATAATATTAAAGGTATTATGGGCGCATTGATGTATTATTTCTTCCAGAAAAAATATTGTTTCGTTGGTAGGTATAGCACTCAAAAAAGCACAGCCAGTAACCCCGATATTGGCAAAGCAATTAACCAAAGGGTTGTAAAACACTGACAGTGAGCTATTTGTTGAAATTATTTCTTGGTATAAACTTGGCAAATGTGTTTTGATAATTTGAAAAGACGTATCAATACTTTGGCTATGGCGGTGAGATGTTTGCGTAGGCTCAATGACTGGTTTCTTGATTATGCTATCACCATCGAGTCCCTCATAAAATGGTTCTAATAATGGTATTTCGTGCCTGTAAATCTCTATTCGACCATCGGCTATGGTTAAACACGGCAAAAAACTAAAATTAGTATTTTCTAAAAAATATACTTTACCATCAAAGCAAAGTTGGAAATTCTGATTTGGCAAATCGGTATAGAAATAACCAATACGAGCAATATAAACCACGCCTTTACTATCGGACTTTACCAAAAAGCACCCCTCTGGTTCGATAAAATAACTACACAAGATTTGTTCTAATGTGGTGTAATTAGGCGCACCAGTACTCAAATAAGCAATGAGTAATGGTTCTAAAAAAGCAGCATCATTTTCAAAATAAAGACGTTCAAAAATAGCTTCATCAGCTTGGTAAAGAGCCATTTTTATATAATCAGCTAAAGCTGCTTTGCCTATTTCGATGTCTTGTTTAAAAATTGTATCAAGGCTATTCATGGTAGTTTTGCTTACACGTTTCTATCAATTCAGTGATTTTTGAGGCCGAAAACCATTGGCCTCGTTTCATCACACCTTTTATTTTTCTCAAATTTTCGATATTTACCAATGGGTTACTCTCTAAAAGCACAAGATTTGCTCTCATTCCTTTCTGAACGCTTCCCCATTTATTTGACTCTCCTATGTACTCGGCAGCCGTCAGAGTTGCGGCTTTCAAAATATCATACTCGGGAATCCCCGCTTGCTTATAAATTTTCATTTCCTCTATCATTGACAAGCCAGGCACTTGAAAAACAGTTGAAGCATCTGGGCTTATTAGTAATTTACACCCCTTTTGGTGTAGTCGCTTCAATATTTCTAATTTCTTAGCCACATATTCTTTTTCTGACTGCTGCTCTTGTCGTAACGAATCGTGTTGCTTTTTTGCTTGTTGTGCAAAATAATCATCAAAGGTTTTTGTCCAATCTTGTACCAAAGCAGGTGGTAGTCGTTCTAAACCAGCCCGTTTTTTTAAATCCTCATACACTATCTGTGTGTAGTTCACAAAATACCAATCTAAGGTAGGGCAATTATATACGTTGTTTGAAATGGTTTTTGAGAGCGCATTTTCAAACTCAGGGCTATTTATTTTTAGGGTTTCATATCCTCCCAAATGTTCGATGCTATTCAGATTTTTATTGAGCGCATAGCTTACTGATATACCAGACGGCACATGGCCAGATAGTTGTAAACCCTCCAAGCGTGCTGACTGCGCCAGTGTGTCAAACCAAGTTACAGATGGTACACTTAGCACTTTAAGCGATTGATACCCTTGTTTTTTATACGATTTTACTAACCGACTTAATGAATCGGCACTAATCCAAATACGGCTTGCGTAAAAAGGTGGAGCAGATGTATAAATGTCTGGACTTATTGTTTTTGCGGTTTCTGCTTCTTTTTGGAGTATTAAATCTGCCTCTGCCCCACGCATTGACCGAACCGTAGTAATTCCTGCGGCTATTTGTAGTTTTAAAAATTCATCTTGACCGTAGCCATATTTGTTTTTGCGTGGTATGTGTACGTGCATATCTGCAAGGCCAGGCATGAGGTATTGCCCTTTGGCATCTATGACAGTTGCATCTTTGTATTTTTTGTTATTTGGCTTCTCAATAGATTCTATCACACCATTTTTTATCAATACATCACGATTTTGAAGTACAGTATTAGTGTTTATGGGTATTACATTGACGTTTTTGAAAACGGTAATGTCTTGGGCGAAAGCCCAACTAAAACAACCTAAAATAACCAATAGTGTTTTACGGATTTTGTTTATCATAGTTTCAATATTTTTCTAATTCTTTTCTCAAAAACACATTCAAATCTGCTTTTTTTACACCAAGTGCTTGCTCAATGGCATAATAAATATCTTTTTCTGTACCATCTGCTATTAGTTTCTTAATTCCATCTAATCCTTTTTCATCTTCTACTGTTTTACATATTAAACCTGCTATTGTGTAATAAAGATTAGCATAGTTTGGCACGTTTATAGCTGAAAGGATTTCAAACTTATCTAATTCTACATATTTGTTATCCTTAATATATTTTTTTACGTGGGGCAATGATTGAATCAAAGATATACTTCCGTTACTTCCCCAATGAACAGCCAAGCCCTCATCAAAAAATGGCACTATATTCGGCCAATTATCGTGAATATATACGTGTGCGATTTCATGCTTGTAGTAATTTGAAGAATCGGCTGTAAAAATGGTATTATTTGGTATTTCAGTATAAGCGATTGAACTGTTATCATTTTTAAATAAAAAACCTTGAATATCAGTTAGTTCGTTTATTGAACTTGCTAAAATATAGTTAAATTGAATGGGTGTTTTTTGATTTAACTTACTCATTAACAAACTATTGAATAATTTAACACTGTCAAGTTTAATTTCACTAAATGAAGTTTGGGGTGACCAAAAATAGTAATTTCTACCTATTTTTAGCTTATTCCATTTATATTTTTCGAGATAATAATTGGTAGTATTCCCAATCTTTAAATCTCCATCTTTATTTTTTATTACAACATTTAGTATCGCTGGTATTGCGCTAAAATCATTAGAACTACAATGACTAAACGCAATGGTAACCATGATGATTGAGTCGTTTTGGGGTACAATATTAAGTATTGTCGGTTTATGATACTTCGTGTCGTTGTAATAAAAACTTGTCTGGTAATATGATAATTTGAGTAAAGGTTTTGGAAATAGTAGTATGTCAGTAGATAGGCCATATTTTATTTGTGCTGAATCAGAATCAATAGTGCCGAAATAATTGTCCAACAAATTCACAACACTAATACTTACCTTATCTGTTAATTCTTGAATACCTACACCTAATCCTACATGAGTAGTTTTTTGCGAATAACCGCAATTACCGAGAATAATGCAGATAATAGAGAAGTAGAATGATTTCATGGAAAGTATGAGAATTAAAAAATATCTAAGTCAGCTTGTAAAGATGGAAACCCTTATCGTAAATATTGCCTACAATGTAGAACAAAAAGTTTGTAACATAAACTTTACAAACTAATCCAATTCCTCACCGTGAAAATTTAGAATTCAAACGGATAGATAGAGTAGATGTGAGACACGAGTTTTGTATAAATTATTGATAGTTAAATGTCTATACATTGTATTTTCATTTTGAAAATTTACGGTAATTTTGCTTGACTACTTAGGAATAATTAAGGGTTAAAATAATTCAACCCTTAATTATTACCGATAATAACTACTGCTTAGGACACTTTGGAATAACGACAGGGGGGCCGTTCACTATAACATCGGCATTTGTTACCCCACAATGACACATACTTAAATTCCCACCCTTAATCGCCTCTAAATTAGCGACTACATTGTTTTTTTGTGCCTTCAAATCGGCTAATGATAATCTGTTCATAATAGTAATTGGGTTTGTTTTTATAGCTTCCTGCCATACTAAATGTATAGCTTTGGATTGCTAATGCAAATACAGATTATATTTTTAGTCGATAAAGCGAAAAGTTAGTAAAAATTATCAACTTTTCGA
>JAYWHT010000028.1:0-17934 GCA_043777595.1 Spirosomataceae bacterium
GCATTGTTTGAAACCACTGCCTTTTTGATGGGCCAGCACATGGCTTATTCTGCCCTGACCAACGTACCCGTGCCGCCCATGCCTGCCCGTGTGAGTGCGTGGAGCGTGTACCGTATTTTTGAAACAGCAGACAGTAACTCGGTTTTTGTAGGTATTATTTCTGAAAAACATTGGGAGCGGTTTTGTGTAGCCTTTGACCGAACCGACTGGCTCACTGACCCCAAACTCAAAACCAATAACGACCGCATCGGTGAGCGAGACTGGTTTTTGCCCAAAGTTGAAAGCACTCTAAAACAATTTACCAAAGCCCAAATCATAGCCAAATGCGAAGCCGCCGATATACCTTTTGCACCCATCGCCAATGTCGAAGACCTTTTTGAAGACCCACAACTCAACGAAGGCGGTAGCTTACTGATAACCACACTACCCAACGGAACAGTTACAAAACTACCCAAGTTTCCGTTGGAATACCAAGATACCAACTATGAAGTATATCAAAACCCACCCCAAATAGGTGAACATACCAAAGAGATTTTGATAGGATTGGGCATGGGAGAGAGAGAGATTGAGGAGTTAAAATCAAAGGGAGTTATATTTTAAAAACAATGAGTGAATTAGAAATTGCATTAGTTATTTATAGAAACTTGCTCAAAAAAATTGAGAATGGCGTAATTCCTGTAATTATGCGCTCAAAAGCAATGATTGGTACTGTACAAGATGACCCATTTGATAACTGGATATACTCAGAAATTGATAACTCGCTACCAGACAATTTTGAGATATTTCATTCTGGTTCGCTAACGACCCCCGATTTGGTGATAAGAAACACCGAAACAGGCATTATGATTGGTTTGGAAATCAAAAAACTAATTCGAAAATCAAATGGGAGTGATTCAAGAGGTTTGACGATTGATTACAACAGTTGTCTTCCTTGCGGTTCAACGTTTGTGAAAGTTGGAATAGAAACCGTTATCATACCGTGTTTTTATCTATTTGCCTTGCTTGATTCGAGCAGTCAAAATATTGTGACGCTTATTTTCTTAGATGGAGACTTTTTGAATTATGATTTTGAACTTCATAAAGAATCCAAGTATTCAAATTATACAGAATATAATCATGGGCCATACAATGAAGGTTCAATAAGGCATCGAAAAATGTACACTTATCCCAATCCTCTTAATTCAAAAATTGCCACGTTTCACTTAAACTTTATTTTTGTAGCTAAGAAAAAAGACTTAGAAGTACTGAAAGAAGATACGAATATTACGGCTCAAATTATTAGAAAAGATAAATACGAAAACTTATTTTACTACCTAATAAAAGACGAATCGACTGTAAATCAATTAGATAAAAATAAACAATTAGATACAATTCAGGGTATTTTTGATGCTTGCAAACAACGTTTGCCCAAAGAACGCACTGCTTCTGTCCCGATTTTACCTCATTTAAAATCGTAGCCAGCTATGTTTGAAATAGAAAACGAAAAGAAATCTGACTATACATTTTTAGGGCTTTTTGCAGGTGCTGGTGGAATGGATTTGGGCTTTGAACTGGCTGGTTTCGAGCATACAGAGTCAAATGAGATATTAGATTATGCTGTAAAAACCTTAAAATTAAATCGTCCAAATTGGGATATAGTTGGTGGAGACGTAAGAGAATATATACCGACTTTTAAGAAAAATTTAGATGTACTTTTGGCGGGTTTTCCTTGCCAAGGCTTTTCGTTGGGGGGCAATCGTAACGAAACAGACGAACGAAATACGCTATATCGTGAAGTAGTACGAATTGCCAAAACCATGCAACCTCGGATAATTGTGATGGAAAATGTACTCAATCTCAGGACGATGTACCACCCAGAAACGGGTAAGCCTTTTGCTCAACAAATTGAAAACGAATTAAAAGCTATTGGTTATACCACTATTTTTGATTTTTTTAGGGTTTCAGAACATGGCGTACCACAAACAAGGCGACGGTTTATTTTTGTGGCATTTAAAGACAATACAATCAATAATTTTAATTTTCCCCGAAAGCAAAAAGAAACAACTATCCACGATTTTGTTTTTGATTTGGGGCAAGATTTTTCTATTGAACTACCTAATCATAATCCAGAATGGGGTTTTAGAAGTTATGCCCACACCGAAACCAACGAGTTATATAGCGAAGATGCAATTGCTGTTCCGATACGGTTGAGTAGAACAGCCTCTGAGGGTAATCCTGTCAGAGGCTTTGACTCGCCCTTCCCAGCCATAGATACGGCCACTGTTTGGGGCTGGGCTTTGGGAAATGTACAGACAGAACGAATTGTGAAAGATAGAGAAGATGCCAAATATGTGAGAAATCCCGATTCTGACGCAAAACTGTGGCGAATTAAGGCCAGTAAAATTCGAGCGTTTACAGCCAGAGAATACGCCAGAATCCAGACCTTTCCAGATAGTTGGGTGTTTTGTGGTAACAATAAAAGAGAACTACAATTGCAAATTGGTAATGCTGTACCTGTAATTTTTGCTAAAAATATTGCGCTTAGAGTCAGAAAAGCATTAGAAATAACAGACGGTAAAATAAAAAATGAAATAGACGAGGGCGTGCAGTTTTGCTTATTTTAAACCTCAGCACCTTTGTAGCAACAACAAATAATAAAACTATGACAGAAACAATAGAGTATATTACTCAAAAGATTGTAACTCGTTTGTCTATCATGCTCTCAAAGGAGGCAAACTGATTTATGCAAAATAAAGAGCAAATAGTACAAGCGTGGCTAACTAAGGCTGAACATGATTTAGGTACTGCTAAAATCACATTATTACATCTGCCTGAATACACTGATACCATTTGTTTTCATTGTCAGCAAGCAGTAGAAAAGTATTTAAAAGTATATCTAATTTATCTTGATACAGATTTTCGGTTTTACAGTTTATCATTTTTCTGTTCCTCATCGCTTTTGTGGCAACAACATTAAACCTAACAACAACTAACCAATCAATATGAAACCCCTTGACCTTATCCTTAAAAATGTACGTGTAGTACGCCCTAACAAAACAGCCATAGACTTATTAGACTTAGGTATTAAAGACGGTAAGTTTACCAAAATTGCGCCCTTCATTGACCCGACCGAAGTCACCGAAGTATTTGATGGCCAAAACCGCTTGGCATTCCCAGGTCTTGTCGATGCCCACATGCACACGGGTATATATGCTCCGTTAGGCGAAGATGCCGTTACCGAAAGCCGTGCGGCGGCCATGGGCGGTGTTACGAGCAGTCTCAACTATATGCGTACTGGCCAATATTACCTCAACAAAACAGGGTCTTATGCCGAGTTTTTTCCAGAAGTGTTGGCTGTATCTGACGGGCAGTTTCATGTGGACTATGCCTACCACTTGGCACCCATGATGAACCAGCACATTGACGAAATCGAAATGTTGATTGAAAAATATGGTGTTACTTCATTCAAGATTTTTATGTTTTATGGTAGCCATGGCCTACACGGACGGTCGAGTAGTCAGAAAGATTTTTTGATGACCCCCGAGGGCGAGAAATACGACTTCGCACACTTTGAGTTTGTGATGCGGGGCGTAAAGCGAGCGATGGACAAATTTCCGCACCTCAAAGACTATATCAGCCTTAGTATGCACTGCGAAACTGCCGAAATTATGGCTGCATATACCAAAATCGTCGAAGAAGAAGGCACGCTCGAAGGACTGGCGGCTTACTCGGCTTCTCGACCACCGCACTCAGAGGGTTTGGCCATTGCCATTGCCTCGTACTTGGCGCACGAAACCGAGTGTGTCAATATCAACCTGCTGCACCTTACTTCTCGTAAGGCTTTGGACTCGGCTTACCGTATGCAGTTGGCGTTTCCGCATATCAATTTTCGTAGAGAAGTAACCATCGGACACTTGCTCTTGGACACCGATGCCGCCTGTGGTTGTAATGCCAAAGTAAATCCACCCATTCGCCCACGTGAAGATGTTGAGGGACTTTGGGAGGCACTTTTAGACCGCAAAATAGACTGGGTTTGTTCAGACCATGCCTGTTGTAAAGAAGAGTTTAAGACTGATAATCAGCAACCTAACAATATATTTTTGGCTAAGTCGGGTTTTGGTGGTACAGAATTTATGTTGAGTGGTTTGTTTTCGGAAGGCTCAAAACGAGGTATGAGCTACAATCACATGGCTGAGTTATTGTGCTGGAATCCTGCCCAACGGTACGGGCTTTTGACTAAGGGCGACATTGCATTGGGCTTTGATGCTGATGTGGCGCTGCTCGACCCTACCGAAACGTTTGTATGCCATGCCGAAGATTCTGAATCAACACAGGGCTACTCGGTTTTTGAAGGCATAGAACTTACTGGCCGTGTTAAGACTACTTTTTTGAGAGGAAATTTAATCTATGATAACCACAAAATAGTAGGCCAAGCCAAAGGGCAATACTTAAAACGACCTTGTTAGATTTGTATAACCCAACCCAAACAAACGACTGATATGTTTTTAGACTTTTTTTTATTGCTCAAACAACACGCCCTGCCCGTTACGCTGGGGGAGTACCTCAATTTATTGGAAGGTCTCAAAAAACAAATTGTGGGCTACAGCACCGATGAGTTTTATTATTTGAGTAGAACGGTATTGCTCAAAAACGAAATGCACTACGATTTGTATGACCGTCTTTTTGCTCAATATTTTCAGAACGCCGAAACCGTTGATTTGAAACTGAAAGAAATGAATATACCGCCAGAATGGTTTAACGAAGCCCTATCAAACGATTTGAGTGATGAAGAAAAAGAACAAATCGAAAAAATGGGCGGCCTTGAAGCTCTCTTTGAGCGTTTTCAGAAACTGATGGACGAACAAAAAGAGCGGCACGATGGCGGCAACAAATGGATAGGTACTGGCGGTACGTCGCCTTATGGTTTTAATGGTTTTAGTCCCGAAGGGTTTAGGGTACAGGGGCCATCGAAAGGCAATAAAACGGCAGTCAAAATTTGGGAGCAACGAGCATACCGAAACTATGACGACGATGTAGAACTTAGTACCCGAAATATAAAAATGGCACTGAAACGCCTTAGAATATTGACCCGTGAGGGACTCGACGAGGAGATAAATTTGGAGGGGACGATAGATGGAACTTGTCGAAATGCAGGTATTTTGGATATTCAGATGCAACCACCACGTAAAAATAACGTCAAGATTTTGCTACTGCTGGACGTAGGAGGCTCGATGGACGAACACGTTGAGCTTTGCTCGCAGTTGTTTTCGGCAGCTAAATATCAATTTAAAAATATTGAGTTTTTTTATTTCCATAATTGCGTTTATGAAACTCTCTGGAAAGACAACAACCGCCGCAGTAAACGGATTCCAACATTAGAAGTACTGCACAAATATCCAAAAGACTACAAGGTTATTTTTGTGGGCGATGCCGCCATGTCGGCCTATGAAGTTACACACCCACGAGGTAGCATAGAGCATTACAACGAAGAGTCGGGCTTGACGTGGCTCGAACGTTTCAAGACTCAATACCCAAATATAGTTTGGCTCAATCCTGTTACAGTGGCTGACTATTGGAAATATACCCATAGTACAACGCTCATCAGAGACTGGTCCGAAAATCGAATGTTTCCGCTTACCCTCGGTGGTATAACGCAGGCCATGAAATGTTTAAAAAATTCTAAAATACGATTTGAAAAAATATAATCTCGCAGAGGAGCAGAGTACGCTGAGTGTATTTTGTAAAATCTTAAACCTCAGCGAACTCCGCCCCTCAGCGAGATAAAAAAAATAAACTCATAAACTCATGACACGAAAAAACTTTTTAAAGCAAACCTCAGCCCTCGGCGCAGCCGTTTTGCTGGGAACGATTGAAACACAGGCGGCTGATAAAAAAATCAAAGTTGGCCTCATTGGCTGTGGTAGTGTGTCAAATATGTATTTGCCACATTTGTCCAAATCGCTTTGTGTAGAACTCGTCAGTACCTGTGATATTGTACCAGATAGAGCCAAAGTGGCTGCCGAAAAGTACAAAATCCCTAATCATTACCCGCACATAGACCTCATGCTGGCAGGTGCGAAGTTTGACTTGTTGGTAAACCTGACTAATATGCAAGAACACGGGCGGCTCAATCGATTGGCAATTTTAAAGGGAATAAACGTATGGAGCGAAAAACCGTTGGCCAATACCTACAACGAAGGGAAGGCATTGTTGGCTTTAGCCAAACAAAAAAATGTCAAAATTTGGGGTGCGCCAGCGGTTGTCAATAGTCCACAGTTTGCGTTTATGGCCAAAGCAATCAACGAAGGCAAAATCGGCAAGGTAGCTGCTGCTCATGCACATTATGGGCATTTGGGGCCTACATGGTCAGCGTTTTTTTATGAACAAGGTGGTGGTAGTTTACCAGACTTGGGGGTATATAATTTGGCCACATTGAGCGGACTTTTAGGGCCTGTCAAAGAAGTAGTGGCTATGACAAACGTCATTACCCCAACCCGAAACGTCGATGACAAAGGTCAGATAAAAGTCATAGCCGAAGACAACGCCATGGTAATAATGAAACACGCCAGTGGCGCACTATCGCACGTGCAGTGTGGTTTTAATTATTTTGACCCTTATGGCCACGAAGGCCACGGCCAAGAAAAACCTACGATTTCGATTGTTGGTACAAAAGGCTCTATGCACCTCGTTGGCTACGATTGGAAACCCTTTGGTGTCGATATGGCAACTATCGACGATGAAAAAGGCCAGCGATATGCTACCGATTCAGGCACTTATGTATGGGAACAGGGCGCAAGCGTTATAGCCGAAAGCATGGCCAAAGGCACAGAGCCGCTCATCAATGCTGAACACGCTCTGCACGTACTCGAAATAATCGAAGCTGCCCGAGCATCACAAGCTACAGGCAAAAGAATACTTTTGGAATCTGTTTTTAGGTGGCCTGTGGTGGGTTGAGAAATAACTCTACACCACCCCCACAATTAACTTAATGCCGTCTAATTGCTTGATAGTCACTATCGAAGTCTCAGCAATGGCTTGGCCTGTGTCTGACTTAGCCGCCCACTCCGTGCCACGATAGAACACTTTGCCCTCGCCATTGGTAGGAATGGCCGTAACGACGGTGGCGTTGTCGCCCACGTATTCGTTGTACTCAACGGTCTTACCGTCTTTTTTAAAAATATTTTGAACTGGTTTTCTCAACAACAACAACGAACCAACCGATACGACCGAAAACGTCAGTAGCTGCATATTGAGGGTAGTCGTGATGTTGAGCCAACTCAATAGCGCAGTCGTAAGCGCACCAATACTCAAAAAAACAAAGAAAAACGAGACTGACATTAACTCAGCAATGAGGAGCAGCACTCCTACAATGAGCCATATTTGAGGATATTCCATGTTATTTTTGTTGTTTAACGATGCTCATCGCCGTGGCTATCATCGACGACATATCGCCAAAATTAGCTGGTAAAATCATGGTATTGGTATTTTTGGCCAAATGTCCAAACTGCTGAACCATCTGCTCGGCTACTTTGAGCTGGACGGCTTCCATACCGCCTTTTTCTTGAATAGCCGCCGCTATTACCTTGATACTCTCAGCGGTGGCCGTAGCAATGGCCGTAATAGCTGCTGCCTGTCCTTCGGCTTCGTTTATTTGACGAGTCTTGATGCCCTCAGACTCTAATACTACTTTCTGTTTTTGCCCTTCTGCCATATTGACTGTCGCCTGTTTTTCACCGTCCGACTGTAATATTACCGCCCGCCGCTCACGCTCGGCCTGCATTTGTTTTTCCATGGCGTGTAGCACGCTTTGTGGCGGTGTAATATTCTTGATTTCATAACGTAACATTTTTACTCCCCATACCTCAGAGGCTTCGTCGATGGCTTGCACCACGGCACGGTTCATGGTCATACGTTCTTCAAAGGCTTTGTCTAAGTCTATCTTGCCTACTTCGCTCCGCATAGTAGTCTGGGCGAGTTGGGTTACTGCAAAAATATAATCGGATATACCATAAGATGCCCTTTGGGCATCAAAGACTTGCAAAAAAAGTACCCCGTCCACCCGTACCTGTACGTTGTCTCTCGTTATGCAGATTTGCTCAGGTATGTCAATCGCTTTTTCTTTGAGGCTGTGTTTGTAGGCGATACGGTCAATAAACGGCACAACAAAACTAATACCAGGCTGCAAAACCCCATAAAACTTACCGAGACGTTCGACAATAAGCGCAGTTTGTTGTGGCACAACCTTGACGGTCATCAGAATACCAATAACAACGAGCGTAATAATAGCGGCAGTAGTGTACATGAGAGTTTATGTTTAGTTCTAATGGTAAACATAAACCAAGTCATCAATCAAAACACTACTTTATGTATGAACGTAAGAATTGAGACAGGAACGGTAAAAATGGAGGTTAAACTATCTGTCAATCATTTCCAAAGCCGTTTTTAGTACATCGCTGCCACAATAACAACTCACAAAATGGCACTTGCCAACGTCAGAAGCATCGTACAGATTGAAGGTAGAGTTCTTGAAATTAGCCCTAAAATAATTGCCAAGTTCAATCGCTTCATTTTGGTAGTTGCAGCCAAGGGTCGTGTTGCCGTATTTGCGGGGGCCGGGGCCAAAAACCCCCATCATTGGCTCTTTTTTCATCAACACAAAGTCATTTTTGTTATATACCACGTTGAGTGTGTAGTTGTCTTTATGTTTAAAATCAATAGTTGTATTGCGTTTATAATAATCTTTAAAGACTTCGACACCCGCAAGCGCAGGGGCTACCAGACAAATGTTAATGGCTTGGTTGGGTGTTACAGAAGTGTTTGGTGTAAGGGTATTCTGAAACAAAGCTGAACAAAGCACCCTCGCCCCGAGGCTATGAGAAATCAGATTGATGCGCTTAAACTGTACTGCCGACAGTACCTTTCGCAGCCCTTCACCTGTTTTGTCGGCATTGGTTTGGGCTTGTTCAAAGGCTTCAAAAACCGTTTTTCTGTTCTTGTACGATATTTCTGCAAAACTACCGTCCCAGTATAGTTCTATGAGTAATGTTTTTTTGTAATTATAACCTAAAATAGTAGCTTTCAGTGTGTTATAGTCTCGTACAGACGTATATCTCGACATACCCTCCTTGTACGCTTTTCGATAGCCGTGCAACATAAATGACACGCTGTAGTAGGCCGCTGTTTGACTGTTTATTTTACGCAAAACCGTCGCTTCAATCGAGTCATTTAATGTTTGGGCATTGGCTACTGAATAGTATTTAAAATTACAGTGATAGAGTTTAGTGAGTTGTATAAAATCTTCGCTATTTTTGCTATACCATTTTGACAATGAGCTATTTGCAGCACCAAGCGACATATCTGAAATAAAATAATCGGGGTAAATAGAGCCTTCCTTGTCAAAATAAATAGCCAGCCTATTTTCGTTCAAATTGCGCTCGCCATACAATACGCTCACCGCACCGTAAGTTTCAAGACTAAGTAAAACTAAAAAGGTAATAATAGATAAAAATTTCATAATCAATACAAATTCTTTGTTTCATTAACGCTTTACTCGTGCCATTATTCCATCAAAATCGTCAGCCGAAAACCATTCAAAACTACCCTGATGCTTAAACCATGTCAGTTGGCGTTTGGCATAGTGGCGGGTATTGCGCTTAATGAGCCGCACCATTTCCAAATAGTTATACTTGCCGTCTAAATAATCAAAAACTTCTTTGTAGCCAACCGTTTGTAGCGCATTATGATTTCTGAACAAAGCCAAATTTTTGACTTCATCGACTAATCCATCGGTCAGCATTTTATCGGCTCTGTTGTCAATTCTACTGTAAAGGTCATCACGGTCTCGATTGATGGCTATTGATATAATTTCAAAAGGTCGTTGGGCTACCTGACGGACTTTGAACGATGAGAACGGACGGCCTGTCAGCAGACAAACCTCCAATGCCCGCACCACGCGCTGAGAGTTTTGGAGGTCGTTAGTTTGGCAATAGACAGGGTCTAATGTTTGAAGCTGTGCTTGTAGTGGTGCCAAACCGTTGGCTTTGAGGCTATTCATTAGCTCGGTGCGTAGCTGTGGTGGAGTGGTTGGCAGGTCGTCAAGCCCTTCGCAGAGTGCTTTGATATAAAGCCCAGAGCCGCCCGCTACGATGGCATACTGATTGGTACTAAAAATTTGGTCGAGTGTTGCCAGTGCATCTCGCTCAAATGAACCAGCACTGTATAATTTTGACACAGAATGGGACCCAACGAAGTGATGGCGTACGCCAGCCATATCGCTGGCCGTTGGCTTGGCCGTGCCGATGTTTAATTCGTTATAAAACTGCCGAGAGTCAGCCGAAAGTATTTCTGTATTGAGTTTTTGGGCGAGCCTCACGCACAAGTCGGTTTTGCCAACTGCCGTAGGGCCGGCCACAACGATAAGCGTAGGCATTGGTTAGTTGCTCGACAGTGCCTTGTAGCTTTTGTCAATTACCTCGCCAGGTAAATTTTTGTTAGATAATTTTAGCGAAGAGCTACTCAATTCTAAAATTTTGTAGCGGCTTTTTTTATTCAAAACCAATTCAGACTCGTCGGGGCTTAGTTCCCATGTGCCTTTTTCATAGACCTGTATGTCGGTAACACGGCATTTGGTTGGGCCTTCGTTGAGTTCATAAGTCTTGTTGGCGTTCAATAAAAAAACGTCATCTTTTGTACAGGTTCTATTCAATGAAAAAACATCAACATTATTGATGTCAATGGCCGTGATTTCCCATGACTTAGATACTTTTCCAGCAATGAGTTCTAATTTTGCCGCTCCTGTTGGCATTGGGTCGTTGGAGGTCGTTGTTTTGCAAGACATTGAACCAACAAACAACACTGTAAGAACGAGACTTGATAGCGATTTCATGTTTGATAAATATTTAGACTGATGAGCAAAGTAGTTAAGCCACAAATATAACTTAGAGACCACGATTTTTGTATTAAGTAACTTAAAATTAGTACAAAAGGTTTATTTCAAAGGTGGTAGGTTTTGAATCGGAAAAAACTGGCTGTCTCTTAATTCAAAAGCCAAGTGTTCGATGCCATTACTTAGCAAAAGAAACGGTGCATTCAGTGTTTTGTTATAATTGGTCGCTTGCCCAAAAGTGCCATCTGACAATAAAATATGAGGGGCTTTGCACTCGACCAATATAAATGGTTTGGCAGTTCGGTCATAAACTATAATGTCGGTACGTTTACTGAGCCGATTGACCTGTAAACCACTTTCAGACTTTATGAGTGATTTGGGGTATTGACACTCAACCGTTAGCCAGTTTAGAATATGCTGGCGTACCCACTCTTCGGGCGTGAGAGCTACATACTTGCGCCGTATTGAGTCGAAGATATACGGTTTATCTTCAATTTTTGTAAGTTTGTAGTCAAATGTGGGCAGATTCAGCGAAACCATAGCACAAATTAACCGAAAAGAAGAATGAAAACAAAAAAAGAAATAGTCGAAAACTGGCTTCCACGCTACACAGGTACACCCTTAGATGGCTTCGGTGAGTATATTTTACTGACCAATTTTATAAATTATGTGCAACGGTTTGCCGATATTTTTGATGTCGAAATCATAGGGCGAGACCGAGCCATGCAAACCGCTACTGCCGAAAACATTACCATCATCAACTTTGGCATGGGTAGTGCCATGGCTGCAACTGTGATGGACTTGCTGTCGGCTGTCAAGCCCAAAGCTGTTTTGTTTTTGGGTAAATGTGGCGGACTAAAAAAGACCCAAATCGGCGACCTAATACTACCCATTGCCGCCATCAGAGGCGAAGGCACGAGCAACGAGTACATGAAGCCCGAAATACCAGCCCTGCCGTCGTTTAGGCTACAAAGGGCGGTGTCTTCGACCATCAAAAAATATGAATTGGACTATTGGACGGGCATGGTTTATACCACCAATCGGCGTATCTGGGAGCATGACGAAACATTTAAAGAAAACCTACGGGAAACTCGTTCTATGGCGATAGATATGGAAACGGCCACGATTTTTACAGTCGGTTTTGTCAATTCTATTCCACACGGGGCATTGCTGTTAGTGTCCGACAATCCGATGATACCAGAGGGAGTCAAAACCGAAGAGAGCGACAAACATGTGTCTGCCAATTTTGTAGAAAACCACCTAAAAATAGGTATTGATTCACTCAAAGAATTAGCCGCCTCTGGCGATTCAGTCAAACATTTGCGATACGAATAATATCTGACAATCTGAGTTTTTGTTGAATGTTCTTAGCCCTCGCTCGGCTCTGTCGAGTGAAAACTGTCGTAACGCCTCTGGCGTGTATTTTGATAAAAATAAATTTAGTAACATTAGCCACATTTAGTACTCATTCAGTCATTATATTTATTATGAAATCATTAAAGTTTTTAGTCTTGATCATCGCTGGTTTTATGTCATTGATGAGTTGCAACCAACGCTCAAATACTGCACAGTTGGACGAGGCGATTGTCTATAAAAATCTTGTAAAAAACCGACTGCAATTACCCAACGGCTGGTCATTAAGCCCTGCTGGACGGAGTGTTTTAGATTTAGACGATTTGCCGCTAAATATGGTACTGTCGCCGTCCCAAAAATATGTAGCCATCACCAACAACGGCCAAAGCACCCAGAGCGTGATGTTGATTGATGCCCGAACCGAAAAACTATTGGACAAAGCTATTACCCCGAAGTCATGGCTTGGATTGGCGTTTAGTGCCGACGAAAAATACATTTACGCTTCGGGTGGCAACGACAATAAGGTATTGATTTATGAAATTAAAAATAACAAACTCGTTGAACAAGAAGGTATTACGCTTGGTAAGGCTTGGCCTAAACGAATTTCACCCGCAGGGATTTGTGTCAATTCAGCAGCAAAGTTACTGTACGTTACCGCCAAAGACGATAGCTCGGTATATGTCTGTAATACCGAAACTAAGTTGATTATTCAAAAAATAAAACTTCCAGCCGACCCTTACACTTGTTTACTTTCGGCCAATGCCAAACAGCTTTATGTATCGGCGTGGGGTGGGAGCAGGGTACTGATTATTGATACCGAAACCAATAAAATTGAGACCGAGATAGCTACCTCCAAAAATCCCAATGACATGGTGCTAACTGCCGACGGGCGGTATTTGTTTGTGGCACATGGCAACGACAATGTAGTATCGCTGATTGACATACAACAAACAAAAATAATCGAAACCCTCACGGCGTCGCTCTACCCAGATGCACCCGTGGGTAGCACCCCCAATGGTGTGGCCTTGGACGAAGCCCAAAATATACTTTATGTAGCCAATGCCGATAACAACTGTCTGGCTGTGTTTGATGTATCTGTTAAAGGGCAAAGCCGTTCAAAGGGGTTTATACCAACAGGCTGGTACCCTACTTCTGTAAAAGTAATTAATGGTAAAATTTGGGTAACAAACGGCAAAGGATTGACCTCAAAAGCCAATCCCGATGGCCCTAACCCGCTTGTTGCCAAAGCACCACAACAAAAGGGCGCAAATGCAGAGGCAAACCTAAGACCTGGTTATATTGGGGGTTTATTTAAAGGTACATTATCGGTCATAGACACGCCCGAAGAGAATATACTTGCGGCTTATTCGAGAGTTGTTTACGGTAATACGCCTTACACCAAAACCAAAGAACTCAACGCCGAAGGCGAAGAAGGCAATCCGATTCCAAGGCGGGTAGGCGACAAATCGCCTATCAAGTATGTTTTTTATATTATCAAAGAAAACCGCACCTACGACCAAGTACTGGGCGATATGAAAGAAGGCAACGGCGATGCTTCGCTGTGTATATTTCCCGAAAACATTACCCCCAACCAGCATGCCATTGCTCGTGAGTTTGTGTTGTTAGACAATTTTTATGTAGATGCCGAAGTCAGTGCCGATGGCCATAACTGGTCCACGGCTTCGTATGCCAATGACTATGTCGAAAAAACGTGGGTAACAAGCTACGGTGGCCGAGGCGGTGGCTACGACTACGAAGGTGGTGGCCGCACGGTGGCGTACCCACGAGATGGCTTTATTTGGGACCATTGCCAGCGTGCAGGCGTAAGTTATCGCAGCTATGGCGAGTTTGCCGACCGCAAAGATGGTAATATTCCAGCCATGAAAGACCACTACTGCAAGGGCTTTGCAAGCTACAACAACAACTATCGAGACGTGGACAGAGAAGCCGTCTGGGAACGAGATTTTGACGAACTGTTGGCTGCTGGCAAAGTGCCACAGTTTAACTCCATTCGTTTTGGCAACGACCATACTTCGGGTGCAAAAATTGGCCTACCTACACCCCAAGCTGCCGTTGCCGACAACGACCTGGCAGTTGGTCGATTTGTAGCATATTTGGCCAAAAGCCCCATCTGGAACGAATCTGTGGTGTTTATACTCGAAGATGATGCCCAAAATGGTGCCGACCACGTGGACGCTCACCGCTCAACGGCATATGTGGCGGGCGGTATGGTTAAGCGTGGGTTTATCAATCATACTATGTACAGTACGTCTGGTATGTTACGGACGATTGAGCTGATTTTGGGGCTAAAACCCATGAGCCAGTACGATGCCGCTGCCGTGCCGATGTGGCAATGTTTTATGAAAAAAGCCGATAGCAAACCCTTCATTGCCAAAGCCGCACAAGTCAATATTGACGAGCGCAATGTAGCCGTTAATCGCAACTCCAAACGCTCGCAGTTATTTGACCTAAGCCGCCCCGATGCCATTGACGACTTGGCGTTTGGCGAAATCGTATGGCAAACCGTCAGAGGGCTTGATAGTAAAATGCCAGCCCCTCGCCGTGGCGCTTTTGTGAGACTAAATAATAAAAAAGAGAACGAGGAGGAGGACGATTGAGGTTTTCAATGCCTATAAAAATTGTTTTTGTTGTTTTTTCGGGTACTGTTTTATATATTTGTTTGTCTTTTTTGGGTACTAATAAAAGCTAAACATGATTATTTCAAGAAAAATAGACCAAATTTTGATTGATTGGAAAGCCCAAGAAATCAGAAAACCGCTTTTGCTAAGAGGTGCAAGACAAGTAGGTAAATCAACGGCAGTACAAGTGCTGTCAAAGCATTTTGAATATTTTGTTGAAATCAATTTTGAGTCGCAGATAGAAGTCCATGCTTTTTTTAAGGGAAATTTAGATCCCCAAGCCATCTGCGAAAACTTATCACTCTATTTCGACACACCCATTGTTGAAGGCAAAACCCTTTTATTTTTTGACGAAATCCAAGCCTGCTTACCAGCTATTTCATCGCTACGTTTTTTTTATGAAAAATACCCAGCTTTACATCTTATTTCAGCAGGGTCGCTCTTAGAGTTTGCGCTCGAAGAACTACCATCTTTTGGTGTAGGTCGAGTACGTTCTGTTTTTATTTATCCACTTTCTTTCGATGAGTTTTTGGAGGCCATGGGCGAGCAACAACTCTTGAAACTCAAAAAAGAAGCTAATGCAGCCTATCCACTACAAGCGCCATTTCATCATAAATTGATTGAGTACTTCAAAAAATTTTTAATCATCGGTGGAATGCCCGAAGCCGTTGTCCACTATGCCAGTGGCGGCAATCTGTTGGAAGTCCAAACGGTTTTAGACGATTTACTGATTTCGATTCGGTCAGATTTTGCAAAATATAACAAACGAGTGCCATCGCTACGCATTTTAGAGGTATTTGAATCGGTCGTTAAACAAACGGGTGGTAAATTTGTATTTACAAAAGCAGCAACACAAGCCTCGCTCATACAAATCAAAGAGGCGGTACGGCTACTAACAATGGCGGGTTTGGTCGTTTCAATTACACACACGTCAGCCAATGGCCTTCCGTTGGGAGCAGAAATAGACGATAGGAGGCGAAAATTGATATTGCTTGACACAGGGCTTTTTCAGCGGGCTTTGGGCTTGAATGTAGGGCAACTGATGGCGCAAGATAGTTTCGATGCTATTAACAAAGGGGCGATTGCCGAAATGTTTGTAGGCGTAGAATGGTTAAAATACGGTAATCCGTTTCAGAGCGAAAATCTTTATTATTGGCATAGAGAAAATGCCAATAGCAACGCCGAAATAGACTATGTAGTACAACAAGGCGAACGCATTGTACCCATCGAAGTAAAAGCCTCTAACAAAGGTGCCATGCAGAGTTTATTTTTGTTTTTGAAAGAAAAAAATAAACCGATAGGCGTTCGGTTTTCGTTAGAAAATTTTTCTGAATACCCGCCCATTGTAGTATATCCATTGTATGCTGTTTCTAATTGTAGATAAACATATTTAGTATTGAATAAAACAATGCCTATCATCAAAGAATTTGAGACAATAGAGGGCTGCCACGTAGTAGTTTGGGAAGTAAGCGAAAATTTAGACTGGTTTCAAAATCATGTTTTTGTTACTGATAATGAACAAGCTGATTTTCTTACCATTTCGCACCCAATCAAACAGTTAGAATGGTTTGCTGGGCGAGCCGCCGTGCAGTACATTGTGCGACCTTTTGTATATGACGGACTGATTAAAGACCAATATGGTAAGCCACATTTGCGTAACCACGATGCTCAAATTTCTGTTTCACATACTGCCAAATATGTAGTAGTTGCGTTTCATAATAAAAAACCAGTTGGTGTCGATTTAGAGAGAGTTAGTGAAAAAATAAGGCGAATTTCACACAAATTTTTGAACGACAAAGAATTGGCTACTGCCAACGATAACTTAGAAAAACTCGCTGCCTATTGGTGCGCCAAAGAAGCACTGTACAAACTCCATGGCACGAAGCAACTGAGTTTCAAACAAAATATTTCTGTTCAGACACCAGCCCAATTTTTTAAAGGACAGATTCATTACGAAAACCGAATAGAGACTTACCAACTACACCGTTTCTGGATTGATGATTTTTGTGGAGTGTTGGCGGTTTGAAGTGATAATCTTTTTTATTGTCAGATTCTTGCCTAATTTCGCCTCCCAAACCCTATGACAATGAAACTATTATTTCTATTTTTCTTTTTGGCTTTCGCTTGCATAAACGACAGCCCTGCTCAACAAACAAAGCCCACCATGCCCACACCCAAAAATGACAAAATCGCTGTTTATCAAATCTATACCCGCCTGTTTGGTAATCAGAATACAACTAATAAATTTTACGGCAGTCGAGACGAAAATGGTGTTGGAAAAATGAACGATATTAGCGCCAAAGCGTTGTCAGAAATCAAAAAAATGGGAATGACACACGTTTGGTTTACGGGCATTATCGAACACGCCACTATGACTGACTATTCAGCCTTTGGTATTGCCAAAGACAACCCACTGGTCGTCAAAGGCAAGGCTGGCTCTGCTTATGCCATCAAAGATTATTATGACGTAAACCCCGACTTGGCCGTTGATGTACCAAACCGAATGAAAGAGTTTGAGGCATTGGTTGCACGCACGCACAAGGCAGGATTGAAAGTGATTTTGGACTGTGTTCCCAACCATTTGGCACGGCAGTATAAGTCTGATATGAAACCAAAGGGTGTAAAAGATTTTGGGCAAGACGATGACACTAAAAAAGACTTTGACCCACAAAACAATTTTTATTACCTCCCAACTCGCCCGTTCCAAGTCCCCGACAACGTGCTGATTCCGCCCGATGTCAATGTCTGGGCTTATAATGAGTTTCCAGCTAAGGTAACTGGCAATGACGTATTTAACGAACAACCCAGTATCAATGACTGGTTTGAGACCATAAAATTAAACTATGGCGTTGATTATCAAAATAATAGAGCCACACATTTTGACCCTATACCCAGCACATGGCTCAAAATGCGGGACATACTGGTTTATTGGTCAAAAAAAGATGTGGACGGTTTTAGATGTGATATGGCCGAGATGGTGCCTGTTGAGTTTTGGGCGTGGGTTATTCCAGAAGTAAAAAAAGAAAATCCAAGTGCAGTTTTTATCGCCGAAATCTACAACCCCGCCCAATATCGCAA
>JAYWHT010000029.1:0-62105 GCA_043777595.1 Spirosomataceae bacterium
TCATTATCATTTGCTAAAAAATGGATAGAAGATTTCTGGAATGTCATTTTCTGGAAAAGTCCTATTCAACTTTCTGAATAGTTATGTCGCACTCTATAATAAATGTCATGTCGATGGCGACCCCCGTTTGAAAGCAAACCACAACTAAAACTAACTCTTTATTTATAACTCTACACTCTTAACTCTTTTTGTTGTGTCAAATATAATAAATGTCAGTCGGTTCGTCGCACGAGTCGATGGCGACCCCGTAAAAGCAAACCACAACTAAAACTAACTCTTTATTTATAACTCTACACTCTTAATTCTTTTCGTTGTGTCAAATATAATAAATGTCATCGGTTCGTCGCACGAGTCGATGGCGACCCCCGTTTGAAAGCAAACCACAACTGTTTTAACTCCACTTCGGGGTCGGAGGCTGTATCACTAATTCCTCCGCTCTATTTCGTCTCTAATTTTGGCCGCACGCTCGTACTCTTCATGGCTGAGGGCTTCGGTCAGTAGCTGGTTGAGTTCGTCTAAGTTTAGATTTTTGAGGTGTTGGGCGTTGGGTCGAGGCTTGGCAGTACTTTGCGATTCGAGTTCATCATCGTCGTCATCTTTTTGTGTGGTTTCTACACCAGCCTCTGTTAGTATATTTTCAAATGTAAAGATGGGGATATTGAACCGAAGTGCAATCGCAATCGCATCTGAGGGCCGAGTGTCGATAACAGTGTCTCTCATGCCATCGGTACAAAACAGCCGAGCAAAAAAGATACCCTCTCGCAAGTCTGAGATAACGATTTCTTTGATTGTATAATTAAAGGCCTTTGCAAACGACTTAAAAAGGTCGTGTGTCATTGGCCGATTTGGCTGAATCTTTTCAATTTCGATTGCAATAGCTTGTGCCTCGAACATACCAATAATAATCGGTAGCCGACGGTTGCCGAACTCCTCACCCAAGACCAATGCAAATGAGCCTGTCTGCTGCTGGCTCGGCGAAAGCCCTAATATTTCTAATTTAATTTTGTCCACTTCGTTTTGTTTAAAGGCTAAAGAATACCCAGTTACAAAAATACAAAAACCAGTTCGATTTAATTCAATTCAAAAAATATTTTAAAGAAATTACTACTTAAAATCCAGTATTAGTTTCGGACATACTTAGACAAAGCCCCTTTGGGTGGCTCAGAGCCAAACACTATTTTTTGGGGCGATATAGGCAGGTTAGTTGTTAGTTTTAATAGTGATGTTTCAAGCCCGACTTTTGGCAAGTCCAATAAATCGGCTATTTCGTCGCCCAACAAAAAGCGCATCTGTGCCGCTGGAAAACTTTGTAGTGCCGCATTGTTGGCCGCTATCTGCAATTCAAGCGTTTTCAAGAGTGCTTTGGCCAGACCTTGGCCTGCCTCTGAGGGCTTGAAATGTCGAGTAGCAATGGCTTTGTCCAACTGGAAGGCTTCTCGTAAATTTTGAGGCAATAATTGTTCGTTTACGCCCAACAATGCCCCTACCACATTCCACAAATGTAAATAGGCCTCTTCTTCGGCCTCGGTAGTGGCCACCCCCAACTTACGCAACCCCCGCAAGGCAATATACGAAAAAGCCAGATTTGTGCCAGCCATATCTTCTTGATTGACGGGTGTTCCCCATGCTATATCCCATTGTTTGGAATGTACCGAAAAGTACCGAGCTATGGCATGTATCAGTCTGATTTTTAGAATCTTAACTACATTTTTCCCATTCTGCCAGTCCCGTTCTTGCATAATACCAAACAAAAACTCGCCTGTTTCTTCCAATCTCTTAAAAGTATCGTTCTTGATTCTTTCAGACAACCACAGTACTTGTGCGCCATCAGCGGCGGCGTAGCAATATGGCAGCGAATAGCAACCTAATGTAATAGCAATTTGCTGGGCATTTTTCCAGAAAAAAACTAGTCCAGTATCTAATTTTTGTTTATCAAGCCATGTTGGTAATTTATTGTTTTCTATCATAAATTCCTGAACAACAGCCGATTGCGTACTCACATCTAAGGCCGCGGCATCGCCCAAAAACGTCATCGTATTTCTGAGTTCAGCCATGCCACCTTGTGCTACCAACGCCTCAACGACTGCGTCAGCAGGCGCATCAGCAATGGCTCTGAATGGATTGAGGACTGTATCAGAAAAAATACGTGAGGTTTTGATTTTCATGGTCGGCGATGCTATCTTTTATTGATAACTCTACAATACGCCAAGAAGTTTTTAGAAAACGGCTATTCATCGACAATTTACATACTCGTAAGTGGTCAATACTTTGCCCGTGGCATCTAACTTTTCGATGGGTAGCCCCGCCGAGTTATAATTATATTTGGCTACACGCACAAAATCGTCCATTTGTTTCCTTCCTGAAGCGTCAAGATGTACAGAAGTTTCAGACAATAAATTGTACGCAGATGCATAGCCGTCTAACTTTGGAACAAACGGGTGGCCTTTGAGTTTAGGCAGCAGTATTTGAGGATTGGGGTTGTTATCATAATTGAGGGTCACTGTTCGAGTAGCAGACCTACTGCTTGTAAATTTTTCTGAAACTCTACGGCCTTTGTCATCATATTGATAGGTGTAGTTCGCTTTTTCTGAATTAGGATAAGTTACTTCTCTTTTACTGACAAACCCCTGTATGTCAAACTCATAGGCTGATTTTTCTGACTCGTTACTTACATTTTTGTACCCTAACAGTCGCCCATTTTTTATAGTGTGGGTATTTGTTTCATTATAGCCCTGTTTATCACTGTATTGATAAAAAACCAAATCATCACCCTCGTATCGATATATTTTGGTAATATCCTGCGGATCGACATCTAATGTATTGAATCCTGAAATCTGTGTTTGTAAGACTAATTTACCATTTTCATACTGACAAGCCCCTTCACTTTTTACAGTTCCTTGAAAAATACCATTTACTGTTTGGATTAGATTTGCTATAGTCTCAGTCAAAAAACCATTAGTGTCGTATTTGTAAACAATGGTGGCCAGACTGCTATATTTTGAATTATTCGACTCGTTGACACCTTCGCTTCTTATATTTATTGCAATCAAATTATTGTTCTTATCGTACTCATAAATAGTTTCATGAATTTGTTTTTTACCATCTACTATCACATCAGAGCCTGTTACTTCACGCTTCAAAAAGCAAGTTATCTCAAAAACAGGCGGCTTGACCAGCACAACATCAATTGCTTTCTGGCATGAAAGCAATCCAACTAACAATACTGTCAAAACGATATTTTTCATAATTGTACCTTTTAAAATTACTCGTCATAAAGCAAATACGTTTTTCGTAGTTTTTTGAAGGCTTCCAAATCGTCTTGCCAAGTCTTACAGATTTCTTTTTCAGATTTGCCCGCTACTATCATTTTTCTGATGCGGTCTGTACCTGCAAGTTTATCAAAAAATGAGGGACTGGTAAAAAATTTAGACGTATCGGCAGATTTTTTATAGAAATCTATCAAGTATTTTAGTGTAAAGCCCTGTCTTTCAGCATTTTGTTTTGTCAAATCCAACCCGTAGCACAGCTTACCTTCATTGGGCGGATTTATGGCACCAGGTTTATCAATAGGCGTAAAAGTATAACTACCAAATTTACGATTTTGCCCACCAATTACCTGAAACTGTGTATCTGTGCCTCGCCCTACGCTAATTTCGGTAGGTTCAAATAGGCAAATTGACGGATAAAGTAATATAGACTGGCGATTGGGCAAATTGGGCGATGGCGCAACGGGCAGGTCGTATTTGGTTTGGTGTGTGTAGCCCTCGCAAGCAATAATTTTGAGGTCGCACAAAAAATTATCAGTCAGCCAACCCTCGCCATTTATCATACTCGCCAACTCGCCAGTGGTCAAGCCATGTACGACAGGTACGGGGTTCATGCCCACAAACGAAGCAAACTTACGGTCGAGTACTGGGCCCGACACTTGGTGTCCGTTGGGGTTGGGGCGGTCGAGAACGATACAAGAAATACGGTTTTCGGCACAGGCCAGCATCACGTAGTGCATCGTGCTGGGGTAGGTATAGTAGCGCACGCCTACATCTTGAATGTCATAAATCACTACGTCCACATCTTTGAGTTGCTCGGCGGTGGGTTTTTTATTTTTGCCATACAGCGACGCTATCGGCAGTTTGGTTTTGGTGTCTATACCGTTGGCAATGGTTTCGCCTGCGCTGGCATCGCCTCTAAAACCATGCTCGGGAGCAAAAATAATCTTGATTTTAATCCCCAAACTCAACAAACTATCGGCCAGATTGGTACGATTTGAAAAAATACTAGTGTGGTTAATGACCAAAGCAACTGTCTTGCCTTTGATAAACGGCAAATATTTGTCGGTTCGCTCACAGCCGAGTTTAAGAGTTTGGGCTGAGGTTTGAAATGTTATTAGTAGTGCAAATAGTATTTGAATTGCTACTGATTTCATATCGTTTAGTTTAAATGTGAGCCATAATAAAATGTAATGCACCCAGCAATCGAGGTAGGTCGTTGTCCGATAAGTAGTAACGTTCGGTATCTATGGTGAGTAAATTGTTTTCTAATTTTAAAAACAACCATTCATAAGCATTGGTAACACAGCCAAATACAACCAAATTTAGTTTGTTTTCCGAATTATTAAACAGTTGAGCGGCTATCATTTCAGCACCAACTTGTCCAAGCCCTTCTTCAATAGAGCGATTTTTGGCCTCGACCACACAAAAGACCGCCGACGATATATCAAATGAGTGAATGTCGGTACTCAACAAATAGTCGCAGTATCCGTTGAGTCCCAATGCAGGGTTCACATCAAAGGCATAGCCCGAAAAGATATTGAAATTCTTATTTCTTCGCCTAATTTCTTTCAGTACAGGCATGATTAACAACTCTGACTTTGCTTTCTCGCTCGAATGTAGCGGCATTTCGGCAGCCTCTTTTAGGTCAAACAATAATTTATCAGTCGGTTGTTGTGGTGATGAATCAACCAAAAAATGACTAATTTGTGATTTAACATCAAACGCTTTTTCTAATTGTTTTAAACTGATAAAATCGCTGTAAACCATAATCTTAGTGTTATATTCAGCACAAAGATACAATCAAATAGAACCTACACCAACGCTTTTACTAACTTTTCGACCGATATATTTTCGGCTTCGGCTTTAAAGTTCCTAACAATCCGATGGCGTAAAATAGGTAACGCCACGGCCTTAATATCTTCAATATCAGGCGAATATTTGCCATTGATGAGTGCGTTGCACTTGGCGGCCAATATTAGTGCTTGCGATGCTCGTGGCCCGGCACCCCACTCCAAATAACTCTTGGCTTCGGGAGCGGCCATGTCGCCATGTGGGCGGGTTTTGTGTACTAATTTTACGGCATATTCAATCACATTTTCTGGTACTGGCACTCTACGCACAAGCTGCTGAAAAGCCTGAATTTCTTCGGCAGAAATTACCTTATTGACAACTGGTTTTTGGTCAGACGTGGTAGCCTTGACGATATTGAGTTCTTCGGCAAACGACGGATAGTCTAAGTAAACCATGAACATAAAACGGTCTAATTGCGCTTCTGGTAGTGGATATGTGCCTTCTTGTTCGATTGGGTTTTGAGTAGCCAGCACAAAAAACGGGCGACTAAGCGAGTGCTTTTGTCCCGATACTGTTACCGAATACTCTTGCATGGCCTCCAACAGTGCCGACTGTGTTTTGGGTGGTGTACGGTTTATTTCATCGGCCAAAATGATATTGGCAAAAACAGGGCCTTTGATAAATCTAAAATTACGCTCATTGTCTAATGTTTCCGACCCCAAAATATCAGACGGCATCAGGTCGGGTGTAAACTGAATACGATTAAAACTCAAATCAAGGGCATTGGCAATGGTCTGAATCAATAGCGTTTTGGCCAATCCTGGCACTCCAACCAAAAGACAATGACCTTGGCAAAAAATGGCAGTCAATAACAGCCTTACTGTTTCGTCTTGACCTACAATTATTTTACTTATTTCAACTCTTAATTTTTCGTAAGATACTTTTAGGGCTTCTGCTGCCTCTACGTCATTTTTGTAATTCATCTGTTCTAAATCCAATATTAGTTTATTTTATCTCAATTTTTTTCATCAGTTCCGCTATTAACCTATCTTTTACTTTCAACTCGTCTGACATTTGCTCTTTCTCAGCTTCCACTCTATTTTTCTCAGCCTCAATTTGCTCTTTTTCAGCCTCAATTATTTGTATTTTCTCTGATACTTTTTGATAGTCTTCTACTATTTGTTCGTATTTTCTATCAGACTCGCTCATCAAGGCATTAATGGTTCGCCAAGCTTCTTGTTCGTCTTCCAGTCTCTTTTTTTCTTGCGGGTCTGTACCAGAATAGTGTAAAATATCGGTTGCAATTTTAATTTCTTCAATATCTACATCGTGTTTAAACTCTTTCACGATATGTCTATCGTCTGTAAAGTTAGTTTGTTCAAATATGCTCAAAAGTTTGTCCAGTCTTGTCTGGTAGCGGCCTGTTATTCTTTCGACCTGAACAACATAACAATCGTGTGTAAGCTTTTCTATAAAATCACTTTTGGCTTTTAATATTGTCTTATTGGTCAAATCTTTATAATTCCTCTCTACCTTTAAGCAAGCCGTATCTATTTCAGGCAATTTAAAACCCAAAATATAAATGGTCGTTATCGGTAATGCTACTTTCTTGAAGTTTACAATGTCTTCTTTTTTGTACTGTTCGGCCAAATAATTACGAAAGCGCATGAGGTCAATTCTATTTCGGGCTTTTTGAATTTCAATCAATATTTTTTTATATTCTCCCGTTTCTGTTTTGATGGTTGCAATAAAATCTACTCGATAGACCCAAATCGAAAACCGCTCCCTCTTTCTGTTTTCAAGTATGGCTACATCGTCAGGGTTATCTAAATCTAATTCGCCTTCGTAGGTATATTCTTGTGGTTTGACTTCTATGTGTTCGACTATCTCGTCTAAAAGTGTGCTAATAAAAAATTTAGCAACCTTTTCGTTTTCCATTATTCGTTTAAAAACTACATCATATATTGGATTGGCTATTATCATTTTTTTGACTGTTTAGCATTATCTCAATTCCCATTTTTATCATTAACCCCCAAAATTTTACAGCCCGAAAACTCTGGCTCTACCTTGATGAATACATCTGTAACGGCTTTTCTGAACCAAGTATCGACTGCTTTGGTGCGTTTATTGCCTGTTACGATAGTTGTCAGTTTCTCGAAATCGTCTTTGAGGCTGGCATAATGTGGCTCTACACGGCTTTTGTAATACAGTATTCTGAGGGCTGTTTTGCCCTCCTCTGTCCGATAGTTTAGTGGTTCAGAAATCGTGCCAACTTTCATGGTGTCTATCATACTAAACATTTCGTATTGCATTGAGGCATCGAGCGGCAGCAGATTAGAACCCGACTGCGGGTCTTTCAATAGCCCCCCACCATCGGCTGTGGCTTTGTCTTCAGAAAAATCTTTGGCTGCTTTGTCAAATTTCAAAGAGTCTATTACAAGTAACGATTTGAGGCTGTCCAAAACCCGTTTTGCATCGCTTGCGTCCATGCGGTTGTAGTCGGGGCGCAATAATATATGGCGAGAGTGGTACTCAGCACCACGGGTTTCGAGAAGTTGCAATATATGCACACCATATTCTGTTTCAAAAGGTTCTGATATTTCATTAGGTTGTAGTTTGAGTGCCGTACCTTCAAACTCCGACACCATCGAGCCACGTTTGGCAAAACCCAAATCGCCCCCTTCTTTGGCCGAGGCTACGTCTTCTGAGTATGCCGATGCCAAGCCCGAAAAGCTCTCGCCTTTTTCGACACGGGTCTTAAAGTCTATGAGCCTTTTTTTGAGTTCTTCGGTTTGGGCTTTGGTTACTTTGGCAAAGCGTACAATTTGCCCAATTTCTACCTCGGCTGGTATGTACGGCAAACTGTCTTTGGGGATAGTATTAAAAAACCGTTTGACTTCGACAGGCGACACCTTGATAGATTCAGTGATTTTGCCCTGCATTTTTTCGGTAAGCATTTGGTCTTTGATGGTAGGCCGTAGCTCGCTTTTGAGTTGCTCTATGCTTTTGCCATAGGCTTCTATGATGTTTTTTTCAGACCCAAACCGCCGAGACATATAGTCCATACGAGAAGCCAACTGGGCATCAACGATTTTGTCTTCGACCAACACGGAGTCTTGCTCGGCCTTAGCCAATAGCATTTTATTGATAATCAAACTCTCCAATGCTTGGCACTGCGAGGGTGCGGCTTGGCCTGGCTGCTGCTGGTATTGCTGTATCATTTCTTCTAAATCTGACCGCAAAATATAGTAGTTATCTACTTTGGCTATGACTTTATTGATACTCGTGCCTTTGCCTTGACCAAAACTAACGAGTGAAATAAAAAATAATAAATGCGTAAATGTGTAAATGCCTAAATGCTTGGACACGTGAGCCTTTGAGTATTTCATTGTAATATTAAATAATAAGTGAACGACAAAGTTGTAAATGCGTAAAATGGTAGATGCGTGAATAGTATTTTGACTAACGACTGATGACTAATTTTTTGATTTCTTCTTCATTTTTAACAACTGGAAACTGTATTTTTAGTTTAGCCAAAAGCTCTTTTTCTAATTGACGTTGGTAATCGTTGATAACTGCCCCACGGGCTTCATTGAGCTTTTTGATGCGTTGTGGCTCAATAGTAGCTATCATAACCAATGCTTTTTTACCGTCAATCGTTGTCCTAAAACTTCCAACTTTCCAATTATTTATATCAATATACTTGTTTTCCCCTTTATTCAAGACAGTCTCTACGATATTGACCGATCCTATTTTTAAACTATTAAGGGTTTTTTCAATGTCTTTTTTTGAAGTGCTATAATATTGAAAACTCAGTCTTCTATTTTTGGATTTGTCAAAAGTTGGCAAAAATTTACCGTTGTCTTTTTCCATAATTCTCGACAAAGCTATCCTGTTATTGGTAATCGACTTTACAGCATTTCTAATTCGTACTCCCGACAGTGAGTCGGGCTCAGTATTATCGCTAAATCCCGACACTTCGACCAAATAGTTTTCGTTTCGCATCATCGTAACTGCCACATCAAAGAGCGATTCTCGATGCAATAAAGTTAAGTCTGATTTATTATTATCAAATATCAAGTCAGTGCCTTTTCGTCGCAACTGATAGGGCGGACTCATACCTAACATTTCTTGCGCCCGTACTAATAGCGAATCGCTGTTTGAGGTTATAATCGTTGCCGTTGCTCGTTCGGCATACCGATATTTATTCTTATTGGCTTCATAATAAATCCGCTGACTTGTTGTGTCGGCAATAGACTTATCCCATACTTGCTGTGCCATTACCTGCGACAACAACACGCCATCGTGTACTTCTGAGACCAATGCTTTAAATTCTGGGTATTTTTTTTCAAGATTGGCCTCTTCATATTCGGCTAATTGTCTGTTTATAAACTGTTTATAATATCGCTGCGCCAATGTTTTTAGATTAGTGCCTTTCATGGTAGGGGCTTGTTTTTTGGCAACAAAATCCAGAAACTGATTGGCAGAGTAGCTTTGTTTTTCAATCTCAAAAATAGACTTAATGGTCGTTGGTAAAGTTTTAAGTTTCCAATGTCCCGACAGCAACGAAGTATCTAAGAGTGCTATCGCATTGTCTTTAACTGACTCATTTTCGTTTATTTCATACAATTTTCTGAGTTTTTGAGCCGCAACCTCTACAATTACGTCTTTGCGGCTATCGGTAACAACTTTCTGGCGCAACGACGATGCGGCTTCCTGAAAAGTAGGAATTGACAGTTTGTTGATGAGCCTAATGATATGCCAGCCATAATTTGTTTTGAAAGGTTGCGACACATCACCTATTTTTTTGAGCGAGTAAGCGGCTTCTTCAAACGATGGCACCCATTGACCAGTACCAAATGCGGCCAATACACCACCGCTATTTTTGGTCGTTTGGTCAGTCGAATATTCTCTACAAACCACCTCAAACGCCTCCCCTTGGCGTACTCGTTCATAGGCTTCTTCGATACGAGCCTTAGCTACATTTTGGCCTTCGGGGCTGGCGCTACTGCTCATACTCACTAATATATGCGCTACCTGCAACTTGCTTCGGGCAACACGTCGATCTGTTATTTTAATGAGATGATAGCCCGAATTGGTACGGACAGGATTACTGATTTTGTTGTTTTCTAAACGATAAGCAGCCGTCTCAAAGGGATAAACTGTTTGAAAAACCGTAAAAAAGCCTAAGTCGCCACCAGAGCTTGCTGTTTTGTCGTCTTTTGATAACTTTTTGGCCATTTCTGCAAAATCCTCCCCTTCGACAATCCGCCCACGCAAGGCCATAGCCGCTCGATAAGCCACAAGCGTATCGGCAGGGCTGGCATCGGGCGATACAGAAATAAGAATGTGTGAAGCCCTAATTTCTTCTTTTGAGCGTTGGTAGGCTTCGGCTACTAAGTTGTCTATCAGTATTTTGTCTTGCAAAAACGGCTGTGCCAACTGCTTACGGAGGGTAGCCATTTCTTCTTTAAAATCAGATGTAGTATCACGACCTTCGGCTTGGGCGGCTATTACTTTAAGTTTCAGATTAGTATAAAGCTCTAAGTAGTCTTCGATAGCCATCTGTTTTGAAGTATCGGCAGAAAACTGATTTTTGGTAAATGACTGAAAAAACTCATCAGTCCTAATTTGCTGATTGCCAATGGTTAATATCACGGGGTCTGGTCTGGTTTGTACGACAGGTTTGGTTTTACAACCTACCAAAAAGCCAACAATGCAGACAAAAAATAAATATCTCATACAGTTTTGATTCATCTAACAAGTAAAACTATTTTAGATGTAAAATATTGTTTTGAAAGGTAAACTAAGCACAAATATACGCATTTTAAGTGGTCAATGGTCATACTTTGATATGTTTTGTGATAGATTAGAATAACGAAAAATGGTAACAAATAATCGTCTATGACACATTTTTTTTGTATTTTTGCCCATGCGTTATTTTATTGAACTTAGCTACAAAGGAACAGACTTCAAGGGCTGGCAACGACAGCCCAACGCCTCGACTATCGAAGAAACCTTAGAAGATGCCCTTTCGACCTTACTGCGGCAGCCTGTGCAGATTGTAGGCAGTAGTCGTACAGACTCGGGCGTGCATGCGGTGCAACAATTTGCTCATTTTGACTTAGATTCAGCCATTCCCAATATCGATAAACTCGTTCGGTCGGTCAATAGTATTTTGCCCCGAACGATTGTAGTTGTTACTATTTTTGAAGTCAATAGCGAAACTCACTCTCGCTTTGCAGCCACACACAGGGCTTATGAATACCGCATTTGTACCAAAAAAAACCCCTTTTTGAAAGATTTGGTCTATTTTTTCAATCCAAAATTAGACATCAGTTTAATGAATGAAGCAGCTCAGATATTGTTTAAATATATTGACTACCAATGTTTTTGTAAACTACACACAGACGTAAAAACCTTTAATTGTACCATCAGCGAGGCTCAATGGACACAGCAGGGAGATTTGTGGGTATTTAGAATCAGGTCTGACCGATTTTTGCGGGGTATGGTCAGAGCCATTGTCGGAACGATGATTGATGTGGGAACTGGCAAAATATCTTTAATGGATTTTGAGCAGATAATACTATCAAAGCAGCGAGCCAATGCCTCTGCACAAGCCCCCGCCGAAGGACTGTTTTTGGTCGAAGTCGGCTATAACGAATCGTGTTTTTCACTAACATAAATTTGCCCGGCGGGCTTTATAATAGTCGCTACTCGGCAAAGCCAAGCAACTGCGATGAAGTCGGCTGTAATTATGATGCAACAATTTAAAAAAATTATGAAAAAAATTGGAATAATAATATTGGCCGCTGGCGAGTCTAAGCGTATGGGCCAGCCCAAACAACTGCTGGACATCGACGGTGAAAGTCTATTGCGCCGAACAGCCAAAGTAGCCTTGGCGACTGGTTTAGAGCCTGTTGTGATGGTAGTAGGTGCAAACAAGCCTCAGATTATACCCGAAATAGCAGATTTGCCATTGACCATTATCGACAACTCGATGTGGCGAACGGGTATGGCAAGCTCTGTCAAAATGGGTATGGCAGCATTGTGGATGAACAACAAAAACATAGATGCAGTACTGATGTTGGTCTGCGACCAGCCTTTTTTGACTGTCGGCATTTTGAACAAAATCATAGCACAATACCAAGCCCAAAGCCCAAAAATAGTAGCCTGTCAGTATGCCGGGCAAGTGGGTGTACCTGCTCTTTTTGACAGAACGATGTTTGACACACTACTCAGCCTCACAGGCGACAAAGGCGCAAAACCTGTGCTAATGAGCCATCTCGAAGATACACATCTCGTCGATTTTGAGAATGGTATCGTTGATTTGGACACAATTGAAGACTATGAAAAGTCAAAAAAAAGAGGAAATACAAGTGCGTTCGGTTAGTAACTTTAATTTTTTAGGACACCAAAACTTGTAATTCTAAGAATAGAGCAGTACTTTTGTAGCCGAGTCCGATGGCGAGGTGGTGAAATTGGTATACACGCTACTTTGAGGTGGTAGTGGGCGCAAGCCTGTGTGAGTTCGAGTCTCATCCTCGTCACGAGCAAGACCTGTAAGCGTAAGTTTACGGGTCTTTTTTTGTTATTGGCATATGCAGTCTATATTTGTACTTTTAACCTGCAATTATGGTAACTTTCAAGTGTATTCGTTTTTCGGAACTGACTGTCGATGAACTCTACAAAATATTGATGCTACGGGCGGAGGTTTTTGTGGTTGAGCAACACAGCCCATTTCAAGACCCCGACGGCAACGACCCACTGGCTCGGCACTGCATCGGTACTGACGACACTGGCCAAATTGTGGCTTATACTCGTATTTTTGACAGAGGTATTATTTACAAAGACTATACTTCGATTGGCCGGGTGGTGGCTTCGCCGCTGATACGTGGACAAAACATCGGCAAACAACTCATGAAGGTTTCGATTGAGTATTGCCACCAATTATTTGGTAATGAGCCTATTAAAATTGGGGCGCAAACCTATTTACTCAAATTTTACAGTTCACTGGGTTTTGTATCGACAGGCGAAGAATATTTAGAAGACGGTATTCCGCATACCAAAATGGTGTTTAAGTAGTATTGAGTATATGGTACGGTGTCGTGAGTTAAATATAACGTTGTTGATCAGCAAGTTATAAAAATTAAAATACCGTATCGCTTTTGAATATCTACTTAATTTGTTTTAATGATTTTTTTGCTCAACACGCCTTTATTAGTATGGATTCTGAGAAAATACATACCTGCCGCCCCTTGTACTGGCAAAGTTAGGTTGTTAGTGCCATTTTCTAAAATCTGCAAGTTATTCTGAATCGTTCTGCCGTTGCTGTCAATGATTTCGAGCATGGCTTCCATTTTATAATTAGCCCTTATTTTTAGATTTAATTGTTCACTAAACGGATTAGGCGACACTTCGAGCGACAAGCTCTCTATGGTTGTTTCTTCGGCATTGGCCGTAATTGTACCAAACAAATAGCCATCGAGCCAGTCTAAGCGAGCTGCCAGCCATGACTTAAAATTAGTAATCTGCCCTTGATACGTGGTTGGCAATGGCCTCGGATTTGGCCACACATACACACCCAGTACAGGCCAACGCACGAAGTTTCGTTTTTGAGATTCGTCCAAATAACCCGCCAGCGAGTCTATGGTGGCGTGTAAGCGGGTTGTTTTCCAAGCACCTTTCCGCAGAGCCGTATATTGACCTCTCAGTTCTTTGCTAAAAGTAGAGTCTTCGAGCATTCGTTTCCAGTGAAACGGTACTTGCCAATAATCTTCGGGACATTCAGACCCAAACAAATACGACCAACCTTGATACCGTTCGGCAGAGCAATAATCGGCATTACCAAAAGCAATGTCATAGTCCCAGGCTGGTCCGGCCTTAATGCGGCGGTCTTTACTATGGCGGTCTTTGTGAAAAAAAGTACTGATACGATAGCCGTCGATATTTTTGGCGACTTCATTCATCAAGAATATTCTGACAAAAGAACTGACTCCAAAAAACTTCTGATAACCATTTTTGGGGTCTCTAAAATTGACGGCACTCAATGCCACTTCTGCACTATCTACATAGGTTTTGAGATAGACTTTTTGTTGTGGCGTAATATTGGCAGGACTTGGATAGTCGTAATAAAAATTGGTGACTTGTCCGAATCTTGACTCCGTGGGTTTGATTTTCGACGTCCAGCCAAGGGGCTGGTCTGAGCCAGTTGTTTTGTCTATTTTAAAAATATAACCTCCCGTCAGCGCATCGCCAGCGTTGTCGGTAGTTGCCATTTTGGTTATAGAAACTCGATCCCCGTCCCGTTTTATTTTTTCCATCAATACATACACACCCTCGTATTTACCGTTCAAGACCATCTCGACGTGTTGGGTACGGCTTGCATACGAACCCATATCTCTAAACATTTGCATTGCCATAACGTTATGTAGCAGTGTTTTTTCGTTGTAGGCTGGGTACAAAATCCAGTCCTGCTCTTTTGGAAAACCCAACAGCGAAACCGTTAGCCCTGCCCCTTTGTCGTCCCGAGTCTCGAAGCCATAGGGTTTTTTGGGGAACGACTGCGAAGACGACCCTCTAAACTCAATACCGACCAAACCATTGTAGTCATTGGCATTATCGGTAACGTTGTTTCGTTTGCCAACGCCATTGTTTATGACTTTCATTTTGGCCGTAATTTTTGGATTATCAACAATATTGACACCACTCGTTTCGATAATAACAATTGGCAAGTTTGACGAAGTAAATGTCTGTGAATGACCCTTCAAACAAGCCACCAAAGCAAATATTATCACAAATAATTTATGTTTCATAGCCTCAGAGATGTTTATGTTCTGTTTTATTGCGAAATATAATCAGTATTTACGGTTTTATTGTCCCTATTTTTTATTTGTATTTTAAAAAATTTTCAAATCAATTGGCTTTTATTTAGATTTGTCAAAAAAACAAAAACCATGACAGTTACTTATCAACTTTCAGAATCAGAGTTTGATTATCAGCTTTTCAAACGAATCAAATCACAGTTTGGTCGTCGGAACAATTCATTCAAAATTAAAATCGAAGTAGAAATAGCCGAAACAGATGAAACTGCCGCCATTATGGCCAATCCTTATTTAGTTGCAAAGCTAAATGAGGGAATTGAAGCCATAAAAAATGAGAATATGATAACTTTCAATCCCGAACAATTTAATGAACTTCTCAAGGAACATTCAATTCACGCCACTGGCATTTAAACAAAAAATTCTGGTCTCGCAGAATTACAGATGAACATAGAGTAATTTACAAGGTTACAAATGATGTAATAGAGTTCTATTCTTTCAAAAATCATTATGATAGTTAAAAACTCCCTCATCAAAAAATACTGGACTGCGCTCTTAGATGTTTTTTATCCAGAAAACTGTCAGGCTTGTGCTGGGCAGTTGTTTGGCAATGAGCAAGTTATCTGTACCTCATGTCGAGTTTCTCTACCCCGTACCAATTCGCATTTGGTCGAAATGCCTTCGCTGGCTCTTAAATTTGCGGGTAAAGTATTGGTTCAATCTGTGTTTTCGTTCTTAAAGTTTGAGAAAGGTGGCAAAGTACAACATCTTTTACACGCACTCAAATACAAAAATAAGCCCGAAGTTGGTGTATTTTTGGGTAAACTCTATGGCCAAGAATTACGGCAGTCCAAGTTTTATTTTGACTTAGTCGTGGGAGTGCCTCTGCACGCACGCAAACAGGCACAACGTGGCTACAACCAAGCCGATGCTTTGGCCAAAGGATTAGCCGAGGGTTTGGGTACAGAATGGTCGGCGGAGGTAGCCGTTCGTCAAAAATTTACTGAAACCCAAACAGGTAAAACCAGAGCCGAGCGGCACGAAAACGTAGCAAATATTTTTAGGGTCATTCAGCCTCAACTCATTCAGAACAAGCACGTTGTGGTAATAGACGACGTGGTTACGACAGGTGCAACGATAGAATCGCTGTTGATTGAATTGTTGGACAATGGCGCAAAGTCGGTTTCGATCATTACATTGGCGGCAGCTATCTAAAAACTATCTACCGCTCTATATGCTTTGATGAGGGCTTCTTCGCCGTCTTTACCTGCTTTAAAATTACCGTGTTCCATTCCCAAAATACCTTTGTAGCCTTTGTCTGAAAGGTGTTTGAATATATTTTTGTAGTTGATTTCGCCAGTTGTGGGTTCTCTACGACCTGGGTTGTCGCCAATCTGAATATAAGCAACTTCATTCCAACAGTTATCCATCATGGCCGTTACGTTGCCTTCGTTGCGTTGCATGTGATAAATGTCATACAAGATTTTACAAGAAGGGCTACCAACGGCCCGACAAATCATATATGTCTGGTCGGACGTTCTCAAAAACAAGTCTGGATTGTCTGACAACGGTTCTAAAACCATCGCCAGGCCGTGCGGCTCAAAGATAGCGGCGGCTTGTTTTAGTATATCTATCACGTGGCCAGTCTGAATACCAATCGGTAGGTTTCGTTCAAAATAACCAGGCACAACGGTCATCACCTTGGCATTGCAACGTTTGGCTGTTTCGACGGCTTGGCGGCAGGTTTTTAAGAATGTGTCTTTAAACTCTTGTTTGCCCGAGGTAAGCGATACTTTCCAGTTGTCGCCGCCGTCAATCACAAACACACCCATCGCCATGCCTAACTTAGCCATTGTTTCACCAATTTTAGATTGAATTTCAGGTTTTCTGACCATCATTTCATTGTCTTCCAAAGCCCGAAAACCAACTTCGTTCATAAACTTCAACTGGTCGAACAAGTCTGTACCCGCACTGTTGCTAAACATACCAAAATGGGGGGCGTAATTGAGCTTGAACACGCCCTTGTCATAACTCGAAGCCAAAGCCGAGCTACCAATTAGCGTAGTGGCTGCTGCGGCAAAGGTCGTCTTGATAAAATTTCTGCGTTGCATGAGAGATTGGGATTATTTCTTCAAACTACTCAAATATTCAACTAAATCAACGAGTTGAGTTTGGTTCATTGACTCGTGTAAACCCGCTGTCATCATCGATTCGTTCATTTTTTTCATCGACACTACTTGATTCATTTTGTAGCTTTGAGATGTACCGCCCTGAAATTTAAGGGTCAAGTCAGTTTCGGTTTTACTGGCTACAATCCCTTGCATCGTACTGCCGTCTTTGAACTTTACCTCAAAGCCTTCATAGCCAAAACCTATACCTGCACTTGGATAAAATATAGCCAAATACTGCCCGTCTTTGCCGAGTTTACTGCCTATTTCTGACAACTTTGGTCCAAAATCCATGCCTTCGCCATTTATCTGGTGGCAAGTTGAGCAGTTGGCCGTAAATACTTTCTTGCCGTTTTCAACATCACCAATCATATTGACAAGCTCAGACATTGGGGCAAGTTTTTGGGTATTTTTGCTCGACTTCGCTACGTCCAAATATTTGGCAGCATCTACTTTTATAGACCTTCTCCATGCCCATTTGACACCCTCAACGGCGGCACCTTTGAGGTCGCCTTTTATTTTTCCTGTCTTCAACAATTCTACTACCAGCTCTTCGCCGTCCCAGCTACCACCAATGGCTCTGGTTGCTTCTTGGCGCAAAGCCATCGGTCGTTTGGCATCAAGTGCTACTGTTTTTAGAATGTTTAATGAGTTTGTCGTACCAACCTGCCTAAGCGAATTGACGACTGTAATGGACTTGGTTATGTCTTTTCCGTTTACAACAGCCCAGATACTGGCTTCGCCATTTTGTTTTATGAGCTGTCGTGCCGCATCTCGAGCCATATCCCATTTAGTTTCAGATTCAGTAATCAGGCTCAACAGTCTTGTATTCTCGGCCTTTGGCTCATAGCGTTGCACCATTTCCATGTAGGCGGTTGTTCCAAAATTAGCATCAAGTACTTTTTGCAATGATTGCTGCGCCACAAGCGACGTTTTGACAAAAGCAGGGTCAAGATGTCGCAAACATAGCTCTGTAATAGATTTATTATTAGAAGATTGCATAATTCCCAACAATGCCGCTGATTTTTCTTTATTGGCTGGATTAAAGTCAAAAGCCCTAAAATAGCGTAGTCTATCTTTCAAATCTACGCTTGGCTCTGAGGCCAATTTAGCCAAAAACGACACAGATTCTTTGGTTCTGGCTCGCCACACAATATCCCGCCCAGCCGCCGAGGCAAGTGGGCTTGTGTTTGTCTGCAACCATCTGCCAAAAAATTTATCCCATTGGCCATCTGCCGACACACCTAATGCCTCCAAATACCAGCGGTCTTTACCGTCATATTGATTGGCGAGTTTTGCCCATATTTCGGCTGCCTCTGGCGAAGTATTGTGCCTGATAGCCAGCGCACATTCTCTGCGTACCTGCGGGTCGGTGTCTTTGGCCATTTGCCCAACAGTATTTATCAAAAGGGACTTATCAGATTGCCGTGCTGCTCTAATGGCTGTAATTCTCAAATCGGGATTACTATCTATCAAAACCATTTCGATATATTTTTGGCTATTGTCCAATTTGCTCAATAACCACAAAGCACGGGCTTTCATTCGTGGATTTTTAGTGTTTTGATACAATGCCAATAAGTCACTTTCGGCGGCTGCTCCCATACTTCTTAGTTTGTTCCAAGCATGGTAGCGGACTGATATATTGGCATTTTGGAGGGCTTCGATTGCACCTGTCGTAGTATTAAAATCAAAAACGGGAGTCTTGTAGGCTACTTTGGGCGGGGCAATTCTAAAAATACGCCCACGGTTCAAGTCGCCTGCTTGGTGGCCACCTACGCCAGGGTCATACCAGTCGGCCACGATGAGCGAGCCATCTGGTGCAGCACACACGTCCGACGGGCGAAACCATTGATTGCGCTTGCCATAAACTACATTAACCATTTCGGCTTTGTAGCCAGCACCGTCTTTGGTGGTTGGGTAAGACCTGACGACATTTGGGCCTGCATCGCAATGAATCATCTGATTTTGAAACACTTGTGGCAATAAATTGCCCTCGTAAACCATCATACCCGTTGGCGAGCCAGCACCAGTTTGTAGTAAATTAGGCATTGTACCAGGGTCGTTTAGGTGCCAATGGCGGCGTGGTATTTCGGTTTCTAAATTGGTTCTGTTTTCTGACCAACCCGCCCCTGTCATTTCGTCTGTGTAGCCATAGCTGCCGTACTCCATCACGTAGTTTATTCTAACGCCTTTGTTGCCATCGTCGTCATTGTCGCTTTGCCAGAGTGTGCCATAGCTATCGACAGCCACTTCGTAGTTATTTCTAAAATTATTGCCCAAAACCTCTACATTCTTAAAGTCGGCATCGCACCTAAACACCATACCTTGTTTATAGTTTTTTAGGTTAATGGCTTTACCATCTTGATCGAGTACTGGCTGGCCTTTACCATCTAATAACTGCTCGCCAGCATTGCCAAAGTTAAAATAAAACTTGCCATCGGGCCCAAACACAAAAGCGTGCATTCCGTGGTCGTGTTGCTCGCCAGCGATTCCCTGAAAAATAACCTCTTTTTTGTCGGCTTTGTCATCACCGTTTTCATCGGTAAACAAATACACATACGGACTCTGCGAAACCAGTACTTTATTGCCCATCACAAAAATTCCAAGTGGCGAGTTGATTTCTTTCCCTTGATAAAATACTGTGTTTTTGTCGGCTTTGCCATCGGCATCGGTATCTTCCAAAATCACAATTCGGTCGCCTTCGTTATGAGTTGGATTACCTGTAATAGCTGGCCGATAATTATAGGCTTCGAGTACCCACACTCGCCCACGATGATCCACGTCTATGTCTGTTGGATTGGTAATGGTTGGCTCTGCGGCAAAAAGATTTGTTTCAAGACCTTCGGCTGTTTGTAATGCCCCAGTGGCATATTTGAGGTCATGTTTTTGTTCTTGGGTCAGTTTGGCAAAGGTGCTATCCAGTACACTTTCTGAGCCTAAGTTTGGATTGGTATTCTGGTATGAAGCAATTAGAGCCACGACAGAAAAAAGAGCGATAAAGACAAAAATTAACTTTTTCATGGTTTTAAAAAGGGCTAATATTATTTGTAATTATTATAGAAAGTATACAAGTATTCAAACCTACTTACCTAAGCAGTAGTGTATTGTGAATGATTGAATGATAGGATAAATATCAGAAGTTCTTAATAAATCATTTATTTACCCAATAACTAAATCATTCAATCACTCAGCACTATTACACCAATGGCTCTTGCTGGCTCAGGCAATGAAAACTTCCTAATCCCCAGACAATATCGACAGAATCTATACCAATTACCTTGCGGTCGGTGAAACACTGAGCGAGTATGTCCAATGCTTTTTGGTCGTTGTCGCACCTAAACGTAGGTACAATTACGGCTGCATTACTGATATAAAAGTTGGCATAAGAGGCTGGTAATCTAAGTCCATCGCTTACAAGTGGCGTGGGCATTGGCAACTCAATGATGTTTAATTGCTTGCCATTGAGCAGACGCATTTGTTTGAGTTGGTGTATGTTTTCTTGCAAAATACCGTAATTGTCATCGGCCTTATTGTGTTCTACCACTGCCACAACTGTATCTTTGTTCACAAAGCGTACTGTATCGTCGATATGGCCGTCGGTATCGTCGCCGACTATACCATCATTGACCCACAATATTTGTTCAACGCCGTAGTAATCAACAAGATACTGCTCTATTTGTTTTTGATTCAGATGAGGATTTCGATTTTTATTTAACAAACAAGCCCTACTTGTCAGTAGCGTACCTTGGCCATTGAACTCAACCGAGCCGCCCTCCATAACGATTCCCGGCGTTACGTGGTCGAGTTTTAGATAATTGGCAATAGCCACAGGAATCAAGTCATCGCTGTCGTAGGGTGGGTATTTATTGCCCCAAGCGTTATAACCCCAGTTTACGACCAACCGTTCATGGGTATTGGTGTTAATCAAAAAAGCTGGCCCGTGGTCTCTGCACCACGAGTCGTTGGTTTGGTGAAGTGGTAGCTCAATTTGTGCCATATCAACGTCTGCCATCAACAAACGAATTTCAATAGCTTGCCTTACAGTTTCATTATGGGCATTGATACAGACTTTTTCGCCTTCGGCAATGGCTTTTATAAACTCTATATAGCCCTTAAACATTGGCTCTTGCCGAGGCTTAGACCACGAGGCTTCGGTATGCGGAAAACTAAGCCAAGTGGCTCGGTGAGTGTGCCACTCGGCAGGAAATACAAAACCTTGTGCTTTGGGTGTCATTGATAGTTAGTAAAATATCAGAAACTCAAAATTAGCGTTTTTTGTCCACAGATTTTACAGAAAATTATAGATTTATTGACGGCAATTCCCAGACAGGCTGTTTTATTGAAACTGATAACGAAGCCCTAACCCAAGACCAAAGGTTTGTGGTTTGGCTGTAAAATAAATGGTAGGTTTTTCAATCGGCTGAATCGTCTGCTGGTAATTGGCCGTTAGAGTCATAGCACAGTTTTGAGATATTTTATAACTCCCCCTCAACCCAAAAGTAGAAGCTACCGACAGGCGTTGGTAGGGCGAGGAAGCACCATTTTTATAAACAACAACTTGCTGATTGATAGTCTGGATTTGATTTTGAAGCATTACCGAACTCGTAACGCCCAACAACGCAGCTATTTGTATTTTGTGAACTGGTTTAATGAAATCATAACTCACCAAAAGTGGTATCTGGACGAACTGATAGTTGTTTTCTACTCTTTGTATGTCAAAATCACCATTTGTGGCTGGTGCAGGAACAAGGCTTACAGGTGGTGACGCAAAAACTTGCTTATTGTTCAGATTACTAAAATAGGCCGTGTTGGCGAGTGCATCGGCGATGGCACTAAACTGCCGATTGTCGACAGTTAATGTATTGGTTTCATAAACAGAGTTTCCCATCAAAAAACCAATACCAGACTCAACACCCAAACGGCCACGCAACTTTGCACCTACACCAATCTGAACCAAATATGACAGACGAGACGCATCATTGAAGTTGGTAGGTGCGGGTTTTTGTTGAATATTTGAATACTGATAAGGCAGCCAGCTATTGGTTGAAGGTAAACTTATATGTGGATTGAACGAGGCCACGGTCGCACCAAAACTTACCCAATATTTTTTTGTTATAATCACTGGATCTCTGACTACGATAGGTGTTTCGTAATTTATAATGAGCCGATTTTGTATTGGTTCTACTAATTGTTGTATGTCTTTAATGTCTAATTGTGCTACTTCAATAGTTGGACTTTGTTTGTTTTGAAGCGGGCTATCTGCCACTACTGGCTCTACTGATATACTTTTTTCGATTATTGGCAAATAAGCCTCTGTTTCTGTTGTTATATTTTCAGATTTGTTAATAGCTGAATGATTTGTTGAGGACAAAAATGGTTCTTTTATAAATTCTACGGCTTGTTGTTTTGTAGTTTGTAGGCGAGTTTGGTAAGTATTGTTTTTTGATTGCACCCCTATTTTTACACCTTCTTTTAATATTTCGGTCGCTCTATTTATTTTATTTTTTTGGTTCTTCATTGATTTATACGGAAAATTTATTTTGTTGTATGGAAGTCTTCGCTTTGAGCGAAGACTTCCATCTGCTCCCGTAAAAACAATAGAAGAACCATTTTTTTTATTATTCATCGCTACCTGACTTTTGTTAGTTAAAGTAGCAATATTTTCCTTTTTTGATTTGTTCCAAACTACCCAATAACCACCCAAAGCCATTACTAATATTATCGCTGCATATTTGGCATAATTATACCAAAACGGAACAATTTTAATAGCGTCTTTGTCAAGTTCTTGCTCTATGCGTTCCCAGAGTGCCGCACTTGGCTGCTCAGAGGCATCGGCAAATGCTCGCTGCCATTGGTTTTCAAAATTATGGTCTTCGTTGATATTCATTTTTAAACTACTGTATTTAATCTACTACGTTTTCTAATTTGTGTTTCAATAACTGTTTGGCTCGGGCATATTGCGACTTTGATGTTCCCTCTGAAATATTCAGTTGTTTTGCAATTTCTTGATGACTATACCCCTCGATAGCATAAAGATTAAAGATAACCTTGCAACCAGTTGGCAATGTTTTGATAACGGCCAGCAGTTGTTCATAATTTAGGTCAGACAGAGCCACTTCACCATGCGACAGCGTTTCGGTATGGTCGTCGATGTCGGTCTGAAACTGTGTATTTTTTTCTTTTCTCAAAAACGAAATAGCCGTATTGACTACAATACGCCGTATCCAAGCATCGAGTGGGCAGTCTGACCGAAAAGTATGTATCTGCAAAAACACCTTTACGAACGATTCTTGAATGACATCTTCGGCATCAAATCGGTGGTGGGTATATCTGAGCGCAACGGCCAACATCTTCCCCGCAAACCGCTCATAGAGCGTTTGCTGGGCTTTGCGGTCTTTGTTTCGACAGCCTTCCACTAATTGTGTATCACATATCATGTAGTGTTATCGATGACGTTTTGAAAGTAAAAAAGGTTGGAATTGATACTAAAAAAAAACGAAGCCATCGCTTGTAGCGATGGCTTCGTTGGGATTATACAAACTGACAAAAGACTATTTTATGGCAAAGTTACCAGACCCAATCTTAAACCCTTCTGAGTAAAGCTCTACGCTATATCGGCCTGCTCTGAAGTTTTCGGTATTGTCATAAACCATCTCTACTGCTTGGTTATTGTTTTGGTAAGTTACGGTGTTTTTGGCAGTATAGACCATTTCTTGCCCTTTAAATGTAAACTTGCCCGAAGCAATGGCGGCATCAGACAATATTGCACCATCGGGGTCGAGTACACGTAGCATAATTTCTTTTGGCTCTGACTTTGTAAGCTGGTTTTCTGGCAAACTAAACAGTACCTTGATTTTATCTACACGACTTGCCTTATAATTTTCTCTGTCTTTTACTTTACCATTCGGAAACACCGCTACCACGTGTACGTTGTCTGCTTTGAGCGATGCTCCAATGCTTACTTTTTCGGCTAAGTCTTTGTTGCGAGCCGTAAAAACAGTTACCGAGTCTGAAAATGCTTTTGAAATAGACGTTTTCTCAACTTTCAAGCTTTCAACATCGGTCGATAGCGTTTTGTTGGTCGTAGTTAGTGTTTGATTAGAGGCAGTCAGCATGCCATTTTCTTCTTTCAGTTTGTTTATGTCAATGTCTTTATTAGCCAAAAATACATCGTACTCTTTGATTTTGGCATTTAGTTTAGTCATATCCAAACTACTCATTTTTTTGAGTTCAGCCTTGTCTGCCTCCAAGCGGGCTTTTACGGCCATCAGGTCATCTACTTTACCACCGAGCTGCTTTACCATCAAGATTTGAGCATCTAATGCAACTGATACAGAATCTAACTTAGTTTGAGTAGTAGCCAGTTCTTTTACTTTTTCGATGATTGTACTTTCTTTTTGGTCAGCGAGTTTCTTTTTATCAAAATACAAATAGCCCAACACCACCGCTGCGAGGGTCATCAAAACCAGTCCTATTACTGGTAGTTTACTTTCTTGTTTTTCTTCCATTATCTTAATTTGTTTAATTTGAATTGGTCTGAGTAGTCCTAAGGACAAACGTATTTGTCAGTATTTTAGTACTTTTGTCTTAATTTATTTTTAAAACGACCCCAAAAAATGACCCTTATTCCTGCATTTCAAAAAGACAACGAACTATTAGAAGAGATAAACGCCACCAAAACACAGCGTGATGGTTTTAGGGTTTGGTGGTTGGGGCAGAGTGGCTTTTTGGTTCAGTATCAAGAAAAACACTTACTTTTTGACCCCTATTTATCCGACTCATTGACCGACAAATATGCCCAAACCGACAAGCCTCACACCCGCATCAGCGAGCGAGTTATTGCCCCAGAGTTATTGACAATGATAGATGTCGTTACGTCGTCGCACAACCACACCGACCACTTGGACACTCAAACACTCTGGCCCATAATGGCCAATAACCCCAACTTGACGATGGTTATTGCAGAAGCCAATCGGGACTTTGTAGCCAAACGCTTAAACTACCCTATCAACTGGCCGATTGGCCTCAACGATGGCGAAACGGTTGGAGTACACAGCTTTAAGTTTACGGGTATTCCGGCAGCACACAACACCATCGAACGAGACGAGCAAGGCCGTTGTCGTTTTATGGGTTTTGTTGTTCAGTTTGGCGACTATTCTATCTATCATTCTGGCGATACACTTTTGTTTGATGGATTGGTAGATTTGCTCAAACCTTTTGATTTGGACATTGCTTTTTTGCCCATCAATGGCAACAAACCCGAACGAAAAGTAGCTGGCAATCTGAACCCACAAGAAGCCGCTTGGCTCGGTAAAACGATTGGCGCAAAAATTACAGTACCACATCATTACGATCTTTTTGCCTTCAATACCGAAAACGTACAACAGTTTATTGACCACGCCGAAAGCCATCAAACGCCTTATTGTGCGCTGAAACTGGGCGAATGTTTGCATTTTTGATATTTCACCCCCAACTTGCAGCTTTATTGAGTATTACTTATCAATCAAAACCATGGCACAATACAAAAACGAGGGCTACGACCCCAAAGAAATCAAGATGTTGAGAGACGAATGTAAGGCCGAGGGCTTTAACTTTGTTTACTGTGAAGACGAAGAAGATGACGACGAAATGGCCGAAGCAGGTGAGTTGATTCACGTTCAGTTTGTGGGCAAACACGATGGTAAAGAAGTGATTTGTGATGCACTCTTTTGTACGCTACGCCTCTACCACAGCAGTTTAGTTTATGAGCAAGCCATTGCCGAAGTCAAAAAAACGTACCCCGCTTACCTGCCTGCCGAAGAGCGTAGCCCCAAATACAAGCTCTCAGAAGCCGATAACGACGAAGCCGAGTTGCTATTGACCGAAATCATGGAAACGATTGAGGAAGAAGAAGAAATAAAGGTAAAAGAAGAAATAGAAATCGACGAAACCTTTGAATACGGTCTGGGATTAGAAATTAGATTGAATGTAGATGAAATTACAGAAGACGTTATCGAAGAGTTTATTGAAGAATATAACGCTGGTACTTTTGCCCTCGACCCAACTCTCTACTCGTTTGTAACAGAAGACGAGGACGAAGATGAAGACGAATAGTATTTTGTATCTTGAATCGAGCATTACCACCGAGGCACGGAGAGCATGAGGAAGAATCTTCGTGTTCTCCGTGCCTTCGTGGTAAAAATGTAACTACAATACGTCACTTAAAGTCCTAAAATCAATGCTAATTTCTCTTTTCAAGTCAAAAATACATCGAGTCAAAGTTACGCAAGCAGAGCTAAGTTATGTGGGTAGCATTACTGTCGATACTGACTTGCTCGATGCGGCTGGTATTTTGCCAGGGGAGCAGGTTCATGTCGTAAACAACAACAACGGTGAGCGGTTTGTTACCTACACCATTGCTGGCGAGCGTGGCAGTGGCATTATATGTCTCAATGGCGCAGCCGCCCGCAAAGCCGAGGTAGGCGACATTATTATTATTATTACCTACGCTATGTTTACGCCCGAAGAAGCGACTGGCTTTGAGCCAAAAATTGTTTTTGTTGGCGAAAATAATCAAATGATAAGTTGATTGGTAGTTGTTTACACACTCTTTACCTTTTCTTTCAACTGCACTATTTCGTCCCGATAGCGAGCTGCCTCCAAAAAGTTAAGTTCTTTGGCTGCTGCCTCCATCTTACGCTGTGTTTCGGCAATGAGTTTTTGTAGGTCGCTTTTGCCCATATATTGCACCACGGGGTCGGCGGCGATGCGTATTTCTTCGGGTTCGACGTAGTAATTTTTGTTGCTATTTCTCGAATCCATGATTGAAGCCTGCCCCATGATGGCCTCCCTACTTTTGAAAATAGTTTTGGGACTAATGCCATTTGCTTCGTTGTATTCCATCTGAATGGCTCGGCGGCGGTTGGTTTCGCTAATGGCTTTTTCCATCGACCCAGTCATGCGGTCGGCATACATCAATACTTTACCTCTCTCGTTTCGTGCCGCACGGCCAATAGTCTGAATCAACGAGCGAATATCTCTCAAAAAACCCTCTTTGTCTGCGTCCATGATGGCCACCAAACTCACTTCTGGCAAGTCGAGACCTTCTCTGAGTAAGTTTACACCCACCAGCACATCAAAAACCCCAAGACGAAGGTCTCTCAAAATCTCGACCCTGTCCATCGTTTTTACCTCCGAGTGAATATACCTACACTTCACCCCTACTCTATCCAAATATTTACTTAGCTCTTCGGCCATGCGTTTGGTTAGGGTTGTTACGAGTACTCGCTCTTCTCGTTTGACACGATCATCGATTTCGGCCAGCAAGTCGTCAATCTGATTGAGGCTTGGCCGCACGTCTATCTCAGGGTCGAGCAAGCCCGTGGGCCTGATAATTTGCTCAACCACAACGCCGTCCGTTCGTCTTAGCTCATAGTCAGACGGTGTGGCGCTTACATAAACCGTTTGGCCAGATAGGTCTTCAAATTCTTGAAAATTCAAAGGTCGATTGTCCATTGCACTCGGAAGCCTAAAACCAAAATCCACCAATGCCTCTTTACGAGAACGGTCGCCACCCCACATAGCCCTAATCTGCGGCAGCGTGGCATGGCTTTCATCGACAATCAGCAAATAGTCGTCTGGAAAGTAGTCTAACAGACAAAACGGACGCTGCCCTTTTTGTCTGTTATCAAAATACCGAGAGTAGTTTTCGATGCCCGAGCAGTAGCCCAATTCTCGCATCATTTCCAAGTCAAACTCAGTTCGTTCTTTGATACGTTGCGCTTCAATGGGCCTAAATTCATTCTCAAAATGTCGAATCTGTGTTACCAAGTCAGCCTGAATAGAATCAATGGCTTTGAGCATCACATCTCGACCCGTTACAAACAAATTGGCAGGAAAAATAGCTACAATCGTTTCGTCCTGAATCTTTTTGCCATTTGTTGGATCAATGCGCTGAATGGTCTCTATTTCGTCTCCAAAAAAAATAATTCGGTACGCAAAATCAGCATAAGGAATAAAAATATCGACAGTATCGCCTTTTACTCTAAAATTGCCCCGCTCAAAGTCGGCCTCGGTGCGGCTGTATAATATTTCTACCAATTTAAACAAAAACTGGTTGCGGCTTAATATTTCGCCGACTGCAATTCTGACAATACTCTGGCGGTACTCTTCGGGGTTGCCCATGCCATAAATACACGACACCGAAGCCACGACCAGCACATCTCTACGGCCCGACATCAAAGCCGAAGCAGTGGCAAGTCGTAGTTTTTCAATTTCTTTGTTTATTGCTAAATCTTTTTCGATGTACGTGCCAGTGGTAGCAATATAGGCTTCGGGCTGGTAGTAGTCATAATAACTAATAAAATACTCAACGGAATTGTTAGGAAAAAACTCTTTGAACTCGCCATAAAGCTGTGCGGCCAGTGTTTTGTTATGGCTCAGTACCAATGTCGGGCGGTCGAGTTGAGCTACAACGTTAGCCACCGTAAAAGTCTTACCCGAACCCGTTACACCGAGTAAGGTTTGGGCAGGTTCGTTGTTTTTGATACCTTCGACCAATTTGGCGATTGCCTGCGGCTGGTCGCCTGTGGGCTGGTAGTGAGATATAAGTTCAAAAGACATAGTTACAGACAGCAAGAATAGTTAATAAAATGAAGACCGAGCGACATTAAACAACATCAAAACAGCCTCAAATAGTTCGGTTTGTGAAAGGTGATTTTTTATTCAGAACTATTTACAAACAATACCTAAACGGCAGTCAATTTAGGCAGCTCTATTTCCAAAAACTCCAGAAGATTTACAACAACTACATCGTTGGCTTTGAAATATTTTTCTCCTTTGGGTACAATGATATAACTGGCATCGGTCATCAAATCTTGGCAAGCCTCATAAAACCCTCTCGAAACGGTTGGCGCAGTTGAGAGTTTGATTTCAATACCTATTTTTGCACCTTTTGGTGTTATGAGTACCAAGTCAATCTCTGCACCAGCGTGTGTACGATAATAAAACAGTTGGCAAATGTCGGGCATACAACGGTTTATTTGCTCAATCACATAGCTTTCCCACGAACCACCAACTACTAAATTACCCAGCAAATCATCGAGATTATTGACATTGGCCAAAAAATGTAAAAGCCCAGTGTCTCGAAACAATATTTTGGGTGCTTTGACCAATCGTTTTGAGATATTGATAAAATAAGGTTTGAGGCGAGTAATCAAAAAACTACCTTCTAAAATATCTAAATATCGACCCACAGTAGGCTGGCTCACTCCCAAAGATCGAGACAAATCACTCATGTTGAGTATATTACTATTTGATTGTACCAACATTTTTAATAAATTTTGAAGTGTCGTTTGCGAAATTTCATAACCAATATTTCGTAAATCTCGCTCTATGTAAGTACGGACAAAGTGCTGCGTCCAGCGTTGTTGTAGTGCTGGCAACGGCGCAAAAAGTGAGTCTGGAAAGCCACCACGCAACCAGTGCATATTTTGGTCTGTTTGTGCCTGAATTTCTAACAATGAAAAAGGCGTGAGCTCGGTATAGGCAATACGCCCCGCTAAGGACTCCGAACTTTCTCTCAGAATGGCGGGCGATGCCGAACCCAACAAAATAAAGCGAGCGGCTGTGCGGTGGTCGTCAATCAGCGAACGAAGTTGCCCAAACAACTTTGGCATAAGCTGTATTTCGTCAATAATCACACAACTATTTTTATAGCCACGCAAATAACTCCCTGCATCAGCCAGCTTCGCATAGTCGGAGGCATCTTCTAAATCTAAATAATGAGTTGGTTTCGAGAGTTTATCTCTGAGTGCCTTTACAAATGTAGTTTTACCGACTTGCCGAGGCCCCAAAATACCAACAACTGGAAAAAATGTAAGGTCTTCCAAAACCTGTGCTTCTATTTGTCGCAATATCATAGCAAGAATACAGAAATTGATTATTTATTATTGAAAATTAAATGTTAAATATTTAATTTTCAATAATAAATACAAAATCAAGCCCCAAATAGTTCGGTTTGCGAAAGGTGATTTTTTATTAGACCTTTGTGCAACAAAACCAATCTGGCATGATATTCGTAGTCATAACCATGGCCACAACAGTAAGTAGTGAATAGTGAAAAACGTATAACGAAAAATATCATAATTGGTTAATAACTAATCATTTAACAATGTCGTCTAATCAAGAAAAATAAGTGGTTTGTGAAGACACAAACCACGGTAGCCAACCAAGTTCGATATCTGGGCGACCCCGTCTGGGCGACCCCGTCTGGGCGACCCCGTCTGGGCGACCCCGTCTTCACCGAACTCTTGACTAAACGACATTAGGTAGTGAACAGTGTTAGCAGAAAGACTAAAAGACAACCCTACAATAAATGGAGTACATAATAAAAGATGAAAAACTTGAATTAAAGTACCAAGCAGGCAAAGGTGCTTGGACTTACCATTTGCGTATCCCAAATTCAAAAAATATTGAAGGAAAATGGGGCGACATCATTGTTTCAGGTTTTATTGACAATTTTAAAATTGAAAGAAGAAACCTTGCCCCAATCAAAGGCGAAGATAAGATGCTTTCAATAAATGCTGAAATAAGAAAAGCAATCAACAAAAAAGGTGGCGACATTGTTACTGTTACACTTTGTATGTTGTCAAACAAAGAAAAAATAACTGAAAGTCAGATTTTAGAAACCTTCAAAGAATCGAATGTTTTGAGAGCCTTTAAAAAGCTAAACAAAGAAGAAAAAAATGAAATTTTAGACAGTATAATCTCTCAAAAAAACGAAGAAAAGCAGATTAAAACAATCATAAAACACATTGACAAACTAAGTGAGCAAAATGATTGAGCAAACATCTTTAAATTTTTTAACCAATCTCAAAAATAATAATTCAAGAAAGTGGTTTGAACAAAGTATTACATCAAGACTGTAAAGACGACAGTTTACAGAAGAACTATTAGCAGAATTATCAAAAATCAACCCTTCAATAGCAAATGCCAATTTAGAACCCAAAAAATGTTTGACAAGAGTAAACAAAGACTTGCGATTTTCAAAAGACAAGACACCTTACAAAAATTATGTTTTAGTCGTTTTTAATAAAAACGCACCACAACCAAACACAGCAGGTTATTTTCTTCATATTGAACCAGACAATTGTATGATTGGCGGTGGTGTTTGGCAGACAAGTCCAGGGTATTTAAAGCAAATTAGACAAGAAATCAATGGCATAATTCCAAGCGGCTTGCAAGGACAAAATAATAAGAAAAAATTTGTCGATTTTTATGAGGCAAATGACCCAAAAATAGAACTACTGAAAATGTAAGGTCTTTCAAAACCTGTGCCTCTATTTATCATAATACTACAACAGGAACATAAATAATAAATACAAAAAAAGCCTCAAACGGTTCGATTTGCGAAAGGTGATTTTTTATTAGAACTTTGCAAATTAAAAAAAACCAATTTGGCATGAAATTCGTAGGTATAACGATGGCCACAATAGAAACTCAAAATTTATGTCGAAAACAGTTTTAATAACAGGTGGTACGGGCTTAGTTGGCAGCCAACTCACCGAGTTATTGTTGGCCAAAGGCTATCAAGTATCTTATTTGAGCCGTCGCAAAGAAAACATCGAAAACGTTAAAGTATATCGTTGGGACATTTCAAAGAACTATATTGAAGATGGCGCACTCGAAACCGCCGACTACATAGTACATTTGGCTGGTGCAGGCATTGCCGACCAACGCTGGAGCAACCAACGAAAACAAGAAATAATTGAGAGCCGTACCAAAAGTATAGAACTTATTGCCAAAGAGTTACAAAGCCGTCCTTTCAATATCAAGGCTTGTATATCGGCCTCTGGAATTGGATTTTATGGTGCAGACACAGGCAACGAACACTTGGACGAAACCGCCGCCACAGGTACAGATTTTATAGCCCATGTTACCCGTTCGTGGGAGCAGGCCGTTGATTTAATAGGCAATGTTGGTATCAGAACCGTTAAGCTCAGAACAGGTATAGTGTTGAGCAACGAAGGTGGGGCATTGCCCAAAATGGCACAAACGGTGCGGCTCAACGTGGGTGCGCCATTGGGAACGGGCAAGCAGTGGGTTTCATGGATTCATATTGATGACCTATGTGAGATGTACATTGCGGCCATCGAAAACGAGAAATGGAGCGGAGTGTATAACGCAGTGTCATCTATACCTGTTACTAATACTGCATTTACTCGTCAAATAGCCAGTAGTCTCGATAAATACCTGTGGTTGCCAAATGTACCCGCATTGAGTTTAAAAATACTATTGGGCGAAATGGCAGAGTTGGTTTTGGGTGGCAACTATGTTCTAAATAGCAGAATTGATACTGAAACTGACTTTCAGTTTCAGTATTCCAATATTAAATTAGCTTTAAATAATATATTGACCAAAAACTAAAATATAATTTATACTATTTTTACTTTAACAAATTCATTAACTAACTTTACTATCGTTTTACTGGCAAATATCTATGATAGAACTTTTTATTAACAAATATTCTAACCGATTTGTATCACGCCATTTCGTTTTGGCATTAGACATAGCCATAGTTGTCGTCTCGTTTCTTGCAGCCTCCATTCTTCGTTTTAATTTTGACGTTACTCAAATAAACTGGGGTCTTTATAAGTACTACCTTTGTATATTGCTCGCTTCTCGGTTTGTTTGTTTTTTATACTTTCGGTCTTATGAGGGCATAGTTAGGCATACAAGTATCGAAGATGCCTCCGCTATTTTCAAATCTACAGTTTTTGGGTCTCTGATAGTTTTCGTAGTCTCGCTTAGTCTTACAAAATTTACTGGCAACGTCGTTTTTCATATTCCAATAACGATTCTGATTATTGAGTTTTTTATATCGTTATGCCTGATGATTACGAGCCGAATGATAGTCAAAAATATCTACAAAACGCTCATTGTCCATGCCCCAGGCGAAAAAGTCGATGTACTAATCTATGGAGCTGGTACACTCGGCATAATCACAAAAAATACTTTACTCAACAACAGACACCAAAAGTACAATATTCTCGGATTTATCGACGACAACCCAACGCTCACCTTTTGCACCGTTCAGGGCGTGCGGGTTTATACCGAGCAAGATGCCATCAAGCGATTTGTTAATGACGATACAGCCGAAGATATGGAGGTAATATTGGCAATACACAACATTACGGCTACCAAAAAGAGTAAGATTATTGATACGTTTTTGACCCGAAACATTGTCGTCAAGGTCGTTCAGCCAGTATTGGAAAAACTACAGGAGAGTGAGATGTCAGGCGATGAAATTCGTAAACTAAACATCGAAGACCTCTTAGAGCGTGAACCCATCATGCTCGACACCCAAAAAATAAATGATGAGGTTGCCAACAAAACAGCCCTAATTACAGGCGCAGTAGGCTCTATTGGAAGCGAAATAGTACGACAGATTATTCGTTTTCAGCCTCATACCGTAATATTGCTGGATCAAGCTGAGTCGGGTTTGTACGATTTAGAGATTGAACTACGGCAGTATTTTAAACGACATTTGATAGACGTTAAACTGCTGATAGAAGTCGCCAATGTGTCGGACGAAGCACGAATGAGGCAAGTTTTTAATCAACATCGCATTGACTTTGTTTTTCATGCCGCCGCCTACAAGCACGTACCGCTCATGGAAGCACACCCTTACGAAGCCCTCAAAACCAATGTATTTGGTACAAAAACCGTAGCCGACCTTGCAGTAGAATATGACGTTAAAAAGTTTGTGATGATTTCGACAGACAAAGCCGTAAATCCTACCAACGTAATGGGAGCAACCAAGCGGCTGGCCGAAATGTACGTGCAGAGCCTAAACGAACGCTTTACGAGCTCTACGCAGTTTATCACTACCCGCTTTGGCAACGTACTGGGTTCAAATGGCTCGGTAGTGCCATTGTTTCAAAAACAAATTCAAGCTGGCGGTCCAATTACCGTAACACACCCCGACGTGATTAGGTACTTTATGACTATACCCGAAGCCTGTCAGTTGGTTTTGGAGGCAGGTACAATGGGCCAAGGCGGCGAGGTGTTTGTGTTTGATATGGGTCAGCCAATAAAAATTGCTGATTTAGCCAAAAAAATGATACAACTTTCGGGGCCAAGTGCCATCAAAAACATAAAAATAAAATACACTGGCTTGCGCCCAGGCGAAAAACTCTACGAAGAACTATTGAGCGATAAGGAACACACCTTGCCGACTTATCACCCAAAAATAAAAATCGCTCAAGTTCACACCACTTCTTTTGTCGAACTTACTACATCGCTTCAACAACTTTATAAAGAACTCAGAACTAACGACAAGAACGAGATTGTAGCCCACCTCAAATACCTCGTTCCAGAGTTTATCAGTAACAATTCTGTTTTTGAGCAATTAGACAACACAGAGTCGGCAAGTATTTTACCGCAAAGTATGTAAGTTGAACGCCATTGTTATCGACTCCAAAAAATAAAGTTTAAACTACACTACAGCTCAGTCAATACCTTAAAACTCCACAATAAACCCAGCCGTTGGCAGCAAGTTACCGCTGCTGTTTGGCAATATAAACGGTATGGCATTGCTACCATCGGTACTGATGGCCTTACCGTCTGTACTTACAAAGTCGGTTATCGTTTCGTTTTGTTTGAATGTATAACGTGGGTAAGCCTCGTTTTTGGTAGCGAGGGCGTTGGTTATGTCCAAAAACAGGTCGAGTGTCCATTTGTTATAATTCCATTTTTTATCAAGTCTAATATCCAACTGCTGGAAAGCTGCCAAACGCTCAGTATTGAGTTTGGTAAAATCTAATATTCCTGTGCCGAGTGTCAAATAGTTGCGTTGTGAGGCTGCCAAGTCAAACGGTGTGTAGGGCGCGCCACCAGCAAAACGATACCTCGCACCGAGTTCCCAGTTGCGGCCCAATTTCTGGCCAAATAATGCCGAAATTAAGTGTCGATTGTCCCAAGCAGAGGGTATTTCTATGCCATTTGCACCCGAAAACTGACTCCGTACAAAAGTATAGCTCAATACTGCAAAGGTTTTTTTGGTGAGTTTTTGTTGAAATAAAAACTCAAACCCGTAAGCCGTCCCCTTACCATTGCTGGTTGTGCGCTCGTTGCCGATTGCGCCAAATTCGCCCCCTTGGTTAGCCAACGAAATACCATCTCGGCCTGATACTGGATAATTACCGTATTTTTTGTAAAATCCTTCGAGTGTAAACCGAGTTGTGGTTTTGGGCAAAAACTCCAAGCCAACCACGTAGTGAGTTGAGTTGATGTATTTGTTGTCTTTGTTTTCTAAAACCCCTGCTGCGTTGCGATAACCCAAAACGGTATAAATTGGGATTTTGTGATAAGTACCCACCGAAGCGTTCACCGTCCATTGAGGGCTAACCGAATACGCAACTGCCACACGAGGCGAAAGGGTATTGAGCGGATTCATGCCTGCATCCATAAATGTGTTCATGTCTGTTCGTAAGCCAGCCGATACATTCAGTCGATTGTCTATAAAGCCTTTGGCAACTTGACCAAACAACCCCAACCTAAAAAACTCAATGGCTGTATTGAACTTGATTCTTACTTCGGGTTGGGTAATAACTCCCTGTATATTTTTGATTTCTGAACGAATGCGGCTATTAAAATCATTGTTGTATTTGACATACTGAGCCACCCCTCCTGCCGAAAACTTCCAACCGTTTATAAATTTATTGACATCAATCCGTAGTTTGTTTTCTATTTCTTGAGAGACCGAATTTAAAATTGACACAGGCAAAGAAGAACTAAAAACAGGCTGATACTCTGACCGCTTCAACTGGTTTTGAAACATATTACGACTAAGTGCAATATTGATATAACCTCTGTCTATCAACCGTTTGACGGCAAAACCTGTGGCATAGTTCCACTGGTCGATAGCAGGTAAGGAACGTAAAATATAGGTATTTTCGGGAGTACTTTTGCGAGTTTGGCCAAAGGCAAACTCATCGATTGCCCCAACACCAATAGCCGTAAGTGTAGTTCTGGGATTGATACGGTGAATAACTTTATACTGAAAATCCCAATAATTGGGACGAATCGGTAAGTCGATGGCTTTGAACAACAACTGTAAATAAGACCGCCGAACCGAAGCCATATAGTTGGTTTTTTCAGAAATTGGCCCTTCAAAAGTACCTGCTATCTCCGAGGCACTGAGGCGCACGTTGCCTTGGAGGCGTTCTCTGTTGCCCTCTCGTTGTTTGACCATAAAAACCGAAGCCAATGCGTTGTCGTAGCGAGCATCAAAACTACTCGAAGCCAACGTTACGTCTTCAATAAACGACACATTCAAAATACCCGATGGCCCGCCAGCCGAGCCTTGTGTGGTAAAATGGTTAATGACAGGAATCTCAATACCATCGACATAATATACGTTTTCGTTGGGTGCGCCACCCCTGATGATAAGGTCGTTGCGGAAACCACCCACCGACCCAGACGTACCACCCACACCTGGCAACGACTGAATGACCCGAGAAATATCAAAGTTGCCGCCAGGGTTTGACCGTATCTCTTCGGTACTGAGGCGTTGAATCGAATTGGGGGTTTCGAGAGTAGTGGCGGCGGCAGTGGCACGATTGGACTTTACGACTACCTCGCCAAGCGATTTTTGCTCTTCGCTCAGTTCAAAAACAAATGTATTGGCGTTGCCGCTCGTAACTACCAAATTGTACTTAGTGAGCGACACATAGCCCACCAACGACGCTTTGAGACTGACCGTACCCACACCGACAGTGAGTTTGAAACGGCCCTCGGCATCGGCATTTGTGCCATTTGTTGTGCCGTCCACAACAATAGATGCACCTACAAGTGCCTGCTGGGTATATTTATCGACAATTTTTCCAGAAATTATACCTGTTTTTACGTTCTGGGCATTCGCTGCTATTCCAAAGATTAAAAGACAGAGTAAAAGAGATACTTGTTTCATAGCATTTGTTTGGTTTACATTTTATTTTTCCAAAATTAAAAGGAAAACATTTATAAAAAAATAATTTTGCTATTTTTTTATTTTATTTAACTAAATTTGATGTGTAAACATATAATTTTATTATCAGCACGCCCACAATAAATGTAATACAGAATGCAAATAGGCTTATTGAAAGAACTTATTGATGCCTTAGAAAAATTTGAGGGACAAAGCCAATCCCCAAAGAAACACACAATACAAGAATTTGTTTGGTGGTTGAATACTTTATTGGCTCAATCCACTCAAAAAAATAATGAGTCAAATACTGTAATGGACTCAACACCTTACGATGACAGTAACAGAGAAATTGGTAAATATATCATTTATATGAGCCGCTATGCTCGATTTTACAGTAAACAAGCCCTCGAAAATTCGATGCTCGCCACCGTTGATGACTTTGTTTATTTGGCTGCACTGCTCAAATTTGGTAGCATGACAAAGACAGAGCTTATTCAGTATAATATTCAAGAAAAAGCGGCTGGCGTTGAGGTCATTAAACGATTGCTTAAAAATGATTTTATTGGCCAAACAGACCACACAACTGACCGACGCAGTAAATTAGTGTCGATTACTGAAAAAGGTAGGCAAGAGTTATTTTTGGTTTTTGATAAAATGAATAAAGTATCTGAGGTAGTTGGTGGAAACTTGACACCGCATGAAAAAATGTTACTTTTGGGGCTATTAAAAAAACTAAACGACTTTCATCAGCCAGCATTTTTAGAGGAAAAAATATTAGATTTTAAATAGGTAAATAGTTTTATTATCTTATATTGAAAGTACTAAACCCAAAATTCATAGTGGATAATTCCTGTTTTTGAGCGAACCAAAAAAGCCTAATTTGAGTTAAAATACTACAAAAACGACACTCGAAAAAATCAATGCACTTCTATAAATACCAAGGCACAGGCAACGACTTTGTGATGATTGACGACCGTAGTCTTTCTTTTCCAGCCAGCACAGCTCTAATTGCTCACCTCTGCGACCGCCGCTTTGGAATTGGTGCAGACGGCCTAATTTTGATACAAAACGCTGAGGGCTATGACTTTAAGATGGTTTATTTTAATGCCGACGGCAACGAGGGTAGTATGTGTGGTAATGGTGGCCGCTGCGCCGTTAGGTTTGCACAAGACTTAGGTATTTTTGAAGACAGTACGACTTTTTTGGCCATTGATGGCTCACACAAGGCAGTAGCTTGCGAAGACGAAATTTTCTTAAAAATGGGTGACGTGCCAATCATTGACCAGCAATACGCCTACGATTTTATGGACACTGGCTCGCCGCATTATGTAACGTTCGTAGAAAACATAGAAACAACCGATGTCGTTGCCGAAGGGCGGAAGATTAGGAATAATGACCGATTTGAGGGCGGTACAAACGTTAATTTTGTACAAATCTTAGACGACAACACAATTTATGTCAGAACTTATGAGCGAGGTGTCGAAGACGAGACCTTTTCGTGCGGGACGGGGGTAACAGCTTGTGCGCTATCGGCACATTTGCGGCACTCACTCGTCAATCCTATCAATATCGTTACAAAAGGCGGCCAGCTCAAAGTGTCGTTTGGCGAACCACAAGACACCCACTTTGAAAACATTTATTTGATTGGCCCTGCCGTTCGAGTATTTGAAGGTCGATTTTTTGTGTAATTTTGCGCTACACCTTGCCTATTCTAATCTATGAAATCTGTTAGTTGTTTTTTAATGCTACTGCTATGTCCATTTTTGGTTTTTTCTCAGAATTTGGACTACGAAAAAAGCTATAAAAAAGCCATCTGGCTCTACAAATCGGGCGATTATTTGCCTTCAATAACCGAACTTGCACCACTCACCAACGCCAGCTATTCGGACGTGCTGACACCTTATGCCCACTACTACTACGCACTGTGCGCCAAAAAGCTAAATCGTGTAGCCGAAAGCCGACAGATGTTGTTGCAACTCAAAAATCGCTTTCCAGATTGGCAAAAAATCGATGAAGCCAACTACCTACTGGCAGACTTGGCTTTTGCAGAAAAAAAATACAGCCAAGCCATCACAGCATTACGGTCAATTACCGATATAAACATTCGCAGAGATGCCGATATTTTAGAAAAATTTTATGTTAATCCACTCAGAGATTTATCGTTGGTTCAAGCACTGAACCAACAATTTCCAGACGATAAGTTTGTGGCGCAGACTTTGGCTACTTTGACCATGCCCACGGTAGTAACCGAAACGAATGTAGTCATCAAAAATGCTTTTAAGAAAGGTTTTTATAATGTGGCGGTTTTGTTTCCGTTCAGAATTACCGATTTCACATTCGACAACAAAGTACACAACAACCCATTTGTATATGACCTATACGATGGCATGAAGCTGGCACAAACCAAACTACAAAGCGAGGGTATTACTGTCAATTTTCAAACTTATGACATAGCCAACGATGCAGCGGCCACGAGCGAAATTCTAAATAATCCGTCATTTACTCAGACCGATTTGATAGTTGGGCCACTCTACAATGAGCCTGCCAAATTAGTAGCCGATTTTGTAGATATCAACAAGATTTATGCCATTCACCCCACAGCTATTACTAACGAACTGACCCAAAACCACAGCAATTTGTTTTTGTTACAACCCACATTAGAGCAACAAGCGGCAACGGCTTTTGAGTTTATGCGCTCACAGCCAACGGTACTGGGCAACAAAATTGCGATTTATTATAACAGCAGTCGCAAAGATTCTACATTGGCCTATGCCTATCGCAACTATGCGCTTTCGGCTGGCTACCAAGTAGTTGATTATAGAAAAACAAGAGAAAAAATAGACTCGACCGCAACTATATCTGACCGAAACCGCCCAAGTTATGTTTTTGTGTCGAGTAGTGTCGATAGCGATGGCCTGAAAGTGATGAACATGATGAACAAAAGACGAATAGCTGCGCCAATAATTACAACGGCAGCGGCTTTTGCTAAGTCCAAATTATCGGCATCGCTCGTAAGTAACAAAGAACTGTACTTGATCGACAATGAGTTTATTGACAATACAAAAAAACCAACGCTTGATTTTCAGACTCAATATTTTACAAAACGAAACATCATACCGTCAATTCATGTTTTACAAGGATACGATATGATGCTGTTTTATGGCCGAATGATTCATAAGTATAAAAGTCAGTTACGGACAGGTCTTGACCTAAGAATTTATGAAGACGACTACCTTTTGCAGGGATTTAATTACACCAAAACCAACGACAACCAGACTATTACCATCTTGAAATACGGTGATATGAAGTTTGAGAAAGCCAATTAGACAATAAAAAATGACCAAAACAACCAGCCAACAGCTTTTCGAGAGAGCCAAACACGTGATTCCAGGCGGAGTCAATTCGCCCGTTCGGGCATTTAGAGCCGTGGGCGGCTCACCACTTTTTATTAAATCGGCTAAGGGTGCGTATATTTTTGACGAAGACGGCAACGCTTACCTCGAACTCATCAACTCGTGGGGGCCGATGATATTGGGACACGCCCCCGAAATAGTCGAAAAAGCCGTTGCCGATGCCATTCAGCACTCGTTTTCGTTTGGTGCGCCCACACGGAGGGAAGTCGAGATGGCCGAAAAAATTATTTCGATGGTGCCATCTATCGAAAAAGTACGCATGGTCAATTCGGGTACGGAAGCCACAATGTCGGCCATTAGAGTAGCACGAGGCTTTACAGGTCGAGACAAAATGGTTAAGTTTGAGGGCTGCTACCACGGCCACGGCGACAGCTTTTTGATAGCAGCTGGTAGTGGTGCCATGACGATGGGTATTCCAGACAGCCCTGGCGTAACCAAAGGCGTAGCCAACGACACCCTCACCAGTCCGTTCAACGACTTTGCAGCACTCCAAACGCTGGTAGATGCCAACAAAGGACAGATTGCTGCATTGATTTTAGAGCCAGTAGTAGGCAATATGGGCTGTGTACTGCCCGCCGAAGGATTTTTAGAAAAAGTAAGAACGCTCTGCACCCGTGAGGGAATTGTGTTGATATTTGACGAAGTAATGACTGGTTTTAGACTCGCCAAAGGTGGCGCACAAGAGCGGTTTGGCATTGTGCCAGACATGACCACTCTGGGCAAAATCATAGGCGGCGGCATGCCCGTTGGTGCGTATGGCGGCCGCCGTGAAATCATGGACTGTGTAGCACCGCTCGGCCCCGTATATCAGGCCGGCACGCTCTCTGGCAACCCTATTGCAATGGCTGCTGGTATGGCCATGCTCACATATTTAGACGAAAATCCCGCCACCTATACCCAACTCGATAACATTGGTAATGAGTTAGTTAATGGCTTCAAGGCTATCAACCACAAACTGGGGCTTGACTATACTTTCAATCAAGTCGGGTCTATGTTTACAATGTTTTTTACAGACCAGACCGTTACTGACTTTGCCTCAGCCAAAACTGCTGACTTACCACTTTTTGGACGATATTTCAATGCCATGCTCGACCGTGGGGTTTATATGGCCCCTTCACAATTTGAAAGCCTGTTTCTATCCACAGCCCTTGAACCACAGCACATTCAGCACATTCTGACGGCCCACGAAGAAGCATTGGGCGAAATTGCTATCAACCAAAAATAATTGATGGTATTGGTAAAATTTGGTATTTTTGTACCGTAAAATCTAATACTGATATGAAAAAGAGCAATTTTAGAGAATGGACATTGGACAGCATCGAAGAAACCTTCGGCCTGTTGCAAGTGCGGTCATTGCCTATTTTGGACGAACTGTTGGCCTACCAATACGAAACCGATGCTTACGAGCGCCGCTACCTAACCCAGCTACAAGAAGAGTACATCACGCTTGGTGGCGATGATTGGAACGAAGTAGAGCTTGAAAATAAGTTTATAAGCCCCATCATTGTGTTTTCGGGAATCCAGAACAAAGGCTTTTCCTACTTTTTGGAAAGAGAAATGTCTGAAACAATAAATGACGTTGAACTGTCGGGCAAAGTCGATGGTATGATAGCAACAGGATTTAGAAATCCCAAAAAACCGTATTTTTGTTTGAATGAATACAAGCGAGGTACTGACCCAAACGGAGACCCCAAAGGCCAGGCACTTATCGCCATGCTGGTAGCACAACGACAAAACGACAATCAGAAGTGTATTTTTGGCAGTTATATTATTGGTCGAAATTGGTGTTTTATGGCATTAGTCGGCAATGAATATGCCATTAGTAGCGACTTTTCGGGAGTGGACGACGAAATTTTTGATATTTTCAGAATCCTCAAAAGTCTAAGGGTGCAAATTGAAAAATTGATTTGAGACTCATAGGTAGTGAATAGTAAAAACGAATAATGAAAAATATTACAATTATTACAGGCAAAATCAATGAAATTTTAACAGATGTACAAAGTACTATTGTTTGACCTTGACGGAGTTATTGTCGAAACCGCACATTTTCATTATCAGGCATGGAGGCGATTGGCCAACGAAAAATTAGGCTTTGATATTTCGGCTGACTTTAACGAAACACTCAAAGGCGTGAGCCGCCTCGACTCTCTGGATTTGATACTAAAACACGGCAACAAAAGCCTTGACCAAGATACTAAAACAGAATATGCTACACTCAAAAACGACTGGTATTTGGCACTCGCCAGCCAAATGACTGCCTCCGAAATACTGCCGGGGATAACCGATTTTTTTGAGCAAATCAAAGCCACTGACCTAAAAATTGGGTTAGGGTCGGTCAGTAAAAATGCCAAGATGATTCTGGAAGCCGTTGGTATGTTGCACGATTTTGATGTCATCATTGACGGTACTTGTATTTCAAAAGGCAAACCCGACCCCGAAGTATTTTTGAAAGGTGCAGAAGCCTTTGGCGTTTTACCGTCCGAATGTATCGTTTTTGAAGATGCAGTAGCAGGTGTAGAAGCTGGCAAACGAGCTGGAATGAAAGTAGTTGGCATTGGCCAGCCTGAAATTTTGACCAGAGCCAATGTCGTTTTTGAAAACTTGTCAGATGTAAAATTATCAAGTTTATTGAATAGTCTATCGACTACTGATAAATAAAATAGAAATATTTTTGGAAAAAATTAGTTTATTACTATATTTGCATAACTAATAATGGTGTGGATATAGTCGGAAAGCTGCTTGATACTGTCTGGCAGCTTTTTGTTTGTCCATTCTGCTATCCTACTGCCGCCGCTCGTCTGATTCGGTCATTGATGGCTCGGCCTAAGTTTTCTTCGGGTAATAGTTCTGCATAAATCTGGTCAATACCCAGTTCGTCTAATTCTCTCAAATAAGCAAATAAATTTTTGGCTGCCTCAGCAAAATTTCCAGACGGTGATAATATGCGTTGATTTTCAATTGGAAACAATGGCGATAATTCACAAAAAGCAAGATAAGCCGTATTAGTGTTGAGTGTTGAGTGTTGGGTATTGAGTTGAGAAATTTTGATAACTGATAACTGTTTTCTGGGTGAATAATGGCTCTTTAACATTCCCGGGGCTTTGGGGTTTGAGCTGGAATGAGATTGAACCAACACTTTACCAATAACGACCTCTATGGCCTCAACCGAAATACCTCCTAATCGATAAACAACGGCTTGGTCGTCTTCAAAACCTACAATCGTCGATTCGATTCCGACAGTACATTTGCCACCGTCCAAAATATACCTTAGTTTATTGCCTAACTGATTTTCAACGTGTTGTGCCGAAGTTGGACTAATGTACCCAAAAGGATTGGCCGATGGTGCCGCCAACGGAAAAGACAGCTCAGAGAGTAGTTTGAGTGTCAGTGCATGGTTTGGTATTCGGACAGCTACGGTGCTTAACCCGGACGTTACCAAGTCTGAGATAATTGGTTTCTTGGGTAAAAGCAAGGTCAGCGGCCCCGGCCAAAAGGCTTGCGCCAATTGCTGGGCTTTTGCTGGTAGTTCGGCAACAAAGTTTGTTATTTTTTCGATTGAATCTGAATGAACAATCAGCGGGTCGAACTGTGGGCGGTTTTTAGCTTCAAAAATTTTGAGAACTGCATCTTCATCAAACGCATTGGCAGCCAGCCCATAGACGGTTTCGGTCGGTATGGCCACTAATTGCCCTGCTTGGAGTAGAGCTTTGGCTATTTGTATGTCTGTTCCTGATTCTGCCATTTAAAATTCGGGCATATCTTCAAATACTGCCGATAGTTATTTAGGTAGTCGTGTGTGTATGGTCTGGTGTCCTGAGTTAAATATAACACTACAAACCAGTAAGTTGTCAAAATCGACATGCTGTATTAGGTTTGTTAAATACTTACAAAAATTAGCAGTTACTCATTCAAACCATCAGCCCAATTGAAACGGTCGGACGGGCTAAACTTCCATGGTGCTTGGCTTGTTTCTAAGTTCTGAAACATACCATTCCATGAGGCTGGGGCTTGGGCTTCGTCCATGATCTGGTAGCGGCGCAGTTGGACAATAATTTCGAGTGGACTTATCAAAATCGGGCATTCTTGCACGCAGGCGTTACAGGTTGTGCAGGCTAATAGTTCGTCTGTTTTGACAAAATCGCCGAGCAGCGACCGCCCATCGTCTTTGAACGTCCCACCGTTGGCTTCCATGTTTCGGCCTACTTCTTCGAGCCGGTCACGGGTGTCCATCATAATCTTTCTGGGCGAAAGTTGTTTGCCTGTCATATTTGCTGGGCAAGCCGAGGTACATCGACCACACTCGGTACAAGAGTAAGCGTCCATGAGGTTTTTCCAGCTCAAATCCATTACGTCTTTTGCTCCAAAGCGGCCTATTTCGGCAGGTGCTTCGTTACTTTCTGGCTGCTCAATGCCCAACATGATTTTAACTTCTTTGGTAATATCGGGCATATTGGCCATTTCGCCTTTTGAGTTCAAATTAGAAAAATAAGTATTGGGAAAAGCCAAGAAAATATGCAGGTGTTTGGAATAAGTAACATAAGTAGCAAAGGCCAAAATTCCCAAAATATGAAACCACCAAGCACCACGCTCAACGGCAACAAGCGCATTGTCGCTCAAACCCGAAAAAAGTGGTTGCAAAAACTGACTAAATGCAAAATTACCCACAGTAGGATAATGCTCATTGCCACGGCCTTGAAGTAAGCTATCGGCGGCATTCATACTCAAAATGGCAAGCATCAGCACGACTTCTACCCCCAAAATAATATTAGCATCGAGCACAGGCCAGCCATTTAGCTCACGGTGGCGAGTTGGTTGTAGGCGTTCTACGTGTGTAATGTTTCTACGAGTTAAGAATACAACACAAACTACTAAAACCCCAACGGCCAGAAACTCAAAAAAGTTGATTAAAACAGGATACAAGCCCCCCAAAAGTGGTGCAAAAAGGCGGTGTGTACCAAAGATACCATCTAAAATAATTTCTAAGACTTCGACGTTAATTAGTAGAAATCCTGCATAAATCACAAAGTGCATGAAGCCAACTACGGGTCGGTCGAACATTTTTTTCTGGGCAAAAGCCACTCTCAGCATTGTCGCTAATCGCTGCGAAGGATTGTCTGAGCGGTCGTCGGTTTTGCCAAGTTGAATCGTTTTTTTGATGGTCGTGATTCGTCTATAAATCAGCCAAGTAGCCACAGCCAGCGCAGCTACAAAAATAAGTTGTTGTACGATTTGCATAAATATTGAAAATTATGGCACAATTTACGCACAGGCCGATTGATATACAAATGCTTATTTGGAAACAAAGTTATTTTTTACAAACTTTACAAAAACGATTTAGATTGAATAAAATAAAACTGGCTATTGTTTCTTATTTATTTCTCAAAATACATCTACAAGAAACACAAAAAAGCCAATTTGAAAGTCTTAAATAGAAAATATGGGCGAAGTAGTGCGCAACTATCCTTATACGATAGCCGAATATCTCGAAATCGAGAAAAATTCATTAGAAAAATGTGAATACCACGTAGGCGAAGTTTTTGCAATGGCTGGTGGTACGCTCAACCATGGCCTGTTGTCAAATAACGCCGGAGGTAGTCTGAGAGATGCCATCAAGCAAAAAGGTAAATCTTGCCGAACTTACAGCAGCGAAGCCAAAATTGCCATTTCTGACAAGCGGTATGTCTATGCAGATACTTTTGTAGTTTGTGGCAAAACAGAAACTTATGAACAAATGCCACAGGCAGCCAAAAACCCTATTCTAATTGTAGAGGTACTGTCTGGCTCTACGGCTTTGTATGACCGAGAAGATAAATTTCAACTTTACCAGCAGATAGTTTCTTTGCAAGAATATATCCTCGTTTCACCAGACAAAGTTTTGGTTGAGGTGTTTTATAAATCGATAGAAGTGGATTTTTGGCAATACAGGTCGTATCGAAATCTGACAGACAGCATCAGCATCAAATCGCTTGATGTCGAAATTACATTGACCGAAATTTATTTGGGTTCTGAAATTATAGTTTAGACTCAACAGTTCTACTATATTTTAAACTCTGTCAAAGTCCCAGCTTCGCCAACTGCTCGCCAAACATATCAGACAGACGGCTGGCGGTTTTGTCATAATCGTCCACATTTTGCCACTTTACACGAGGGTCAAGTAGGTCTGCCTCAACACCTGGGCATTGGCTCGGCATAGCTAAGTTAAAAACAGGGTGAGCCACAAATGGTACGTCATCGAGCTGGCCGGCAAGCGCAGCCGCAATCATGGCACGGGTATATTTGAGTTTAATTCGGCTGCCCGTACCAAACTGCCCACCTGTCCAACCTGTGTTGATGAGCCAAACGGCAACATCGTTTTGTTTAATTTTTTTGGCCAATAATTTTGCATAATAACTCGGTGCAAGTGGTAAAAAAGCCGCCCCAAAACACGCCGAAAACGTAACCTGCGGCTCAGTAATACCCATTTCAGTGCCTGCTACCTTGGCCGTATAGCCCATCAAAAAATAATCCATAACTTGGTCAATATTTAGCTTAGAAATAGGCGGCAGCACGCCGTAAGCATCACAAGTCAAAAAGAAAATATTGGTAGGTATTGACCCAACCGATGGTTTGAGGGCATTGGCGATGTAGTCAATCGGGTAAGCCGTTCGGGTATTTTCGGTAACGCTGGTGTTGGCATAATCAACGGTTTGCGTGTTTGTTACGAAGCGTGTGTTTTCTAAGATACTGTTGTGTCTAATTGCCGCAAAGATTTCAGGTTCTTTTTCTGCACTCAGGTCAATGACTTTGGCATAGCAACCACCCTCAAAGTTAAAAACGCCAGTGTCGTCCCAGCCATGTTCATCGTCGCCAATCAATGCACGATTAGGGTCGGCAGAGAGTGTTGTTTTGCCCGTACCCGAAAGCCCAAAGAACAACGCTGTGTCGCCAGCTTCGCCTTTGTTGGCCGAGCAGTGCATCGACAAAACGTCTGTCTGTGGCAAGGTATAATTTAAGACCGAAAAAATGCCTTTCTTCATTTCGCCAGCGTAAGCAGTCCCACCAATCAAAATGGTTTTGGACATAAAATCTATAATTGTAAAATTACCCTGTCGAGTGCCATCTGTTGCAGGGTCGGCTTCAAACTCTGGTACATTTAATATTGTCCAGTCTGGTCTAAAAGTATCGATCTCTGATGCCTCGGGCCTGATAAACAAATGATTACAAAACAAATTGTGCCAAGCCATTGTATTGACAACTATAATATTTAGGCCATGCGACTCTGAGGCGCAGGCTTTGGCGTAGCGTACATAGAGCGGTCGGTCGGCAATAAAAGCAAGCATTTTTTGATGCAATTGGTCAAACTGCTGGCTGTCAAAAGGTTGATTGATAGCACCCCAAGCTACTAAGTTTTGAGTACTTCGGTCTTTGACAATAAACTTATCTTTGGGCGACCGTCCCGTAAAACGCCCTGTATCGCACATCAATGCACCTGTATCTGTAACAACACCCTCACCGTTTTGGATAATATGCGTGCGCAATTCGTCTGGCGAAAGTTGAAATAGAATATTTTTAGGGTCGATATTAGGTAATATTTGTACTATTTTTTCAAGAACTGATGGATCAATAGGTAACATAGGTTTTGGTTTTATATCGATAAAAATTGTGAAATCATGTTTGAAGAGCCTACAAAAAAGGGTATTCTTTGGTGAAAACTCGTGGGCTGTATATCTAAGATATTTTCGCTGCCATTGTTAGCAATTCCGTTGGCTTGCTCAACCAAAAACGCCAGCGGATAACATTCGTACAGTAGTCGCAGTTTACCTTTTGGGGCTGCTTGTGTAGCCGGATATAAATAAATGCCCCCTTTGAGTAGGTTTCGGTGAAAATCAGCAACCAACGAGCCAATGTACCGTGCGCTGTACTTTTGTGTTTGACAATAATCCAAATATCGGCTTACATTAGCATCAAAATCGCCCCTATTTCCCTCATTGCAAGAGTAAATCACGCCATCAGCAGGTGTGCTGATATTTGAATGTGAAAGAAAAAACTCACCCAAAGACTGCTCATAGGTAAAACCATTTACCCCCTGCCCTGTTGTATAAACCAAAATTGTTGAAGACCCATACAGTATATACCCAGCTACAATCTGCGCTCTTCCGCCTTGCAAAAAATCGGCTGCCGTTGCAGGTTGTCCGAGCGGTGAAATACGTCGATAAACAGAAAAAATCGTTCCTATCGATACATTTACATCTATGTTTGACGAGCCATCGAGTGGGTCAATGGCTACCACGTATTTACCATTGACGTTGCCTGTATCAATAATTTCTTCTTTTTCTTCTGATATTATAGCCGCAACTTCTCCACCATTTTTGAGCGCACGAATGAAACGTATATCGGCCACAACATCTAATTTTTGCTGCATTTCGCCTTGTACATTCATCTTGCCAAATGCCCCCGTTATGTCCACCAATCCAGACTGATTGACTTCTCGATGAATGATTTTGGCAGCCAAAGCCATGTCTCTCAACAACTGCGAAAGCTCACCCGAAGCCCCAGGTTTTATTTCTTGTTGCCGCTTAATGAATCTATCAAGTGTAATTCCGACAGGTGAGGCCATCGTATTTTCAAAGTCACTCATTTTATTTTTATTTGAGACAAAGGTAAAGCAGAATATTTTATTTTTAGCGAATATTCTCTAAAATATTAACATTCTTTTTATGTTGATTATTCTTAATAATAATTACATTTGCGGACACACCACGCCACCGCCCCAAAACAATGCAAATAGAAACCGACAAGGTAAAACTTATTTTTGGCCTCAAAGTCAAGCAGTTACGCCTCGAAAAGCAACTATCTCAACTCGATCTCTCGCAGTTGGCTGGGGTGGCACATTCGTATATCAACGAAATTGAGAAAGGAAAAAAGTACCCAAAAACCGATAAAATAATGACTTTGGCTCGAGTTTTAGACACAAGCTATGACCAGTTGGTATCCCTGCGCTTAGATAAAAAACTCGCCCCCATCGCCAATTTGCTCGATTCTAATATCTTGAATGACCTGCCCCTTGATATGTTTGGTATCTCAGTTTCTGATTTTTTGGAACTCATGTCGGGCGCACCAACCAAGTTGGGGGCATTTGTCAATACCATTATTGAAATCAGTCGGGCGTATGGTATGCGGGTGGAGCAGTTTTATTTTTCGGTCTTGCGTACTTACCAAGAGATGCACGACAACTATTTTCCAGAATTAGAAGCTGCCGCCGAGCGTTGTGCAACACACATTGGCCAGTCGCTTACGGCCAGCAATATTGAGCAAGTTTTGGCACAACAATACGGCTATCATTTTGAAACTTTCGATGAAAGCACCCAGCCCGATTTGACTTCGATTAGGTCGTATTTTAGACCACAAAAAAACAATATGCTCTCTATCAATCAGCGTTTGAGTACCGAGCAACGCACTTTTACGTTGGCTCGTGAGTTGGGTTATCAGTTTTTGGGATTAAAAGACAGGTCTCTGGTGTCGTCAGTTATCGAAGCGCAGTCGTTCGACCAAGTGCTTAACAATTTCAAAGCATCTTATTTTGCGGGGGCCTTACTTATGCCTCAGGTAGTGTTGGTGCCCCAACTCACCTACTTTTTTGGACAATCGCAATGGCAGCCTGCTACTTTTATGCAGATGCTGGGGCAGTTTCAGGTTACACCCGAGATGTTTATGCAACGAGTGAGCCATATCACAACTCACTTTTTTGGGATTACCAACCAGTTTTTTATGCGTTTCAATCATTCATCTGGCCAAAATCGATTTCTGAAAGTGCGAGAGATGCGGCTCTCAGACGTACACCGTCCGCCAAGTACCATCAGCGAGCATTACTGTCGTAGATGGGTTTCGATGGAAATTTTACGAGAGTTAGACACCGTTCAGCAAAAAAATACATGGAATGGTTCGGCCATTTTGAGAGCGCAAATAGCCGAATTTATCGAAACCAAAGATCAATACCTCGTAATAGCATTGGCTCGAAACTCGCCACCAGTCGCCAATCTCAACAGTAGTATATCGCTGGGTTTTAAAATTGACGATCAACTCAAAAAAGTAGTACACTTCTTAAATGACCAATCTATCAATCAGCAACAAGTGAGCGAAACCTGCGAGCGTTGTGCGCTAACAGATTGCGCTGTACGTGCCGTACCAGCCAGTATTTATAACCGATACGAATCATTAGACAAACTCAAAAAAGCAGTTAGCTTGGCTTTGGAATAGATTTTATAGGCTAATAACTAAGTCATTTTTCAAAAACTTTTACCAACACTAATACCAAACCATACAGCCCCAGCCACCCATTGCTCATTTTCAGAAACGTGAATACTTAATGGGTACACATTGGCTCGAAAAAGAACACCTCCCTCTGCTTGTTGATACCGATAGCCGATGTTTGGCCCGATATTTACCTCCAAGGGCAGATAACCTGACGGCATTTGAGTATTTAACCCTACGCCTGTTTCAAAAAAGTGATTGCGCCTGCCAAATAACTTATTTATTTCTGCCAAAACCACCACTCTTTTATCTACATTCAAGTACAAAGAAGATGCTTCAATCCCAATTCTATAAGCCAATTTATAACGATTTTTTTGATGAAAAACTCTATCGTAATTGATTGAAGTAAAACCTAACCCAAATATTTGTGCATAAACTGCACTTTTTTTTACAATAATAATAGTCGAATCTTTCTGCGCCACAGACCAATTAGAAACAAGGCAGAAAGCAAATAGCAAAACAAACAAACTATATTTCTTTTTCATGATTCTGTATAGTTAAAATGTGTCGCAAAAGCATTAACTCTTGCTTGGCACAAATCTACGCTGGGTTATTGACAAGAAAAATTGATTCAAATCAAGAAATATAAATTTACAATAGCTTTTTCTCCATTATCTCTCTCCGTACACGGCTGAGGGTTTCGGCACTCATGTCAAGATAAGAAGCTATATATTTGAGCGATATGCGATTGACGAGTGTTGGGTATAATTTTAAGAAAAAAAGGTATCGAAGTACTGGGTCTTTTATTCGCATCAACTTGTGTATGCGGCGTTCATAAACCATAATATACTGCTCGTACAGCCTAATAAAAGCCTTACATATATCTGGTTGCTCTTCCCATATTTCTTTCAAAACAACGTGAGGCAGCACCCTAAGCGTACAATCTTCAATTATTTCTATGTACTCATTAGATGGTTTTTGTGTCAAAAAACTATCAATAGAACTCAAAACCCCGCCCTCTTGTGCAAACCACGAGGTAATAGAGACCATCTCGTTGTACTTTTTTTCTTGACAATAAACCCTGGCCAAGCCTTTTTCTACAAAGTAAGCATCCGTACAAATATCACCTGCTGCCACTAATTGAGTGTGTTTGGGTACTTCAATCAGCACCGTGCTATCTATTATCAATGCACGAGAAGCAGTACTTAGGGGTGTAAAACGCTCTAATGATTCGATGGTTGTCATATTCGATAACTATTTTATCATTGTCCAAAGTGCATTTTTACTTTATGTAACGCCGACCCCACCACTTGGTGCATATCATAATAACGGTATTCGGCCAAACGACCACCAAACAACACATTCTTAGATTCTTGTTCAGACAAATTACGATATTCTTTAAAAATACGGTCATTTTTATCGTCATTGACAGGATAATAAGGCTCTGCCCCTACCGACCACTCTTGCGGATACTCGTGTGTGATGACGGTTTTGGACTGTGTGCCAAACTCAAAATGTTTATGCTCAATAATACGAGTAAAAGGTGTTTCGGCATCGGTATAATTGACAACGGCATTGCCCTGAAAGTTCTGAACATCAAGTAGTTGATTGTCAAAACGAAGACTACGATATTCTAAATATCCCAATTTAAAATCAAAATATTCGTCAATTTTTCCAGTATAAACCGTTTGCATTGCCAATGAGTCCAGCTCTGCTCTATCTTTAAAATAATCTACTCCAAGTCGTACTTCTGAGCCAGCAAGTAGCCCTTCGGTCAGCTTGTTGTAGCCCCCCATCGGTATTCCTTGATAACGGTCATTAAAATAATTGTTGTCATAAGTAAACCGAACAGGTAATCGTTTGATAATAAAAGCGGGTAAGTCAGTGGCCTTACGTCCCCATTGTTTTTCGGTATATCCTTTTATTAGTTTCTGATAAATATCTGTGCCAACCAACGAAATCGCTTGTTCTTCTAAGTTTCGAGGCTCAGTAATATTCAAATCTGCAATTTGTTCTTGAATTTTGGCTTGCGCCTCGGCAGGGGTTTTTACCTTCCAGAGTTGGTAAAAGGTATTCATATTAAATGGCAAATTGAAGAGTTCGCCATAATAATTGGCAACTGGCGAGTTGGTGTAGCGATTGAACTCTACAAACGAATTGACATAATCCCAGATAGGCTTGTCGTTGGTATGAAAAATATGTGCGCCATATTGATGCACATTGATACCCTCAACGTTTTCACAATAAGTATTGCCTCCAATATGCTTTCGGCGGTCTATTACCAAACATTTTTTGCCTCTTTGAGTAGCTTCGTGGGCAAAAACGGCCCCAAAAAGCCCCGCCCCAACTATTAAGTAATCGTATTTCATGGATAATTAGAAAATTATTGAATAATAGAATGATTGAGTTATTGGCTAATTTATTCTATCATTCAATAATTCTATCATTCTGTTTTTTTAGAGTCTCCAATAAGTAAGGCTATTGTCATTGTTTTCGTACATACTTTTCAAGTCCATCAATATAGGGTCTTTTCCCATCATGGCCTTAAAGTCGTTCATTGTCAATGCTTTATAATCGTCATGACCAACAGCCACAACAACGGCATCATAGTCGGCATCGGCAGTTTGTCTAATCGACAGCCCGTATTCGTGCATCACCTCATCGTGCGAAGCAAAGGCATCAACAATATGAACATCAACCGAAAACTGCATCAACTCTTTAATCAAATCAGCTACTTTGGAGTTTCTGATGTCCGACACATTTTCTTTGAAAGTTATACCCATCACCAGCACTTTGGTACTCTGGGGGCTTTTACCTTTCTGAATCAATATCTGAACCAAACGCTTGGCAATAAAGGCCGGCATACTGTCGTTAATGCGGCGGCCTGAGTTAATGACCTGTGGGTCGATGCCTAACTGATGCGATTTATGAATGAGGTAGTACGGGTCCACACCGATACAATGCCCACCCACGAGACCTGGGTAAAATTTCAAAAAATTCCACTTAGTACCTGCCGCCTTAATAACTTCGAGGGTATCTATTCCCATTTTATCAAAAATTATAGCCAGTTCGTTCATCAGCGAAATATTTAAGTCTCGCTGTGTGTTTTCAATTACTTTGGCAGCTTCGGCTACTTTGATGCTCGATGCTTTATAAATGCCCGCCGTTATGATTTGTCCATATACTTGCGCTATTTCTTCGGTGGCCTCGGTATCGCTACCCGACACTATTTTCAAAATTTTATCTATCGTTCTTGCTTTATCGCCTGGGTTGATGCGCTCTGGTGAGTAGCCCAACTTAAAATCAGTCCCTAATTTCAGGCCCGATAGTTTTTCTAAAATCGGCAGGCAGTCTTCTTCGGTACAGCCAGGATAAACTGTTGATTCATAAATAACATAGTCGCCTGCTTTGAGTACCTTACCGATTGTATTCGATGCCCCAATAAGTGCTTTGAGATCTGGCACTTTATAATCATCGACAGGTGTAGGTACAGCTACCACAAAAAAATGTGCTTGCCGCAAATCTTGTACCTGACAGGTAAAAGTTATGTCTTTACCCTCAAAAGCCGATGATTCTAACTCACGAGAAGGGTCTTGACCTTGCTGCATGAGTGCCACCCTGTCGTTGTTAATGTCAAAACCTATGACTTTGAAATATTTGGCAAACTCTAAGGCTATTGGCAAACCGACATAGCCTAAGCCTATTATGGCTATTTGTTTTTCTTTATTTAATAATTCTTGATACACGGGGGTAAGTTAATGAGTGAATTTTGATTGATCGAATTATTGAATAAATATTAGATAGTTAGATATTTTTATACCTCAATAACTCTGCTTAATTATTTACGGTTCAACTATAACTCATACGGAAATTGTCTGACTATTTGTCCCTTACAAATCAACGTAGAATCTTATTTATTTGATAATTTGATGATACTGAGTACAAATTTAACAAAAAGACCCCGATTTACATCGAGGTCTTTTTGTTACTATTATTATTTGTTTAGCACTAAGGCAATAGTTTCAATTCCACACGACGGTTACGCTTCAAGCCTTCGACTGTACCATTGTCAGCAACTGGCTTGAACGACCCGAAAGCATCTACAATAATACGATTGGCATCTTTCAAGCCTGCTTGTGCCAAATACTGCTTGACGGCATTGACACGACGTTCTGACAGAGCTACGTTGTAGCGGTCGGACGAGCGGCGGTCTGTATGACCTGCCAACTGCATGCGGCATGAAGTCTTGTTCATTAGTTCTACCACTTTGGTCAATACATCGTAGTATTCTGGCTTGATGATTGCTTTGTCGGTGTCAAACAATACATTGGTAAAAATCTCGGCACATGGCGAACCTGTTGTGGCGGTAGCACAATATTTGTCGAAATCAATCTTTTGACCAGCACCTGTTACAACGCTTCCTGCTGGTGTGTTTGGCTCTTTGTCAAAGAAGTCAGAAACTCCGTCATTGTCTGTGTCTGTCAATAAACGTGGGTCAATTTCTTTTGGCTTGTTTGCTTTGGCAACTGAGTCAATTTCGGCAAGTGTCAATATTTTCGGTGGTTTTACCAACAACTTAGGGTCGGTATAGCGCAAGTGATATACGCCTGCATCAGGATTGTAAACATATTTACCATTACGCTTCTCGACACGCATTTTGTTTTGACCTAACTTGTAGGTGAGTGAAACGGCAGCGAAGCCGTACTTGTCCAATGCCGAATTTCCTTTTGGCGCACCAGATGCGTTACCTGGCGAAAACGGCTGGCCAGACGCTTGCTCCCACAGACGACCACAAAGAGCGCAGTCAAACATAGAAGTGGCATCGCCACCGACTGTTGCATCTAACTTTTCGGTGTTTACATGGTTCAAACGAAAATCGACACCTATGTCAAAATCTTTGTTTATCTCGTAGTTCAAGTTAAAGCCCACTGGAATAACCCAGTCGTTTGAGTAGCTTGTCGCTGCTTTGCTTAGGTTGGCTACATCGTTGCGTAGTGTTGGTGAGTCGTCAGAACGGCGACGGACACGTCCTGTACCCAACTCATAAGCTGTAGACTTGTAGTACATTTGCCCTACTCCCCCGTAAATGTCCGCTTTCCAGCGTTTCATTTTATTTGGCCCAAACAACAAGCCTTTCAAGTTTACTGTTCCCGCAATGTCTGCCTGAAAGTAGTTGCCACGAAAGTACGAGAAGTAGAGTCTTCGTTTCATACCAGCCAATGTTCCTACACCTAAATCAAGGCGTGCGCCAAATAGATAAGTAAGTTGCTTGTTTAAAGAAACCCCAAAATGATATGTACCAGCTTCGCTTTGGCTGTCGAAGCTCTGTTTGGTAACAGGCCAGAAGTCATATACACGCAAGTCGCCATAAAATTGACTTGGGCCCACATACGCAGTAACTGACCATGTGTTCAGTTTGTAGGGTCCTTCATAAGCGGCTTTGGGGTTGTACTGAGCCTGTTGTGCGCTCAACAATGCAGAGCAAAGGGCAAATGTGATGGTAAGCAGAGATACTTTTTTCATAATCAACGGGTTAGCGTTTAACTGTTTCTATCGAAAGGGTAAATATAATCTTTTGATTTATTGACTAACTGCACAAAAGTAAGGAAACGTTGGCATTTTGCCAATAAAAATTCAAAAATAGCACAATATTTTTTTTTGTTAATGAAAGAGCTTTAAAAAACGGCTTTTTACAGCTTTCTCATCACTTGTTTTATTTTATCTTGCTTCCAAGTTTTGAAGCTATTATTTAGTATTTGTACTCGGGCTTCTTTAACCAAATGCAAATAAAACGTTAAATTTTGAATACTTGCTATTTGTGCGCCTAAAATTTCATTGGATTTTATCAAATGGCGCAAGTACGCTTTACTGTAAGTCGAATTTATATAACCTCCAAGGTTTGCGTCGATAGGGCTAAAATCAGCTTTCCATTTTTCGTTTTTAATATTTATGATGCCTTCGGTCGTAAATATTGTTCCATTTCGGGCGTTTCGAGTTGGCATCACACAGTCAAACATATCAATGCCAAGTGCTATTCCCTCCAAAATATTTGCTGGCGTGCCAACACCCATCAAATAACGGGGTTTATTGGCGGGCAATATACCACAAACCAATTCTGCCATTTCATACATATCTTCGGCTGGTTCGCCTACTGACAGTCCACCAATGGCATTTCCTTCTCGTTCAAAACTGGCAATAACCTCTGCCGATTGTTTTCTGAGGTCTTTGTATGTACTCCCTTGCACAATCGGAAAAAGCGTTTGACTGTAACCGTATTTATTTTCGGTTTCATCGAAGCGGTCGCAACAACGTTTTAGCCAGCGATGTGTCATTTCCATAGACTTACGAGCATACAAAAAGTCACAGGGGTAGGGCGTACATTCGTCAAAAGCCATTATAATATCTGCCCCAATAGTTCTTTGAATGTCCATCACACCCTCTGGCGTAAAAAAATGATTTGAACCATCAATATGTGATTTAAACTTTACTCCTTCTTCAACAATCTTGCGGCCTGTTCCTGCCAACGAATAGACCTGATAGCCACCGCTGTCGGTCAAGATAGGTTTGTGCCAACCGTTAAATTTGTGTAGGCCACCAGCGCGCTCTATGACATCTAAACCTGGCCGCAAATATAAATGGTAGGTATTGCCCAAGATAATCTGTGCCTGCACGTCCAAGTCTAACTCTCGCTGATGAACGGCTTTGACTGTACCTGCTGTACCAACGGGCATAAAAATCGGCGTTTCGATGCTACCATGGTCGGTTTCAATCAATCCAACACGCGCTTTGGTTTCAGAATCGGTTTTGAGTAGTTTAAATTTCATATATGCTACAAAAATAGAATTTATACTTTATAATCAACACATATAATTAGTGAGGTGGAATTATGAATGATTGAATGATTAAATAAACAACTGATTTACAGAGGCTTAGTCAAACTTTTGACAGCATTTATTTTTACTCAATTACTTACTGTATATTTGAGACAATAAAATGTCAAATTAAATCAATATACCATGCAATATCCACACTGGACTATGCACCCAGTACTACCTGTTTTCTTTATATTGTTGGCTGTCGTTGTTTTTGTGCAATGCGTCTATTTTTCATTAGTTTTTGTGCGGTTGGTTTTTTTTAAACAATATCAAAATACAATTCTTACTCCCCCCTCGGTTTCGATAGTGGTTTGCGCTCGCAACGAACTGGCTAACTTACAAGAGTTATTGCCACTTTTGATTGGCCAAGACTATTCTGATTTTGATATAATCATCGCCATCGACCGCTCGTCTGATGGCTCTAATGAATACATCAAAAGTTTGTCGTCGAATAATAAAAAAATAAAATACATAGAAATTGACAAGGATTTTAGGCACGTTACACCAAAAAAATACGCACTAACGGCAGCTATTCGTAGTTCTGACAAAGAAATAATATTGCTGAGCGATGCCGACTGCCGTCCGGCCAGTGGCCAATGGCTCAGGCTAATGGCCAATCGACTGAGTACCCAAAAACAGATTGTACTTGGGTTTTCGCCTTATTATGCCGAGTCTGGATTTTTGAATAGGCTTATCAGATTTGAAACTTTTTATGTAGCTGTCCAATATTTATCTTTTTCGTTGGCCGGCAGACCTTACATGGGCGTTGGCCGCAACTTGATGTACCGGCGAGAATTGTTTATCGAAAACAAAGGTTTTTATACGCACCTCAGCGTGATGGGCGGAGATGACGACTTGCTCATGAACGAAATAGCTACACCTCAAAACACCACCATTTGCATCGACCCCAATTCGTTTTGTTATTCAATTCCCAAACAAACTTGGGCTGATTGGTTTATTCAAAAAAAACGTCATCTGTCTGTCGGCAAACATTATAAAACCAGTAATAAACTAATGCTCGGCACCTTGTCGGCTTCGCATATATTGAGTTGGGCTTTGTTGGGTTGTTTCACTGTTGCTGGTTTGGTCAATTATTCTATTTCAAAAAATATACTTTCGCTTGGACTAATTATATTTTTTATTCCTCGGTTTTTACAATGGTTAATTCTGATTTTGGCCAACCGCAAACTCGGCGATACTGTCGGTTGGTATGCCGTGCCATTTATAGACTTGGTTTTGGTTTTGTATTATGTCTTTATGGCTGGGGTGATGTGGGTCAATAGAAAGACCAAAATAAGCTGGCAATAATTACGATTTTGGTCTAAATACCTTCATAATCGTTTCGTTGGTTTCGATAAATGGGCCGTTCAGTAAATCTATGCAATAAGGAATAGCTGGAAAAACAGCATCGAGACACTGACGAATGGCCGACGGCTTACCTGGCAAATTGACGATAAGCGTTTGGCCACGAATACCTGCCGTTTGTCTCGATAAAATGGCCGTTGGCACATACTGCAAACTCACTTGCCGCATCAATTCACCAAAGCCTGGCATCATTTTTTGACAAACTGCTTCTGTGGCTTCGGGAGTTACGTCTCTAAGTGCTGGGCCTGTGCCGCCACTTGTTACAATCAGAGAGCAGCCATCGACATCTGCCATTTCGATTAGTGTTGCTGAGATTATTTCTTCTTCGTCCGGAATGACTTTATAGACGGCTTGCCACGGTGAGGTCAAATATTCGTTTAGAGTAGCCACAATAGCCTTGCCAGGTATATCTTCATAAATTCCTGCACTTGCACGGTCTGAGACATTGATTATTCCAATTTTTATTGTTTGCATTTTTAATTTGTCTTGGTATTTCAAAACCGTTTCATTACCATTTCGGCTACTGTTTTGCCTATTGCAAGCGACGATGTGGCCGCTGGCGATGGGGCATTACAGATGTTAATGGCATTGGGGCGTTCGATGATACTAAAATCGTCAAGCAAGCCTCCCTCACGGTCGCAGGCTTGCGCTCTTACGCCTGCCCCACCTGGCACAAGGTCGTCTGGTTGAATGTCTGGCACGAGTTCTTGTAGTGCTTTGGTAAAAGCTGTTTTTGAGAACGACCGATACATTTCGCCCAGCCCTGTTTCCCAATATTTAAGTGCTACTTTCTGAAAACCTGGCCACGAGAGCGTTTCCCAAAGTTCACGGGCATTGATGTCGAGTTTTTTATAGCTTTCTCGCCCAAATGCAAGTACGGCATTCGGTCCGGCTTCTACCCCACCGTCTATCATACGGGTAAAGTGTACCCCCAAAAATGGAAAATTTGGATCGGGTACTGGATAAATTAGATTTTTGACTAAATATTGTTTGTTGGGTTTTAGTTCAAAATATTCACCTCTAAATGGAATAATTCTTAGATGAATGTCCTCTTTTTGGGTCATTTGAGCCACTTTGTCAGAATATAGCCCCGCACAATTTACAACAAGTTTGGTTTGATAGTAGCTTTTTTCGGTAACAACTATCGATAAATTATTGCCGTTTTTGATTTCGATTACTTTTTCACCAAATCGTATTTCACCATCTAAATCTTGTAGTTTTTGTGCATACTTTTGGCTAACTGTCAAGTAGTTGATAATACCCGTTTGAGGCACAAAAAAGCCCTTGATGCCATTTACGTGTGGCTCGTGTTCTTTTAGCTGATCTTTGTCAAGCATCTTGAATCCCGATAAACCATTGGCTGCCCCACGTTTGTATAAGTCCTCCAAAACGGGTACTTGGTTGGCCCGGGTAGCAACCACGATTTTGCCACACAGGTCAAATGGGATTTCTTCTTTTTGAGCAAAATCAACAAGCATTTTATAACCTTCAATACAGTTTGTTGCTTTGAGGCTGTTGGGTTTGTAGTATAACCCCGAATGAATAACACCGCTATTGTGGCCTGTCTGGTGCAATGCTACGGAGTTTTCTTTTTCCAATAACAAAACCTTCAAGTTAGGCTGCGCTTCTTTGATTTTAAGTACTGTTGCCAATCCGACAATTCCACCACCAACGACAACGACATCGTATATTTTTTGAGACATTTATTTTAAAATTATGACAATAAAACAAAGGTACATTGATTTTTCAGTTTCGATTCTATCACAAACCAAAAAAGTACCTGCAAGACTATCTTACAGGTACTTCAATTTTAAATTAGCTTATTTACTTTCTGTTTTTTTGCATTGTAAATGGTACACAAAGCTGAACTGGGCAGCAGTTTATCAATTCAACAATTATTGGACAACACCCACCACTTGGGCATGAGCCATTGCTGGCCGTGAAGGTAAAAGTACCCGCTTTGTCAAACAAGGCCACGTTTCCAGTTTGTCCGTCCGACCATTTGACGTTGGTATAACTACTCGGCACAACTGCCTGAACCTTGCTACCATCGTTTGAACACAACTTGAACGGAACTGTAAAACAAGCTCTGTCTAAGTCATCTTCACTGTCTTTCATATTGCCTGGTGTTGAATCCCTGTCTTTTTCATTTACTCTACTTACTTCGGCTGTATTAAACCACAAACCCTCCATCAGTACCTTGGCTTTGATAGTCAGTGTTACCGTATCACCGTTGGCCGCTATGCCGCCCACAGTCCATTTTTTAGTAGCTATGTCATAACTACCCCGAGTTGCTGTACTGCTCGAATATAGAAGTGCATAGTTCAGCGAATCTGTTATTTCTACGCCTGTCGCATTAACATTGCTCTGATTCCAAACTTTGATAGTGTATGTTACCACATCGCCAACTTGTACTATTTTCTTGTCAATTACCTTTTTCAATGCTAAATCAACAGTATCGGCGCAGTTTTGGGCTACTACTATTACTCTTGTTCTTGGTGTAATATCTGGGCAGTTGGCTGAACTTGGCAAGGTACTGCGAGCCGCCAAATAGAATGTATCGCTCATCGTTACATTACCTGCTGGGGTGTAAACCAACGTACCTGTAGCTACCGCTGTGCCGCCTGTGGCTTTCTTGTACCAATCTACCGTTCCTGTTCCAATTATCGTTGCTTTCAATTCTGGGTATGGTTTGCCTACACAAATTGGTACGTTTGCACCCAATACAGAAGTTGGTGGTGAAGTAACACAGATTGTATTTATAATAGGCTTGATTCCCGCATCAAGTGTTAGTACATCTGGCACGCTGGCCGTGAGTGTAACTTGTGTCGTTTTGCCGTCTGTACCTGCATCACTGTCTTTCGTTAGGTCTGTTCCGCTCAATGCTGTTACAAAACTCTGTCCCGCTGGGGCTACAAATTGTACTGAATAAGTGCCGAGTGGTAGATTTATAAATTTATAGCTACCGTCTCCGAGTGTCATCGTACTGTCGATTTTGATGCCCATGGCGTTCAACAAGTAAACTTTCACGTCTTTGATTGGGCTATCGCCTGCGCCTTGTACGTTGTCGCCATTGTCTAAGAATACATAATCACCGATTGAACCTAACTGCACTACTGGCTTTTTAATTCCTGCATCAAGTGTTAGTACATCTGGCACGCTGGCCGTGAGTGTAACTTGTGCCGTTTTGCCGTCTGTACCTGCATCGCTGTCTTTGGTTGGGTC
>JAYWHT010000030.1:0-60694 GCA_043777595.1 Spirosomataceae bacterium
GTCTTTACGTCCGTCTTTGTCGTAGTCCACGAGTAGCACCCAGTTTCTTAAATCGGTCGGAAAAAGTAATTGGTAGCGAGGTTCATGTTTCCAAAAAAAAGAATTGTCTGGTTTTTTTGTGGCCACGAATGTGCTTATTTTATTGTTGGAACGATCAAAAACTACGAGGTCTTCGACCATGTCGGCGTTCAAGTCCATTTTACTAAACTGTGCGCTATTGAGTCCGCCAGCCCAAGGGTTTTCTAAGATTTTACCATTTATAGTAACAGGAATATTAGTTTGCAAATGAAACGAAAACGACTGCGCCAAACCATTGATAGAGAGCGTAATAAAAATAAAAATGAGTAGCGATGGTTTCATTTGCAAGCGGTTTTTTTATATAACGCAGTATTAGCCAAAAATATTAGTTAAAATACTTTTACAACACCAAATCATATCTCCAAAGCGGTAGCACATCGCCTTTTTTAAATTCTTTTTGGCCTCGGGGTAGTTCCATAAAAGCCTGTGTGTCAATTAGATTGGCGAAGTCGCCTGAGCCATGGCCTGTTATGGGTCGAGCCATGAGCGTTGCGCCTTCTTGGTAAAGTTGTACTTGCAAAAAGTACGTCAGCGGCGAGGTATAAACATAGTCTTGGGCCAGAGCCGCAAACACGTTGTCCATAGCCACCAACCCCAACGACTGCCGCAACCATGGAATAAAATACCGCCGAGCGCACATAAACGATGAAACAGGATTGCCGGGCAATGCAAAAACGACTTTGTTGGCCTTGCGCCCAAACCAAAACGGCTTACCAGGCTGTTGGCTCAATTTATGGAAATGTTTTTGAACGCCACAGTCGGCCAATGCTTTGGGAATAAAGTCTTTTTTGCCCTGCGACACTCCTCCACACAGTATCAAAACATCGTATTTGTCGAGTGCCTTTTCGATGGTTTGCTGGGTAGTGGGTAAGTCGTCTGGAATGTGAACGAAGTCTGTTTTGATTTTATAAAACTGCAACAAAGCCGAAATACAATATACGTTTGAGCTACGGATTTGCTGCGGCAACGGTGTTTGGCCAACGGCCACTAATTCATCGCCTGACGTAATAATGACAACAGATGGTAGTTTTTTGACTTGTATTTGACTTGCGCCCACACTGGCCGAAATAGCTACTTCGGGCGGGCCAATTAGCGTATTTGTTTGTAAAATAACCTGCCCAGCTCGGCGGTCTTCGCCTTGATAATGTACGTTTTGATTGGTACGAATGTTAGCCATGATTTGCGCCGTGCCGTCTATTATTTCTAAATCTTCGTAACGCACCACCAAATCTGTGCCGTTGGGCATGGCTGCACCTGTCATTACTTCTATGCAGTTGTAAAGATTTTGGAGCGTATGTTTGGCATCGCCAGCGGTTTGCGTACTTTCTATTTCAAAATACCTATTGCCCGATTCATAACTTTGCCAAGCTATTGCCACACCGTCCATCGTTACACGGTCGAAGGGTGGAAAATCTCGGTCGGCCACAATCGGCTCGGCCAATATACGGCGCAGCGATTGCTCAAAACCAATGGTTTCTGAACCAAAATCAATACAGTTTTCTAAAATAATACGAGTAGCGTCTTCGACAGAGGTTAGCATGAATAGTGAATTTAGTCTCGTTCGTGTATGGGAGTGTTGCGTTGGCGGAGTTGCGCGCCAGTACGTTCCGAAAGTATAGCTCTAATTTCGGCCACTACCGAAAGTGCTATTTCTTCGGGCGAAATCGCACCAATATCTAAGCCCACAGGGGCATAAATCCGTTGCATATCAGTTTCAGAAACTGTAATTTGCTCTTCGGACAATTCATTAAAAATCTTTTCGGCTCGTACCCTCGGCCCCAACATTCCGATATAAGGCGCAGGGGTTTTTAGTACTTTGGGAAGATTATATTTATCAGTCTTAAAATCGTGCGACATCAAAACTATAGCCGTATGGTCGTCAATCAGTATTTGGTCAAAATCGTCGGGCGCAACCAATTCGTTGGCAACGGTCAATAGTTCTTGCATCATTTTTTGCCGATTGGCTACAACTGTACTCCGCCAACCAATTTCTTTGACCAACCGAGCCAGCGGCAACACATCGTACTGATGCCCCATCAAAACCAAGTGAATTTCGGGGGGTAGGATTTCTATAAAAATCTCTACTTCTGTACCGTCCGCAAACTGAAATGTCTTGGGGCGAGAGCGGCCTTTTTGTAAGTACGTCTCAATCGTTTTGTTGAGTTGCGCTTGTAAGGTGTCATCGTCAAAGACTGATAAACTATCTGAATCATAATATCTAATCATCTGCCCAGCTCGAAGTGTTGGGTGTTTTTCTTCTAAGTTAGTGATAGTCAGCAAAATATGAGTTTGTCGGCGTTCGGCCATGCAGCTTTTTAGTATTTCGACGGTATTAGTCAAATCGCCCATTTCGAGCGGCGACAGCAGCACATCTATCACACCATTACAGCCCAAGCCTACGCCAATCTGGTGCTGGTCGTCTTCGCTGGTGTCGTAAGTTACCAAGCTGGGTTCGGCTTTGGCCATGGCTAATCTCGCTCGTTTGAGTGCATCGCCCTCTAAGCAACCACCGCTGATGCCGCCTACCCACTGGCCGTCGTCCATGACCAACATCCGTGCGCCTGTGCGCCTGTACGAAGAGCCTTCGACCCTGACCACGGTAGCGATAGCGGCTTTGGTTTTGGCGGGGTCTATGTGGTCATAAGCTGCAACGATTGCCTTTATTTCTTTCATTCTATTGGTTTAGAATTTTGTATTTTCGGCATTTTCCAATTGTTTTTTGAAAATTTTGGTATAGCCCACAGGCAATAAACGAGTAATGAGGTTAATGAGTTTGCCGTCTGTGCCAATCACTAACTTTTCTTTTTTGGTACGCACGGCTTCCAAAATTTGCCGAGCGGCTTCGGCTGGCGATGTTGGTGTTAGTTTTTCGTTAAATATTCTGGTGTTTCGTTTATGAGCTTCTTGGGTTATTTCGCCACCAACTCGTGCTGCTCTGGCAATGTTGGTATTGATGCCGCCAGGGTGAACGACTGTCGTTTTGATGTTTGTGTCGTACAATTCCATTCTGAGGCATTCTGTAAAACCCCGCACCCCAAACTTAGCAGTACAGTAAGCCGACTGATTGGCAAAGCCAGCCAGCCCAAAAACACTTGAAATATTGACAATGTGGCCGCTGTTTTGTGCCAACAGATAAGGCACAAAGGCTTTCGTCATTCTGACAACCCCCCACAAATTGATATTCAGCAGCCATTCAAAATTTTCGAGTGTTGTATCGACAAATGGCCCACAGTCGAGTGCAACACCTGCATTATTGACCAACACCAACGGGCGATTGTTTAAAGTTAATATGATTTTTTTTGCGAATATTTCTATTTCAGCAGCCTCTGACACATCTAATATGTGGATTTCTGACTGGCCTTCGGTCATCATTTTTTGGGTTTCTGCCAATCCAGCCGCACCAATGTCGGTAGCAATTACATAGCCACCACGAGCAGATGCCTGAATAGCTACTTGTTGCCCAATACCCGAGGCTGCACCAGTTACGATAACGACTTGATTTTGCAGGTGATTTTTCATAATTAAATTTATAACAGGGTTTATTGGATTTTTAGACTTTTATTTATCAAATTTACATTTTTAACAAATCAAAACCAATTAACGTTTTTACAATGAGTATTCAAAAAAAAATTACGCTTTCTGAAAATGAAATACCACGGCATTGGTACAACATAGTGGCCGATATGCCCAACAAACCGCTTCCGCCACTTCACCCAGGCACGCACGAGCCAATAGGCCCAGAGATGTTGATGCCGCTGTTTCCGATGGATTTGATTATGCAGGAAGTTTCACAAGAAAAATATGTAGAAATACCAGACGAAGTGCGAGACATTTATAAAATTTGGCGACCAACGCCGATGTTCAGAGCCACAGGTTTAGAAAAAGCATTGGACACACCAGCCAAAATTTATTACAAGTACGAAGGTGTCAGCCCAGCAGGCTCGCACAAGCCGAATACGGCTATTCCGCAGGCATACTACAACAAAAAAGCAGGCGTAAAGCGCATCACTACCGAAACAGGCGCAGGCCAGTGGGGTAGTGCGCTGAGTTTTGCTTGCCAGATGTTTGATATTGAGTGTGAGGTGTTTATGGTAAAAGCAAGCTATGATGGCAAGCCATATCGCAAGATAATGATGAATACCTGGGGTGCGAGCGTTCACCCGTCGCCTTCTACATTGACTGATGCAGGCAAGCAGATTTTGGCCAAAGACCCCAACTCGCCAGGCAGCTTGGGCATTGCGATATCGGAAGCAGTAGAGCGTGCATTGATGGACGAAAACACAAAATACGCACTTGGCTCTGTATTAAATCACGTACTGATGCACCAAACGATTATTGGCGAAGAGTCGCTTATACAATTAGAAAAAGCAGGCGACTATCCAGATATTATCATTGCGCCTTTTGGTGGTGGGTCAAATTTTGCAGGAATTGCATTTCCGTTTTTACGGTCTAAACTCGAAGGTAAGCGAGATGTACGTTGCATAGCCGTTGAGCCAGCCTCATGTCCTAAACTTACTCGTGGAGTGTTCAGATACGACCTCGGCGACTCAATAGGCATGACACCGCTCATACCTATGTACACCCTCGGCCATAATTTTATACCAGCACCAATTCACGCTGGTGGCTTGCGCTACCATGGTGCAGGTGCGATTGTGAGCCAATTATTGAACGACAAAATCATAGAAGCCGTGGCCATTAAGCAGCTCGAATGTTTTGAAGCAGGTATTACCTTTGCCCGTACCGAAGGTATCATTCCAGCACCCGAAGCCACGCACGCCATTGCCCAAGTGATTCGTGAGGCGCAGGCTTGCAAAGAGTCGGGCGAGTCCAAAACGATATTGTTTAATCTTTGTGGTCATGGTCATTTTGATATGATGTCTTACGAAAACTATATGTCGGGCAAATTGGAAGAACACGAAGTAACGCAAGAAGAAATACTGTCGTCGTTGGCCGAACTCAATACGCCTTTGATTGGCTGATGTTTTCTGGTAATTTCTCTAAAAAAACATTCGTCAAATTAGTTTGGCGAATGTTTTTTTGTTTTTGTGGTCGAAACAAAGTTATTTTGTAGTGTAAATTAGCATTTAGCGAAATTTCGCTATTAGAGAAAAATAAATATTGACCATCATGCCTCTCAATAAATTCAGCCGTACCCTCACGCAAGACGTAACCAACCCCGCTGCCAAAGCTATGCTCTATGGAGTGGGTCTTACGACCGAAGATATGCAAAAAGCCCAAATTGGCATTGCCAGTACGGGCTACGAAGGCAATACCTGCAATATGCACCTCAACGGCTTATCGGTATATGTCAAACAAGGCGTACAAGCCAACGACATGGTCGGCTTGATTTTTAATACTATTGGTGTGTCTGACGGTATGACAAATGGCAACGATGGCATGCGCTACTCGCTGCCAAGCCGTGATTTAATAGCCGATTCGATTGAGTCAGTCGTCCAAGCCCAATGGTATGACGGCGTAATAGCCGTAGTGGGTTGCGACAAAAATATGCCAGGGGCAATTATTGCTATGGCTCGTATGGACAGGCCAGCGATTATGGTCTATGGCGGTACGATTCGGTCGGGGCATTACAAAGGGCAGAAATTAGATATTGTATCGGCTTTTGAGGCACTGGGCAAAAAATTTGCAGGTAACATCTCTGACGAAGACTACGAAGGCGTGATTCAGAACGCTATTCCAGGCGCAGGTGCTTGCGGTGGAATGTACACCGCCAACACTATGGCCGCCAGCATTGAGGCCATGGGGCTAAGTTTACCGTTTAGCAGCAGCTACCCAGCCACGCACATCGGCAAGCAAGAAGAGTGCAAGAAAATAGGGGCATCTATGAAAAAACTACTCGAAATGGACTTGACACCCGACAAAATTATCACGAAAGAATCCCTCGAAAATGCCTTGACAGTGGTAATGGCCTTGGGTGGCTCGACCAATGCAACTTTGCACTTTTTGGCTATTGCCCGTGCGGCAGGTTTGCCACTTAGCTTAGACGATATTCAGGCGGTTAGCGATCGTGTACCATTTATTGCCGACCTCAAACCGAGCGGCAAATATTACATGGAAGACATGCTCGAAATCGGCGGCGTGCCGGCGGTAATGAAATATCTGCACAGCAAAGGACTTATTCATGGGCATTGTTTGACGGTAACAGGCAAAACCATAGCCGAAAATTTGGCAGAAATTCCTGATTTAGACTTTGAAACTCAAACCATTATTCGCCCCATCGAAAACCCAATAAAAGCCACGGGACATATTCAGATTTTGTATGGTAATCTTGCCCCCAAAGGCTCAGTAGCCAAAATTACGGGCAAAGAAGGGACATTTTTTGAGGGCGAAGCCAAAGTATGTGAGCATGAGTCGGAGGTAATAGGGTTTTTGTCGAAAGGTGAAATAAAGGCAGGTCAGGTGATTGTGATTAGGAACTCGGGGCCAAAAGGTGGGCCGGGTATGTCCGAAATGCTCAAACCAACCTCGGCAGTGATGGGTGCAGGATTAGGCGATAAAGTAGCCTTGATTACTGATGGTCGTTTTTCGGGTGGTACGCATGGTTTTGTGGTAGGCCACATCACACCCGAAGCCTTTGACGGCGGGCCTATTGCGCTCGTAAACAATGGCGACAAAATTACGATTGATGTAAATAACAATGTGCTTACACTTCATATTTCTGACCAAGAAATGGCCGCACGCCGTGCTGCATGGGTGCAACCAGAGCCACGATTTACAAAGGGGATTTTGGGTAAATATATTCGTAATGTAAAGTCGGCAAGTGAGGGTTGTGTTACAGATGAAGGGTAAAATACTTTTTAACAATGAGCCAAGAACTAATACAACCCGAATTTGTGAATCTGATTTTTGAAATCAGAGGGCGTAAAATAATGATTGATGCCGATTTAGCGATGCTATATCAAGTTGAGACAAAGGTTTTGAAACAGCAGGTAAAACGAAATTTGGACCGTTTCCCCGAAGATTTTATGTTCGAATTAACTAAAATCGAAAAAGATGAACTGGTCACAAATTGTGACCACCTCCAAAATCTAAAGTTTTCGAGTATCAACCCACTGGCTTTTACTGAGCAAGGCGTGGCGATGCTATCGTCGGTGTTGAGAAGCCCTCAAGCCATTAAAATAAATATCGAAATCATGCGGACATTTGCTCGGTACAGGGCTTTGTTGCGAGACAATGACGATTTGAAGAAAGAAGTAAAACTATTGGACGAAAAAATTGACGGTGCTTTTAAATACCTACTTGACCGCATTGACGACTTGCACCAAAACAATACCGAAAGGGTTGCGATAGGGTTTAAAATAAGTGATAAATAGTAAAGTAAAATATGATTGAACCAAATGCTTGAAGCTGATAAAATTGGCTGGAACTCAAAGAAATTATTAACCAAAAATTATTTAAAAAAATGAAAAAATTACTTATCCTAATTGCACTCTTATCAAGCAAAAGTTTTGCCCAGACAGTAAACGATATTCCACTAAAAGATATTAAATCTGAATATGTTCAGATTGTCGGTACAGGTAAATTTTTATCTGAAAAAATCACAATCGAATTAGATTTTGGACAGAAAAGTAGTGCTTGGACTAAGAAAGATACACAACTATTGGACGCAGAAGGTAAAAAGGTAGAGTTAAATTCAATGATTGATGCCTTGAATTTTATGGTTGCAAATGGTTATGAATTTGTACAAGCATATGTTATTACAATACCCACTCTCGGAGGCAATCAAAACGTGTATCATTATCTGCTAAGAAAAAAGAAATAGCATAGTTTGGAATCAGAATGTTACATACTTGTTGGTCAGGATTGTGATTTTTAGCCTGACATAAGGCAGTAATAATCAGTAAAATAGAGCTGACAAATACATCAGAAGGGTAAAGTTGGCGAGTGAAAGTTGTGTAACAGATGAAAGGTAAAATATTGCTGACTGAGATTTTAAAATCCACAGTTTACCAGTAGAGATATTTTATCTCTACTGGCAGAGTACAACGACAAAAGCAATAAATAGCTATGAAATTATCTATCACGTTTTTGAGGGTCATAGGCTATGTCAAAAAGCCCGTTTATTATGGCTCAAATGTTATCGTTATCAGCCCTCTCAAAACGTTTTGGGAGTTGTACAAGGTTAATTTGTGGTCGATGTTGGGGCTTTTTGTATTACTTTTTATTTCACTATTTATTGTGGCATTAACAGGAATCAAAATGCCTGATAATGTTGTCGATAGACAAAAATGGACATTTGTATTTGCTCTCATCATTGCCGCACCATTGTCAGAAGAGCTACTTTTTCGGTTACCGTTGAGGTATTCCAATAAAAGAACTATAATAGCGGGTGTAGTTTTATTTTGGGTATTGTACAGTGAAACATACGAAATAAAGGTATTTGACAAAACTATATTTTGGATAGTATTCTGTGTCGGAACGATAGCGTTACCATTTCTAATAAACCATTACAAAGTTCGAGTCAGTAGCTTTTGGATTGAACACTTCAAATGGATTTACTGGACATTAGCCGCTGTTTTTGGGCTTATTCATTTAGGCAATTATGGCGGTAACTGGAGTGGTTTTATAGTCTTTTGGCCAGTACTTTGTATTCATCAAATCGTCGGTGGCTTATTACATGGCTATGCTCGAATGAGATATGGGTTTTGGTATGGAGTAGCGATACACGCCACAAACAACGCCATTCCAGCGGCATTTTTAGTAATTGATTTATTGACATAAAAGTAAAAGAATAGAACAAATAAATAATAGTATTGTAAATCTTGTACTGTATGCTGGTCGAGGTTTGTAATCTCAGTGAAAGAGTGGCAGCTTGAAAATACAGGGTCTTTGAATTAGGATAAATATCCCGACCAACTGACAGGAGTTATAACAACTTATAAGCAAAGACTTTTAGCGATGCAAAAACTGATAATGTTAATTACTTTAATTGTCTTACTTTCCGCTTGCTCAACGACCCATATTTACATCGTTAGGCATGGCGAGCGACTCAACGGTAGCGATACCACAAGTCTCTCTGCCGCAGGCGTCCAGCGGGCGCAAGATTTGGCACGGTTGATGACTGATAAAAAAATAGATAGTGTCTTTACGTCCAATTATACACGCACTCGCCAGACGGCAATGCCCACGGCACGGCTCTTTGGACTGACAATGATAGAATATAACCCACGCCCAACCGAGCAGATTACGAACAGATTGAAAAAAATAAAAGGCAAGCATATATTGGTAGTAGGCCATAGCGATACGATTTTGGAAATAGCCAAACAGCTCGAAACCAAACCCACAATGCCAAAAATACAAGCCTTAGACTTTGATAACATTTTGACCGTTACCATCAAACGTACTTTTGGCAAAAAGAAAATAACGTTGAACGAAAATACTTACGGAAAACAAACGAAGCCATGAACGCATACAGACAGATTATAAAACCACAAAATGGGTTTTTGAAAATAGAAATTCCAGAAGATATGAAGCAAATACAAACTTTTGAGGTTTTTGTGGTTGAGGCCGTCAATCGACTGACTGAAAAGAAAAAGACGAAACAAGATTTGTCGAAATTAGCTGGTATCCTAAAAGATTTACCTGATGAAGAAAAAAGTGAAATGGGTAGTTTTTTTACAAACATACGCAACGAATGGGAAAGAAATATTTAATAGACACATCGGCATTTGCTAATTTTCTTAGAGCCAATCTATCGTCTGAGGGTATGGATTTAATGATCAAAATATTGAAAGAAGAAGCACGACAAATTTCTATTATCAATAGAATTGAGCTGATGAGCTGGCTCTTCCCAAACGAGGTAGCCAAAAATGCCACAATAGACTTTGTAAACTCAGCAAATATCTTTGGGCTGAGTGAGAATGTCGTCTTAGAAACGATTAGAATAAGAAGACAAAAAAGCCTAAAACTACCTGATGCCGTCATTGCAGCCACAGCCATTGTCCATAATCTAATCTTGCTTTCGACCAACGACAGCGATTTTGTAAAAGTACCCAAATTGAAGTATAAATCATTGAACTAAATAATACACTCGAAACTATGAGATTACTATAAAAAAGCACCTTTGATTATGATTATAAAATCTCAAAATCCAGACGATATTCCAAAATATGATAAGGAATATTGGCACGCCAAAACTCACCAGGAACGATTGGACGCTGCCTTGAAACTTATATTGTTTACAAAAGATATTTATAAAGCCAACCCCAATAACCCACCCATAGACAATGGAGGACGAATACTTAAGTCTCGTACGCCTATTGAACGAAGAAAACGTTGAATATGTGGTTTTAGGAGGTCATGCAGTCATTGCCCATGGTTATTATCGAACTACTGGCGACATTGATATTTTTGTAAATTCTACGGAAGAAAATGCCGAAAAGCTGGTACGTTCATTGGAGCGTTATGGCTATAATAATGGCGAATTTGAAGTAGCTGACTTCACTCTCGTACCTAATTTTTTGTCTTTCGGTAGATATGACAGTTGGATAGACCTGATGACTTTTACGGTTGGTGTTACGTTTGAAGAATGTTACCAAAATAAATTAGTTTTGGACATACATGGCATTAAAGTTAATTTTATCAACCTGCCAGAATTGATAAAGAACAAACAAGCGCTGAACCGCCCACAAGACATACAAGATCTTGATAATCTGATGAGTAATATTAAATAAAACCTGATAAACACCCCCCAACTATGGGAAATTACTTAACTATGGTAGCCGAGCAAGAAGCCGCCGCCATTACTACCGACATCGAAGGCGCACAAATTCCTCAAAAACAGTCATTTACAGGTGCTGAGGCGTTGATGGAGTGTCTGATTGCTGAGGGCGTAGATACTATTTTTGGCTACCCAGGTGGAGCCATCATGCCTACTTACGATGCGCTCTATGGCTACATGGACAAAATCCACCACATACTTGTGCGCCACGAGCAGGGTGCAGGCCATGCCGCACAGGGCTATGCCCGCACCAGTGGCAAAGTGGGTGTGTGCTTGGTAACGTCGGGGCCGGGTGGTACTAATCTCATTACGCCCATTGCCGATGCCATCATTGACTGCACGCCGCTGGTCTGTATTATTGGACAAGTCAAATCGTTTTTGTTGGGAACAGACGCTTTTCAGGAAACAGATATGATTGGCATAACAACGCCCGTCTGTAAATGGAACTACCAGATTACCGACCCCAACGAAGTGCCTGAAGTATTGGCCAAAGCGTTTTTTATTGCCAAATCGGGTAAGCCCGGCCCTGTCGTGATAGACTTTGCCCGTGATGCCCAAGCCAATAAAATGACAGAGACGTTTAGCTATGAAAAGAAAACACAGCTACTGACCTACAAACCCCGTATTGTTCCAAAACAAAGCCATTTAGACCGTGCTGCCGAACTTATCAACAATGCCAAAAAACCGTATATTTTCTTCGGACAAGGTATTTTGATTTCGGGCGCAATGCAAGAACTCAAAGCCTTTGTTGAAAAAACTGATATTCCATGCGCCAGTACGTTGTTGGGGCTTTCGGCCATGCCCATCGACCACCCCAATTATGTCGGTTGGCTCGGTATGCACGGCAATTATGGCACAAATGTACTGACAACCCAAGCCGATGTTGTGATTGCGATTGGTATGCGCTTCGACGACCGTGTTACGGGCGATGCCAGCACGTTTATTACACAAGCCAAGGTGATTCATATTGAAATTGACCCATCTGAAATCAATAAAATCATTAAGACCGAAGTGCCTGTTATTGGTGATGCCAAAGAAACTTTGGCCCGACTGTTGCCAATGGTCAAGGCCAACAATCATTCGGCTTGGCGCAATGAATTTAAGAAATATGATATAATTGAAGACCAAAAAATAACGCAACGAGAACTCAAAGGCGAAGGCGACATCAAGATGGCTGAGGTGGTCAGAATGTTGTCGGATAAGACCAACGGCGAGGCGTGTATTGTGGTCGATGTAGGTCAGCACCAGATGATTGCGGCTCGGTATTATCAGTTCAAAAACCCATATTCGTACATTGCTTCGGGGGGCTTAGGTACAATGGGCTTTGCGATTCCAGCTTCGTTTGGGGCAAAGGTTGGCAACAAAGACCGCACAGTTGTAGGCATTATTGGCGATGGTTGTTTTCAGATGACGATTCAAGAATTGGGAACTATTGCACAGAGTGGGCTGGCCGTCAAGCTGATTATATTAAACAATAATTATCTGGGAATGGTAAGGCAATGGCAGCAGTTGTTTTTTGACAATCGGTACTCGTTCGTCAAACTACAAAATCCCGACTTTATTATGATTGGCAAAGGCTTCGGCGTCGAAGGCCACAAATGCGAAAACCGAGAAGACCTTAGTGAGTCGCTTGATAGAATGTTAAACTACGACGGTGCCTATTTATTGGAAGTAGTTGTAGAAAAAGAAGAAAACGTGTTTCCGATGGTACCAGCAGGCGCAGCCGTGGCAGATATTAGACTGGAATAGTGTTTTTAGATGTAGATGTTCGAAAATCGATGTTTGATATAAGGGGTGTATGAAAAGTTATACTGATTTAGATGTTTGGCAATCCAGTAGAAATCTGGTCAAAATTATTTATGCGCTAACGGCTATATTTCCAAATCAAAGAGTCAATTCAATTCTTTTTTATTTCCAGAGGATCATTATACGAATTAGAAACACAACTATACCTTTCATACGATTTAGGTTACTGCAAAGAACAAAATTTATCACAATATTTAGACATCGTCATTCAATGTAAACAGATGCTCAACGGTTTAATTAGATATTTTGAAAACCGAACATCAAACATCGAATCTCGAACATCGAAACTATGAACTATACCATTTCTATTTTTTCACAAAACACCTTCGGGTTATTGAACAAGATTACTATTATTTTTACTCGCCGTCGTATCAATATTGAGAGCCTGACGGTGTCTGAGACTGAGCGCAAGGGCGTGTCTCGCTATACGATTGTTATCAAACACGACAAGCGTGAGGAGGTCGAAAAGTTGGTACGCCAGATTCGTAAAGTGATTGAGGTCTATGCCGTCTTTGGGCATCTCGACTCAGAATGTGTCTATAACGAAACGGCACTTTTCAAAATCCCAACACCTGCCAACAATAAAGCACTTGATATTGAAACCATTAATAAGGTTTATAAGGCGTGGGTTGTGTATTGGGATTTGGAGTTTGTGGTCATCGAAAAATCAGGTACAGAAGCCGACATCCAGCTATTTTTTAAGTACATCAAGCCGCATGGTATTTTAGAATTTGTACGCTCAGGCCGCATAGCAGTAGCCAAAGCACCACGGGGCTTAGTAGAATTTTTGCCCAAAGATGCCGAATGGGAGTATTATTTGTAAATTTGTGGTAAAATATGGGCAAATACGAAAAATTTATCATTAAAATACTTCGAGCTACGTCGGATAAAAATATTGAATTTGACGAATTACTAAATTTACTTTTTAGATTTGGTTTTTCGTGCAGAATCAGTGGTAGTCATCGTATTTTAACCAAAAAAGGGATAGATGAAATTCTGAATTTACAACCTAAGAATGGTCAAGCAAAGCCTTACCAAGTCAAACAAGTTCGAGATATAATTCTCAAATATCAATTAGAGATTCCAGACGATGAATCATAAATATGAAATAATTATTTATTGGAGTACCAACGACAAAGCCTTCATTGCCGAAGTACCAGAGTTATCGGGTTGTATGGCCGATGGTGAAACGTACCGTGAGGTTGTGGACAATGTGGGGATAGTTATCGATGAATGGATTGAAACTGCACAGTTGTTGGGTCGAATTATTCCCGAGCCAAGAGGCAAATTAGTTTATGCTTGAATGTAGCAATGAAAAAAATTAGAACTAAACTTTTTGAAACCGTTACCCAAAAAGTAAAAGCCGTAGCCCAACAATTTGACCCCAACGCAGAGGTGATTTTGTTTGGCTCACGAGCCCGTGGCGACTATCGTAAAGATTCAGATTGGGATTTTTTGATTTTGACAGATTTGCCAGTAGATAAAGACTATAAAATAATTGATACCATTAGACATAACATTTACGAGGCAGAATTAGAAATAGATGCCTGTGTAAGTAGTCTAATAGAGAACAAAATAAATTGGCAAAGGCAACGTATAACAGATATATATCTAAATATCGCAGACGATGGAGTTTCAATTTGATTTAACAAGAGAAGACATCATAAAATACCGTATTGAACGAGCATTTGAAACTATTGAAGAAGCTAAAATATTAGCAAATGCCAACAGATGGAATGCAACAGTCAATCGTCTATACTATGCTTCTTTCTATGCAGTGATTGGCCTTTTCGTACAAAGAAGAATACGAACAAAAACTCATAGTGGGGCTTTAAATATGTTTTCTAAAGAATTTATAAAAACGGGTATTATATCTCAAAAACTGGGCGATTTATATTCTACACTTTTTAACAAACGCCAAGAAAGCGACTACAAAGACCTACAAGTATTTACCAAAGAAGACATCGAACACCTGATACCAGAAACGGAAGAATTTATAAAAATAATTTAAACAAATCATTGATAATCAGTAATTTAATTTTTTCAATAACTATATAACACACAATGGCACAAATCAATTTTGGCGGAACAGTCGAAGAAGTAGTAACCCGTGACGAGTTTTCGCTCGAAAAAGCACGTGAAGTATTGGCAACCGAAACCATCGCCGTCATCGGTTATGGAGTACAAGGCCCAGGGCAAAGCCTAAATATGAGAGACAATGGCTTTAATGTAATTGTAGGTCAGCGCAAAGGTGGCAAATCTTACGACAAAGCTGTAGCCGACGGCTGGATTCCGGGCGAAACATTATTTGAAATCGAAGAAGCCCTCGAAAAAGGTACAATTATATGCTATTTGCTCTCTGATGCAGCGCAAATTGCACAATGGCCAACCGTCAGTAAGCACCTCACAGCAGGCAAAGCTTTGTATTTTTCACATGGTTTTGGTATCACTTACAAAGACCAGACTAATATCATACCACCAGCCGATGTGGACGTATTTTTGGTAGCACCAAAAGGCTCAGGCACATCGCTTCGCCGCTTGTTTGTAGAGGGCAAAGGCTTGAACTCATCATTTGCCGTTTTCCAGGATGCCACTGGCAATGCCCGTGAAAAATGTATTGCTATGGGTATTGGCGTAGGTTCTGGTTATTTGTTTGAAACTGATTTTTATCGTGAAGTAACCTCTGACCTCACAGGTGAGCGTGGTACGTTGATGGGAGCGATTCAGGGTATTTTTGCCGCTCAATATGAAGTACTACGTGAAAACGGCCACTCACCATCAGAAGCATTTAACGAAACAGTCGAAGAATTGACTCAAAGCCTCATGCCACTCGTAGCCGAAAATGGCATGGATTGGATGTACGCCAACTGCTCGACAACTGCACAGCGTGGCGCATTGGACTGGTGGAGACCATTTAAAGATGCCACCAAGCCAGTATTTGAACAGCTTTACAACTCCGTAAAATCGGGTGAGCAAGCCAATATTTCTATTACTCGCAACTCACAAGACGACTACCGTGAAAAACTCGAAGTAGAACTCGCCGAACTACACGACTCAGAAATGTGGCAAGCGGGCAAAGCCGTGCGTAGCCTACGCCCAGAGCGAAATTAGTCGTTGGCAATTAGTCATCAAGGCGAAGTAATTTAAAAACTGCTTCGCCTTTTTTCATTGGCTTTGTTGTACAAATTGTAAGTCTAAAAAATGATAATAGGGTATGTGATTTAAGTAGTCGTGAGTATATAGTCTTGTGTCGTGAGTTAAATACAATACTGCTAATCAGCAAGCTATCAAAATAAAAATGCCGTATTACTTTTGGATATGTACTTAGTAACAATACGGGGCAATAGTATGCGACAGAGACTTGATTTTTTAAAATAATACTGTTGGCCACCAGAAATAAATAAGGAGAGTTTACGACCAACTCAATAATTTTTTTTAGTATTAACAAAAATAATATACTGAAATATCTAAATTTATAACCATATTTGTTCTGTAATCAAGTAAAATATTTGTAGTAATTATTCAATAAAAAATTAGCAATTAAATAATGGAAAATCAACTAAACGATGCTGCCGATCAGGCAAAAGCAAAAGTACAGGAATTGGCAGGCGAAGCCCAAGAAAAATTTGCAGACTTGAAAAATGACATCACCGAAAAAATTCAGAATCTTGATGTAGAGGGTCTCAAAGCCGAAGCAACTGAAGCACTGGCTGACGCAAAAGAGAAAGCCACCGAAATAGCAGCCGAAGCACAAGAAAAGTTTGAAGACCTAAAAGAAGAAGCAGGCGAAGCCTTAGAAAAAGCAACTGGCTTCATAAAGGGCTTGTTCGGCGGAGATTCAAAGTAATAACACGACCTGTAAGCGAATCGAGTTGGGCAAGGAGTATTTGTCCAACTCGATTTTTGTTTGTTACTGTATATATCAACGGTGAGTATTTTTATGTACAAAAAGTCTTTTGCTATTGCTTATTAAAATAATTTATACAAATGAAAAATACATTTTTGTTCCTTACAGTACTAACTTTTAATGTTGCTTATGCCCAGAAGCCTGCTAAGTGGCAAAAAATATTTGACGGAAAAACTACACAGAATTGGCACTCATACCACAAAACCAATGTCGTGGGCTGGGTCGTAAAAGACAAAATCATATCGACAGACGGTAAGCACAACGACTTGGTTACAGATGCTGAATTTGAGAACTTTGAATTTGAGTTTCAGTTTATGGCATCACCCAAAGGTAACAGCGGCGTGATTTATAAGATAATCGAAGACCCACGTAACCAGACCTACTTTACTGGCCCTGAATATCAAGTAATAGACGACGAAAACTATCCGCCTTTTAATGATAACGGAAAGATGATTGGCATAAACAGCAAACAAAAAACAGGGGCTTGTTACGATATGTACGAGCCTATGGCCAAAGTTGTAAAGCCTGCTGGCGAATGGAACAAAGGTCGAATTATTGTAAAAGATAACCACATTGAGCATTGGCTTAATGGTGTCAAAGTCGTTGATTATGAGTACGGTAGCGACGACTGGAAAATGCACCTCTCCGTCAGTAAGTTTGCCAAGTGGGGTTATGCTACGCCCCATGCCAGCGGTCATATTGCACTACAAGGCCACGGCGACCCAGTGTCATACCGTAAATTGAGAATTAGAAAACTATAAACTCTGACCAAATCTATGTAAATTTGCGCTTCGCAAAACTACACATAGTCAATGCTCCACACCAACGAAAAAACATTTTACGTCATAGATTTCGACAGTACATTCACAAAAGTCGAAGGACTTGACGAACTGGCTGATATTGCACTTGCAGGCAATCCAAGGCGTGAGCAAATTGTGCGACAAATTAGAGACCTGACCGACCAAGGTATGAATGGCGAAATGCCTTTTGCCGAAGGTTTAGAGGCTCGTATTAAACTACTACAAGCCAATCGCTCACATATTGCCCTGTTAATTGACCACCTCCGCACCAAAGTTTCAGATTCGTTTACCAGAAATCGTCGCTTTCTGACCGAGTATGCCGATAAAATTTTAATTGTCTCTAGCGGTTTTTATGAATTTATTGAGCCAATTGTTACCGAAATGGGTATCAAGTCAGAAAATGTATATGCCAATACCTTTGTCTTTGATGCCAACGATAACATCATTGGCTACGACAAAAACAACTTATTGGCGCAAGACAAAGGCAAAGTAAAATTGTTGCGTTCTTTGAATTTGCCAGGCGATGTTTGTGCCATTGGCGACGGCTACACTGACTACGAACTGCGGGCTTCGGGACTTGCCAATCGGTTTTATGCTTTTACCGAAAACATCGAACGCCAGAAAGTTACGGCCGTGGCCGACCATATTGTGCCGTCATTAGACGAATTTTTGTTTCTGAACAATCTCCCACGAGCGCAGTCATATCCCAAAAGCCGTATCAAGGTACTACTACTCGAAAATGTACACCCAGTAGCCATCGAAGCCTTTGAAAGAGAGGGTTTTAATGTCGAGATTTTAAAGGGTGCATTGGACGAAGACGAACTCATTGAACGTATCAAAGATGTTTCTATTTTGGGGATTCGGTCTAAGACAACGGTAACCCGTAAAGTATTAGAAAACGCCAATAAACTGATTTCGATTGGTGCATTTTGTATTGGTACAAATCAAATAGACCTCAAAGCCGCTACCGAAAAAGGCGTGGCCGTATTTAATGCTCCATACAGCAACACTCGCTCGGTAGCCGAGCTGGCCATCGGCGAGATGATTATGCTTATCAGAAATATAGTACCCAAAAGCAACGCCATGCACGCTGGCAAATGGGACAAGTCGGCCAATAATAGTTTTGAAGTGCGAGGCAAAAAACTGGGACTTATCGGCTATGGCCACATCGGTACGCAGTTTTCGGTCATGGCCGAAGCCTTGGGTATGGAAGTATATTTTTATGATATTGTTGATAAAATGCCAATAGGCAATGCCCGAAAGGTGCGCTCGTTGGACGAACTATTACAAACTGTAGATGTAGTGAGTGTGCATATTGACGGACGAAAAGAAAATAAAAATGTGATAAGCAAACGAGAGTTTGAACTCATGAAAAACGGTGTAGTGTTTATGAACCTCGCTCGGGGGCATGTAGTCGATGTACCTGCATTAGTCGAAGCACTCAAAAACGGCAAAGTCTGGGGTGCAGGCGTGGACGTGTTTCCCTATGAACCAAAGACCAATAACGAAGTATTTGAAAATGATTTACGAGATTTATCAAATGTGATTTTGACACCGCACATTGGCGGAAGTACCGAAGAAGCCCAAGAAGGAATAGGTCATTATGTACCTGAACGGCTCTTGGAGTACGTCAATAATGGCAGTACCACAGGAAGTGTCAATTTGCCCGAAGTGCAGTTACCGTTGCTCTCTGGTTCGCACCGATTACTGCATGTACATCAGAACGTACCGGGTATTTTGGCTAAATTAAACAATATTTTTGCTCGTTACAATGTCAATATCACAGGCCAATACCTCAAAACAACCGACGACGTGGGCTATGTGATAATGGACATAGCCAAAACCTACGACATTGGTTTTGTACAAGAAATCAAAGAAATGGAAGCGACGATAAAATTCAGAATGTTATACTGAAAAACTTTCACCGCAGCCGCAGGTACGTGAGGCGTTGGGATTCACAAACTGAAACCCTTTGCCGTTCAGTCCGTCCGAAAAATCGAGTACTGTGCCAACCAGATACAATAGACTTTTTTTGTCCACAACTATCTTTACGCCCTTGTCTTCTACAACTTGGTCGGTGGGTTTTATTTCTGTGTCAAATTCTAAATTGTACATTAGCCCCGAGCAGCCACCACCTACCACACCTACTCTGATGTTGTTTTCTTGGGCTTGGGCTTCCAAACTCCGTAGCTCAAATATCTTGTCTTTTGCTTTTTCTGTTACTGTTACCATATTGTTTTGTTTCTACATTCAAGTCATTGATTATGGCTTTGTGTTTTATTTTGCCGTTTTTAAGGCTTCTTCTTTTAGTTTTTTAAAATGGTCTTGAGGGAAATTTTTTAACGTTTCTCTTGCTACTACCATTTTTTTATCCACCATAGCATATTCGTATGCCAATTGGGCGGCGGTTGGTAATTGATTATTTTTCATTTTTTTATCGTTTTGTAATCACAAAAAATGTGTAGGTCTTCCCTTTTTCAAAAAGTTCTGTTTGGGTGTCGTTCCCGCCCCAAATCAAGTAACTACCTTTTAAGTTTTGATGCTCTTTGTTCATCAGTATTTGATATAGCCGTTTACGTTTTGAATCGCTGCCCTGTATAAAAACAAAGTAAGTTGGTTTTTGGTGCAAAAAATCTACAACTATTTTCATGACTGTTGCCAAAACTATATTCATGTCTTTATTTTTGGTTTCTGTCATATCGCTACTTTCACTGCCGTCGGGCTGTTGGTCAAACAAGGCAAGGTTATACATATCGTCTGAAAGTTCCGAAAATCTGACAACTTTTGCTACGTTTTTATCAATACTACTACTCGTAAATTGATAACGATATTCGGTTATTGGTCCTTTAAAAGGATAAATAGGTATGTCCATAAATAGTTAGTTTTAGATACAAGTTATTGAAAATACACTACTAAGTAATGCGTAAATAATAAAATGCAAAAATGCGTAAATGTAAAAATCTAATAATCAGACTTTTATAAACAAAAATTAGACGTTCAGAGTAACTTCTTTGGCTTCGCCCCACTCAACCCGCAGCACTCGTGCCATGATGTTTTCTCGTTTAAAGAGTTGTAACCAATAAAGTTGTTGTGCCGATAAATGATCTGTCGGCGACTTCACCTCGATAAGCTCCATCTCATTGTCGTTCCAAATCATCAAGTCAGGAAAGCCGTGTGTATTTTCTCGTAAATTTTGCGCCATCTCCAACAAAATCACATTCAATTGATTGATTGTTAGGTTTTTAATAATAATTTGACATAATACCATCAGCACCTCATTCCAGTCCACCATGACGTTGGCTGTACCAAATTTTTGAATAAAAGTAGTTTCGATATTTGCCAAAAACTTGTCGGTTGTGTCCAATTCTGCCAGTCGTTGTTTGATTTGAGTTTGGCGTTTGATATAAAAATCGGGCAAATAAAAATCGGAAGGCGAGCGTTGTAGTGGGTGATGAATGGCCTGTACGTTTGTGTCGTAAATAATGTCCCAAAAAACCAGACCAAACAATCCTCGCCAAGGATAATTTTCGGAATGAACGGCTTGGTAACCTCGCTCTGTAAAATAGTCAGCCACGCCTTGCTCTACTCGGCGGCGATAGTCTATCGAAACAGTGATGGTTTGGGCATCGTGCAAAAACTGCGTTACACTTTTTTTGGTTCGTTTTTTTGAGGCTAATTTTTGTTCAAAATCAATAGCAAAAAATCGTTCATCGGCATTTTGAGGCTCGGCAGCCATGGCTTCGCAAAGGGCTTTGGCTTCGTCAATCATGCCGAGCCGCAGCAACAGCCTTGCTCGCCGCTCTCTCGACGGTATTTTGTCGGTAAACTGATAGACATCGAGGGCTTGTTCAGATAGTTTTTGTCGTTCCAAATACAACGCCACTTTACAAACCAATCGGTCATAACTCGGTTGAGCTACTTCGCTCAGTATGGGTAGGGAGGCATTCCAGCTCACAAACCACAAATAAATATCTTCGGGCGGATTTACTGACTGTTGTTTTTCGTAAAATGTTTCATTGGTCAGCGACACCATCAGTTTTTGCTCGGCTTCGGCTCTGTTGTTAAATCGGGCAGTGTAGGAGTCGTCCTGATAATGTTCAAAATTGATTTTGCCCAAATCTCGTACCACAAACTCGGTCATGGTGGCATGGCGATTGCCAAAAAACAAAAACTTAAACATCATCATTTCTACTTCGGCGCACACCTTAACTACTGGCTCTAAGAGGTCCAGACCGCTAACTAAGTCTTTGAAATGAAAGGTAGCTTTGAGATAGCGTACCAAGTTGGGTTTGGAGAGCGAACGTAAAGACAACTCTGAGGGCGGAGCCATTTTGAGCCATTCTTCTTTGGTAAATAAATTTAAAATTTCGTCTATGTGCGCAGCATGAATATCGTCGAGTTCTTCTAATAAACCATTGAATTTCAGCTCATTGATGGCATCTTGAATGTCAGCAATTTCTTCATACTTGATTTTATTAGTTCTAAAAAACAACCCCGACCGATTGCTAAACCGTACAAACAAACATTGGGCATCTTCTGAGAGTTGGTCAAAGATTTCGATAAATTGTCGCTCGTCATCGTTCAGAATATGGCCGTAGAGCCGCTGTACAAATTCTAATAAAAACCTAAAATAATCTAAATAGTATTTGGGAGGTAGTATGATTTCTTGGGGCATTGGTTTCTAAAAAATAAACACAAAGTTTGTACGAATTATTCAAAAATCCGTACTCTAATTCAGAAAACAACAGAAAATAACTACTTATAGCTGGCCAAATTGCTGGTAGTTGGATATTCGGTGAGGGCGAGGTGGTATAATTATTTAAGCATTTCGGTAACAAAACCTGTTACCCAAGATATAGTGCAACAATCAATCGCTCTATAAAGCATCGCCCCCGTAGCAATACCGATTCCAAACAATACAGTTTCTTTTTGACTAAATGACCATTTCATAGTGATAATATTTAGATAAATGCCTTATATAGAGCGTAAAACTAAGTGATTTTTTGAAAATATCTGGATTTTTGAAAATATTTATTTCTCCTTAATCTGAGCGAAAGTTTCCGCTGCAACGTTTACAAGGTTTTAAAGCCTGTAAACGTTCAAAAATTTGTATATTTAACCCAAAAAAACAAATATGAAAGGACTACTAACTCTCGACCAACTGACAGCACTCGTTGCCGACGAACAAATAGAAACCATTGTTGTGGGCTTTACTGACCATTATGGGCGGTTGGTGGGCAAACGTTTTGATGCCGATTTTTTTGTCGAGTCTGTCCACAAATCGGGCACGCATGGCTGCGACTATTTGCTGACAACCGATATGGAAATGGAGCCTGTGCGAGGTTATAGTTTTGCAAATTGGGAATTGGGCTATGGCGATTTTCATCTCGTACCCGACCTCAAAACACTGCGATTGGCAACATGGTTGGACAAAACAGCGATGGTATTGTGCGATATTGAAAATGACAAAACACATCAACTCACACCCGAAGCGCCACGTTCTATTCTGAAAAATCAATTACAACAACTTCAAAATCAAGGCTTTGAGTCGATGATGGCTTCGGAATTGGAATATTATGTTTTTGAAAATAGTTATAAAGTTGCCCACCAGCAGCATTACCAAGACCTAAAACCTGCTGGTTGGTACTTAGAAGACTATCATATTTTGCAGGGTTCTCGCAATGAGCCATTTACGGCTACCGCCCGCCGACATCTCAAAAACTCGGGTGTGCCTGTCGAAACCTCGAAAGGTGAGTGGGGGCTGGGCCAACACGAGCTAAATGTGCGCTATGCCGAAGGCTTAGACATGGCCGACCGGCACGTGGTTTATAAACAATGCCTCAAAGAACTCGCTGACAGCATGGGGCTAAGTGTAACGTTTATGGCCAAATATAGTGCCGAAGGTGCGGGGTCGAGTTGCCATATTCATGTGAGTTTGTGGCAAAACGGCCAAAATGCTTTTGTGGGCGAGCAAGCCATTGGCCCTGTGATGGGGTCGGACGTTTTTAAATGGTTTTTGGGCGGGTGCATCGCCCATGCTCCCGAGGTCATGGTTTTTTATGCGCCAACTGTCAATTCGTACAAACGATATGCCGATGGCTCGTGGGCCCCAACACGTTTGGCATGGAGCTACGACAACCGCACGGCAGGTTTTAGAGTGGTGGGCAAGGGCAATAGTCTCCGAATCGAATGTCGGATTCCGGGCGCAGATGCCAACCCGTATTTGGCTTTTGCGGCCTTATTGGCTTCGGGCTTGAGTGGCATCAAAAACCAGACCGCCCCACCCGATATTTTTGTAGGAGATATTTATGCGGCTCAACACTTGCCACGAGTACCTTACACACTATCGGAAGCTGTTAAAGTATTTGAAAACAGTGATTTTGCCAAAATCACTTTTGGTGAGGCGGTCGTCAGGCACTATGCTCATTTTTATAACAGTGAGCAAACGGCCTACAATAAAACAGTAACTGACTGGGAACGTAAGCGGTATTTTGAACGAATTTGAACTACCCCCCCCTTCACGCACCCAGTGGCGACTGACTTGTTTTTTGGTTTCTGAATTACCTCCAGATTTATATGGAGAAAGCCCATCAAAGCCCCATTTTAGAAACATAATCGGGGAGCATTTTGCGCCAAAGTGGCCAGTCGTGAGGTTCCCAACCTCTGATGTCGAGCCAGTGGTCGATGCCTCGGGCGGCCAAAATCTTTGATATTTCGATGTTGTCTTTCAAACAAATATCCCATTCGGACGTTCCCAGTGCTATTTTGAGGTGATTATACTTCCAGCTTTCTTCGTGTTGCATAAAATCGACGGGGTTGTTGAAATATACATTATCGTCTGAATGTCCGTTCATAAAGCTACGAATGTCGAACGCTCCGCTCATGCTAAATAAATAGGCTACTTGGTTGGGGTGCTTTAACCCAAAATTAAGCGCATGATAGCCGCCAAAACTACAACCACCAACACCGATTCGCTCTACGTTACACTCGGTTTTGATGCTCGGTACCAATTCTTCATTCAAAAATCGGTCATAGACATTGTGGTTGTGCGCTCGTGCTTCGGGCGAGAGGTGTTTGGCATAAAAACTATCTTTGTCGATGCCGTCTATGCAATAAACCTTGACTTGGCCGCTGTCTATAAATTGCTTGATTGAATCTATGAGTTTAAAATCCTTGTTTTCGTGGTATGCCCCCATCGAAGTAGGAAACAGTAAGAGAGGGTAGCCCCAATGCCCAAAAACGAGCATATCAATTTCTCGTCCAAGTATGGGTGAGTGCCAGCGGTGGTGTGTTTCTTTCATGGTAAGCGAGGTTTTGGTTGATTTTGGGTTGAAATATAGATAAAAAATTGAAACAGACACACGCATCGTAATATCTTTGTTGAAATAAATTTAAAAGACAATAAAAATGACAATCGGACTACTTGAATGCGACCACGTTCGTGAGGAGTTTAAATACATAGCTGGAGACTATCAAGATATGTTTCCAGCTTTGTTTCGGACGTTGGTTCCTGACTGGACTTTTGTTTTTTTTGATGTTATAAATGGTCAGTTTCCAAATTCAATTCATGATTGCAACGCTTATATTTGTACAGGTTCAAGGTTTTCGGTTTATGACAATGAGCCATGGATAGCCCACCTTAAAGACTTTGTGAGGGAGCTACACCAAAACCAAAAACCATTCGTAGGGCTTTGTTTTGGACATCAACTATTGGGCGAAGCATTGGGCGGAAAGGTCGAAAAGTCGGTAAACGGTTGGTGTGTGGGAGTACATCAATTTGATATTCAAGTAGTTGAAGACTGGCAAATACCCCAAGTACAATCGGTCAATCTGTTGATGATGTGCCAAGACCAAATCGTAATGTTGCCAACAGATAGTATCGTTTTGGCTACCTCTGCACATTGTCCAGTGGCCATGCTTAAAGTCGGCCAAACGATGCTGGGTATTCAGGCACACCCCGAATTTGAGAAACCATACGAGCAAGCACTCATCGAAAACAGAGTAGAAAGAATTGGGGGCGAAAAGGCTCAAAAAGCAATAAAAAGCCTCAGACTGCCGATTGAAAATGAAGTAGTTGGACAATGGATAATCAACTTCTTACTATCTTTGTAGTTCTCAAAAATAAAATAGTTCTCTTCTGATGATTTTTTTACAGTTTCAAGTAGCCGAACTGGCTGGATTTCTTAAATATGGTATTTCGGGTTTGAGTGCCATTGCGTTTTTGTTGTCGTTCTTTTTACTCAGTCGTGAAAGTGGCCGCCCCAAACCTCGCCCCGAAATCTTGAAAAGTATCAGAATGTTTATGTGGCTGACGTTGGTATTGGGCTTGGTGTCGGCGGTGGCAGTGATAATGAACCCGTCTGACAATAAACCTAATGACATACAAACGACCAAACAGAAACCATCGCCCAAAAAATCGTTTGTAAAAGAACTACTAACTCCACGGCAAGTATGGCAAATAGAAATATTTTATGAAGTAGAAGCCGAGCCATTGGCACAACAACTCTCAGACGAACTGACGGCCTACAAAGACTATCAACCCAAACTAACGGCTCTGACGACCAAACGCAAGCGAGAATTGGGTGTACGAAATAGCCAGATTAGATACGAAATACCCGAAAAACAAGCAGCCAAGATTCTCAATCAACGCCTTCAAAAGGTATTGCCACAAGACCTGTTGATGAATTTAAAGCAAATCAATAGCTCGTCGCCAGCATATATCAGCGTTTTTGTTTGCCAGTAGTGGGCTTGACTGCCACTTTGTTCATCGCCCGAGGCCCGATCAGTCCTTCCACAGACTTAGCATCACAACTGGTGGGGATAGGTGAGTACTTTTGCCCGTTGGAACTCTACACGTAAACTTTACCTTGCCAGACTACGCACTAAAAACTAAATAGAGAGTACAGTGTCGTGAGTTAAATATAATGCTGTTAATCAGTGAGTTATTAAAATACTGTGTTAGTTTTGAATAAATATTTAGTTGGGTATATGGTATATTGCAGCAATCAATGGTTTGGCGGCGTCGTATGTATTACATTATTTGAAAAACTCAAAAAATTCTAATATCTCGCAAATGAGTCAATTATAATTTACATTCACGAGTTAGGAAAAAGGATTTTAGGAATTAAGAGAAAAGGTATTACTTTGCTTTGTGGGAGTAATAAAATCAGGAATAATTCCAATAGCACAGTAGTTTATTGAGCAATTGGGGATAGTAGAATTGGTAGATTCTCACTTAGCAAAAGGGGATTAAGAAATATCAGACGGCAAAGTGACAAATGTAGGGTTATTAAATTTGTTAGATAACCCTAAGCCGTCGTATCAAATATCAAATTGGTTAAGTAGTTTTGAGAACAATTACTCAGCTCTTAAGATATTTTCGGTAGCAATGAGTGGGTAATTTTGAAGACGTAGATACAGTTGAGTCAATACAACAATGTCTTCTTTGCAATAGCGGGCGATGCGTGCCAAGTCCTGCTCAACATAATAAACCCTTGTAACGTCTTCGCCGCTGATGTCGGACTTGCTGGTTGGAATATGAAACAAAGCCGCCAGCAGGTCGAGCTGCGTAAAGTTTTTGTAATCGCCAAATCGCCAGAAATCCATTGTGTCTTGGTGTAATATTTCCCAAGGTTTTTTGCCTGCAATTTGTAGTCCACGAGGAATCTCAATATCGTTCACTAACATTCGTCGGCACAAATACGGATAGTCGAACTCTTTGCCGTTGTGAGCGCAAAGTACGAGCTTGTCGTTGGGGTATTTTTCTAAGAGTTCCTTAAATTCTAATAATATTTGCCGCTCATCATTGCCCATTATAGCTTTGACTTTAAGACTCGGCTCATCGGCTTGGTTCCAATAAACACCACCAACACCAATACAAACAATTTTCCCAAACTCAGCATAAATAGCCGCTTTCTTGAAAAACAAATCGTAGGGTATTAGGTTTTCATCGTTTCTGATGTTTCCTGCCTTACGAACCCACTGCTCCTGCATACGCTCGTCCAACTGGTCAAAAGCACCGACCGCCGACACCGTTTCGATGTCTATAAATAACATATTCTTGGCTTTTTGGCGAAATTGACTGAGGTTTGGCATATTATTTAGTTATTTTTCAAAATTTCGGAAACTTCATTCTGTAATCCACCTTTACGTTGCCTTTGGTGATATCTGCGAGTTTTTTCTTCAATAGTTGTCGTTTAATGAGCGGCAAATAGTCGGTAAAAAGTTTCCCTTCGAGGTGGTCGTACTCATGCTGCACAATGCGTGCAGCCATACCCTCAAAGGTTTCGGTGTGTTCGTTCCAGTCTTCATCTAAGTACTTAATTTTAATTTTTTCGGGTCTATATACATCCGACCGAATGCCTGGAATACTCAAACAGCCTTCTTCAAAAGCCCATTGTTTACCCGTTTCTGTTATCACTTGCGGGTTAATAAATGTCCGTTTGAAGCCCTCAAGCGTGGGGTCTGGTTCGTTATCGCCTTCGTTAAAAGGCGTACCGTCCACAACAAAAAGTCTGATAGCTTTACCAATTTGCGGAGCCGCCAGTCCCACACCCAGCGAGTCGTACATGGTATCGTACATATTGGCTATGAGCTCAGATAAACCTATAAATTCATCTTTTGGGATTGGTTGTGCTATTTTTCTAAGAACGGGGTCGCCGTAGGCAATAATTGGTAAAACCATGTTATCGTAAATAATTTTTGCTTTCTAAATATGATTGTAATATAATGGTTGCACTCACCATATCGATGTTACCTTTGATTCTGCGATCGCTTTTTTTTGTACCGCTTGCAATCATCGCCTGCAAAGCCATTTTACTTGTAAATCGTTCGTCGTGTTCGTAGATTGGCAAGTCTGGAAATGCTTTTTGTAAGTGCTTGATAAAAATTTTGACTAAGTTTGTGTTGTTTGTATCAGTATTGTCCAATCTTTTGGGCATACCAACCACAAAACACTCTATGGCCTCACGCTCTGCATATTGTTTCAAAAAAATCAGTAAATCATGCGAGCGGACGGTTTCTAAGGCAGTAGCAATAATTTGAAGTGGGTCGGTTACAGCAATACCCGTTCGCTTGGCTCCATAATCTATTGCAACAATACGAGGCATATTTGATACACAAATTTAAAATTGACAATACCGAGCAGAAATACCGTTTGTCCTCAAAAAAACGGTTTCATAAAATATTTTTGCAAATATAACACAAAATCACCCTCGGATTCGTTTATGAGTTTAAGATTTGGTGATATTGGGCAGTTTGTTAAAAATTGTTAAAAATTATAGAGCCACTCGCCCTACCCAAAACCAAACCATGTTATTCTGTTGTTTTATTTTTAAATTATATCAATCAAAAAAACTAAACTATATCAAACTAATGAATCAAAATTGGAAATCGTTGGCATTGGTCGGAGTCCTGTCCAGTGTTGTTACAGTTGGTAGTGTCAAGTTACTGGGTGGCTTTGAGAGCAGTCGAGACGTTGTTTTCAGCGAAGCTGGCAACAACGCAAGCAGTCCGTTAGCCAAATTTACCTCCGACCCATTGGGTGTGCCATCAGTAAATGCGCCCGTAACTGGCGACTTTACTTATGCGGCCGAAATCTCTACACCGGCCGTAGTACACATCAAGTCGGTTTCTACACGTCAGCAGTCGAGCGGAGGCATGGATATATTTGACCTCTTTGGCGAAGACTTTGGAATGCGGCGAGGTGGCGGTGGCGGCCCTCAAAAACAAGAATCATCGGGTTCTGGAGTAATTATGAGTTCAGATGGTTATATCGTTACCAACAATCACGTTGTAGAGGGTGCAGAAGAACTCGAAGTCGTAATGTCCGACAAGCGTACATTCAAAGCCAAAATTATCGGCACAGACCCTTCGACAGACATTGCCGTTATTCAGATTCCAGCCAAAGACCTGCCCTCATTGGCATTTGGCAACTCAGATGCCATCAAAGTAGGCGAATGGGTGGTAGCCGTTGGTAATCCATTTAATTTAGAATCTACCGTAACGGCAGGCATAGTTAGTGCCAAAGGCCGGGGCTTGGGTATTATTGGCCAGCAAAAACAAGAGCGATTTGGCTTTGGTCAGCAACAGCAGCGTTCGGCGGCCAGTCCAAAAGAAGACTTCCCACTCGAAGCCTTTATACAGACCGATGCCGTTGTCAATCCTGGCAACAGCGGTGGCGCATTGGTCAATCTCAGAGGTGAACTCATTGGCATCAATACCGCCATAGCCAGCCCTACGGGTAGCTTTGCAGGCTACGCCTTTGCTGTGCCAGCGTCATTGGTCAAAAAAGTATCGTCAGACCTCATTAAGTTTGGAAACGTACAGCGTGGCTATTTGGGAATAAAACTCGACGAACTAAACGGAACAAAAGCCGAAGAGTATAACATCAAAATCAATGAAGGCGTATATGTGCAGGGCTTTACCCAAAGTAGCGCAGCCAAAGAGTCGGGTATCAAAGTAGGTGATGTTGTTGTAAAAGTAGATGGCACACCTATTAAATCCACGCCACAGTTTCAAGAGCAAATTGGCCGCAAACGCCCAGGCGAAGCCGTCATGCTGACCGTAAATAGAGAAGGTGCAGAAAAAACTATTTCGGTAACACTACGCAACCGTGAGGGCGGCAAAGACATTATTAAAAAAGATGCAACAGCGGCCATCAGTCAAGATGCCGACATGAACGGGTTGGGCGCACAGTTTGTAAACTTGACTGACAGAGAAAAGAAGAAATTGGAAACCTTTGGCTATAACAATGGTGTAAAAATAGAATCGCTCGAATCTGGCAAACTGGCACGTATGGGCCTTGAAGATGGGTTTATTATTACTAAAATAGACAACAAAACCATCAAGTCTGTTCAAGAACTCAAGGCGGCTATTGCCAGTAGTAAAGGCGGACGGGTACAAGCTGAAGGGGTTTATTTGGACACTGGCGAAGTGATTTCGTTTCCATTGAGCTTATAAACAGCCCACTGGTTGGGGAGTATAGTCAAAAAACAAAAGCGGTTGTTTCAAAGTTAGTAGCTCTGAAACAACCGCTTTTGTTGTATTTTATAGTTATTGGTCGTTACTTTGTAGGTAAAATTCAAAGAAATACAACCAAAACATGAACTACGAACGGATTTACGCCTATCGCTTTCAGCAAATTGCACACGAAAAAAAGAAAATTATCTGGAAAATTATTGCTGAATATTTCTACAAAATATTGGGACAACCAGAGCGTATCTTAGACTCCGCTGGTGGAATGTGCGAGTTCGTAAATGCCGTACCCTCGCCCGAACGTTGGACGGTGGACATCGTTGAGGCCATCAAAAACTACGCCGACCCCAAAGTAAAACTCATCATTGGAGATATTCTGACAGTAGAGTTACCCGAAAACTACTTTGATGCGGTCTTTATTTCAAATTTTTTAGAACACCTCCACAGCCAAGAAGAAGTCGCATTTTTCTTGGAACGAATGTACAAAAGTCTTAAAGTTGGTGGTAAAATTGGTATCATTGGGCCAAATTTTAAATACTGCTATCGAGAATATTTTGATTTTGCCGACCACACAGTTGTACTTTCTGAGTTAGGTGTTGAAGAGCATCTATACGGAGCGGGGTTCAAAATCAAACGTTCGCACGCACGGTTTTTGCCGTTGTCGTTTCGTGGCGGCTTACCCGTTCACCCATTTCTCGTAAAAATGTACCTGTCTATGCCTTTTGTGTGGTGGGTGCTTGGCAAACAGTTTTTGATAGTTGGCGAAAAATAAAGGTGCTAAATTTTAAACCAACATGGGTATATTACAAGTCTTTTACATCAAGTTAATTCTGTGTGCTATATTTACAATAGTGGGTTTTGGGATAATAAAAAATAAAGACGTTTTTGATGAAATTGAAAAACAAAATCAATCAAAAACACTATTATTTATAACCTTTTTGACTTTTAGAGTTTTTCCATTTATCGTTATCTATGTCTTACTGGGTATGGAGCCTCGTAATGACGTGCCTTTCTTTTTTTATAAAGCTCAAGGTGCCAAACAAGGGCTGTTTGTTTACAGAGATTTTTGGTCTTTCCATGCGCCTCTATTTTCGTATATTATTAGTATTCCTCTTTTTATATGGCACAATGCCCGTTCAATTGTATTTCTTATGATTGCCATTGAGGGTCTTATCGTTTGGCTTACTTACTGTAATTATAAATCACAACTCAAAAATGCACTACAATTAAGCGTTTTATATTGGGTTTTACCTGGTACATTTGTTTTCGTTCTTCTCAATGGCCAAGAAGATTTGTGGTTTTGGGGAGTTACTCTGTTGATATGGCAATACATAAAAAAAAACAGCAACGACTACCAAATTGCGATGGCGATACTCTATTCAGTAGGGCTTTTGTGCATCAAAGTAACTTTTATATTTCTGCTACTCCCTGTTTTGATATTGTCAGAAAAACCAGCTAAGGTAGTAGTTGTCATGGGTTTAATTGGAGTGGCTTCGGTTGGCTTTTTATATTATCATATCGGGGACTTATTCTTAATGCCTATTCAGCACACAGCTACCTTACTCACACCAAATCTATTTTCTGTTTTGCGCCCATTTATAGAAACTGTTTATCACATTAGCGATACTCAATACGGCATCGCTAACTGGATTGGCTTAATTTGTACTATTCTGTTTTCGAGTTGGGTTGCCTATCAAAATCGTCAGTTAAGCCTTAGCCAAGCGTTGCCATTATTGTTTATTATTACTTTTGTTTCGATGACTATTTTTCAGCCAAGCGCACCTGGTGGGTATGCCGTTGCTTATTTCTTAGTAGTGCTTTTTGAACTTATAGACCTTAACAATATAAAACACCTGCTCCTACTGTTCGTCTTTCATATAGTGATGGTCGTACAACCCTTTATATATGTATATAATGGATTGCCTACTTACACTCACTTTTCGATGTTTTTTAAACCAATACTACTATTCGAATATTTATTGCAAATCGTCAATGTGGTTTGTTATCTGTGCGTTGTTATGTTGGCGTATCGTAAACTGAGTTTTTTAAAAATAAACGTTCAATGACTATTATTGTAGCAAAAATTCTTATTATTGTTTTGTGTTTTATATCTTTAACCTTATTGGTTGTCTATAAACGCCAATTTATACAATGGGTCAGTTCACAAAATACGAACTTTATTTTGGCTGCATCGTGGGTTGTTTTTAGATTGCTTCCTTACCTGATTGTCTTTATAATATTTCAGTATGAGCCTTCGTCAGATATTACAGGTTACCTAATGCCATGGGGCACAAGTGCCAAAAATGGTCTGTTAATATACAGAGATTTTAATTGTACGTATTCTCCTTTTTACCCGTATATTCTTGCCATTGCATTGAGTGTTTGGTATAATACTAAAGCGATTGTTTTTTTAATGATTATATTTGAAGGTATTGCTTTTGCTTTGACTCAACGACTTGCTCACGATATCAATATACCAAAAGGCGAAAATATATTTAGGGCAGTATTTTATCTGCTTTTACCCGCAACTACTATTTTGTGTGTGCTGGGAGGGCAAGAAGACGAATGGATGTGGTTGTTTGGGGTTTTGGCGTATTTTGCTTGGAAAAAAACTCAAAAAATAGAGATCTTCATTCTGTTTATATTTTTGGGCATGTTGTGTACGAAAGCTATCTATGTACTCTTTTTATTGCCAACACTAATTCTTGTTCAGCCCAAACCCCGTGTGTTAGGATTTGGGGCGTTAGTTGGTGTCATAATATTGGCTACACTATATTATTTTGTTGGATTTAACTTTTTACAGCCCATTCAAGAGGCAAATACACTAAGATCACCCAATTTACCTTCGGTACTCAATCCCATTTTTTTTGATACTCTTGGTTTTGGTTCTAAATTATGGAATTGGGTCGGCTTATTGGTTTCTTTGTCAATAGGTACTTGGGCTTCAACTAAAATTAAAAATATAAGTTTCCCTTTGTCTTTTTCTGCGGTTTGGGTTATTATTTATGGTACAATGATGGTGGTACAACAAAGCGCTTATGCCAACTATGTATTTATTTTTATGTTACCATTAGTGTTTTTTTGGATTGATTTTAACAACAAAAAAGAAGTTATATTATTGTTAATTTACAATATTTTATCTCCATTACACCCGTCAATTTGGTGGCGAATTGGCCAACCAAAATACAACTCAATGAGCGACATTTTTGGTGATTGGTTATACTTTTTGGATTACCTCATACAAACCAGTATTGTATCTTTGACTATTTATTTCATCTACTTGGTTTACCATAAAGTCAGCTATTTGAATCAAAAATTCGATAAAACCCCTTTACTGTGGACAAGCCCCAAATATCAATCGTAGCACCGCTCTACAACGAGTCTGAGTCTTTACCGCATTTGGTCAAACGACTCAATGCCCTGATGGACTCTTCAAAACTATCTATCGAAATCGTGTTGATTGATGACGGTAGCCGAGATATTACCGCAGCTCAAATGCGTCAGATAGCCCTGACCGACATACGCTATCACTGTGTGTTTTTGTCTCGCAACCACGGCCACCCGCTGGCTCTCACAGCAGGAATCGCCGCCGCAAGAGGTACAGAAGCCCTCATGGTTATTGATGGCGACTTGCAAGACCCACCTGAACTACTGACCGATTTTTATAAACTATACCAAGACGGCTACGACGTAGTGTATGCCGTTCGTAGAAAAAGAAAAGAAAATATCATCAAGCGCACAGCCTACTTTTTGTTTTATCGTCTTCTCAAATCCATTTCATACATCGATATGCCGCTCGATAGTGGTGATTTTGCGCTCCTAAGCCGACGTGTGGCCGATGTGATGAACAAAATGCCCGAAGAAAGCCGTTACCTGCGTGGTATGCGAACTTGGATAGGTTTCAAACAGATTGGCTTTGAGTATGAGCGTAGCGAGCGCATGGCAGGTGAGTCAAAATATTCGTTCAAGCAACTTTTTAATTTGGCATACAACGGTATTTTTAATTTTAGCGAGTTCCCAATCAAATTTATGACTCGCATGGGTGCAGTTTCTATTTGTGTCGCACTCGCTTATTTTGCGGTAGTAGTTGTCAAAAAACTATTTTATGCCGATGTCATAGAGGGCTTTACATCACTGCTTTTTGTGGTTATTCTTTTTAGTGGCGTACAGCTTATTGCACTTGGTATTTTGGGAGAATATATTTTAAGAATTTTTTTTCAATCGAAAGACAGACCTTTGTTTATTGTAAAAGAAAAAATAGTTGATGGCCAAATTGTGCGTTCTTGATATTCCTACTACTAATCTACAAAATAATGTCTTTGATTTATGCCCAATAAACCTTCGCAACTTACAATTTTTATCAATCTTGGCTTAGTATATGTCGTTTGGGGTTCTACGTTTCTGGGTGTTCACTTCGTTCTCGAAGTCTTGCCCCCCATGCTCACATCAGCCCTTCGGTTTTTGATTGGCGGCGTTATTTTATTTACTTTTACGCTCTTGCGAGGCCAATCTATACCCAAATGGCCACAATGGAAAGCGGCCGCTACTGTTGGGCTTTGTTTGGTTGGTGTTGGCAACAGTGCCGTGGCCTATATGCTGCAATATATGCCCACAGGCTTGGTAGCATTGCTGGTAGCTGGCCTACCAGCCTGGACTGTATTACTCGACTATTGGTTTTTTAGTAAATCAAAACCCAATATGCTGACCGTCATCGGAATGTTACTTGGTTTGGTCGGAATGTTTATTTTGCTCAATCCTTTTGCAGCCGCAGGTGTAGGCGAGGTCAGTATTTTTTCAATAATCTTGATATTCGCTGGCTCTATTTTTTGGGCTTATGGCTCGTTGCTCTCACCATATTTACCATTACCCCCACAAATACAATCAACTGCTATTCAGATGCTTGCAGGAGGTTTGTTTGCCATGGTCATGAGTTTTTTGTTAGAACCCAATGCAGCTACCAAAATCTCAAATATGACTACAAATTCAACTTTGGCTCTGGCATACATCATTTTTATTGGCTCTTTTGTGGGTTATTCGGCCTATACTTGGTTGGTCAATAACGCTGCGCCATCGTTGGTGAGTACCTACGCTTATGTCAATCCCGTGGTAGCTATTTTTTTGGGGTGGCTACTTATTGACGAAAAACTCAGTAGCCGCAGTGTCATAGCCTCTGCCGTAATTTTGGGCGGTGTAGTGCTGATAACACTGGGACGAAAAAAATAAAGGTTACCTGTGCTTCCTAATCTCACCTATTGCGCCCCAGTTGTTCGTGGCTGCTCACCCATTCGTTAGCTACCACAGCCGCACCCAGCGACAACTCACCACAAAGCACAGTAGCTGCTACGATTTCGGCCAATTTATTGACTTTGTCTTTGCCAAAACAGCCCATCATTTCCAAACATTCACGTTGGGTAGGCAAGCCTGTGCCGCCACCGTATGTAGCCACAATCAGAGCTGGAATCGTTACCGAAAAATAATAGTCGCCATTGGCCGTGAGTTCGCTATAAACCAGCCCAGCCGACGACTCAGCTACATTGGCCACGTCCTGACCTGTGGCAATAAACAGTGCCGTGATGCCATTGGCAAAATGTGAGCCGTTGCTAACGGCATTGGCCAACATCGACCCCATATTTGAATATTGCCGTTGCTTAAACAACGCCTTGGCCGACACGTGCATCACGCTTTCGAGTAGTTCGTTTGCAATCGTAATCTCGGCCACAACCCGCTTACCTCGTGTTTGGAGAGTATTTAGATGAGAGTGTTTTTTGTCGGTGTCCATGTTGGCAGCCATCGTAAAATGCTCCAAGCCTTCGATACCCAACTCCAACAACCAATAACAGGCTCGGTGTGTAGCACGAGTTACCATGTTCTGCCCAGCGGCATCGCCTGTTGTATAATTGAACCGTAGCCAATGTAGTTTTCCGACTGTATAATGCTCAATGTCAATGAGTTTACCTACGCTGGTAGTTTCTTGGGCTTTGGTTTTTATTTGTTCAAATCGGTCGTCAATCCACTTTGTAAATGCTTTTGAATGGCGAGCATTTTCAAAAACAAAGAGCGGCGCACGCTGCATGGCATCGTCCATGACGGTACAGGTTATGCCACCTGCCAAGTTGGTGAGTTTCATACCTCGGTTGTAGCTGGCTACAAGCGTACCCTCGGTGGTAGCCATTGGCACAAAATACTCACCTTGTGCATATTCTCCCAGCACTTTGAGCGGCCCCGCAAAACCAATTGGTACTTGTGCCACACCCGAAAAGTTTTCGATATTGCCCTGCAAAACTGCTGGCTCAAACGAATATTTATCGATATGCTTAAACGTTTCACCTGTTTGCTGACTAACAAAATCTCGCCGTTCGGCAGCAATGGCTTCGGTATAATTATTGTCTTTATTGAGTGGTAATTTATTCATAAAATTGGATTAAATCAACTGAAAAATATCATAGCCAAATCTGATAATAAGTGCCGATATGACACACAAAAAGACAGTTCTCACAAAACCATTACCTTTTAAAATGGCCATTCGGCTACCAAAAAAAGAACCAATGATATTACAAATCATCATCGGAACGGCTATTTTGAACTGCACATACCCTTGCCATATAAAAAAAACAAGTGAGGCAATATCAGAAATGACATTGACGATTTTGGAAGTGGCCGAAGCCTTCAAAAAACCAAAACCGATAACACTCACAAAACCAAAAACCAATAAACTACCCGTACCGGGCCCAACAAAACCATTATAAAAACCTGCCAAAGAGCCAATTAGTACTGCATAAATAGTTAAATATTTGGCCGAAAGTGCAGGTTTTTCGTTTTGGCCTAAGGTTTTGTTTGAAAAAGTATATACGGCAATACCCGCCATGAGTATCAAAATAATAGGTTTTAATACTTCGGCCTTGACGAGGCTTGCAAAAGTTGCACCCAAATAAGCCATCACTGCCGCACAAATACCAGCAATTACGACTACTCGCCACGGCACTGTTACTTTTTGGGCATATTGATAACCCGCCACACTCGTACCCAAAAACGAAGCAAAACGATTGGTACCCACTACCTGCGGAACTGAAAACTGTGGATATAAAATAAATAATGAAGGCACTTGTACCAAGCCACCACCACCCACAATCGAGTCAATAAAACCAGCCAGCAAAGCCGCCGCCGAAGCATACAATATAGAAATGTCCATTGGGCAAATGTAGCAAAAACTATCTATTTTTATTGCTTTTTAGAACCTTTCCGACTAAATAAGAGTTAGATTTGTACTTCAAAAATCATTCAATTCTGAAAACAGTAGTAGAATTGAACATTAAGGCATGTAGTTTTGTTATTTATGTATGGAAAAAATAAATAAATATCACGAATTAGAAACAAAGCCAGTCATTGGGGCTACTGGCGGCGCTGCCATGGGGGGTATTTTTGGCACATCCGGAGTATTGATTGGGGGAATTATTGGGTTCGCTGTAGCTCTTGGCATTGTACTGTATTTTTATTTCTACAAGAAGCTATAATGATTTTATCATTTCTACACAAGCATCTTATCTACTTTGTTTTGTGATATTGCCTGTGTACGTAGCCATTTCATACTGGAAAAGAAACCAGCACAACTACCCGATGCAATACTTTTGCTGCTTGCCATAACATCTATTCCACCTTGCGTTAGAGTAATATCAATTATCTATCAGTACAATGGCAAGCCAATAGGGCAGTTAGAATCTTCCGACCAGTTATTTATTATGATAGGTGCGATGGCAGTAATATGGCTTGCTTGCAACGAAATAACTAAGAAATTTAAAGACAAATTTTCATAAAAACAAAACCCAACATGGGAAAAGAAGTAGAATTATTAGAAGAAATTACCAGCTCAGAATATAAGTATGGTTTTGTAACTGACATCGAAGCTGACGAAGCCCCACCAGGGTTGAGCGAAGACATTGTACGCTGGATTTCGGCCAAGAAAAACGAACCACAATGGATGACTGACTGGCGACTCAAAGCCTACGAAACGTGGACAACCATGGCCGAGCCAGACTGGGCAAATGTGCATTACACCAAGCCAGACTACAATGGCATAAAGTACTACTCGGCCCCAAAACAAAAAATACAACTCAACTCACTCGATGAGATTGACCCCGAGTTACGTCTTACTTTTGAGAAACTGGGTATATCGCTCAATGAACAAAAACGGCTCTCAAACGTGGCCGTAGATGCAGTAATTGACTCAGTATCAGTAGCTACAACGTTCAAGAAAGACCTCGAAAAACAGGGTATCATATTTTGCTCAATGAGTGAGGCCATTCAAAACCACCCCGATTTAATCAAAAAATACATGGGGTCGGTTATACCTGTCAAAGACAATTTCTTTTCGGCTCTCAATGCTGCCGTTTTTACCGATGGCTCGTTTTGCTATATTCCCAAAGGCGTGCGTTGCCCGATGGAACTCAGCACTTATTTTAGAATCAATGCAGCAGGTACTGGCCAATTTGAACGCACGCTCATAGTAGCCGACGAAGGCTCGTATGTGAGTTATTTAGAAGGTTGCACAGCACCCATGCGTGACGAAAATCAACTCCATGCTGCCGTAGTCGAGATTGTGGCACACGAAAGAGCCGAAGTAAAATACAGCACCGTTCAAAACTGGTATCCAGGCGACAAAGACGGCAAAGGCGGTATTTTTAACTTCGTTACTAAGCGTGGTATTTGTGAGGGTGCCAATTCAAAAATATCTTGGACACAGGTAGAAACTGGCTCGGCCATAACCTGGAAGTACCCATCGGTAATACTCAAAGGCGACAACTCAATCGGAGAGTTTTATTCGGTAGCCGTTACCAACAACTACCAGCAGGCTGACACAGGTACTAAAATGGTACATATTGGCAAAAATACCAAAAGCCGTATTGTTTCAAAAGGCATCTCGGTTGGTCGTAGCCAAAACTCGTACCGTGGCTTAGTAAAGGTATTCAAAAGAGCGCAAAACGCCCGTAATTTTTCACAATGCGACTCCCTACTACTGGGCGACCGCTGCGGAGCGCATACGTTCCCATACATAGAAGTAAACAACACAAGCTCGACCGTTGAGCATGAAGCCACTACTTCAAAAATTGGTGAAGACCAACTGTTTTATTGCAATCAACGAGGTATTCCGAGTGAGCAAGCCGTGGCTTTGATTGTAAATGGCTATGTCAAAGAAGTGCTAAATCAGTTGCCAATGGAGTTTGCAGTTGAAGCCCAAAAACTGTTGGCCATTAGCTTAGAAGGAAGCGTAGGATAAGATTTAGGTCTATTCTTCCAACACATAAATTTGGTCTAAGTTGCGGCCTTGGCTGTCATAGTCAAGGCCGTAACCAACCACAAACTGGTTTGCGATTTCAAAGCCTACATACTTGATATTAAGCGGTGTTTTGAGTGCAGTGGGCTTAAAGAGCATCGTTGCTACCTGAATAGAATCAGGCCGTTGAATAGACAACTGAAACAATAATTCACTCATAGTCAGTCCAGAATCTACAATATCTTCGACAATAATTATGTTTCTTCCTTCGATGGGTTCGTTCAAACCCAAAATCTCTCTAAGCTGTCCCGTCGATTCTGTTTTTTGGTAAGACGATACTCGTACAAAAGTAACCTCACAGGCAATGGTTACGCTTTTCATCAGTTCGGCAGCAAACATAAATGAGCCATTCAGAACCACCACAAAAAGTGGAAACTTGTCTTGATAGTCGATACTTATTTGTTGCCCCAGATCGGCTATTCGTGCTTCGAGTGGCTGCTTTTCAATAAATGGAGCAAATATTTTGTCTTTGATAGTCATAAGTAGTAATGCAGATTTTTGAATGACTGATTAAATAAAAATCAGAGCATGACAAAGATAAATACGAAAACCAATTTTGAAACTTTATTTCAAATTTTTCGTTTATCAAAACGGGCTACTATTTCAAAAAGGTCTCTTTTTACTTAATTTTAACCAACAAAAAACATTACCAATGACAAAGGCAGAAATGATTACAGACAAGGGAACGATGCTTATCGAATTTTATGACAATGATGCTCCCAAAGCTGTTGCAAATTTTGTAACCCTCTCAAAAAAAGGCTATTATGATGGCCTAACGTTTCACAGAGTTCTTCCAGATTTCGTTATTCAGGGTGGTTGCCCAAAAGGAACAGGCACAGGCGGCCCGGGCTACAACATCGACTGCGAACTAACTGGCGACAATCAATACCACGACCGTGGCGTGTTATCAATGGCACACGCTGGCCGCAACACAGGCGGCTCACAGTTTTTTATATGCCACAGTCGCCGCAATACTGCTCACTTAGACCGCAACCATACTTGTTTTGGTAAAGTTGTCGAAGGTTTAGACGTAATTGATTTGATTCGTCAAGGTGATAAAATTCAGAAAATTACTATTACAGAAGATGTGGCATAAAAAATAATTGCCAATACCAAACCTTCAAGTTCAAATTGTTTGTATAATTGTCAATAATAATCTGGTAAAACTAAACAACAACCACAATGGCAAATCCAACGTTATCCGAAAAAACATTTATCAAAGCCGCCCAAGATGGCGTAGGCGCAGTACCGATGACCGTTTCTGGCACGGTCAATAAAATCATAGTGCTCGGTGGCATCGTGATAGCGAGTGCAGTAGCTACTACTTTTATGGTTATTGCAAAGCCTGAGTTACTTATGCCGTCAATGATTGGTGGCGCAATAGCAGGCTTGATTATTGTACTCGTTTTATCTTTCAAGCAGCATCTTGCCCCAACTCTCGCGCCACTCTATGGTATAGTCGAAGGGGTTTTTGTAGGCGCAATGACGCTCATGTTCGACAGTATGTATCCAGGTATTGCTTTGTCGGCGGTGTTGCTCACTTTTGCTATATTGGCCTCAATGATTGGTCTTTACAAAGGTGGGGTTATCAAGGCTACGCCTACTTTCAAACGTGCCATTTACTCAGCAACGGCTGGTATTGCTATTTTTTATGTTGTTTCAATGGTATTGAGACTATTCGGAATCCAGATGCCATTGATTTATGACAGTGGTATATTCGGTATTGGCTTTTCATTAATTGTAGTTGGTTTGGCCGCCTTCAATTTGGTATTGGACTTAGACCGCATCGAAGAAGGTGCTGCTTATGGCGCACCCAAATATATGGAATGGTATTGCGCCTTTGGTATGATTGTTACTATCGTTTGGCTTTATATGGAAGTGTTGCGGTTATTAGCCAAGATTTCAAGCAGAGATTAAAACAAAAAAATACACAACACAGAATAAGCACTCAACGGTATTTGGGTGCTTATTTTTTTGAAAAAGTATTTAAAACCCAAAAGTAAACTGTATTCAACTCACTACACACGACTACTTAAACCCATGAAACTATTTCGCTTTGGCTCTTTTGAGCAAGAAAAACCCGCTGTCGAGCTGGCCGATGGCCACCGAATAGATGTATCTGCTTTTGGGCAAGATTTTAACGAACTTTTTTTTGGTTCAGACGGAATCAATAAACTATCTGATTGGCTCATTGACAATGCCAAAAAATGCCCCACAGTGCCAGCCAACGTTCGGATAGGCTCGTGCGTTGCTCGGCCATCTAAAATTGTTTGTATTGGTCTCAATTATGCCAAACACGCTGCCGAGTCGGGTGCAACGCCGCCGTCTGAGCCTGTTGTTTTTATGAAAGCATCGTCGGCTTTGTGTGGCCCGTTCGATGATTTGATTATTCCTAAAAATTCTATTAAAACAGACTGGGAGGTCGAACTGGCTTTTGTGATTTGCCAAAAAGCGAGTTATGTGTCAGAAGCCAAAGCGATGGACTATGTGGCTGGCTACTGTATTCATAACGATTATTCTGAGCGAGAGTTTCAGTTGGAGCGTGGCGGACAATGGGACAAGGGTAAAGGCTGTGATACTTTTGCACCGCTCGGTCCTTATTTGGTTACAAAAGACGAAATACCAGACCCGCACAATCTACGGCTTTGGCTCAAACTCAATGGCGAGACCGTGCAAGATTCAAATACCAACGACTTGATTTTTAAGATTCCAACATTAGTAAGCTATCTAAGCCATTTTATGACACTTTTGCCAGGCGACGTAGTCTCAACTGGTACGCCTGCGGGCGTAGGTTTGGGTATGAAACCGCCACGTTATCTGAAAGAGGGCGAAACTTGCGAATTGGGAATTGACGGGCTGGGTGTTCAGCGGCAAACGGCTGTGGCTTGGGGTAAGTGAGCCTATTTTTTCATTTTCAAAAGTGATTTTCCATCTACTTTTCTAATTACTTCACGCTTCATAAATCTGATGCTCCAAACGGCCAATGGCGACAGGTTTTTTTCTACGCAACGCTCACAAATGAGGCTTTTGGCTGGTATGGCCGCATTATAGACCAATACGGTATCGCCTATTTTTTGAATATTAGATATTTGGGGCAATTTGTTTTCGGCATTGTACAAATAAGCGTCTAATACTTCTTTTTCTTTTGCGCTGAGGTTGTTATTTTTTAAGTCTTTGGTTGTTAATAATGAGATAGTTACGTCATATTTTTTTGAGAGCGAATCAAGTAATGGTAGATTTTCGAGATTACACAATTTGGCTGCTTCGCTGGGTTGTTTGGTCAAAGAAGTAGTTAATTCTATCTCTATTTGCTTCGTAATACGCTGCCCCCAACCATCTACTATCGTTATTATTTGCTCATTTGTTACCCGTTTTATTTTTGAATTTTTTATCTCTTCGGCCAACGCACGGGTCTGCTTTACGCCATCGTTGAGGTTACATGATGAGATTATAAAAGCCAACAAGAGACAAAACGTCATAGAACATTTAGCTGACTTAGCACAAGCCACCCCGTTGGAGTGGAAACTAATTGCTAATTTTCGTTTCATTTCTTTCATTGTTTTCATTCCCTTCATTATCCTAAATAGCCATTACTGCTTCTTTTGCTTTGTACTCACCAGAGTTGAGTTTTTCTCTCATTTTATCAAAACAGTCAAGCGTGTAGGCTACGTCTTCGAGGCTGTGCGAGGCTGTTGGAATAAGTCTAAGCATGATTTGACCTTTGGGTACGACAGGATAAACAACTATTGAACAAAAAACGCCCATATTCTCACGCATATCTCTCACGAGCTGTGTTACTTCATACAAACCGCCTTCACTTTTGAAGAAAACGGGTGTAACAGGCGACGTTGTTTCGCCAATGTCAAAGCCTCGCTCACGCAAGCCATTTTGAAGCGCATTGACGTTTTCCCAGAGTTTAGAGCGTAGTTCGGGGTGTTGCTTGATGAGTTCCAAGCGGCGGCGACCAGCTTCAACATACGGCATCGGTAAGGCTTTGGCATACGTCTGCGAGCGCATATTGTATTTCAAAAACATGATAATATCTTCGTTGTCGCAAGCTATAAAACCGCCGATGGCGGCCATAGACTTGGCAAATGTCGAAAAATATAGGTCTATGCCTTTGGTTACGCCCAGCATCTCACCCACTCCACCGCCATTTTCGCCCATTGTTCCAAAGCCATGAGCGTCGTCCAATAATATCCTGAAATTATATTTCTTTTTAAGTTCTACTACTTTATCAATACTACCCACTTTGCCCGACATTCCAAAAACACCTTCGGTAATGACCAATATACCTCCGCCCTTCTCTTCGGCTACTTTGGTGGCTCGTTGTAGGTTTTTTTCGAGGCTGGCCATGTCATTGTGGTTGAACTTATAATATTCGCCCGACTTGGCTTTGTGGAGTCTGATGCCGTCTATCAAACAAGCATGCGACTCTGCATCATAGACAATCACGTCTCGTGGCCCACACACGCACTCAATGACCGACATAATGCCTTGATAGCCATAATTGAGCAAAAATGAGTCTTTTTTTCCTACAAATTCAGCTAATTCTTTTTCAAAAATCTCGTGTAAGTCTGTGTTTCCAGACATCATGCGTGCGCCCATCGGATAGGCAAGCCCCCACCTTGCGGCAGCTTCGGCATCGGCTTTGCGTACTTCGGGGTGATTGGCCAAGCCCAGATAATTGTTCAGACTCCAGTTGAGAACATCTTTACCAAAAAATTTCATTCTTGGGCCGAGTTCGCCTTCTAATTTTGGGAAAGAAAAATAATGATGACTTTTTAATTCTTTGGCCGCCGCTCCGATTGGCCCTTGGTATCCAAGTAGTTTTTCAAAAATATCCACTGTATGTAAATGATGAATGTTAAATGATTGATTATCGTATTAGATTAGGCAAAATACCGAGTAAAATAGTTGCCGATGTTGTTATTATTAAAATAACTCGATAAACAGGCGAAAGTTCAATATTTGGTGTGTTTCCGTCTTTTAGGAAAGTAGCAATAATGGCTTTGAAGTAATAATAAATACCCACTGCCGACATCAGAATAGCGACAATTAGCAACCAAGTTTGGCCTCGCTCAATGACCGAACCAAAAACAAAAAACTTACCCCAAAAACCAGCCGTAAGCGGTATTCCTGCCAATGACAACATCGAAACGGTTAGAACAAAGCCTAGTAGTTTATTTTTTTTGCCCAATCCATTAAACGAATCATAGCTTTCGGCAATTTCGATAGGTTGTGCATTTTTTTCTTCGGCCACCAACATCAGCACACCAAATGCGCTGATTGTAGCCAACGAGTAAGCCAATGAATAAAAAACAACAGCATTTTGAGACTGTGAGGTAAAAGCAGTAACGGCCAACAACAAATAGCCAGCGTGCGAAATACTCGAATAGGCCATCATACGCTTGAAACTTTGCTGATAGACGGCCGTTATGTTTCCTGCTACGAGTGTCAGTACGGTTATGGCTGCCAATGTCGTCCACCAAAAATTATACGCCCCTCCAAAAGCACCACCTAACAAACGAAAAATAGCTGCAAAGCCAGCCGTCTTGACGATGGTGGACATAAAGGCCGTGAAAATAGTCGGTGCGCCGTCATATACGTCGGGTGTCCAGAAGTGAAACGGTGCTGCCGACACTTTAAATAACATTCCAATCAACAACATCAACAAACCAACATACAACAATGGCGAAGGCGAGGCGGCTGTGAGCGCAACCATGCCTTTGATTTGTGTCAAATTAAACGAACCTGTTGCACCATAAAGCAGTGCAATACCAAAAAGCATGATACCCGTTGCAAATGCGCCCATCAAAAAGTATTTGAGTGCGGCTTCGTTTGAGCGCAAGTTTCGCTTATCGCTACCCGTTAAGACATACATTGAGACCGACAGTATTTCGACACCTACAAAGAGCATAATCAGATTTTCGTAGCCAATCATCATAATAGCACCAACCAACGAAAATAACATGATACCATAATATTCGGCAGGTTGTGCGTTTTCTGTTTTGGCAAATCCACGACTTAAAGCTATAATCAACAAAGCCGAAAGTATTACAATACCATTAAAGGACATAGTAAGCCGGTTTTCTATCAACATTGACTTAAAATAAATACCATCGGGAGCATTCCAGTAAAAAAAATTGGCTATCAAGGCAATCATCGCAAAAAATAACGTGGCCGGGAGGAGCAACTTTTGAGTAGCTTTTTCTAAACCCAAAAACAGCGTAACAAGCCCAAATATTGACAGTAAAATGATTGATAACATAAATTGATTTGAATTAAATATCTTTTTGGTGTTGTTCAAAAAGATGAAAAATATTTTTAATAATTAAAATACAGAACATTTTGATACACAGAGCGAAGCGGAACGTCAAAAGTAGCTATTTTTAAAATGTCATTTTCGTTTGTAAATACCCGATTGAGCCACGTCGCTGGGTCATCGCTACGATCGAAGGTTTCTATCATGGCTTCGTGTTGGTCTATCAAAACAATATGCTGAACTGTCGATATTTTTTTGTAAAAATTGATTTTACTCTTGAAGTCCTTGCCTTTGTTACTATCTGACAGCACCTCGACTACGATATAGGGGTTCAGAATGGGCTTTACTCGCTTGGGGCGGTCGTATAGTTGTGGTAGCCCTTTGACAACCAGCGCATCGGGGTCGTAGCCACGCTCGTCGTCTATGCTATAAACGGCGCAGTTGCTGCCATATACACGATAGTTTGGTTTACCTAAATAATTCATGTAAAAAATACCTATTATATTTCCGCACAATAGTTCGTGTCTTTCGGTTGCTTCTCCCATTTTGGCTACGATTTCATAGTCGGCATAAGTGATGACATAAGGCAGTTCTTCCAGTTCGTCCAATAGTTCACAATATTCATCTACCGATGCGCCCACACGCACCTCAGCCTCACCCATTTCGAGGCGTTCGATGATTGTTTCAGCAAGCGTGAGCGTGGTTGTCATTGTGGTTATTTCTGAACTATCTGCAATAAATTAACTACGGCTGGTTCGGTGATTTTAAGAAACGAATTAGGGTAAAGTCCTATCCAGAATACCATAAAAGTCAATGGAATTAAGACGGCTTTTTCGCTCATACTCAAATCTGCAAAGTGTTCGGTGAAAGCTGTCTTTTGGCCAAACATCGTTTTTTGAACCAATCGCAACATATAAACCGCACCCAGAATAATAGTCAGTCCAGCCACTGCACCCAACCATTTATTAGATTCATAGACACCCGACAAAAGCAAAAACTCACCCACAAAACCATTAGTAAGCGGCATAGCGACACTTCCTAACATTAAGATTATGAAATAGACCGATAGGTTGGGAGTACGTTGGGTGATGCCCCCAAGTTGGTCAATGTTACGGGTTTTGGTACGAGAATAGATAATTTCGACAATAAAAAACAAACCAACTACATTGATGCCATGCGCCAACATCTGAATCAATGCGCCTTGAATACCATTGAGATTCATAGCAAAAACACCCGCAGCCATCAGTCCCACGTGAGCAAATGACGAATAAGCAATCAGTCGCTTCATGTCTCGTTGCTGAATGGCAATGACCGAGCCATAAACGATACCAATTACTGACAAAATAATGGCCATATTTCCATGTGCGCTTAGTCCCAAAGGTACGATGGGCAATATAAACCGAATCAGGCCATATACTCCCATTTTGAGCATAATACCCGCCAGTAGCATCGTGGCAGCAGTTGGCGACTCGGTATAAGTGTCTGGTTGCCAAGTGTGAAACGGAAAAAGCGGCATTTTGATAGCAAAAGCAATAAAAAACGCTACAAAAATATAGCCTTGCTGTTGGCCATTGAGTGCGAGTGTGTAAAGTGCCGTAATAGCCGAATTGTGCGTACCTGGCGTTTGGTAGTACAAATAAATCAATGCCACAAGCATAAACAAACTTCCAAAAATGGTATATACAAAAAACTTGAAAGTTACCTTGATTCGGTCTTCTCCACCCCAAACTGCGGCCAAAAAATAGACAGGTATGAGTGCCGCTTCAAAGAAAAAATAAAATAAAAAAGCATCGGTAGCCGTAAAAACACCCATCAAGGCGGCTTGCATAAACAAAATAAGAGCATAAAATATTGATGCACTTTTGTAGGGCTGTCTAAATGTAGAAAGCACAATGAGCGGCACCAAGAATGCTGTGAGCATGACCAACAAAATACTGATGCCGTCGATACCCCCAGCAAACAAAATACCCGCCGATGCTATCCAAGGGTAGCTGAAAGTAAACTGCTGGGTGGCATCGGCTTTGAACTGGGTAAAAACAAACGCCGCTAAGGCCAGTTCGGTCATTGCGCCAACCAATGCAATTTGTTTAGCACTGTTATTTTTGCTAATCAGTACAACCAATGCGGCCAATACTGGAATGAGTATAAGAAGAAGTGTAAGCATTATTAAAATTTACTTAAAAATAAAAGTGCCAAAATTCCAGAGCATCAGTGAGACAATACCGATTACCATGGCAAATACATAAAAGCCTGTTTCGCCTGTCTGAATTTGGCGTAATTGACCTGCACCAAACTTGACCAAACCACCCGTACTGTCCACGCCGAGGTTAATAAAAAACTCACCAAAACTATGAAAAATGTCTGAAAGTTTCTTGATTGGATTCACAAAAACAGCGTCATAAAGTTCATCAATGTAATATTTGTTATAAATCACTTTTTGTAAACCCGTTTCTTGACCATCGGCATCTGGAACTGATTTTTTACTCACGTACATCACATAAGCCACCAATGCCGAAACAATAGCTGCACCAATCGAAATACCCATGAGCATATATTCAGTGCTGTGTTCGATATGCAACTCAGCCATTAAAACAGGATTGACACTTTTGGCGTTCTCAAAAAGGGGTTCCATAAAATGTGCCAACCACTCGCTGCCGCCCAGTATATGTGGGACGTTTAACATTCCACCCAAAACAGACAAAACGGCCAGCAGCATCAGCGGCAAAGTCATACTCACTGGCGACTCGTGTAGGTGATGCGCTTGCTCGTGTGTGCCTCTGAAATCGCCAAAAAATGTCAAAAACAACAGTCTGAACATATAAAACGAAGTCATAATAGAACCAGCTACGCCCAATGCCCACATCAATTTGTTATGTTCCCAAACGTGTGCCAGTATTTCATCTTTCGAGAAAAAGCCTGCAAAAGGTGGAATACCCGAGATGGCGATGGTGGCAATTAAGAAAGTAATAAACGTAATTGGTAGTTTTTTACGAAGACCGCCCATGTTTCTGATGTCTTGCTCGTTGGACATAGCATGAATAACCGAACCCGCCCCCAAAAACAATAGTGCTTTGAAAAAAGCATGAGTCATAACATGGAACATAGCCGACGAATAGGCCGATACACCCAGTGCCATAAACATATAACCCAACTGACTGACGGTAGAGTAGGCCAGTACTTTTTTGATGTCGTTCTGAAAAATACCGATTGAGGCCGCCATTAGTGCGGTGATGAGGCCGACAATAGCCACAATTTCGAGGCTTGATGGCGCAAGTGCATACAAAACATTAGAACGGACAATCATATAAATACCAGCCGTAACCATCGTAGCAGCGTGAATCAGTGCCGACACTGGCGTGGGGCCGGCCATGGCATCGGGTAGCCAAGTGTAGAGCGGTATTTGTGCCGATTTGCCCATTGCGCCTACAAAAAGCAATAGCGTAATGGCTACAACTGCGGCATTACCGACCGACATTCCAGCGGCTTTTTCAAAAACGGCAATATACTCGACCGTTCCAAAATTTTGAATAATCAAGAAAATGCCCAGCAAAAAACCCAAGTCGCCAATGCGGTTCATGATAAAGGCTTTGCGTGCGGCATTGTTATAGTTGGTATTTTTGTTCCAAAAACCAATAAGCAAATAAGAACAAAGCCCTACGCCCTCCCAGCCAATAAACATAATGACGTAGTTTGAACCCATCACGAGCAGTAACATAAAAAACAAAAAGAGATTCAAGAACGCAAAGAACTTGCCAAAGCCTTCGTCATGGCTCATGTAGCCAGCCGAATAAATATGAATAAGCGACCCCACACCCGTAACAACCAGCAACATAAGCAGCGAAAGTTGGTCTATCTGAAACGAAAACGGAATATTGAGCGAGCCAACACTTATCCAGTCGAAGAGATGAATGATGATAGGAACATTATTGCCTGCCCTAAACTGCCCAAAAGCATAAAACGACAAAATAAACGCCACAATGGGCCCAGCAGAGCCAATAACACCGACAAGGCCATTGGGTATTTTCTTGAAGCCTAAGCCATTGATTATAAAACCAATGAGCGGAAGTAGGGGAATGAAAATCAATAAAGACATATTGAAAAGGGGGATTACTGAAAATTTAATTAACCATTTCTATTATTTACTCTAAAAGACGCTCGTCAAAAAAATTACGAAACCCTTTTGAGTATAAATGTTCTTTTAGAGCATCGTCTCTTGTCCAAAGTGGTGCATCAAATTCAAGTGATAATGCAACAAAGGGTATATCTTTTTTATCAATATCTTTTTATGCCGTTGTTGGTGTTATCACCAACAACAAAGCGGTTCTTTTTACTATCAACCAAATCTCTCTTCGGTGGTCTGTGTCTTCACAGAACACTGCTTGGGTTTGTGAGGACACAGACCATGGAAGAGTTTTGATTTAGCGTTCCAAATTTGTTGTTGGTGATAACACCAACAACGGCGCAAATCGAAATGACGCATTAAAAAATTTGCGTCTTGTTGCCGAATCTTTTTTTCGTAACGCAGCCATTACAATATTCGTATCTACAACTACCGTCATTATTTCTCTATCGCAAACCTATTTTTATTCTTCTCCCACCAATTTTGGTTTATCTGTTTTTCAACTTCAAAAACTTCGTCACCAATATTTGCTTTTTGTGCCAAACTTTCCACACGCAGTAGCTGTAAAATGCCAAGCAGTTCGCTTTGGTCAAACACATCTTTTGGGATACTTATCAAGTATCGTTCTTTTTGGCTATCTATTTCTATGGCTTGCATAATCAATATTTGTTTTGCCTTTGTTGGGTAATCTGTTCTATGGTGTTCATAATAAATACTACAAAAAATTATTCTTGACAAACAGAAACACACACAATAGGATAAAAAGCCAAGTTATAATTCTCCATTTGTCTCTTACTAAATCAATTTTTTTTCTTTTATCAAACTCGCCTTTGGTAATCCAATATCCTCGCCACGAATTTTCGGGTTGCGAAAAAAACCATATCTCACCACAAAAAAGACATTTGTAGATACCATCAAGGTGTTTTGGGTAATTACTATTTAGGTAATTATCATACTGAAACAAAGTACCAATTACGATTTTTTTAGCCAAACTATTATTAAAACTATCAAAGTCCCAGTATGATGGAAAACTACGAATATTTTGAGTGTAACATTTTTGACACATTGTTTTTTTGTAAAAGATTACCTCTTCCGTGGTCTGTGTCCTCACAGACCTAACTTTTAAACCTTATCGTGTTAGTCAGAATCATTCTTCTGCCGTTGTTGGTGTTATCACCAACAACAATATCACTGTTTAATAATCGTCCATATAATGCGATAGAAAACCAAAATCGTCTTTTTCAGTTTCATAAAAGCGACTCGACGAGTACCAATAATCCTTTGGATTCACCGCCAAGTTCCACTTTTCATGTAATGGGTTATTGTGGATATATGTTAGTTTTTGTTCTACGACTTTTCTATCAAACAAATCTATACTCAAAGGATTTCTTTCCCAAAACTGGTATTTTCTGTCTTTGAGATTAACTTCAAAGTGTGGCAGCACCTGCAGGTGAGACGCTTGCAAGTCAAATTTAATCTGCTGGGCTGTGTATTTGAGAAAGTCACGTTGTACGTCTTCTCGCAAATGATTATCGTTTATTCGCCAAATCAAATGAATGTGATTTGGCATTATCACAAAACCATAGATTTTAACTCGGTTGTCTTCAACTAAAAACTTCATACTCTTGACAATCAACTCTTTGTACTTATCAGGTGCAAGTAATTTTTTCCACCATAAAATAGTCGCCGTAAAAAATTGAATATAGTTTGAGTACATACCTGCTTTAACATCATTTTAACTTTAATCCAAATTTGTTGTTGGTGATAACACCAACAACGGAACTAATAGTTGCCGTAAAAAATTGAATGTAGTTTGAGTGCATCTCTACTTAATGTTTTGATTTAGCGTTCCAAAGTTTGTTGTTGGTGATAACACCAACAACGGCGCAAAGTATCGTTCTTTTTGACTATATATTTATATGGCTTGCATAGTCAAAACTTCAATTTATTCAAAAACCCAATATCAATCGTTCGGGTATTTCTATAAATCATCACAATAATGGCAAGCCCAACAGCCACCTCAGCGGCGGCTACGGCCATGATAAAAAACACAAAAACCTGCCCAGTAGGGTCAGACCGATAAGACGAAAAAGCAATCAGCAACAAGTTTACGGCATTGAGCATGAGTTCTATACTCATAAAAACCACAATGGCGTTGCGGCGTGTTAGCACACCTATTACGCCAATTATAAAAAGGGTGGTAGCGAGCCAAAGGTATTTGTCCAATGGTATTTGGCTAATTACGTCTGGAATCGACATGAGCGGTTGTGCTGGTGGCATGTACTTGGCTTAATGGTTTTGGTTTTTTGGTGGCAAATTTACGCATAATTCGTGGTTAGCAAAATTTATAACCGATAAGTCTTATTTTTGTGTCAAAATTATACGCTAATCCATTGCCATTACTACCACAACTCGAACAAATTATAGGCACTCTGCCCCAATTCATGCCCGAATTGTTTTTGGGCGTGGCTTTTGTACTAACACTCGTGGCCGAGATTTTACTAAAAATTAGTCGTTGGTCTGCCAAACAGCATACTATTTTGAGTATTTTGACTTTGGTATTTTTGGGACTATCATTATTTTTGGTACTAAATCAATGGATGGTTAAACCTCAATTTCTGTTTGAACATTTGCTTTTTTTAGACTTAAAGGCCGTTTACTTCAAAACCTTGCTAACGATTGTCGCTATTTGTACCGTTGTTCACGTCCAAATCAAAAAAACCGATTTGCCTGTTGAGTTTTATTCTATTTTGCTTGCCACGCTGCTGGGTTTGTATCTGATGACGATGGCCGTCAGTGGCCTAAGTATTTATTTGTCAATCGAGTTAGTATCAATAGGAGGTTATTTGTTGGTAGCCTTTGGCATCGATACCAAATCGTCAGAGGGTGGGCTGAAATACTTACTTTTTGGGGCTGTGTGTTCGGCAGTAATGCTTTATGGTTTTTCGTGGTTGTATGGCCTAACAGGGACTCTTGATTTTACTGACCCAATATTTGCTCAAAATTTATCTCAAAATTCACCCAAAGTTATTTTTGTTGTCGGTGTACTGTCTCTGGCGGGTGTGTTTTTCAAATTATCGCTTGTTCCTTTTCACCCATACACGCCCGATGTTTATGAATCTGCACCTACAGCAGTTGTAGCGTTTTTGTCGGTTGCTCCCAAAGCAGCGGCGTTACTGGTTTTGATGCGAATGGTTAGTTTGCTTCCAGTTGATTTCCAACCACTTATGGCCGTTATTGCATTAGTTAGTATTTTAATTGGTAATTTGGCTGCATTGGCCCAAAACAACTACAAACGACTTTTGGCCTATTCGGGCATTGCCCAGGCGGGTTTTATGTTGGTTGGGTTGGTAGCTTTCAATCAGGTAGGAGTCGAGAGTACTGTTTTTTATATTTCCGTTTATGTTTCTATGAATTTGGCCGCATTTTTGTTGTTAGATTTATTAACTGACAGTACAGATATTAGACATTTGGTGGGTGTAGGCCATTCTCGGCCATTGTTTGCTGTACTTTTAACGGTTGTACTCGTCTCATTGGTCGGTCTGCCGCTTACGGCTGGCTTTACGGCCAAATTATTAGTTTTTTCAGCACTTTGGCAGAATAATCAGACCAACAATTATTTACTGACATCGCTATTTGTGGTAGGGCTTTTGAATGTCGCTGTTTCGTTGTTTTATTATTTCAAAATACCATTCTATTTATTTTTTAGAGAATCTGAGACTGTGGTAGCAAAGCCAAATTCAAATTTTCTGGTAATTATCTGGACTATTGTTTTAGTTTTGCCTGTCATTATATTTTTTTTCAAGTCAGATTGGCTCACAGGCTTGATTGAATTGCTTTAAAAAAACTGAGCTGTCATTAACCTAACAAACTATAATTTCAAACATTTACTTCGTCATTTATCATGGAAAACGGTAACGGTGGTCATCACAAAGTCTCCGACAAAGCAACGGCAGCAGGGCTTTTGGTTGCAATGGGTATTATTTATGGCGACATTGGTACTTCGCCACTGTACGTCATGCAGTCGATTATTGGCAAAACCAACGCCATCAGCGAAGATGTAATTTTGGGCGCATTGTCGTGTATTTTTTGGACATTGACTCTTCAGACTACGCTCAAATATGTTATTCTAATTTTGAGAGCCGACAATCGGGGCGAAGGTGGTATTTTAGCTCTTTATGCACTCGTTCGTCGTCATGCCAAATGGCTCACTGTTCCTGCCATGATTGGGGCTTGCACGCTCTTGGCCGACGGGGTCATCACGCCGCCCATCTCGGTAGCATCGGCCATAGAAGGATTGCGTATTTTATATCCAAATATAGAAACTGTACCCATCGTCATTGCCATCATTACATTACTGTTTTTGGTACAAACACTTGGTACAGGTATAGTTGGCAAGGCTTTTGGTCCAATTATGATGGTTTGGTTTGGTATGTTGGCCACATTGGGAGTACTAAACATTGGCTCAAACATCGGTGTCTTCAAGGCCATCAACCCCTACTACGCCTATCATTTGTTGTTTGAATACCCCGAGGGCTTTTGGCTACTGAGTGCGGTGTTTTTGTGTACTACGGGCGCAGAGGCTCTGTATTCAGATTTGGGTCATTGTGGTCGTGGCAATATTAGAGTTAGCTGGATTTTTGTAAAAACAGCCCTGCTACTCAACTATTTTGGTCAGGGTGCATGGGCATTGCGACATATTGGTATGGTATTAGGAGAAAAAAAACCAATTTTTGAAATGATGCCCCAATGGTTTCTATTGCCTGGTATTGTCATTGCTACGATGGCAGCCATTATTGCAAGTCAGGCATTGATAAGCGGTTCATTTACACTTGTAGGCGAGGCGATTCGCCTTAACTTTTGGCCGAAAGTACGTTTGCGCTATCCATCAGTGCAAAAAGGGCAATTATTTGTACCCAGCATGAACTTCTTACTCTGGTTGGGTTGTATTGGTGTGGTCTTGTATTTTAAAGAATCGTCAAATATGGAGGGGGCTTATGGTCTGGCCATTACGCTCACAATGCTCATGACAACCCTGCTGATGTCTTATTATTTATACGTCAAACGTTACCAAATGAAATGGGTCGTTGTGTTTATGGTTGTCTATATATCTATCGAAGGTTCTTTTTTAGTAGCCAATCTACAAAAATTCTTTCACGGAGGTTGGGTAACAATCATCATTGCCTCGGCTATTGGCGTTGTTATGTTTATTTGGTACAAGGCGTTTTATATTAAATTACGACTGACCGAATACGATGGTTTAGAAAAATACATTGATTCTATCAAAGAGTTGAGTTCAGATATTACAATTCCAAAATATGCCACTCACTTGGTATTTATGAGCAACGCCTCACGTGTGGGCGAAATTGAGTCAAAAATTATTTATTCAATATTTCAAAAACGCCCCAAACGTGCCGATATTTACTGGTTTGTACACGTGGACACAACCGACGACCCATACACAATGGAATACAAAGTAAATATAATTGCACCCGACGACTTGGTAAAAGTCAATTTTAGATTAGGTTTTAGGGTAGAGCAAAAAATAAATCTCTATTTCAGAAAAGTAATTGAAGAAATGGTAAAAAACAAAGAAGTAGATATTACCAGCCGCTACGAGTCGCTCAACAAACACAATGTAACTGGCGATTTTAGGTTTGTAGTTTTGGAGCGATTCCTGTCCGTTGAAAACGACTTGCCGCTTTTTGAAAGAATGATAATGGAGGCTTATTTTTTCATCAAGAGCTCTACCACTACCGAAGACAAATGGTTTGGACTCGACAGCAGCGCCGTCAAAATCGAAAAAGTGCCGCTCATTATTCGCCCAGTCGAAAATGTAAAATTGAAACGTATTTATTAAGGAGTCGTGAGTATATGGTACGGTATCGTGAGTTAAATATGGTGCTGTTAATCAGTAAGTTGTCAAAATTACAATACCGTATTAGTTTTGAATAAGTACTTAAAAATAGTATCGAAGACGTTGGACGTTAGATTCTGGGTTTAGTTTATCCCATATCTAACGTCCAACGTTTTTTTATCCGTATCGCAGCTCGCCTGTTGTGAGTGGTGTTGTGGGTTCTTGTTTGGGTGTGCGGCCTTGTAATTCAGACAGCCGCACATTTGGCAAATGAGGCAGCACTAACTCTCCAAAATATTCACACTCTTCACGTAGCGGATAGCCCGACAATATAAACGAGCGAACGCCCATGTCCATATAACGATTGAGTTTTTTGAGTACTTGCTCAGGATTACCCACAATGGCCGCCCCACAACCAGACCTCGCCCGACCGACTCCACCCCAGAGATATGGCTCAATAAAATCGTCGCTATCGGCTTGTTTTCTAAATTCGTCTTGCCGCAATACCCCTGCCGACTTTGAATCTTGGGTGCGGTGTTTGAGAGCTTCGGCCTGTGTCAAGTCAAACTTAGACATCATGCGGTTTGCCCACGCTCGAGCTTCTTCTTCGGTTTTGCGAACAATAACATGCGCTCTAAAACCAAAATCCAAGGTACGATTATGATTTTCGGCACGCTCGGCCAAGTCTTGCATTGTAGCATAAATACTGTGTTCGGGTTCTGGCCACATCAAAAACACATCGCAATGTTTGGCACAAATTTCTTTTGAGCCTGGCGAAATCCCCCCAAAATATAGCAACGGGCCGCCATTTTGCTGATAGGGCTTGACAGGTGCAGCCGACATATTGATATTTTTATAGATTTCGCCATCAAACACGATTCTGTCCTGAGTCCAGCCTTGTTTGAGTATCTCTATTACTTCTTCGCAACGTTTGTAGCGTAGTTCGTGGTCTTCTTTTGTACCCGGCAAGTCAGAGTTAATGATATTTATAGTCAAGCGGCCTTTCAGGATATGGTCAAGTGTGGCAATATGTCTTGCTAGCATTGGCGGGTGGATTTCGCCCGTTCTGATGGCTGCCAACAGGCTAATCTGCTCGGTCTGTGCGCCTGCCGCCCCTGCAAAAGTCAAAACCTCTTGGCCAACGACATACGACGTAGGCAACAAAATATTCTTGTAGCCTAAGCGGTCGGCGGTGAGTAGTATATTTTTACAGTTTTCATAATTACTACGGCGGTCGGGGTCTATATTGCCCAAAAACTCAGTATCGCCGCCACAGAGGTCATCAAACCATGCTACTTCGCACACCCGCTCTTGGGTTCTGATATTTTTTACTTGTTCAAATGGTTGTTGTACTGACATTTGTTAAAGAATAAATTATAATTTAGGTTGAAAAAATGCCAAATATAACAAAAACCATTGATACATCGGTTTATCATGTCAATAAAAAAGCACCCACTCTCAGATAGCAGGTGCTTTTTATTGATAGAACTATCAGAACACAATTACGACAGGATGCTGACGTATTTTTCACGATTTAAGTACATGGCCACTGCCGTAACCAATACCAACGCAACGCCAATGCCTGGGGCTTTGGCAATACATATTTCAAACAATAGAATGTTTACGACAATCGGGGCAATAAGAATAAGTGCCAACGCACGTGTTTTGGGAACAAACAACAAGATGGCTACTACTATTTCGAGTGCCTTCACAATGTCCATGTAGCCCGAGCCACCCATTAGTGTCATAAAAGTAGCGGGGTCGCCTGTCATTGGAGGCATAGGTACCAAATGAAAGAAATAAGCAACGCCCGAAAATAGAAAAAGTGCAGCCAACAAATAGGCAGGAATATGTTTTGCGATGTGCATTTTTGATAGATAGTTTAGTTGGTGTACTTTGCCAACACAATGATTGGCCGTTTTAGTTCCTATCAGATTATACTCTCTGGTTATGCCACGACAGCAAGTACTTACTTATAGATAAACAACGTTTGAATTTATTTTAAATATCTGATTATTAGTCAATTACAATGTTTTTCATTATTCACTACTTAGTTATCGTTAAATGATTACATTTGTGGCTGTATTTTATCATCGTCAGCCATGCCAGTTATTTATTCTACTGCTCTACAATCGCCATTTTGGTTGCCCAATGGCCATTTTCAGAGTATTTATCCAAGTCTTTTTCGTAAAACACCCGTTTCATACGTCCGAGAACGCATTACAACACCCGACAACGATTTTTTGGACTTGGATTGGCTTACAGCTACCGATTCAAATCATAAGTTAGTCATATTGTCGCACGGACTCGAAGGCAACAGCACTCGGCAATACGTTACGGGCATGGCCAATAGCTTATCTCAAAGTGGTTATGATGTTTTGGCTTGGAATTATAGAAGTTGTAGCCAAGAAATCAATCGACAGGTACGGTTTTATCATAGTGGCGAAACAACTGACTTACAGTTAGTTATCAATCATGCACTCGCCAAAGGCTATACTGACATTTGTTTGATGGGTTTTAGTTTGGGCGGTAACGTTACACTCAAATACTTGGGTGAGCAAGCCGAAAACATCAACCCAGCAATCAAAAAAGCAGTAGTTTTTAGTGTACCAATGGACTTGGGGGCGTGTAGTACCAACATCGGCGAGCCACGAAATAGACTCTATTTATGGAAATTTTTGCGAACCCTCAAAACTAAAATCAAAGTAAAATCTGCTCTATTTCCAGACAAAATCAAATTTGAAAGTTATGTAAAGGTAAAAAACTTCTGGGATTTTGACCATATTTACACAGGCCCCATTCATGGTTTTGATGGAGCGACAGACTATTATAATCGCAATAGTTCCAAATATTTTGTTGATGCCATAACCATACCCACGCTCATCGTCAATGCTCAAAACGACCCACTCGTGCCATATCAAAGTTTACCGATTGCGGTCATTGAAACAATGCCAAACGTAACGCTCGAACTGACAGAAGAGGGCGGGCATTGCGGTTTTAGACCAAGTCAAGTAAACAAAAACGGTGCATATTGGTCAGAGCAACGGGCTTTGGCATTTTTGGATTGTTAATTAGCCACAGTAGGCTTTTATTGACTTACACCAATCCATTTGCCACCAAATATTCGGCGATCTGCACTGCATTTGTGGCTGCACCTTTACGCAAATTATCGGCCACAATCCACATATTGAGTGTACGAGGCTGGGTTTCATCTCTACGGATACGGCCTACAAACGTTTCGTCTTTGCCGTGTGCCGTGAGTGGCATTGGGTACAGGTAGTTTTTGGGATCGTCTTGCACTACCACGCCCTCGGTATTGTTTAGTATGTCATAGATTTCTGACAGTTCAAATTCGTTTTCAAACTCAACATTGACTGCCTCTGAGTGGCCGCCGATGGTCGGAATCCTGACCGTGGTGGCTGTTACCTGAATACTGTCGTCCATCATAATTTTTTTGGTTTCGTTTACCATCTTCATCTCTTCTTTGGTATAGCCATTGTCCAAGAACGAGTCTATGTGTGGCAACACGTTGAGGTCAATGCGATGCGGATAAACGGCTGGCACGTCTGTACGGCCTTCACGCTCTGCAAAAAGCTGATCTACCGCCGCCTTGCCTGTGCCTGTTACAGACTGATAGGTAGAAACCACTACTCGCTTGACTTTGAACCGTTGATGTAATGGATTCAAGACCACAACCATCTGAATTGTTGAGCAATTGGGATTGGCAATAATTTTATCGTCGGTTGTGAGTGTGTGTGCGTTGATTTCGGGTACTACCAATTTTTTGGTTGAGTCCATACGCCAAGCCGAAGAGTTGTCGATGACAGTAATACCTGCCGCTGCAAAACGTGGGGCAAGCTCAAGCGATGTGCTTCCACCTGCCGAAAAAATAGCTATGTCGGGTTTGGCAATGATAGCGTCTTCAAAACTAACGACTGTAAACTGTTTGCCATTAAACATAATCTGTTTGCCAACCGACCGCTCCGAAGCAACTGGTATTAGTTCTGTAACAGAAAAGTTTCGTTCTGCCAAAACTTTCATAATTTCGCCACCCACCAAGCCAGTAGCACCAACAACTGCAATTTTCATTTTTTTATATAATTGTGTGAATAATACCAAAACTACTGCAAAATTAGTGCCTTTTTCTTTAAATCGGTCGTAAAATATAAATTATGAGTCAATGTCGTTTAGTTAAGAAAATAAGTGGTTTGTGAAGACACAAACCACGGTAGCCAGTCAATGTGCTAATTTGCCAGTGTGCCGAACGGTTCGCCGTAGCGATGCCGATTAAATACTGATAACCAATAAGTTATAATATTTTACTTACTGTTTAAATTTAGTTAATTGATTGCAAATCAGATACTTATTCAGTCGCAGCGGCGAACCGTCATTCAATCATTCATAATTCTACATTATTACTTAAGTAGTCATGCATATTTAGTTTAGAGTATTGAGTAATTGATTTTTTAGTTTAAATACCTAAAAATCAACTAAGTAGTAAAGCAAATTTAAACAGTAAGTAAAGTATTATAACTTATTGGTTATCAGTACTTAATCGGCATCGCTACGGCGAACCGTTCGGCACACTGGCAAATTAGCACATTGACTTATTTACAACATTCTCAATACCCTGTTAATTACGTTTACTGTATTTTTTACTCACAGAAATCACAGAATTGCACGGAAAATTCTGTGAAGTTCTGTGCTTTCTGTGAGCAAATTAAAAGGTATAGTAACTTAACTAACAGTGTACTCAATACTCAAATCTCTTTACTTACTTAGCAACGTGCAAATAATAAATTGGCGCATTTTTATTTATA
>JAYWHT010000031.1:0-16728 GCA_043777595.1 Spirosomataceae bacterium
ATCGTTCAGTTAAGAGTTCGGTGAAGACACCAAACTCGGTTGGCTACCGTGGTTTGTGTCTTCACAAACCACTTATTTTCTTAACTAAACGATATTGGCTTATAAATTCAACTATTTGCGTTATTTTCAATGTTTAATACTAAAATCTCTTTACTACTTAATTGATTATTAAATAATTACATAGTTTTCTACTGTTCGTTTTTTGCTATTCATTACCTAAACGCCCTCAACATGACCTCTATTTTACTCCAAGCCCCTGCCATAGAAGGCAATATTTATGCCATCATTGCACCCATCGCACTGGCTTTTATGGCATTAGAAATTGGCCTAAATTGGTACTACAAAAAAGGGCTTGTGAGTTTTCAAGAAGCCATTGCCAACTTTGCAACTGCCATCGGTAACCAAACCACCAATGTACTTGTTGCGGCTGGGGTATTTGTGGTTTATGGCTATTTGTGGGTCAATTTTAGGCTTATTGAGCATATTGAGATGAACATCTGGACGTACTTAATTTTGTTTTTGAGTATCGATTTTATTTTTTACTGGGTTCACCGCTGGGGGCATCATATCAATATCTTGTGGGCGGCACACTCGCCACATCACTCTGCCGAAGAAATGAATTTTTTTGTAGCCGTTCGTGCCAGCGTAACACAGCGGTTGTTTACTTTCTTTTTTTTCTGGCCGCTCGTCATTGTTGGTTTCAAGCCAACCGATATTTATATGATTACGGGCATACATTTGTTTCAGGCGTTTTTGCACCATACCGAGCTAATCCGTAAACTTTGGACACCGATTGAGGCCATTTTTACAACACCCTCCCACCACCGAGTACATCACGGTATGAATTTTAGGTATTTAGACAAAAACTTCGGTGAGTTTCTGATTATTTGGGATAAACTATTTGGTACTTTTGAAGAAGAAACCGACAAGGTAGTTTATGGAATGTACAGCCCACCCCAAAGCTGGAATCCTATCAAAATCTATTTTCATTATTATCAGATTTTATGGAAAGATGCCGTCGATGCCCCCTACTGGACAGATAAAATCAAACTCTGGTTTATGCCCCTCGGCTGGCGGCCACGTGGCCTGCCCGACAAACCCGACTTGGTCGAAACCACGCCTCAAAACAAAGTACGTTACAGTTCTGTGATGTTTGAGGGCGCAAAACCTTACCTAATCTTACACTGTATTTTGAGCCTTGCGCTCATGATGCCTGTCATCAAAAGCAATTCTGACTGGTCGTTTGCCGAACGTTGGGTTGGGGCTGGGTTGCTATGGTTTCAGATTGTTAATTGGTCGGGTATTATGGAATCTAAGCACTGGGTTTTGATTTCTGAATTTGTACGAATAACCCTGACTGTTAGTGCATTTATAGTTTTTTCGAGCCTCTCTGGTCTTATTGCTGCAAGCATCGTTGGTGTGGGCTTGCTATCGGTCGTTTGGTGTTGGCGATATTTTAAAACTACAACATTTACAATTTGATAAAGTATTGGTAACGTTGAGGTAACGGTCATAGTCGAAATTTGTGTCTATGAAAACCGTAACTCAATATCAAACCATTATCGTTTCGGACTTGCACCTCGGCACGGAGGGTTCAAAAGCCAAGCAGGTAGTTAGGTTTTTAAAACAAAATAGCTGCAAACGACTCATTCTAAACGGCGACATCATCGATGGCTGGCAACTAAAAAAGTATGGCTCTTGGAAAAAAAAGCACACCGCTTTTTTTAAGACTGTACTCAAAATGATGGACGAACACGACACCAAAGTAGTTTATCTGAGAGGCAATCACGACGATTTTTTAGAACAAATCATGCCCCTGCGCCTCGGCAAACAGTTTCAGATTCAGAGAGATTATATTTTAAAATCAGGCGAAAAACGATTTTTTATAACCCACGGCGACGTTTTTGATAGCGTTACTACACATTTCAAATGGCTTGCCCACTTGGGCGACATTGGCTACACGTTTTTACTTTGGCTCAACAAATGCTATAACCTATACCGTACTTGGCGAGGGCTACCTTACTTTTCGTTGTCGGCGGTGGTCAAACAAAAAATAAAATTAGCCGTCAATTTTATATCTGATTTTGAAGAAAAAATAGTCGAGTTGGCCAAATCTCGCAACTGCGATGGCGTAATTTGTGGCCACATACACCAACCTGCCATCAGACAAATCGACGGGCTGATGTACATGAACTCGGGCGACTGGGTGGAGTCAATGACTGCCTTAGTCGAAGATTTTGACAATAACTGGAGTCTGGTTTATTACAACGAGTCAGACTTTGAGACCGACGACGACGACGCCGTTTCAGATTTTTTTGGTCTAAAAAACAGTACTAATTACCAAAAAGTAGGATAATGAGTAAGTACCTATTTTTGGTTCAAGGCGAAGGCAAAGGCCACCTCACCCAAGCCATTACATTGAGCCAACTATTGAGAGCCAACGGCCACCAAGTTGAGGTATTGGTTGGTAGTGCCAAAGACAGAGCTATTCCGAGTTTTTTTCTATCACAAATCGGTGCCAAAGTCGAGCAATATGTGAGTCCACAGTTTATTTTTGAGAAAGATGGCAGCATCAATTTTGCCAAAAACATTCTGTATCACCTTCAATACACGCTTCGCTATTTTAGAAGCATAAAAGCCATTAACCAAACCGTAAAAATATACCAGCCACATACCATCGTCAATTTTTATGAGCTGCTTTGTGGTCTTTATAGTATCGTATATCGACCCCAAACCCCTATTGTTTGTGTTGGGCATCATTATTTGATGCTTCATAGCGATTTTATTTTTCCAAAAGGCCACTGGCTCGACCACCAACTACTCAACCTCAGCACACGTTTTACGGCAGCCCGAGCCACTAAGTTGCTGGCTCTGTCGTTTAGGCCAATGCCCAATCAGCCCATCAATCGAGTAGTTGTAGTGCCGCCGCTTATTCGGCAAGAAATCGGCCAACTCACAATATCAGACGAGCCCTATTGGTTGGTTTACGTCAATTACCCACATCTCATGGCCGACATCATCGAGTGGAGCGAAGCCAATCCGAGCATCAAGCTTTGTTGTTTTTGTAGTCATACTTATCCTACACCTGTTCATCAATACAGTAATAGCCTTGTTTTCAATGAATTGGACGGCACTAAGTTTTTACAAGCGATGGCTCGCTGCCAAGCACTCGTTACAACGGCAGGCTTTGAGTCGGTCTGTGAGGCCCTGTATCTGGGTAAGCCTGCGATGATGGTTCCTGTTCATTTTGAGCAAACCTGCAACGCCCTCGATGCCGAGCAGGCAGGTGCAGGAGTTGCTGCTCAACGTTTTGACCTGTCGGTACTCGCCGATTATTTGCCAAAACACAGCAACCAAGCCACACCACAATTTAGAGATTGGTACAACGGCAACAATGATTTGATTTTGAAAGAATTAGAAAGTATTTGAGGTCACAACTATTTGATTATCAAGACACAAGCCGAAGGGTTTGCGTTATACAGTCGGGTATTTCGTCGGCGTAATGTGTAACATAAATCAGTGTGCGGCCACCGTCGGCGCATAGATTTTGTATAATATCTCTAAACAAACGACTTTGCGTTTGGTCAAGTCCTTGGCATGGTTCGTCCAAAATCAACATAGGTGGGTTTTTGACCAATGCCCTCGCCAACAATACCAACCGCTGCTGCCCAGTCGATATTTGTCCAAAATTTTGGTATGTTAATTTTTCTAATTGTAATAACTCCAATACATGCAGGGCTTGCGCTTTTTCAGTTTCGGCTACTGTAAACTTTACGCCCAATCGCTCAAATAGACCCGAAACAACGACTTCAAAACAAGTATAATTTTTGGGGAAATAACTATGCAACTCAGGCGACACAAAACCGATATTGCGTTTGATGTCCCAAATACTCTCGCCTGTGCCACGCTTTCGGTCAAACAAGTCATAATCGTTGGCGTAGCCTTGCGGATTGTCGGCGGTGATGAGGCTCAACAATGTGGATTTCCCCGAACCATTTGGCCCCAAAACAGCCCACCTTTCACCCGCTGCCACAGTCCAATTTAGATTGTCTAATATCTTGTCCGTGCCGTACTTAATAGTTACGTTTCGCATCTGAACCGCTATTTTAAAATTAACAATAGGCTGATAATCAATTAAATTTGGTTTATCTTCGATGTCATTATTTGCCTGCATAACAGACCCAGACAAGTCTAAAATATGTGTGATGTTGGTAGGTATTTCTCGGTGGCTACTTACCATAATAACCGTTACGCCCGCCTCCATGATGCCATTGAGTACGTTGTGCAACTGTTGGCGTGAGGCCACATCAAGGCCAATAAAAGGGTCGTCGAGAAGTAGTATTTTTGCTTTTTTGAGTAACGAATACGTTAGCAACACACGGCGGGTCTCGCCATTGGAGAGCGACGTGAGGTGGCGTTCGAGTAAGTGTTCGATTTGTAACGATTGGCAAGTTTGGAGCAGCGTTATTTCTGAAATTATATTGGGTAACAACCTGACCGAAAGTTCATTGACCGTACCCGCAGGCTTGACTTGATCTGTCAAAAACGCTCGGACGGTTGGGGCTAAGTTGGCATCAAAACCATTGTACCGTTGCTGGTAATATTGCATAGCCGCTTTGACAACCCAATGACCAGAAAAATCACGAGGGACTTGAACAATATCAAAAGCCGATACATTTTTTTGAACACCCCCACTCACAATACACCTTCCCATAAGAGCCTCCAAAAGCGTAGTTTTGCCACTACCCGATTGACCCAAAATTACCCAGTTTTCACCTCGTCTGACTGTCCAATTAAAATCTTGAAAGATAACTTGGGCGTTTTTTTTGATGGTGATTTTGTCAAAACAAAACAATATTTCGGACATATTCTAATCGTATTTTTCGACCGAAAAAGCCAATGGTTTATCTGCAAACAACATTTTGGTTTTAGTCCAAACGGCCTTAAAAAACACAGAATTACGATAAGCATCGAGTGCCTCTGCATCGTCCCAATGGCTGTGTGTAACAAAAACATTGGGGCAGTCGATATCTTGCCAAAGCTCAACGTGCTGGCAACCAGCCATTGCTCTGATTGTGGGTTGGGAGTCTTTGAATATATCCAAAAACGTGGCCACTTGGTCGGGCTGAAAGGTCATTCTGACGATTCTGATAAGCATTTATAGTTCTTTCGTTTTACGCAGAAAATATATATTGTTCTATCAATGTCGTTTAGTTAAGAAAATAAGTGGTTTGTGAAGACACAAACCACGGTAGCCAACCGAGTTTGGTGTCTTCACCGAACTCTTAACTGAACGATGTTGATTTAAAAGTATTTAAACTAAAAATTCAATTACTAAATTTGCTCAGTTACTTAATATGTTACGTCTGAAAGTAAATAGTATTAAGGAACGGAAAAAATATCGAAAAATTGCTATTTTTTCCTTGAATGTTAAAACAAAATACGTTTACTTTGGTTTTCGATATTATACAATTCAATAAACCTAAAAACAAATGAGAAAATTAAGACTACTTTTTGCGACACTTACATTGTCGATGTGTGCAGCGACGCTGTCCATGGCCCAAAAAAACGTGTCGGGAAGAGTTACAGACGAACAAAACGCACCGCTCATAGGAGCGACAGTAGCCATCAAAGGCTCGGGTAAGGGTGCTGTAACAAACATCAACGGCGAATATACCATTCAGGGGCTTGCTGGCGGTAGCTACAATCTGGTGGCTTCGTTTGTAGGTTTTGGTAGCACAACCAAAGCCATCGTTGTAGCAGATTCTGATTTAAAATCAGATTTTAAACTACAAGAAGATGCCCTAAACATGAGTGAGGTCATTGTAACGGGTACTTTCGACCAGCGCACAAAATTAGAGTCGTCGGTGGCTATCTCGACACTTAATTCTAAAAACATTGAACAACGAATGCCCCGAAGCACTGGCGATTTACTACAATCGGTGCCGGGTATTTTTGTCGATAACTCGTCTGGCGAAGTCGGCAATCGTGTCATTGCGAGAGGTGTAGCTCCTGCTGGCAACGATCAGATAGGCTTTACTTATGTGAGTTTACAAGAAGAAGGACTGCCCGTGATGGGCGCACAAATGGGTTTTTCGGTTATTGATATGTTTCATCGGACTGACATCACCACCAATCGTGTAGAGGCCATTCGTGGCGGTAGTGCTGCCATTACGGCACCCAATTCACCAGGTGGTATTTTTAACTTTATTTCAAAAACAGGCGGTGTAAAATTTGCAGGATCGGCTCGTTTGCAAGGTGCTATGTATGGCAATGGCAAAGGCTTAGGTCGGTTCGATGCCGAGTTTGGTGGGCCATTGGCCAAAGGCTGGGCGTATCACATTGGCGGGTTTTATCGTAGCGATGGCGGCGCACGTACCACTCCTTTTCTTGCCAACGTAGGCGGTCAGATTAAGGCCAATATAAGCAAGCAGTTTGGCAAAGGAATGTTTAAGCTGTATGGTAAATTCTTGAATGATCAAAATTCATTTTTTAAAGAAATAGCACTTCAAAACGACCTAACAAAGGGCTATCAAGGCGGCACCGACCCTGTGGATATTAACTATTCGACTACGTTCATTGACTTGAAATCTGACGTTATTAGGTCTGACCAATTCCGTAAGGAAAACGCCACAAATCCAATCCGTACATTTGATGCCAAAAATGGTATTCAGAACAAATCATGGTCAGTAGGACTCGACTATCAAACTGACTTAGGCAAAGGCTGGGGCTTGAACGTAAAAGCCAAAACAAGTAATTTTGACCAAGGTTACTTACAATACCAAGGCAATGTTACACTACCTGTTGTACCGTCGCTCGTTGTGCCTAACAATCTGGGTTATTTGCAGTTTGGTGCAGGTGCTTTGGCAAGTGCAGGTACTTATGCCGCCGCTGGGGCAACCGTGGGTGGGCAGGTTGCCAGTTCGTTCTTCCCCAGTGTGCTATCGCCGACTTATTATGATGCCCAAACTGGTGAGGTATTGGCCAAGGTCAATTTTGCTATACAAGGAGGTGCGCCAGTGGGTGTTCTTGACCCAAGTGTTCCGAACAAATTGGGTAAATACTTATTGGCAACAGTACCTCTAAATATGTACAACCAAACACAAGACAACATTGCAGCACTCAATTTGAGCAAAGAAATAGGTAAACATCAGATGTCGTTTGGTGGGTACTATTCTACCACTACCATCAATACCCAGTGGTTTGCCGATGGGGTATTGAGTACTTTGGGGGCTAATCCTCGTGCCGTTCGAGTTGAGTTTCCTGCGCCACGCACTGCGCCAGCCGCAGTACAGGCTGTTCCTGCACTGACAGCGGCCTTTGGTGGTTTGTATGGTACAGGCAACTACCAAGCTACCGACCGCAACGGAATGGTACTACACAGTGGCTTGGCTTACACCATCACCAAAAACACCTCAACTCTGGCTGCCGCCTACTTTAACGATGTCTGGAAGGCAACCGACAAGCTAACAGTTGATGTAGGACTTCGCTATGAGTCTGTGCGTCAAAACGGACAAAAAGAAGGCTGGCAAGGTGGCACAGCAGTAGGTGGTTTGGGTGGTATTGACAGAAACCCATTTACAACCTACGACCTCGGCTCTCGTGTATATAATGGACGTGTGTTTGAGTACGACAAATCTTACGATGCCGCAGGTAACGTTACTAACGCAGACGCATCTGGCGATGGTGATGGTTTTCAGTTCAATTATTTATCGTGGTCGTTGGGTGCAAACTACAAAATCTCTGACAAATCGGCCATTTATGTACGTGCCTCACGTGGTAACAAAGCCCCAGAGTTGGACTATTATGCCAATAACTTTGTAAACATACCATTGGATAAAAAAGGTGTAATAGAAACCGTTACGCAGGCAGAGGTAGGCTATAAACTAAACTCAAAGAAAGCCTCGTTGTTTGTAACAGGTTTTTATAGCTACTTAGACAATGCACTGCTACAATTATTTATCTCAAACGGTGCGGCGAGTTTCTTTACCGATGCTACCTTCAATGCTACTCGTACTATTGGATTAGAAATTGAAAATATATTAAACCCAACCAATAAGTTTAGTATTCGTACCCACGCCACTATTCAAAACGCTGTCTATGACCGTCTGTCGTACCAAAATACGGCAGGGTCTGTCAATTCAGCTTTGTTTTTTATGGAGAACTTCTCGGGCAATAAAGTCAAAGACGTGCCAGCGGTTATGGTCGATTTTACACCAAGCTATCGCATAGGCAAATTTACACCATACCTCAACTACCGCTGGTTTAGCGACCGCCAAGGCAACCGCCGCAACAGCGTTGTGCTACCTGCTTATGGTGTATTGGGCTTGGGTGTTACGGGCGATATTACCTCTAAAATATCGGTAGCCGTACAAGCAAGCAATATCTTGAACGATGCAGGCGTACTACTCTTTGGTGGCTATGGCTTGCAAGGTACAACTCCCGAAGATTTGGCCGTGGGTGGCGTAAAACGCCCTGACGGAACGGCTCTACCAAATACTGACATCACGCAAATCAATCAGCTTGGCGCACCAGTTTTTGCTCGCCCTATATTGCCTCGTATGGTGTCGGCTACGCTTACTTATCGCTTCTAAAACTAAGTTTCTGTTTCTAAACCCTTCGCAACGCAACCCCGTACAAAGTTTGTACGGGGTTGTTTTTTTGGAGTGAATGGAAGTCTTCGCTCGAAGCGAAGACTTCCATAAAACAAAATAAGGAGTCGTAAGTTAAATACATTGCTGTTAATCAGCAAGTTGTCAAAATTAGAATACCGTATTAGTTTTGAATAAGTACTTACTTTATTTCATAGCTTTGGTTATTGCTCTTTTGAGTGAGCCGAGGCTTCCAGAATATCCTGATTTTTCGTATATTATAATTCCATTTTTATCAATCACAAAGTTTGTAGGAAAGCTATGAATGGCGTATTTGTCGGTGATTTCTTTGTTCATTTTGCCAACAATAAAACCAAAATCATGGGTCAGTATAAACTTACGAAGTGCCACGTCAGTGTCCAGAGCGATTGACAAAAATACAATCTCGTCGGCATTGGTATAGCTTTGGGTTATGGCTTTGAGTTCGGGCATTTCTTTGCGGCATGGCTCACAGCCAATAAACCAAAAATTGAGAACGATAACCTTACCAATTAGTTTTTGCAAATCAATGGCATTGTTGTTAATATCTGTTGTCTCAAAAATAGGGGCATTGTCGCCCTTATTTACTTTTTTAACTGCCCATTCTTTCATTTTTGTCAATTCTTGTGCCGTAAATTTTTGTGGCCTAAACTCGGTTATTGTCTTCTTGGCAGTGTCAAGCGTTGGAACGCTTCGATAGGTATTCCATTTATAATCTCGCTGGAATTTTTTTGCACTAATTACATTTCCCAGACTATCTTTGTAAGTTGTGCTGGCCGTGGCGTTGTATGACTGACCATAAATGGCCAAAGAAACGACCGACATCAAAATGATGAGTGTTTTTTGCATAATTATAGTTTTTTTAAATGAGAAGTAGTGAATAGTGAAAAATGAATAATGAATTACAAAAATAGCTGTTTTGATAAACAAATAACTAATTATCAATGAATTACAAACACTCATATCTCACATCTAAAATTTCATATCTTTTTATTGTGCTGATGGTGTTTTTTTGTGTGCGTGCCAATGCCCAAACAGATAGCCTGCGTACTCAACAACTCGCTCCAATTACCGTAACAAGTACACGTCTCGAAACCAAAGAAACCAGAGTGCCGATGGCAATGACGGTTTTGGACGGTAGCCGCATTAAAATAGGCAACCAGCAGCTTTCGCTTTTTGAATCGTTGGGGGCTGTGCCTGGGCTTTTTGCCCAAAATCCAGATAACTATGGACAAGGCTTACGAATTTCGATACGTGGTTTTGGCGCACGGGCTGCTTTTGGTATTCGGGGTATTAGACTTATTGTGGACGGCATACCAGAGTCCACACCCGACGGTCAGGCCGATGTGAGCAATATCGACCCCAGTACGTTGAGCCGAATGGAGGTAGTGCGTGGGCCGTCGTCGAGTATGTATGGCAATGCCGCTGGTGGGGTTATTGGCCTGACAACCGACAACGCCACCGACCTACCGCTGATAGAACTAAAAGCCAGTACAGGGTCGTTTGGATTTAGGAATTTGACAATAAAGACGGCCTTTCAAAAACAAAAATTTGGTTATGTACTTAGCGCAACGCACAACCAAGTAGAGGGTTATAGGGCTAATAGCCAAATGCAAAACACGATTCTGAATCTTAAATTTAGTTATGATTTTGACTCTCTGACTTCTCTAAAACTACTGCTAAACTATGCCAACAGTCCAATAGACAATGACCCCGGCGGACTAACGGCAACGCAAGCCGCTGAAAATCGTAAGCAAGCGCACCCCAATAATTTGAAGTTTGGTACAGGCAAAAGTTTTGAACAAGGACGGCTGGGGTTGGTATTTGAAAAAAAAATAGGGCATCATTTATTGTTTGTTCGTGGTTTTGTAACTCAACGAACGATAGCTAACTTTTTGGCTTTTCAGGCTGCTGGTGCTGGGAGTGTCGAGCGAGTTTTTGGTGGCGGGAGTGTGCAATACCAATTTTATTATACCCAAAACAATATTGGCTACCGAGTAAGGGCAGGTTTGGACGTTGAAAGTCAGAACGACACACGCCGAAGGTTTGATAACGTGGCTGGTGAGCGTGGAAAAATGACTTTTGAGCAGTTGGAACAATTTAAAAATACAGCTCTCTTCTTGACCCAAGACCTTGCCATTGGCCGAGGTAGTGTTTTGGTAGGGGTTCGTTATGATAAAATCAAACAGCAAGTAACCGACCAATTTTTGACAGACGGCAATCAGTCGGGTGAGCGGTTGTATCAGATTATAAATCCAACGTTGGGTGTTAATTATTTGATAGGCCAACAAAGTAGCCTATACGCCAACGTTGGTACAAGTTTTGAAAGCCCCGCTATGAGCGAACTTTCCAACAATCCGTTGGGGGTGGGGGGCTTCAATCTTGACCTCCGCCCACAGCGAGCCACAAATATTGAAATTGGAACTAAGTTGTTTGTTGGCAATAAGTTACGAATCGACGTAGCTCTGTTTAATATTGATATGAAAGACGAATTAGTACCTTTTCAGATTGTGGGACAAACGGGACGGGTATTTTATAGAAATGCAGGCGAGTCAAAACGGCAAGGGGTAGAATTGGGAACAACAGTACTGATAGCCAAAGGATTGACTTTTTACGGTGCATATACTCGTTCAGATTTCAAATACAAAAACTACCAAACCTTGGTCGGCAAGTTTGACGGTAACGCCCTCCCGGGTATTCCTAAGCAAACACTATTTGGTGAGTGGCGGTATTTCAATGAGTCGGGTTTTTATGTTATTGGTCAAGTGCGTAACGCCAGCGATTTTTTTGCCGACGATGCCAACACCATAACGGCAAGCGGCTATACAGTTACTAATTTTAGAGTTGGGCAGTCGTGGAAAAAATCATTACTCAATCGCTCAATCAACACAGCGTTTTTTATTGGCATCAACAACGCTTTTGACGTACAGTATTTTCAGAATATCCAAATAAATGCCTCAGCCAATCGATACTTTGAGCCAGCCGTGGGGCGGTATTGGTTTGGTGGTATTAAGTTTGAATTGTAAGATTCCGAGCAGTTATACAGACTTCGGTAATACTTTCATGGTCCGTAACACAATTACTAAACCAATCGTGCCAGCAGCGATGAGGGCAGCTTTTGCTACTATTACAGTATCTGCTTGCATTTTTGAGATAGCAAACAAAGCCCAAACAAAAACTAAAATATAAGCTAAATTTGGTATCTTGAAGTACGCCCACAAACCAATAGCCGTAGCAACGACAATCATTATAACCGACCACATTGGCGCAGCAACACCAAACCCAGACCACGTGGTAGTAGTGAGCAATACGGCTACATTGACAACCGATGCCACACAAACCCAGCCCCAATAAATACTAAATGGAACGCCGATGAGCCACTTTTCGGCTGTCGTTTTGGCTGATTCTCGACTGAAAATAATATTGATTTGAACGAGCGTAAAAAGTAAAGCTGCCATCATGGCCATACTTGCAGGTATATATTCGTAGTGAAAAAGCGGTAGCCAGGCAGCGTTACAAAGTCCATTGAGCATTACCCATTTTCTGATTTTAACTAACTTCTGATTGTCTATTTGAGCTGGTAAGGCTTGATAGATCGTAAAGGCGATAAGACCCAAATAAATAACGCCCCATATAGAAAAAGCAAAACCCGCAGGAGTAAAATAAGTAGGATATTTGGCCGATACCATCGCACTCGTTTGGCCGTTGAGAGGTAGGGAATTGGCCAAGTAGTTGATGGTCAATGTCAAAAGTGTAGTACAAACGACCCCGATAGACTGTAATTGATTAGTTCGCATGGTGTTTCTTAGTTATGTTGAGATATTGATGTAAAGCTACACTAATTGGTCGTTTATAAAAAAAATATTTGGAGCGCACAAAAAAATATTTACATTTGAGCCGCAGACTGAAAATTTCAAACAAAAAAACAATTACAATTATGGGACTAATGTCATTTTTTAAGGGAGTGGGCAGTAAACTTTTTGGTGGCGAAGAAGTTAAAGCCGCCGAGCAAGCCGCCCCAGAAAAAGCTGCTGAACTAAAAGCAGGTGCTTTGTTGCAACACGTCAAAGACTTAGGTTTGGCCTATAACAGCCTGACTGTCAAGCTAACAGGCCACACAGTAATATTGGAAGGCGAAGTGGCAACACAAGAAGATGCAGAAAAAATCGCTTTGGCGGTTGGTAATGTCGAGACCGTAGAGTCTGTCGAAAACAACTTGGTAGTAGAAACACCAGCACCAGAGGCGCAATACCACACAGTAGTAAGTGGCGACTCGCTCTCAAAAATTGCGAAAGAAGTTTATGGCGATGCCATGAAGTACCCGTTGATTTTTGAAGCCAATAAACCAATGCTCAAAAGCCCAGAATTGATTTATCCTGGCCAAGTTTTGCGTATTCCAGCATTGGTATAAACCAAAATAGACCTAAAATATCGAAAAGTGATGGTTTTAGAGCCATCACTTTTTTTTGTGGCTTTATGGGCGTAATTTTGGTGTCTAAAATAAAAGTAGCCATGACTTATACTGATTTTACACTGAACGACTTAGAACAAAAATTCGGGATAACCAATCGTAGAAAACGGCTATTTGAGCAATTTGTGAGCATTGAGCCAAGCAAAGGGTTATCGGAAATATTGAAAGAATTAGACGATTTGCCGATTAAAAGCGAAAAAGCCAAATCAGAGTGGATTGTTGCACCTATTTTAAGAGAATTGCGTAACAATAATGATAAGTTTTTTACAATACACTCTGGCGATAATTTAAGTGCCGACGAGGGCGCAGGTCTCAAAGGCGAATGTGATTTTATACTCTCAAAAGACATTGGTACTTTTGATATAAATTATCCGATTATTCAAGTCGTTGAAGCAAAAAAAAATGACATTGATTTGGGAGTAGCACAGTGTGCAGCTCAGTTGTTGGGTGCAAAAATTTATAATGAAAAAAAAGGCATTCAACACAAACAAATTTATGGCTGCGTTACAACAGGCAATGACTGGCTTTTTATGGTATTGCAAGACAAACTATACATCGACACCAAACGCTATTATTTAACAGAAATCAATCAGATTTTGGGGGTATTTCAAATAATTATTGATTATTATAAACCTTAAAAATGCAAAAATCAGACGTATTTAAACAAATCACCGAAACGCTTGTAAATCAAGGGTTTGATATTATAAAACAAGATGAAAGCCGCCCATGGGGAGGTTTTTTTGTGCTGAATGAAGCCCAAACAGCCCAGTTTGCGGCTAAGTATTTTCCAGACGTTATACTGTCTGATTTACAAATTACCCAAAAACTAAGCCCAAAAATATTGGTAGTAGCACCCGAAAAACGGCTTTCGTGGCAATATCACCATCGCCGAGCCGAAATCTGGCGTGTGATTGAGGGTACAGTAGGAGTAAAAACAAGCGATACCGACCAAGAAACCGAACTCAAAACCTACCAACCTGGCCAAATCATTACACTCAAACAAGGCGAACGACATCGATTGATTGGACTGGCAGAGTGGGGGATATTAGCCGAAATATGGCAGCACACCGACCCCAAAAATCCATCAGACGAAGACGACATAGTACGTGTGCAAGACGATTTTGGAAGATAAAAATAAATCTCAGCGAACTCAGCATCTCTGCAAGAAAAAATATATACTATGGACAATTTAGAAAATCTCAAATACCCAATCGGTCGCTTTCAGCATGGCCAAGACTATACTATGGACATCAACAAAGCCAATGTTCAAATCATAGCGGCATTGCCTTCAAAGCTATTTAATGTCATCAGTTCTTTGACCGAAGACCAGTTAGAAACACCCTATCGGCCAGACGGCTGGACAATCAGACAGACCGTTCACCACTTGGCAGACAGCCATATCAACGCCTATATGCGTATTCACTCGGCACTGACGACTGACAACCCAACTATTGCAGGCTATGCCGAAAGCCTTTGGGCCGAGCTACCCGATGGCAAAGTTGCGCCTGTTGATTGGTCGTTGCAACTCATCAAAAACCTGCACCTACGCTGGGTTATGCTCCTAAATTCATTGACCGAAACCCAACTCGAACGCACTTACTACCACGCTGGCTACGACCGTGTTTTTGTACTCAAAGAAGTACTTGGCCTCTATGCTTGGCACAGCGAGCATCACTATCAGCACATCAAACGTACTTGCGATAGGAACGGCTGGTAGCGTTTTTTTGTTCTGGTATTATGTTAGAAAACTTATTCATTGGGGCTATGTTTTTGGGAGCGATTGGCTATCTGTCAAATCGTTTCTGGAACGAACTGTCGGCCAAAAAAACGGGTTGCGGCAAAGGCTGCGGCTGTGAAAAAAAATAGGCTGTAGGTTGTCAAATCGTATTTTTTGCATTTTATATTGAAACAATAAATTCATCATTCATAACTCCTAACTCATAACTCATTTTGCTACGAATAGCCATACAAAAATCGGGTCGTCTGAGCGAAGACTCTATCAAATTATTTAAAGAATGTGGAATTAGATTTGAGAGCGGCTCAACGGGCAAACTCAAATCGGTATCGTCTAATTTTCCTGCCGAATTTTTGTTTTTGCGAGACGATGATATACCTGGCTACGTGGCCGATGGTGTGGCCGACTTAGGAATAGTAGGCGAAAACGTGCTGGTTGAAACAGGCCGACAGGTATCGGTCGCTCACAGAATGGGTTTTTCAAAATGCCGACTGTCGCTGGCCATTCTTCGTAGTGAAGCCTATACAGGTGTTGAGTCGTTTGAGGGCAAGAGCATTGCTACGTCTTACCCCAGACTGCTGGGCAATTATTTGGCCGAAAGAAACATCAAGGCCGACATTCACGAAATTAGTGGTTCAGTCGAAATTGCCCCCAGTATTGGCCTCGCCGATGCCGTTTGCGACATTGTGAGTTCGGGCAGTACACTGTTGAGTAATGGTCTGAAAGAAGTCGAAACTATTTTTCAGTCAGAAGCCGTGCTAATTGCCAATCAGAAACTGTCAGACGAAAAACGTATTTTATTAGAAAGCCTTTTGTTTAGAATCAATGCCGTACAGGCTGCCCAAAACAACAAATATATTGTACTAAATTGCCCCAAAGAAGCCATCGAAAGCATTGGCTCGCTGCTGCCCGGCATGAAAGCCCCAACCGTTGTGCCTCTCACAACCGAAGGCTGGGTGTCGCTACACTCGGTAATAAATGAAAACGATTTCTGGACAAATATCACCAAAATACGTGCCGCTGGCGCAGAAGGAATACTGGTGATTCCGATTGAGAAAATGATACATTGATATTTGGAACGACAAAAACCTGTATTTTTGTGCAATCAAAAGAAAAAATTGAACTGATATGACAACGATAAAAGAAGCGATAAAAGCAAGTATTGATTTTTTAAAATCAATAGATACTGATGTACAAGAGGTATTGGTAGAAGAGGTTGAGATGGGAGCAACGTCTTGGCTCATAACACTCAGCTACATTCATTACAAAACAAATATTCTTTCTACCCAAAGAAAATATAGAATTTTCAAAGTACATCAAACAAGTGGCGATGTTATGTCCATGAAAATTCGTGAATTTTCGACTGCTGCATAGCCCATGACCATTCAAGAACTAAAATCAAAAGAGGGGTTGGTCATAGATACTAACTTATTGCTTTTGTATTTGATGGGTGTTTATAATCCCAAGAAAATCAGTGAGTTTAAACGAACACAACAGTTTTTGGAAGAAGATTTTTATTTGTTATTGCGTTTTATTGGCTTTTTTAAGCGAATCGTAGTAACACCACATATTTTGACCGAAGTAACTAATTTGGCTGAAAACAAAACCTTTCCTACGCTGTCAAAAATCATAAAGACTTTGGAGGAAAGTTTGATAAACAGCAATACACTCATCGAAAAAGCCCCAACTTGTTTTCAAAAATTTGGGTTGAGCGATACGGCCATTCAATACTTAGCACAACAAAATTACTTCATATTGACAGATGATTTCCCTCTTTACGGCTATTTGTCTTCCAAAGGTTTTTCTGTTGCCAACTTCAATCATCTAAGAACCAATAGCTTGCTTGGTAACTAATACCATAAAAGTCTGAAATTTTATCACTCATTATGCAA
>JAYWHT010000032.1:0-59778 GCA_043777595.1 Spirosomataceae bacterium
TAATTTGATACCTACTTTAATCGGCTCAGATGGCAATAGGTTTTGGTTGTTGTCGGCTCTGGTCGAAGAAAAACCAAATGAGTTCCAGGCTACCTCGCCATTGGCAGGTGCGTTCACGGGCGCACGCATTGGCCAGTTGAGTTCGAGTTGGTCGTTTTGGTTTAATACCAATGAACCGAAATCAAATTTCAAAGACCGAACCGTTGTAATGTTTGTGGGGGCTGTTGTAGTCCAGTTGGCGGTAGCACAACCTGCTGGAAACGGTGAGGGGTCAGATGGTTGTTTCATTTCGTCTCGGCATGGATTTGGCTCGGTGCTGTAATAGACCGTAACGCCGTTCGGTGCCGAAACTGGCCCCGCTAAGTTGGGCTGCCATTGCGAGTTGCGAGGCGACAGATCAATAACCCCCGCATCACCAATATATGGCAAAATATCTACAATTTTGATGTTGGTCATCGGTACGCTGTTGGGATTTCTGACCACCAATTTATAATCGGCATTGCCGCCTGCAGTCGTGTTTCCAGAAGCCGGATACCGTGAGTAGTCAGCATCAACTTGTCCTTTTACCAATTTGTAAGATTCTAAGCCTGCAGCGGCAATATTACCTGTTACCGTGTATTCGGCTGAACTACACGCTAAGTTTTCGGTTGTGTTACCATCGCCGTCTAAATCGTTAGTATCTAAAAAAGGATTATTAACAGTTTGTAGCGTAATATTTGGCGAAGCATATAAAAAGTTTTTAATGCCATTGCCGCCTTGGGTGTGCCTGATCTTAAAATTTACCCCAAAAACATGCTCCGTGCCATCAGCAGCAAAAGTAAAGCCCGAGTACTTCCACCGAACCAGCGTTCGGCCAGTATTATTGAAGTTGGGAATAATGGTCTCGACCACGGAAGTACCAGCAACTGTAGCGTATGCACTACCAGTAACGTAAGATGCACCTGCGGGAAGAAAATCAACAACCGTAACTTCGGTAACGGGCGTAATATTACCAGCAGGAAAAGTAATTCCAGTGTAAAACTCTACCTCTGCACCTGCTGCATAAGGACCTGCCACAGCGGGACTTTTAAAGGCAAAGCCCTTGTCTTCGGCAGCCCCATTGAAAGATGTAGCGCAGGCTTGTTTTGAAAAACCACCACCACTTACGGTTGCACAGTTTTCTAAACTGGCGGCAGTAACGTCGGCGGCAGCTTTGGCAGTTATGGTAATATCACCAGCCGCACCGGGCTGATTTGGCAAAAACAAACCGCCACCCGCTACGTCCCCGTAGTCGATGCGCACGTCTGTTACAACTTCGCCAGCGGGCAAGTTTAATTCGCTCACATTCACGCTTATATAATCACCAGATGTTCCCTTCGGGTTGCCTGGCCATGCCTGATAAGTCGAGTTGCTACTGGTCTTGTAGAAAAGATTGATACTATTGCTTGTTCCGGGAAATTTGTTGATAACCAGACTCTGGTAAGATAAACCTATTGGCAGGGGGTCAGATACTGAGTAGTTGGTGAGTGTTCCCGAGCCAGTGTTTCCGTGTTGAATGGTGAAGTTGGTGTTTCCACCAGGCGAATAATTACCACTGCCAAATTTATTTGCACCCACACCATCTACGAAGCTAATACCACCCGTGGTGTTGATTGAGGCCGATGAGGTTTTTGTTCCTGCATTAGTCGAAGCTATTGTACCCGTGTTGTTAATTCCCGTTCCGGCAGGTGTATTTGATGGAACAATACAGGTAATTACCACCTGACCTGCATCACCAGTATTGAGACCAGCACCGCTTCCTCGGCTAAAAGTTACGTTGATGGTATTTGTACCTGCATCAAAGATAGGATTACCACCCAACGAAGAGGTAGCCCCAACGTATGTCAAACCTGCTGGCACTACATCGGTTATCACCACATTGTCGCAATTTGAGGTGGTACTGGCACATCTAAAATTGAGCGTGTAGGCAATAGTAGTACCCGCCGCAGGGGTGGCGTTACTTGCCGATTTGGCAATTTCAACCGTTTGAGCAACAGCCCCAAGACAAAACAGTGTGAGAAAGAAAAGTAAGCAAAAACTAAATAGTGAATGGAAGAGATTTTTCATTGAAAAATTTACGTTTAAAAAGGTAACACATTGATATAAATCAATTACAAAACCATAAACTAAATTCATGCCAAAGTTAAAAAACAATCCTTTTTCGGTATGATTTGCCTTAAACTTAGAGAAAAAGTACAGTTTCTAATGTACCCACAACGCAAGGTAAGTGAGTACGTCCCAGCCACAAAAATCATACCAATAAATAAAGTTAAAATATTTTTTTTAATGATAGTTTAATGATGATTTTTATAGATTAGTAATTTTTTTACAGCTTTGGCAATGAATCAATCTGATATATACGAGGCATTACTAAACATACCATCGGTGAAAATAAATGACGTAAAAATTGATAACAAACTACACCAATTTGTGAAATTTAAACATGGACACCAGGGTTCACTAAACGAAGGGATACACGCTGCGAAGAGGCACAAAAAAAGTGCTGTGAAGTAGAAAAAAGGTATTTAGTTCATAAAAACAGGCCAATACCTTAATAGTCAATAAATTATAAATACAGTAGTACTGTAATAAATACCCCAAATGTAATGGTAATGGCAATGGTACTGCTGCTCAATGTGTAGCCTTGGTTTGGGCTGGTGCTGAGGCATGGTAGCTGTCATATATCATTTGGGCGTATTTGTCCATCAGTTCCAATACCCGGCTTCTGTTTTCTGACTGAACAATCAAGCCTACATGGTGTTCTTGGTCCATTCGCCATACTATTTCTGGGTCGTCGAAGGGCGTAGTATCTGGCGATTTTTGCCACGACAACGATATTATTATACCAGAATACGAATGTTTAATGTCTGGTAATGAATAAGTTAGTTTTTGGGCTACTGCCGTTTCTATCTTTGCCCACTCTGACCATAAGTTAATGTCTGACGAATAATAGACCATTTCGGCCAAGTGTGCGCCACCTACTCGTGAGGCTGTTTCCAAAAAATAATATTGGCCATCGTCATGGCATCTGATAGCTTCGGTATGCGATGCGCTATACTGCATACCAAAGGCTTTCATTACTTGTTCGTTGAGTTTTTTGAGTGCTTTGGCTTCTTTTGAATCATTTTGAACGGTAACAGACCTAAAAATTCCGCCACCGTGAGCCACCTCAAAGGGTGTGCTGAGGTATTGGCTACTACGTTCAAAAATCACTTTACCGCCTACCGTCAGGCCGTCAATATGAAACACATCACCAGGCTTAAACTGCTCTATCAGGTAGTTATGGCGATTGTCGCCCAAGGAATGTATGGTTTGCCAGGCTTCATCAAAACTATGTACTTTTCTGATACCCACCGCTGAGGCTTCGGCACGTGGCTTGACAACCCAAGGTGCAGCCGTGGCGTGCAGGTATTCGGTAATTTGGACATCGTTAAAAAGCGCACTAAACGGCGGCACTCTGATACCCGCATCACGAGCCTGCACCCGCATGGCGAGTTTGTCTCTAAAATACCGAGCCGTTGTTTGGCCCATACCCGGAATTCTGAAATGCTCACGAACTAATGCCGCTTTTTCGACATCAAAATCATCTAAGGCTACCACTCGGTCAATTTTGCGGGTTCGCATGATGTGCGATAAGCCATTGAGCATAATCTCAAAATTAGGTAACGTATTTGAGTCGTCTTCCAAATAAAAAAACTCGTCTATCGCTTCACGAGGCCAAGGTTTGTGTTCTAATTTTTTGGCAGTTAGCAAATAAACAGTATTGCCAGCAGCTTTGCAGGCCGTCAAAAAGTCGTTGCCTTTGTAGTAGCAAGTGATACACAAAAAAGTAAGGGGTTGGGTCATAAAAAGAGGTTTAATTTATTTGGGTACAAATTAGTAAAAAAACCAGTACTACCAAATAAAAACAAACAAAAGCCAAGTTGTCTGATTATTTTTTGGACAATAAATTAACTACAATCAACAGTACTAAAATAGCACTATTTACAACCTATTTAACCACTAATTTCTGCAACCAACAGCATAGTAGTACAAGAGGAACGTAAAAAAAAACGGTAAGGATTATTAAAAACCCTTACCATTTTTAAGAAAAAAATAATTTATTATGGCATTAAACTTGAATGATGTTCAATAATTTTACCATTTTTAATTGCAAAGGTAAATCTAGCCCGTACCGATTGTGGTTCAAAGCCTTCTTGCCACGAAAATTGGTACACACCCATATTTAACCGTACTTCTCCAAAGTCTTTTACGATACAGTTTTCCATTTCCACATGTAAGTTTTCCTTTTGAAAAAAATGTACAAAATAATCCCTTATTTTATCTTTTGTATCTCTTATTTCATCTGATAAAGTGGGCAATAAAACCGCCCCGTTGTCATATAAACTCAAAATTTGGTCTAAGTTATGGCTATTGATTTTTTGCATCCAAAGTTTTGTTACAGGAAAATCTACCATTTCGTTTTTTGAAACTTCTGCAATAATAGTAGTTACGGCTGTGCTGTTATTGCTCTCAAATTTAGTTTTAAATCTTTGTAACATTCCATTTAGATTAACCCCATCGCTACGCAAAAAGAAAAAAGTTATGACAGCATGAAGAGCCAATGCAAGTAATAATCCTTCAAAAATACCCAACTGAAAGACCAAAATACCACAAAACAAGGCCAACATAAATGGATATTTGCCTTGATCAATAACGTGACTAAGCCCACCAATCATTTTCCAACCACTAAATAGCATAATTACACCCAAAGAAAACTCGGGCAGATAACTCAGCAAAACTGGGAACGCAATCAGTACACCTATAACCATTGCAGTAAATAAATTTGACAGTTTTGTGTGTGCGCCTGCCACTGCGTTGGTTGTACTTTTGGCCAATCCGTCCAAATTGGTCATTCCACCGAAGAAACTACTCGCTAAATTGGCAACCCAGATGGTAAGTAGGCTGTTATTTGTATCGCATTTTCGATTGAGCGGATCTATTTTTTCGATTGCTGCATTGCTCATCACCTGCTCTATGACATCGATGGTTGCCAACATCATGGCAAAGCCAAACATTTGCAAGGCCAGCATTGGCGTAATTGAAGAAAAAACAGGAAGAGGGAATTGAACTGAAAAAGGAACGTGCTCTATGTCTAATTGAGGCAATTTGATAAAAAAACTACATACAATGCCAGCCGCAATAGTAATGATATAAGGCAAGCCTGGTGCAGTTTTGCCAAACTTTTTATAAAGAAAAAGAAAGCCAATAAACGAAAGCACAGAAAGAGCCATTATCAATTCGTGGCCACTATCCAAAATAAAATTGGCATGCTGGTGATCACTGTATGTTAAATAAGTATATGGTAAAAATTTTAAAGCAATTTTCAACCCAATACCAGCCAATAAGCCTTCTACTAAATAGTTAGGGACTGTTTTAAGTATATATTGTTGCCAATTAAACTTCCAGACTATAGCTTGAATTAGGGCAGTAAGAAAAATCAAAAATGGCATATTTTGCATTCCAAATGTATGCACGCCAAGGGCCAAAGCTGGTGCCAAACCCGCTGCAATACCAGGAACGCCTACATGATTGCCTGGCTTGAATAAGTAAAACACAAAACTAATGATACAGGCAGCGAAGACCGTAATAAGGCCAGTTTGAATCGGATAATCACTCATTAAACATATACCAACCGAAAGCGGTATTGCCATTAAGCCAGTTATAGTACCAGCAGTAGCATCTCTTCTTAGAGATGCAAAAATATTTTTATTTACGTCCATTGTATTATTATTTAATTTGAAAAGAACAGAATGTTAATCACCGTTAAAAATGATGACTTCGGATTGATAAATTCTTAAAAAATTAAATAACAAAGGGGAGTTTGAGGGAGCAGTGAAGTATAAAAAGTGGAGTTTTTATACTTTTTATTTTTGAATATAGGAAGGAAAAGCTATCGTCTTGATTAAGATACTCCGCCCTTTTATAGCTTGATATTTTAAAGAAAACGCTATTTTCGTTATCATCATCAAATACTTCTTCTTCAAATTCTTGCAGAGAAGCACTAATATCTGATTCAAGGTAATCGGAGGTTAATTTTATTGATAAACTCGTCCCTATTTCCGAGTTTTCTTTGGTTTTTTTATGGAAGTCATTAGAATCATTCTCACAATAAGATTTTTGACCAAGGCAAAATACTGCCAAGGTCAAAAATAATACTTTCAAATAATTTACTTTTACTAACTTCATATCAAGCGCAAATGTACGGCTTCTTTTGGTAAATCCAACTTGTAGAATACAGTTAAATGACGAGCGGCTGTATCGTCAAGATTTTCCTAAAACCGATATTTTAAACTAATTCCACCAAAAAAATACGCCTTACTCGGGCCAGGATTTACGTCAGTTGGCACATTGGCAGGGTAGCCGTTGCCAGGGTCGGTGTCATTAACGCTATTGCCCAAAAACAAAAAAGTATAATTGACTTGATTTGTTAGGTTATTACCAGCCACAAAGACATCAAAGTCCACCTTGTTTTTGGTATAACTGTAGCCGATTTTTGAGTTCAATAACGCAAATCCTTTGACATTATTGGTGTTGGCAAAGTCTGTAAAAACATCGCCTATAACATTATAGGTGTTGTTCCAATAAAGACCTACGTTACTAACTACATCAAAACCAATCGTATATTTGGTTTTGGGAACACCCACCACTTGCCTATCAGAATAATCGGCTAAGACACCACCAAAACGGGTTTTGAAGTCGGTATATTTGAAATCATAATTAGATAAATTTAGAAACGGCTCAATTTTTTTAAGAAAACCTTTGTCGTTACCCATCAGCAAATAGCCCAAGCTCAGTTCAACGCCATTGTTTCGTTGATTGCCTGTATTTGCAAAATAACTGTATGTACCTCCAGATGGGTTCACGCCCGATAGTTGCGTGAGTTTATTGGCGATGTCGATACTAAAAATCGAAAATTGATAGTCCAATCGCCCTCCCAGCAACAAGCCCTGCACACCCAAATCTATCATTTTGGCTTTTTCGGGCAGCAGGTCGTCGTTGGCTTTATTGATGGTACCAATAAATGCCGTTGCGGCCGTGGGTGTATTGAAGCCCTCACTGTAACTGAGGTTGATGATTTGCTTTTTGTATGTTTTTTGTAAAGCCAAATGCGGGTTGTACGAAGTTGTAAAAGTCTTGACAAACGACAAATCTTTATTATAACCCGTTACCAAACCTACGCCTGCCAGTAGATCGTTGCGGCTATAATCAATTTTATTGGCACTAATTCCTACAATCAAAGCCATGTCTAAACTATTGAAATTGAGACGATTATGCACAAAAAAAGCTGACTGATTGGTAAAAGTCTTAAAAAATGAGCCAGTCGAAATATCACGTACTTTGAGCGGCACATTATCGTCTGTTCCCAAAAACCGCCAATTTGAAATCAATGATCGTGTTTGTTGTATTTCTGTTCCAACACTTAGCTCATTCGATACTGTCTGGCTTAGATTTATTTTATAGTCAAATACCGACCTAAGGCCAAAATTAGGGCTAAGATTATTTTCATCGGCTCCTGCGGCCACTCGTTTGAAATCGTGAGAAAAATAAAACAGAGAGGTGCGATTGCTAAAATTTTTACTAAATCGATAGTCGTTAGTGAGGCTAAAACGAGTTGTCAAAAAATCATTTCGAGAATTTTTTTTGATATAAGCTGGGTTTCCTTTGTCGATACCTGCATAATAGTCAGCATATGAAACTTGCCCTGTTACGCCCTCTAAGGAGTAATTTCTACTCAAATAAGCCGTCAAGGTCTGTTTATTACTTAGTTTAAAGTCGCCCATAAGAGTCAAAAAGTTCTTAGTACTCGCCCCAGCGGGTCGGTAGCCATCTGACTGTAAATGGCCATAACTCAAAAACATAGCCGAGCTGTCGTTCACTACGTCCAAACGGGTATTGGTTTGAAACAATCCAAACGAGCCTGAAATGAATTTTTGAGAAATACTTACACCTTTTTCCTCGGACGGTTTTAGATAAAAACGAACAACTCCACCCACTCCACCGCCATACATGGTAGCGGCTGGTCCCTTAACGACTTCGATGTTATTGACCAAAGCAAAGTCCACATCGTCCATTACTGTAACGCCATCGGCGGTAGTGAGTGGTACGCCATTGTAATAGGCTTTGATACCCCAGTTGTTAAATTTTTGGTCATTGCCATAGCCCCGAATCACAATACGCTGGCCACCGAGCTGGGTGCGCTTATCGACCTGCACGCCAGCCATTGTGCCGAGGCTTTGCTCTATAAAGGCAGGGTTGTTGCGGTTGAGTTCCTCTTCGCTCAATGCTTCAACGCTTTGGGCGTGGCGTATAAACTCGCCTCGCTCTTTGGCCACTTTTTTCTTTTCTTTGATTATTACCTCTTCGAGGTCTTTGGTTTTGTCTTGTGCCTGTATATTACTGAAAGTCAGCAGTATAGGCATAATAATGTATATAATTTTCATTTTTGATACCGAGTTTTTTGTTAAATAAATAGAATAGCTGGCTACACCATCACTTTGAGTGATGGCATCGCTATTGACGATTTGTAGCATGAGTTAGTGATAGTTATATCGCTATCGGCGGTTTGATGGTTTTGTAGCAGCCATCAAAAATATAATGAGAATGAAGAAAAAAAGATTTTAGTGTACCACCGAAACGGTGATATCCAAAAAGAAGCTCATCTATTTTTGGTAAAATCAGTGTCTGAAAAAACCAACTGATAATGTTTTTGGTAGTCTTGCTCAGGGGCGAATCCTGATTTTGAATGAGATTTTTGATGACTGCTACCAACTCAGTTTCATCATCGTCGGCCAAGCAATAATAGTGTTTCTGATTATTTAAGATTTCTATTTTGACAACGTCATAAAGTTTGTTGTTGTACCAAAATTCCTGTTCTTTCTCTTCCCATGCCATTTTTTTATTATCAATTATACAGGTCAAATTATTGACATTCTGATAATTAACGATTTTTAAAATCATAGCCTCACGCACAAGTTCTCGCTCAATACTCAAAAAAGCAACCAAGCCCCCGATTTTGAGCAGTAAAATTAAAAAAAGCGATATAGCGAGTATTTTTTTCAACGAAAGGTACTACCTGTGTCTAAAATATCTAATTCTTGTTTAAAAAATGCTGGTTGCAACTGTACTTTATCCCCCAGTTCCATGATATTGCCCGTTTGTTTTTTATAGTTTTTCCACTCAGGCAAGCCTACGCCATTTGGATTACCTGTTTTAGCAAAATTGACCCAATAAGACGACATCGTATTTTCTAAATTTCTGTCGGTTTGTTGCCAATCACGTTGCCATTTGTTGAGAGTATGCAGTGCATAAGGCACCTCAGAAGTATGAAACGCCCCATAATTTGGAAAGTTTGGCTTGTCGGGCGGTACGTGGCTGAAATGGTACAGGTAGGCTGGGTACTTGCTAAAAATCGCCAAACTATGCGAAGGCAAAACAGCAAACTCAAACATACCCAATTTGATTTGGGAGGCTTTGGACTGGGCATCTGTTTGGGCTGGGAATACACTCAAAAATGTTTCTGTTTTGTTACCATAGTTGTTTTGCGCCTCTTTTTTGAATTTTTCGGCAGTCATACTCTCTCCACCCATCAATGCACCGTCGCCTGTTACCCAGCCTGTCATAATCGGTACATCGTTGTGTAGCCTATTGGCAAAATGTTGCCATAAATCAATCGGCAATACGTATCCATCTAAAGTAACTCCAAACCTATCTGTCATTTTGTGGCTTAGTATTTGAATCTCTTCGGCTGTTTTTTGACGTAGTTCTGCTATACTTATTGCATTTGCTTTCTGCATAAATAGTAAGCCCTGTGCTTCTGATGCGGCCAAGTCTTTTTTGATTTTGAGACTCGACAACAACCCACCACTTTGAGCAATAGCCCGATGAAACAAACCCTTTGCCAAAGGCGATGCCACCAAGGCATTGACACTAAACGCACCTGCCGACTGCCCTGCAATAGTTACGTTTGTGGGGTCGCCACCAAAAGCTGCAATGTTTTTTTGAACCCACTGCAAAGCTGCTATTTGGTCTAAAAACCCATAATTACCTGAACTATTATGACCTGACTCTTTGCTTAACTCGGGGTGCGCCATAAAGCCCAATACGCCTACTCGGTAGTTGATACTCACAAAAACAATGCCTTTTTTTGCCATTTCTTCGCCATCATATACCGCACAATTACTCGACCCACTCGACAAACCACCACCATAAATCCAGACAAAAACGGCTTGCTTTGCCTTATTGGTTTTGACAGATGTCCAAACATTGAGATACAAACAGTCTTCGCTCAGTGGTTCGGGTTGGGCTATAAATTCTTCCGACCAACACATAAACGGCATAGGTTTATCTTGAATTGGACTGGCCGAGAAAGCATTACACTGCCGCACACCCAACCATTTTTTGACGGCTTGCGGGGCTTTCCAGCGCAAATCACCCACGGGCGGAGCAGCAAAAGGTACATTTTTGAAAATTCGGACAGACTTATCAGCATTGGTAAGCCCTTCAACAGTGCCGTCCGATAGCTTAATGATAGGGTTTTGAGCCATTGAAACAACCGAAACAAAGAAGCACAAAAAAAGTGATTGTATTTTCATTTAATTGGTTTTTGTGGTTAAAGGCTTTTTTAGCTCAATGGCTAAAACCAGTAGCAACTAATAGCTATGTTTATGACTTGCCTCCAGATTTATCTGGGGGAATCGCAAAAAAACAATAGTTTTGCGGTTCATAAATTTTAATTCTAATGACTTTTGAACAAATAACGGAAACTACTGAGTTTATACAAAATCAAATCAATGATTTTATTCCTTTTTATGGTATAATTTTGGGAACGGGCTTGGGTGGATTGGTACAAGAGATTGACATTGAGTATGATATAGCTTACGATACTATTCCAAACTTTCCAGTTTCTACGGTCGAGTCGCACAAAGGGCGGCTGTTGTTTGGGACGCTCTCAGGCCAAAAGGTAGTTTGTATGCAAGGTCGTTTTCATTATTATGAGGGCTACTCCATGGCACAGGTTACGTTTCCAGTACGAATAATGAAACTACTGGGAATACAGCAAATGATAGTTTCTAATGCCTCTGGCGGGCTGAACCCCAGCTATCAGACAGGCGATTTGATGATAATAAACGACCATATCGGTCAGTTTTTGCCAGAAAACCCACTCAGGGGTACTAATTTTGACAATTTGGGCGATAGATTCCCAGATATGAGCCAAGTCTATGACCCTCAGCTAATTACCAAAGCCCTTGATATAGCCCAACGACACCAGATTAGGTGCCACCAAGGCGTATATGTGGGCGTAACGGGTCCACAGTTAGAAACCAGAGCCGAGTATAGAATGTTGCGATTGCTGGGGGCTGATGTAGTAGGTATGAGTACCGTTCCCGAGATTATTGTGGCTCGACAAATGAACGTACCTTGTTTTGGTATTTCGGTCATTACCGATATGTGTATTCCTGAATTGTTAGAAAAAGCCGAATTATCCAAAATATTAGCCATTGCACACAAAGCCGAACCAAATATGACGCTGATTATAAGGTCGTTAGTAGCTACTACTGCCGATACTTCGCCATCGCTTCTTTGATTTTGAGAATACGATTTTCGGGGCTGGGGTGCGTACTGGTAAAATCAGACTTGCTTTCGCCAGAGCCACCAGCCGCTTCGTCCAATATTTTCATTACCTCTATCATTGCTTCGGGGTTGTGGCCTGTGCCGATGGCGTATTTTACACCAAAGTCGTCGGCTTCGAGTTCGTCATCACGGCCATATTTGAGGTTCATCAAGTTGGCTACATATTGCGCTACTGCACCATTGCTATATCCACCGTCCGACATTCCAACTGTGGCCGCACCAGCCAATCCAGCTATTAACTCTTGCTTGGCCATTTGTTGAGCAGAGTGCCGACCAATGACATGACCGATTTCATGACCTAATACACCCGCCAACTGGTCTTCGGTTTTGAGGCGTTTGAGTAAGCCCATTGTAATAAAAATTTGCCCCCCAGGTACTGCAAAAGCATTGACAGTTTCGGGGTCGGCCAATACATGAAAGTCAAACTGATAAGGTGAGTTTTTGGCTTCTGTACTTTGTATGATACTCTGACCGATTTTTTTTACCAAAAACTGCGCCTTTTCGTCCTGATATAGTCCGCCATATTCTGCGGCCATTGATGGTGCGCTCTGTAAGCCTAATGCCACTTCTTCTTGTGGTGTCATACTCACTTTTTGTCGTTGGCCTGTTACAGGGTTTACCTGCATTTTACTAAAATAACCAAACAATGCCACGCCAGCCATAACAAGCATGACCAATAAACGGCCTTTGATTCCTGAATTAAACATATGTGTTAATGTAAAATTGATAATGAAAAATGTGTTGGTTTAGATTGCCTCAACACAATAAGTAACTCAGCAAAATTATTGGAAAATTATTAAATTCTCACGAACATTGTCATTCATTTTTACAAAATCCAAAAATTACACTCTTATGGCATTACAAATAGGCGATCAAGCACCCGATTTTAAACTCTTTAATACCAACAAAAAAGAAGTCTTGCTATCAGATTTTAGTGGCAAAAATCTTATTATTCACTTCTTTCCTTTGGCATTTACTGGCACCTGTACAACGCAACTCTGCACGATGCGTGACGACATGGCCTTTTATAGCGGCCTTGGTGCAGAGGTAATTGGCATTTCGGTAGATTCACTTTTTACGCTCGAAAAATACAAAGCAGAGCAGGGTTTACCGTTCGACTTACTGTCGGATTTCAATAAGACGGTCGCACCTGCTTATGGTGCTTTTTATGAACATTTTGTACTCAATATGAACGGTGTTGCCAAACGTTCGGCTTTTGTGGTCGATAAAACTGGTACAATTCAATATGCCGAAGTGTTAGAAAGTGCGGGCGATTTGCCTAATTTTGATGCTATTAAAGTCGTTTTGACAAGATTATAGTTTTTTTAATTTCTCAAAAAAGTAAACTCTAACTTCTTCACAGGCTTGTTTTGTGAAGAAGTTTTCTCTATGATTTGCCAGGCAGCACCGTCTGGCCCTACAAAGGTGAAGGCATTTTCGCCAAATTCGTTTTTCTGTATTTTAGTTGGTTTAATGTTTTGTTGTAATATCAAGTCATAGACCATCAATAGCTTGGGTGCCCAGAACGAGTGCAATGTCATACCCAGTTCGCCAATGCGCTGGTGTGCAGAGCGGTCGGGTTTGGGTGCACGGGGTGCAAAAAACTTTAATTTTCCACAAATATTATTGGGCGACACAAACCCTCGGTAGTCGTGCGAGTAGCCATCGGGCATCTGAAAAACCTGCTTTGGCCCTTTGAGCCAGTCGCCATCTACGGTATGTTTTTCTTGCTCGGGTTTCATACCCAAAGCCGCTGAATAATAGCGTGTTACAACATCAATATCGCCTTTTATCATAAAGTCGTGATGTGTAAATTCACTCGTTTGAAGATTTGAGTGTGCGCCAATAGTTCCATAACCATCAATGGTATAGCCATAACGCTGAAAGAAAACATGGGTAAAAAAATCGCCATAAATACCCGTTTCACGAACGCCAAGCGACCGATTGAAAAAATCGGTTTTTTGGTTGGCTTTAATTTTGAGTGGGTCGTCAAATATTGGCTCAATGGGTAGCCATTTTTCACCATTGGCTCGCTCGGCTTTGTAAATATCTACGATTCTGATGATGTCGTTGGTTTTCATAACGGCCATACGCTGCCCTATGGTTTCGGGCTGTACATAGCCTACGCCTTCGCCTGTGGGTTTGTCCCAGACCAATATTCGTAGTAAGCCGTGTGAATCAATTATACCGTTTTGAAGCCTGAACGATTGTAATTTAGAATCAACGCCATACATTTCTTTGGCTTGTGTGGCAGTATAATTAGCTGAATCTTTGACAGTAAAACCAAATTCACCAAAATATTTAATCAGATAGTTTTTTTGGCTTTCGGGTGCGCCTACCATTACCTCATACACCCCGCTGATGCCTGTGTCGGGGAGGGTTTGTGAATATAGACCAGACAGTGAGCAATAAATGATAAAAGCGGTGAGAAGCAGTTTTTTCATGTTGATTTGGTTGATTTAGGAAATCTGTTGCTTGAACATCTATTGCAGTTGGCTGAAGCCAACTGATAGCAAATATTGATTCTGTTTTTATTCAATAAAAACCCTTCTGCGCCAGTATAGGTTCGCTACCCCAGAGTTTGGCCAATAACTGAATATCTATTGGAAAAAAACTCGATGACCCATCATAGTTTTGATTGATAGGGCAAAGCAGTCGATTGTCTTCTATTCGGCAGGTTTTTTGTCGCAAGTCGGCTCTAATCTGTATTTGGCCGCTGTCTATTTTGGTTTGAATAAACTTTAAATCTACGACTGCATATTTGACAAAGCCATTGGATAGTGCAACGTTTTTGTGGCCATCGGTGATACCATAGACAAAATAGTCGGCCTTGATTTTATAAAATTCCGATTCTTGTTGGCCATTTTTTGTACTTTTATCTCGTCTATATCGTATCGTAAAGTCATTGTAGGCTTGGTATTTTACTTCTCTAAATCGTTCTTGAACGGTTGTAATTTGGCCTACTTCATTCAAAAAAACATAATCAATACCCTCCGAAATGTCCAACAGTCGAGCTTGTTCGGGTTTCATTCTGACAGCCGACCAGCCCAGCGGCTCGTAGATTTGAGCCATGGCCAACCGCCAATGAACGTCGTCCGAAAAAGATTGGTCAGATTGGTACGCAGTTTGGGCAGCCATCGTAGATTGATTTGTATGGTTACAAAAATAGCCTTAATTTTGAACAAACAAAAAATCAGATAAATAACATGAAAGACATTCTTGACAAACTACAAATCAAGACACTCAACAACGGTCTAAGTACGGGGCTTAACGACTGGGCTGGCGGTGGCCAAACTATCAAATCATACTCGCCTGTTGATGGGCAGCTTATTGCAGAAGTTAGTACCGCAACCCGTCAAGACTACGACCAAACGATAGCAACGGCACAGGCAGCTTTTGAGTCGTGGCGGCTTGTACCTGCCCCCAAACGTGGCGAAATAGTACGACAAATGGGCGATCAATTTAGAAAATACAAAACAGAGTTGGGTACGCTCGTGAGCTACGAAATGGGTAAAAGCCTACAAGAAGGGCTGGGCGAAGTACAAGAAATGATAGACATCTGTGATTTTGCGGTTGGACTTTCTCGCCAGTTATACGGCCTCACTATGCACTCCGAGCGACCGTTACATCGTATGTACGAACAATGGCAACCGATGGGCGTAGTTGGTATTATTTCAGCTTTTAACTTTCCAGTGGCCGTTTGGTCATGGAATGCTGCCTTGGCTTGGGTTTGTGGCGATGTATGCGTGTGGAAACCGTCCGAAAAAACACCATTGGTAGCATTAGCTTGTCAAAATATCATTCAGGAAGTACTCAAAAATAACGACATTGCCGAGGGGGTTTCGTGCCTTATTACGGGCGAACGTGAAGTAGGCGAATGGCTTGCTGCCGATATAAATGTAGGGTTGGTGTCGGCAACTGGAAGCACTCGAATGGGTAAAGCCGTGGCCGTGGCTGTGGCTGGTCGTTTGGGGCGCAGTTTGTTAGAATTGGGCGGCAACAATGCCATAATCGTTTCTGAACAGGCCGATTTGCAAGCTGCCATTCCTGCTATTGTGTTTGGGGCGGTAGGTACGGCAGGCCAACGCTGCACAACAACCCGCCGACTGATTGTGCATGAGGATATTTACGAAGATGTAAAAAATACACTCAAAAAAGCATACAGTCAATTAAAAATCGGAAATCCACTCAATGCCAATAATCACGTTGGGCCGCTAATTGACACCCTGGCAGTCGATGGCTATTTGTTGGCAGTGGCCGAAGTTCGGAAACTCAACGGGCATTTTGTGGTAGAGCCAGAAGTCTTGTCTGGTTCTGGCTTTGAGTCTGGTTGTTATGTGCAGCCTTGTATAGCCGAAGTACAAAACCATTGGCCAATAGTACAGCATGAAACTTTTGCACCAATATTATATCTAATTAAATACAAAACACTGAGCGAAGCCATAGCCTTGCAAAATGGCGTTCCACAGGGCTTATCGTCTGCTATTTTTACTCTGAATATGCGTGAGGCCGAGCAATTTTTGTCAGTATCTGGTTCAGACTGTGGTATTGCCAACGTAAATATTGGCACGTCTGGTGCGGAGATTGGCGGGGCGTTTGGTGGCGAAAAAGAAACTGGCGGAGGCCGTGAGTCTGGCTCAGATGCTTGGAAAAACTACATGCGCCGACAAACCAATACAATCAATTATGGCACAACATCGCCGCTGGCACAAGGTATAAAATTTGATTTTTGAATTAGGTTTGACAACTTTCAAAAGAGCTATCAAACCTAATTCAGCAAGTTTATTCTCCCAATTTCGTTTCAATCAATCCTTCAAGATAGGCTCTAATAGGGTCTATCTTGATTTGGCTGATTACGTCTTCACAGAATGCAAACATCAGCAATGTCATGGCTTGTGCCTTGGGAATACCCCGTGAACGCATATAAAACAGAGCCTCATCGTTGAGTTTGCCAGTGGTTGTGCCGTGCGAACATTTTACGTCGTCAGCGTATATTTCTAACTGTGGTTTGGTGTTCATCGAAGCCTCGTCCGACAGCACTACATTGCGGCAAGACTGGTAGGCATTTGTTTTTTGAGCATCTTGTCTTACAAAAATCTTACCATTAAAAACCCCCACCGACTTATCTTTCAAAATCCCTTTGTAGAGTTCGTTGCTATAACAGTTTGGCATGACATGATCTACAAGTGTATGATTATCAACGTGTTGAACGCCATTTGGAAAGTATAAGCCATACATATAAGCCTCGCTATGCTCGCCACTAAATACTACGTTGAGGTTGTTTCTCACAAAGCCGCCATTGAGGGTAACGGTCGCTGAATAAAAATGACTATTGGCGGCTTGGCTTACTTGCGTTGTGCCAATATGATACGTTTTTTCGGACTCGTTCTGAATTTTATAATGTTGCAGATTGGCATTTTGGCCTACTACTATTTCGGTAACGGTATTGGTAAAACCTGCAAAGTCGCCAACTGTACGGTATGCTTCGGCAATTTTGGCTTCGGCGTTTTGGCCAATTACAATCAAGTTACGGGGCTGTGCGCCAGCGTTTTGGGTACGGGCATCGGTAATAAACCTCAAAATAATCGGCTCTGCCACTACTTTGTTATCGGGTACAACAATCACAACACCATCGCTGGCTGTAGCTGTGTTGAGTGCCGTAAATGCTTCGTTTTGCGAATTGGTATATTTATCAAAATAAGTATTTATCAATTCAGGATTCGACCTAATGGCTTCCGTTAGGCTACTGATTTTGAGATTTTGGTCAGACGAAACAATAACCGATAACTCTGGTTTATAGATACCATTAACAAAATAAAGAATATTACCTTCTAAGTTTGGAATGTCGAGGGTGTCCACCTCAGTTTGGCCAAAATCAGTTTTTTGACCAAAATCAAAACTTTGTTTGACCAACTCTTTGACGTTACTATATTTCCATTCTTCGTGTCTGATGGTCGGAAATCCTAATTTATCAAAGTTTTCAAGAGCCGCTTTGCGAGTTTGGTGCAAAACTGCCTTGCTCTCACCGTTGATGAGGGCTTCGTTGGCCCGAAAATCGGCGATGAGTTTATTTTTGAGGTCAGTATTTTGTGTCAAATCCATATTGTTTATTCGTGTACTATAATTTGTTGGGTGTCTATTTCGATAAAAGAAAAACGTTTAATTTTATTTGAAATAGAATCTAAGTTGTATTCCCGTGGCCTGTGTCTTCACAGGCCGTTGCTGAGGTCTGTGGAGACACAGACCTCGGAATAGCTAATTTATGAAAACTCTTAACTTTTGTAATTTACGAAGTAAAAGACAAACAAGCCAAAAAATCTTTGCGCTCTAAGTCTGGATAATCTACCAATAGCTCTTCAATCGTCATATCAGATGCCATCAATTCTAACATATTTTCGACAGGGTAGCGTAAACCTCTTATAGTTGGCTTTCCATGACAAATATTCGGATTGATGGTTATTCTTGACAGCAGAGTATCCATTTTTTTATTGTTTGTAGTGTTTTATTTCGCTAAACTGCCGCTGCTTCTACTTCGGCTTTTATCCAGTCGTAGCCTTTTTCTTCGAGCTCAAACGCCAACTCTTTTGTACCCGACTTTACGATACGGCCTTTGTAGAGAACGTGTACGAAATCTGGAACTATATAATCAAGTAGTCGTTGATAGTGAGTTACTACAATCGTAGCCCGCTCTGGCGACCGCAATTTGTTTACACCTTCGGCCACTATTCGCAGGGCATCAATATCAAGCCCAGAGTCGGTTTCGTCCAAAATCGCAAGTTTGGGTTCGAGTACAGCCATCTGAAATATCTCATTGCGTTTTTTTTCTCCACCCGAAAAACCTTCATTCAATGCCCGTTTCATGAGTGAATCGTCCAAATTAACGGTTTTGGCTTTGGCCTTAACGAGTTTCAAAAACTGAGCGGCATCGAGTGGTTCTTCGCCACGGTATTTACGCATTTCGTTCACGGCAGTTTTTAGAAAATTGACGGTCGTAACGCCTGGAATCTCGACAGGATACTGAAACGCCAAAAATACACCTTCGGCAGCACGTGCTTCTGGTGCCAAGTCCAACAAATCTTTACCGTCAAAATCAACAGTCCCCTCTGTAACTTCGTAGTCTTCACGACCAGCCAATACCGATGCCAACGTACTTTTGCCAGAGCCATTTGGCCCCATTATTGCGTGAACTTCACCTGCTTTGATTTCGAGATTGATACCGTTTAATATTTGTTTGTCGCCGATTGAAGCGTGTAAATTTGTGATTTTTAACATATCAATAAATAAGATGGTCTTTCGATTAAAGCGCAAAAGTACGCTTTTTTGCTCTAATATCCAGTTTCATAACACGACTAAACTACGAAAAGTTGTTTGAAATGTAAAGAATGTACTTTTTTGAAGAGTTGTGATACATTTATGTTGCTCAAAAATCGTCTAAGGCATAGTGATTATAGCCAATCGAGATTGTCCTTTGAGTCTAATATAGTCTTTGACAAGCCAGTTGGCCAACAAGCCCGCCCCTATGAGTGCGCTACCAACGATAAGACTTGGCTTCGAGATTTGGCCTGTATTGACTAACTCTGCCCCCATGTATCCAGCCCCAGCAATAGGCAATAACTTGGGGTACTTGTACCTGACAATGTACCAATCTTTCGTTTTATTGTCTACATACAAGGCAGATATGGTTTTGGGGTTGAATCGCAGACTATCAGACACAATCAAACTATCAGTCAAACCAGTTATTAGATAGGTGTGTTTGGTAGCATTACTCCGAAACCTGAAAGTAATTTCGTCGCCGATTTTGTAAATGGCTTGTCGATGTGGGTTTTTGATAAACAACAAAACCCTTTGTTGGCCATAAGCCACCGTTACATTCAGTAGCAGTACACAAAGTAGTGTCAGTTTCATGATGCTGTAAGTCTTAATCTTATTTTGAAATTTGAGTTTTGATGCTAATCGCCGAATCGGACAGATTGACTCGCTGAGTAATAATACCAGCTATGTCAAGCAACAACAAATGAGCATTAGTTGGAAAGTTTTTATCTGCCATTGCACCACGCAATATCCCCAGCTCTTCGCCCTTGATGTGGTAATGTCCTAAATTTGGCACTGCTACGTTTTTGATATGCGCCTGCCAGCTATCTATTTGATTGTTAGCGGCAATGGCTATAAAATTCATGCTGCTGTCTTCATAACTTTCAGCCAATTTAGTAAATTCGTTCAGTCGTGTTTGGCAACTATCGCACCAAGTATTCCAAAACAGTATAGCCGTAGGTTTGCCTCTAAACTTGGTAACGTCAGTATCTTGGCTGTTGATATTCTGAAAAACTATTTCTGGGAATGCAATGCCTTTTTCTAACAACCTGTGCGCCCAACTATCTCGTTTGATTTGACGTGTGTAGGTAGAACTCGGAAAATCTTTTTCAAAACGAGCAAAAATTTTATCATAAAAAATATCGGAATCATTTGTAAAAACACGTCTCATAATTACATTTGCCAGCAGATACTCTTGAGTTTTGGGTAGATTTCGGATAGTTGCCGCCACATTTTCATATTTTTCGGCGGTGCTATCGTCGGCTGCTAAGTAATTGATTTTAAAATAGTTTAGCAGTGCATTTAGATAAATGTCAGAATAAATAGCGTCATCGTTTGGAATGATTTTAAGCACAGGCTTGCTCTGCCCTAATTCGTTATCTATTTCTGGCTGGTTATCAACAAATGTATGTTTTCTAAAATACGCTTGCCCTGCCAAACTGGCTTGCACATAAATGGACTGAGCGGTGTCGGCAAGGCCAAATTGTTTTTGATATTTCGCCCACGTGTATTCACTATTATCGTCCACTATGGTCGAGTACATTTCGGTAGTAGCACGCTTTATGATAGGTTTTTCTTGGAGCGAATCACGGCCATATAGCCCATTTTGATACAAAAACTGATTGAGTGCTGCACCCTTACCCTCAAAAACAGGTGGCACGCTTGTTTCGGAGTATCGGCCAAATTGAGTCCCATTTTTAGGAAACATAAACACATCAAAAACCCGTTTTGAGGCCGTGATTTTGAGGCTGTCCTGTGGGTGCAGGTACATCAAAAAGTTACTGCCGCCGTAGGTCATTGTGATTGGTTGCCCAAATTGAATTCTAAAAGCAAAATTAAAATTACCTTTTTTATCTGCTTTTGTAGTTGCGGTAGCTTTATTGTCGTGTTGCCTTTCGCCATGTATTCTCACCTCAATTTCTTCATTGGCACCATCTATCAAATGGCCACTAAGCCAGACATTGGGCTGGGCGTAAGTTTTTATTGAAATTAATAGTAGAATCAGTAGTCGTAACATCATTTTCAAGGGTTTGATTGAAAACGAAAAACCCTACCTGAAAAGTATATTTTATTTATTGAGCTACGCCAAAGGCCAACCTCGTCCCCTTGACAGATTCGTCAAAAACACCATTGGTATATGCCAAATGCCCCGAGACGATGGTATGTGTTACAACAGAGTGAAACTCAGTACCTTCGAGCGGCGACCAGCCACATTTGAATAGTATATTTTGTTTTGAAACAGTCATGCTTTGGTTCAAGTCCACCAGCACTAAGTCGGCCCAATATCCTTCTCGAATATACCCTCGGCGGTCGATATTGAACACGTCGGCTACGGCGTGGCTCATTTTTTGTACCATTTTCTCAATACTCATTTTACCATCTCTCACAAACTCGAGCATCATCATCAGCGAGTGCTGCACCAGCGGCAAGCCCGAGGGGGCGTTCCAGTAGTCTTGTTGTTTTTCAGTCCAAGTGTGTGGTGCGTGGTCGGTGGCTATTACGTCTATCTGGTCGTTGAGCAGGGCGGCCAATATGCGCTCTTTGTGCTGTGGTGCTTTGATGGCGGGGTTGCATTTTATCAAATTACCCAATCGCTCATAATCAGTAGCATCAAACCAAAGGTGATGCACACAAGCCTCAGCAGTGATACGTTTTAGCCCCCCCCGCCCCCGATGGGGGAGCTTTAATAACTCTTCCTTTGGGAGGGCTGGGCTGAACAAGTCTGTTTCTTGGCCTGTGCTGATGTGTAATACATGCAGGCGAGTATTGTGTTTTTGAGCCAGTGCCACAGCCATCGACGACGACTTATAACAGGCTTCTTCGTTGCGAATTATAGCATGAATACCTGCTCCCCAGCCGCCAGCGGGAGTAGTTTTTTGGTAATGTTCTATATTGGCTCTGATTGTGGCCTCGTCTTCGCAATGCGTGGCTATCAGGGTTGGGGCATTGGCAAATACCTTTTCGAGCGTGTTTGGATTATCGACCAGCATATTACCTGTCGATGAACCCATGAATATTTTTAGCCCACAGATTTTGGTAGCATCTGTCCGCATCACTTCGTCATAATTGTCGTTGGACACCCCCATAAAAAACGAATAATTAGCCAACGACGTAGCTGCACCAATTTGGTATTTTTGTTCTAATAGTTCTTGTGTGAGAGCATTGGGAACGGTATTGGGCATTTCCATAAAACTGGTCGTACCGCCCGCCACTGCCGCTCGAGATTCTGTATAAATATCGGCTTTGTGGGTCAGGCCAGGCTCCCTGAAATGCACCTGATCGTCTATTACGCCAGGCAGTAGGTATTTGCCGCTGGCATCTATCACTCGTTTGGCTTTGAGGTGGCGCAAATCGGCACCAATTTTTTCGATGAGACCGTTATTTATAAATACGTCGGTTTCCGTAGTTTGGCCTTCGTTTACGACTTTGGCATTGATGATTAAGATTGACATTTTTTTATCTCGCAGAGTGGCTGAGTTCGCTGAGGTTATATTATTCTATTATTTTAACATTGAATTGCCCCGACATGAACTGCCCCGACATTCATGTCGGGGACTGGATTATATATTTTCTTCTGATTTTGTTAATCAAAAATTTCTTTTGTGCTGTAAAACTTTCGGGGTGCATTTGGCCAAACAAATATTGCCACTCACCAAAAAGCGATGGGTCGTGCTGCTGAAAGGCTACGGCATCTATTTTTTTAGAAATCAAATAGTCGTTGAAGGTCATAATATTGGGGAGCGACACCATCGCTTTAAGCGATGGTGTCGCTAAATTGCATCGTACCTAATGAGTAATTCTTGAAAATCTTGGTGCATCAGTTGAAAACGGGCAACAAGCTGGCCGACAAAAATATTATCGGTCATCATTGCCTTAAAATCGTTCTCTGTACCAATAAAGTCCATTTCACTCACTTTGAATGTCTGCTCATAGAGATTAGTTTCTATTTTGACAATGTATTTTTGATTCCAAGCATAAAGCCCAATCTTAAACTGAGTGTGTGGAATATCACCGAGGTATCTCATTTTTTATTTATTAAACATCACCCAATCTACTGCATACAGGGCTTTGCCTGATTGTACAGGGCCGTCGCCTTTAAAAACAAAGTAAATATCTTTTGTTTCGTTGGTTTTGGTAATATTGGCTGTGATTGAGTCGGTTGTTCCAAATTTTACATCAAAAGTACCTATCACTGGCCCAGTTGCTGCACCATTTCTGACTTCCAAAATCCCCCCCTGCAAACGCTCACTAACTGCCTTGGCCGATACCGTAATAGAATTGATGGCGGTGAGGTCTATGTTTTTGAACATAAAATAGCCATCTGCCGCAGTCGCTATCACCATTTCTGAACCTGCAAGACGCATTTTCATTTGGTTTTTTCCATCGTCAGCAGTATTGGCTTTGACTTTGGCCGACCGCAACGAAACAATCTGCGAATTTGAGGCGGGGCCAATCGCACCCTTGCCTTTGTCTGTGTAGCTACCCGAAATGATATACGAACCGTCTTTGGCTTTTGGCTCTGTTACGTAGTTGCCTTTGGTCGGGTAAATGGTTTTGAGTTTAGTATCGGCCAACGACAAAATATATTTGACCATCTCACGAGCATCTTCTTTTGATATTTGTGGGTGGGCGGCCATGGCTTGCTCTCCCCAAACACCACCGCCACCTTTGATGATTTTATTGACGAGCTGGCCTTCAATTTCAAAACCACCTTTATATTTTTGAGCAATATCGTTGTAGGCCGGCCCAACCGATTTTTTGTCTATCGAGTGGCAGGCTTTACAGTCAGAGAGTTCTATCAGGCGGCGGCCTGTCGAGTTGCTGAGGTTGGCCTGATGGCCTTGTGCAAGTATCGTTTTGTCAAATCCTTCTAAGTAGTCAATACTTACGTTTACTTCGTCTTTATTGATTTTGCCGTTATCGAGGCTACCGTCTTCTTTATCCGATACTTTTATTTCGTAGTCAATGGGTTGCTTGTCCCAATAAAAAGTTTTGTTGCCTTTAATAGCTACTTCGACTGTTGGTATTTCGTTACCTACTTTCAAGCTGATATTTTCGGACAACACATTGCCAGCGGCATCGGTAACTTTGAGCGTGGCCGTATAAATACCTGGTTTGGTGTAGGTAAATGTTGGGTTGGCCTGCGTGCTTTTGGGTAGCCCCTTACCAAAGTTCCATTCATATTTAAGTGCATCACCGTCATAGTCAAGTGAGCCAACAGACGAAAAAGCCACTTTCATAGGCGCAGCACCCATTTTTTTATTGGCCGATGTTACTACAAGTGGCGCACGGTTGCCAGCATTGTAAGTAATTTTAACCAATTTGGCATCGTCGTTTTGTGCAAACCAGTTTTGGCCATATTCCAGTACATAAAGCGAGCCATCGTTGGCAAACTGCATATCTATTGGGTGGCTAAACTTGGCATTGGGCATAAATCGCTCCATGCGGTCAAAATCTCCCTCTTTGGTCATTGATACGGGGTTTATCCAGTCACGCATCCAGTCGTAAGCAAAAAACTTACCATCATAGTAGCGTGGGAACTTTACTTTTGAGTCGGCAAAATCATCAAAATAATACACTGGCCCACCCATGGCGTTGCGCCCACCTTTGCTTACTATGCTTCCAAACTCAGGCGAGTCCACGTAAGGATAATAGATAAATGCCTTTTGGGCAGGTGGGAGTGCTTTCATACCCGTATTGTGTGGCGAATCGTTAATGGGCTTATTGGCATCAAAAAGTGGATTAGATTGTTTTTTAACAAAATCATATTGATTATAAGCCCGATTGTCGGCCACAAAAAGCGGCCAACCAAAATACCCTGCCGACCGAGCCTGATTTACTTCGTCATGGCCACGGGGGCCTCGCCCTTCTTTGTTTTCGCCTGCATCTGGCCCTACCTCACCCCAATACAAAAAACCATTGCGCTGATCGACAGAGATACGATACGGATTGCGGTTGCCCATGACATAGATTTCGGGAAGCCCCACCCCGACCCGACCCGATAGGTTGGGAGTTGGCTCAAATAGATTTCCTTCTGGAATACTATACCCTGCGCTGCCGTCGGCGTTGGGTTTTATTCTCAATATTTTGCCACGCAAGTCGTTGGTATTTGAAGAAGTATAGCGAGCATCAAAACCAGAGCGACCCTCTCCACCGTCTATTGGCCCATAACCATCTGACTCAAAAGGGTTTGTGTCGTCGCCAGTTGATAGGTACAGATTGCCTTTTTTGTCCCAAGCTATTGAGCCGCCCGTGTGGCAGCAACCTGTACGCTTGACGGGTACACGCAGTAGCACTTGCTCGGTGTTGGCTACAATTTCATTTTTGAGGTCGTCATATTTTACTCTGACAAGCCGCTGCGAGGTATCTTTTTCGGACGACAGTGGCGAATAATAATAATAAAGCCATTTGTTTTGCTTAAAATTAGGGTCAATATTTAGCCCCATCAATCCATACTCAAACTTTGAATATACTGGAATATTAGCAATGAGTTTAACGGCTTTGGTCTTGGGGTCATAAAGTTTGAGTGAGCCTTTGCGTTCGGCAAATAGTACCCGCTGGTCGTCCAATACCACTAATTCGGTCGGTTCGTCAAATTTATCGGCCAAGATAGTCCTTGTAAAACGATTTTCTTCGGGGCGAGATTTAGTATAATCCAATTTTTCGGCCAACACGTACTGTATTCCCCCCAACAGGTGTTTTACAAACACTGGCTCGCTGAATGTTTCATCGGTATGTCCAAAATTAGTATAAAACGCCTTGCCACCATCAAACTCATGGTACCAAGCCATAGGGTGGCTATCGCCCATTTTACCATCTTTATAGGTTTTTTCGTCAATTTTAACGAGTACGTTTACTTTTGAGTTAAAGTTTTTGAAATCATAAAACTCATCTTTAATCGTCCAGCGGTCAGGAAAACCAAACATTGACACATGATTTTTATTGACTGCCACTGCCTCGCCAGTTTGCACGTTAGGGTTGCCGGGGTGGCTCATAAACTGCGCCCCCGATAGTTTATTGTACCAAGTCCAGTCGTATTCGGTGTCTGTTGCGGCATGAATCCCCACATAACCGCCACCTGCCTGAATATACCGCTCAAAGGCAGCTTCTTGGTTGGCATTGAGTACGTCGCCGGTGGTACTCAAAAATACTACGGCGTTGTATTGCTTTAGATTTTTGTCGTTAAATTGCCCGCTGCTTTCAGTCGTATCAACTGCAAAGCCGTTTTCTTTACCTAATTTGGTAATGGCCACTTGCCCAGCAGCAATCGACGCATGACGAAAGCCCTTTGTTTTTGAAAACACCAAAATCCGTTTTGCAACAGTTTGTGCTGAGGCTATGTATGCCCCAAGTAAAATAAAAGCTACTAAACTAAAATATTTTTTCATCGGTTTCATTTATTTGAATTTAACTACACTCTGACATAAAGACAAAATTAACCCCAGTCTCCTTATTTATTAAGTAAAAACGTGATTTTTTATTGCAAAATCACCATAAAGGCACAATTTTTGTCTTAGTTTTATGTTCAATAACTATAATTTGGTGTTACTATCATTTTTATTTGTGGTCATAACTTCAAATAACATCTGTCCTTGATTCATGCAATTAAAAAAATACATAGCAGTCAGTTTAATTTTACTCTTAACTACTTCGGTATTGGCACAAATACCTAACAATGAGTGTAGTGGCGTGGGTATCTTTGCTGGTGGAATCAAAATAACTGATGAAGTGGGGTGTATTCCGATGAAAGTAGTAGCGCTCAATACCGTTACTGGCAACTCAGACTTAAAATATATCTTTGACTACAAGGGAGGCTCGCCCAGTTTATATACTACCTCTACCGACTCTACATATAGCTATTCTAAGCCAGGCACTTATATGATAATGCAACTCTCCAAAAAAGACGGCCAGGATCTTAGAGCCTGTAAACTGATTACGGTTCAAGATACCCTACCACCCGTTGTAAAGGTACAGATTTGTTCCAATGGCTCTGTTACGCTGACATTATTGGCAAATATAGCCAACAACTACAACGAATATGGCATAGACTGGGGCGATGGCAAAGCAGAAATCATCAACAATACCATCAAAACAATCACACATAAATATCCAGACGAAAGTACTCGCCGTATCAATATTCAAGGGTTCCATAAACTGGGGCGATGTGGCGGACGGACGGTCAGGGTCGTTGTGCCTGATATTGCGCTTCAAACGCCTATTATTACTAAATTAGAGATTAGTGGCAACACCGCCGAACTTACCATAAGCAATCCAAATGAATTAGAACTCAATTTACTATCTCAGACCAACGGGTCGGGCTTTACAGATACAGGCAAGCTATTGAGGCAAACCAACGAAACGACCAAAGTACTCATCGACACCAATACCATACGGTGCTATAAACTCAGACCTATCGATGCTTGTGTTGCTCAATTAGAATCAAATACGCTCTGCACGTCGTTTATTCAGCTTACTGCCGAAGCCGACAAAAACACAATTACGCTCAACCCTTATATTATGCCAAGTACTGTTAAAAAATTGACAGTATTCAAAAAAAACAGCCCTTGGAAAACACCAAACAAAACCGACCTATCGACAGAAGACACAGAACCGCCATGTAACGAAAAAACTTGCTATCGGCTGCAAATAGAAACCACAAAAGGGACAGTACTTACCAATACCGTCTGTGCCAATCCTCCATTGGGGCTTTGTAATTTGTTAGACAAAATCTATTTGCCCGACGCTTTTAGCCCCAATGGGGACGGCCTCAACGATACTTTTTTGGTACAGGGGGATATTTCAGCAGATTTTACGATGACAATATTTGACAAGTGGGGCGGCGTTTTGTTTTATTCTACTTCGGCCAAAAACTCATGGAACGGCCTCCACAATGGCCAAATGCTACCCTCTGGCTCGTATCTTTATCAAATCAAAACCAGAGATAAATCAGGACTGCTTTTTGAAAAACGAGGTGCAGTGTTGTTGATACGGTAAGTCTCCAAACCACCTTTACAAGACCTTTTTGTCAAAGTAGTTCGATTTTTTGACAGCAAACACTAAATGAATATAAATTGGGGTGTATGTGTTTGCCATTGTTGCTACTATAAAGACTGAGTTGCTACACACCTTTTTTTGCTAATTTTGAAATATACTGCAAACATTTTCGTCGTGGGTGTATGCGGTACGCTGTCGTGGGTTTAATACAATGCTGTTAATCAAGTATTTTTTGATACCGCCGCCCCAACGGACCTACACGAGTTTGCTGTTTGAGTTCCAATTCTGTCGGGGTAAGTTTTGAAATAACATAAGAAAGCGAATTGCCGACATATCTTCCACTCACGAACACAACAGTTTTATTTTTTTTATCAAATGCCACAGTACCAAAATTATCTTTTTTGGTCATCGTACCACTCATCGTTCTGAACTCAAATTGGTATTGGTCCGTAATTATCATCTGCTCGTAAGGTTCACTGTCCGCTATCTTTACTTCTATGCTGCCACTATCGTCTGGGCTTGGTATATCAAACGAAACCAATCGCCACTTACCAGTGATATTTACAGACCCCAAGCCAATGTCTGAGTTTGATTTACATGCCAACAAAAACACCATCAATACAGTAAATAAGTATTTCATTTTTGTTATCTCAATAACTGAATCCAGCCTTTTAGTTTTACAGAGCTGTCTTCTCTAATCAATCTTTTGAATGTAACAGTTGCTTGGTAGTAGTAAGTACCCGACGGTAGTTCTTTACCGTCAGTCGTTTTGCCGTCCCAGTTAATGAGCGGGTCGGTACTTTCAAAAACCTGAACGCCGAGTCTGTTTACTATCGTAGTCGTTACCGACGACACAGCCAACGTACAACTTATGGGTCTAAATATATCGTTTTTACCGTCGCCGTTGGGCGTAATTACGTTTGGTAGTTTATAAACGGGGCAGTTGTCGGTACAGACTACATTGCTGGCCGCACTCTCTACTCCTGCCCTACTCACTGCCGTAACATAATAACAACCAGCATAAGAACCCAGTCCTGTATGCTTAAATACCTGAGCAGGCGACAAAACGGTAGCTATTGAGGTCGGTTTTTCGTCTGGGTAGCGTGCATAATATACTTTGTATGTAGCCGCCGAAGCGCACCCATTTCCTTGTGCATCTTTGGTTGGGTATGTCCAGTTTAAGTTATTGGTTGCTTTGTCGGGGCAATTTTCGATACTAACGGCCGCACAGTCCAAAGTATCTAATTTAAGTACTGGCACGCATGGCTTGGTATTATCGACAGGGGTGGCACACACTTGCTGCGACATATTAAAGAGCAGACCCGCCCTAATTCGCTGGCTATCGTATCGGCCTACGGTTTCGACTTTATAACAATAATTACTGTCTGGCTTGATTGTTACCGAAATATCACCATCGGCCACAAATTTATCTTTGCCGTCATCGGTATAAGTAAACGTATTTGTGCCTTGTACGGCTACTTCGGCAATGATATTATAAATATTTGGCCGGCGGCGGTCTTCTCGATATACTCGGTGCTTTTGGTTGGTGTTGTTCCATGGCACGTTGGCCTGCCAAGTTAGCTGAACCTGATTGGTTACGGCGGTCGTCAAAAATACACTACTGGCGGCTTCGGTCTGGTCAAATTTCTTGAAAGCCCCATTTTCGGTAAAATATAATTCTAAATAATACCGATAGGCATTTTGTGCTGTATTAAGGTTTCGGTCAATAAAAATAGTATCTTTTGTAGTCAGTTTCAAGTCAGTCGGAATCACGCCTACTTGGCTGTAAGTCGTTCCGTTTAGTCCTGTTGCCCTAAACAATCGGTACTGAATCGGTGCTGGCAGGTCGCCTTCTTTGAGGTTTTGGGGTTTGGTCCATTTGACGGTTATCACGCCCTTGGTCGTGCTTGTAGTATCGACCGTTACGTTTGTAATAACTGGCATTTGGGCTGGCAAGTCCAAACAGGCTTCGTCTGAGGCCACACTCGCCCCACCCAAAGGCAATGCAAACGTAACCTGAATACGATAGCTATACGACACACCTCTACGAAAACCAAAGCCCTTGTTGTCGTCAGTAAAAGTGGTGGCCGTAATAGGCAGCTTTGTTACCTCGGTATAGCCTATGGCCGCAGGATTGGTACTGTTATCGGTACAGGCATCGAACTTGATATTGGAGCAACCTTCTTTTCTAAATACAATAATCTGTGCGCCAGGCGTTTGGCAACCGTAAAGCGACCAGTCTAATTTAAAGCCTCGATTAGAGGTTGTTGTAACATCTACTACTGTAAGGTTTTTGGGTTTGGGTGCAACGACTTTGATATTGAATGTAGCAAAAGAAGCCAAAGAAACTATGTTACGAGCAGGCTGGTCTTCGACTTTGGCCGTCATCTGATAGGGTTGGTCTCTTACGTGAGTGCAATTGGTTTGCCATCTCATCTGAGCCGTAGCTGGTGTAGCTTGATAAACAAGTGGTGAGTAGGTTGCATATTGTTTTTCGATAAGCGATGGCTCAATGGTCTTTCCGTCCACATCAACATTAAAAACCCCACCATAAATCGAAATAAAAACCCTGTTACCGTCTGGGTCTGTGGCTCTGATGGTCTGATTCATAAGCTGCCCTGCTTCCACACAAACATCTTTGATAGGTTCGAGTAATGGCCTTTTGTTAATCCCGCCCTCAACAACGATTATTTGCATATCACGTACAATTTCACCGATTTTGATGCCATCTCGCCATTCTTCAATAATAAAAGCGATGTTATACTGACCAATCACAGCGGGTGCGTCCCAGCACAACTCACCAGTTTTAGCATTGATAGATAGTGTTGCGGGTGCATTTTGGAGTTCATTTTTGGCATTTGCATCAATTCCTAATGCGGGGTCTTTATAAGCTACATTTTGACCAACACACGTACCCTCTTCGCCTTGCTTTGGTATAGACATACGATAGGCCAGGCTATCGCCATCGGCATCGAAAGCGGCGGGATTGTGGCAAAACTTCTGCCCTGTTCTGGCCGAGTCTAACGGTGCATTGAGCAATACAGGTGTCCGATTCAGACCCAGCGCCGCATTGATGTCGATGATTGTTTCTAAATAAAAAGGGGTTTCTAATGAATTATTTATGTTTGTTACATCTTTATTACGATTTCTGATACCACAGCTTATCACAAATCGCCCTGGTGATGGAAAAGTATAAGTTGTAACAAACACGTTTTTGGAAGTTGCGTTATTGACTCTGGTACGATTGGTACGCTTGACAGTAATCACAGTGCCAGCCCCAATACCAAAAGGTTTGATACAAAGCTTAACATCATTTTGGCTATCGCTGGCCATTCTACCGCCCGCCTCATCGTGGTAAGTTGTTACCGTAATTTCATAAGTGAGCGATGTCATAGAAATCCGTTTGGCCGTAATCTCGCCCGCTCTTAGGTGTGAGGCATATACTTTGGGAACAATCAAACTGATGAGTGTAAGCACAATAAAAGTAAATAATCTATAAAATTTCATATCAATAGGGTTTTATCTCAATTTGATTGATTGGGGCAATAAAGCCAAAAATGGAATACATCGATTATAGTTCAATTCATAAAAATTAACACCAATATTGATGTTGGTATAGTAGGCTTGTACGTTTTCTTTGCAATATTTTTCGGAGAGTATTTTCCAAAAGTCATCTCCTAAACATTGAGCCAAAAACCATTTTTCTAACAGCCTCGCTACTCGTCCGTTGCCATCGGCAAATGGGTGAATATGCACAAACCTGAGATGAATCAGGGCGGCATAATAAAACACTTGCTCGGTTGTAAGTGATGTTTGAAACAATTTATTGATTTGTAAAAAAAAGCTACTCATTGCCTCCGATACAAACTCAGGCTCTATGGCCAAATATATCAGTCCAGATTCACTAAAAACACCAACAGGCTCTTGTCTATATTTGCCCCGTTTGCTTTTAATGAGTATTTGTTGAGCTAATATTTTGTGCGCTTGCAATAAATTAGTTTCGGTCAGAGGCTCGGTTCTTGCCCATTCATAAGCTGCAATCAAGTCGTTTATTTCCGTTATTTCTTTATTAGGTTTTGACTTTACAATCATCTTCCAGTTTAAGTACGAGTTCAAGTCCACGCTATTACCTTCGATATTGGACGAAAAAACGGCAGAAGCCCTGATTCGATGCTGAAAATCAATATTTATTTCCGAAAAATCAAAATCTGTGAGCCAGTCAGTCATGTCTTTACCAACAGTGTTTTGGTATTGGTCAAAATATTTATCTGAAAGCTCAAACATCGGTAAATGCGTAAATGATAAACTATAACACTTAAACGAAAAATTGGGTTGGTTGGTGTATATTATTTCTAAAAAAACTCCCGAACCACCACCACTATCATGGCCAAACAAAGTACGACTTTCATAAAAATACCAGACAAAAAGCCCAAAAATGACCCAAAGGCAGCTTTAAGGGCTTGCTGAATTGGCATTTTGCCAATCAATTCGCCAATCAATGCACCCAAAAATGCCCCCAAAAAGACTCCAACGGCCGGCACAACAAAAAAACCGACAGCTACACCAATCGTCGAACCCCAGATACCGTAATTGGTGCCACCAAATTTTTTTATTCCCCAAATCGGCACATAATAGTCTAACAAGGAGACGACAACAGTAACAAAGCCAAAACTATACAAGAGCGTTCGGCTAAACTGAAACTGATCGGTGTAGTGTATGAGCAACATTCCCAAAAAACTAAGTGGTGGCCCCGGCAGCGGCAATACCGAGCCAATTAGCCCACCAATCAAACAAACAACTGCAACAACAATCAAGATTATATCCATATTTACAAATATTAACAAAAGCCAAATATACTTCAATGACGGGACTACCGTTTAATAAAAAAACGAAGCCCGTGGGTTTCATAGCTTGAATTTACGTTATATTTATCAAAACAAAAAAAGAAACAAATGAAAAACACATTTTTGGTTGCTATTGCCTTTATCATTGGTATTGGTGTGAGCCAAGCGCAGTTTGGCCGTCTTCAAAAAAAACTCATTTATATTGGTGTACGTGGCGGTGCCAATTTTTCACAACTCAATACCGACAATCTTCAAATTTCTAAACCTGGTAGTTCTATCAAAGATTTTTTTAATAACAATGCCGACTTTCGGACGGGCTATGTAGGCGGAGTATATGTAAGAATAGGACATCGGTTTTTTATCCAGCCCGAGGTGCTTTTATCTTCAAAGGGTGGCAAGGTAACCTTTGTACCGCAAGGGGGCGGCTCGCCTGTAAACATAGACGTAAAAATGAGCCAATTTGATATTCCAGTCTTGTTAGGTATAAAAATCGGGGCGTTTCGTGTCAATGCCGGCCCGGTGGCTTCGTTGAGTATTTCACAGGGTACAGACCTAAAAGATGCACTCAAACTCTATACAAATCAAGGCATTGGCAATACATTTAAACAAGCCACAATTGGCTATCAAGCGGGTGTGGGGTTAGATTTAGGTTCGTTCAATTTTGATGTCCGTTATGAAGGCAACCTGTCGAATATATCTCAACTAAACTTACAAAACGATGCCCAATTTAACAGTAAACTCTCACTTTGGCAGCTTACGATTGGTCTTGTAATATTATAAATCACAAAATGCCGCAAGAAATAATTTCTTGCGGCATTTTGTGATTTGTAACAATTAACAATTAAGTATTTTGACAAAAATAATATACTATTTCAATAACTTACTGATTTACAATATATTTAACTCACTACACCAGACTATAAACACAGAATCTACTTAAATCTGTGAATAACCCAATACTTCGCATACCTCCTGCATTTTACGGCGCGAGATAGACACTTCTTTACCACACTTGAGTTTTACATAACGGTCTGGATCGACTGAAATTTCTTTTAGATAATTGACATTGATAATCGAAGATTTGTGGACACGCAAAAATACATCATTATCGAGTATTGTCTCAAAACTTTTGAGTGTTTTGGATAGCAAATACTTATTGCCGTCTTTGGTATATAAAAACGAGTAATTTCCTTCGCCTATCAAACAGGTAATATCGTTGGTCTGGATAATTAAATGTCTGCCTTTGTGAGGTACAATAAGATGGTGGGCAGGTGCTGCAGATGCGCTCTGAGAATACGGTGATTTTTGAAAATCATTATGTAGTTGTTGGGCTATCATGTCAGTAATTAATTAGGGTTTTAGTATGTCGTTTTGACACAACAAACCTAATGTATAATGTTTTGACAAGCAAACGAGCAAAACTAAATATATAAGTTAAATAATTGAAAATCAATTATTTAACTTATTGCCGTTACCAAAAATTCAGTACTAATACCCATCAAAACACGTAGAAATACGTGGTCGGGTTTAAGGTCATTTGAGCATAAACTCAGCAGCATTATAACCTGCAAAACACCCAAAGCCCCCTTTGATATTAGACGGTGTGAGCGATGGTTCTGAAAAAGGGTTATCGTTATACACTTCTATTGCTCTGTGATAGTCATAGTAATTTTTGTCGCAAGTAACCAGATATACCACCGACTTGATTATTTTGGTATTACTGCCAGCACTATAATAATAACTGTTGTTGAGTCGTCCAACAGACGATGCCATCGGTCCGCCATCGTTTTGGGCATCGCTCACCAAGTCGCCCGTACCGCCACTGTTATTAAAATAGTACAAGTTCCAATTATTGTATTTTATTTCTGGCTGAGTACCTTGTGCTGGTTGAATAAATTGAATATTAACGCCACCTTCTATTTTGTAATAATTGCCCTTACCAGCGGGGTCTTGCCACAACACACGAACTGTTTTGTCAAATCTATTTGAGTTGTATCTGGCCGCAACTGAGTCTTGTTTTGCGTCTCTGATAGGCACTTGGGCAGGAATCATACACGACGACTCGGCTACGAGGCCGCTTGGTGTCGTTACTTTGAGTGTATAAGTTTTGCCTACCACAATAGGCAACGACTTGGCCGCAATACGATACTCAAACCATCGATTGTCCAAAACCAAGTTTACAGCTTTACTTCCGTCCGACAGCGTTACGGTTGCATCTTTGACGGCACTTATGGGGCCAAAGTTAGTGTTCCTGTCTGGAATAACCGTTGTGGCAGTGCCAAAGAGCGTTTTGTTGTTTTCGACTTTTATGGCCAGTACAGTATCTTGCGGCGACAGGTATCCGTGTATTACCAATTTGGCTTCACTTTTGGGCAGTCGGTCGGGGTTTACGTCTTGTACCAGACTGCCACAGCTTGCAACAACGAGCAAAAAAATCAATGGTAGAACGAGTGTGTAGTATGTTTTCATGGCTATTAAAATTTAAAATTATAACTTAATGAAGGTACAATCGGAAAAATGGAGTACCGTTTGAGTTTGGTTTCGTTAGTAATTGTGATAGGGCCGTTGTTGGTCTGTGAACTATTTTGCGATGATGATATATCATAAAAAAATGGATTACGACGATTGTACAAATTATAAAAACTCAACTCCCAGATACGTTCGTGGTTTTTCTTTTGTTTATGAAACTGAATACTCAAATCGAACCGATGGTACGCCTCGGCCCTAAAACTATTTTTGGGTCCATAGTCGCTGGTGCTTCGGCCATAGCCAAACAAGCTCTGGCCAATAGTCTGGCCTTGGTTATTAAAAGCGGTCGAGTTGGCAAAACGGCTGCTACCATACGACTGGTATGTGCCTTGCGGCACCGTGAGGGCGTTGCCCGTACCATACACCCACGACCCCGAGAGCGTAATGCGAGGGCTGATTTCATAAATACCGACCACAGAAATATCGTGGCGGCGGTCGAAACGAGGAAAAAATGCTTCGCCAAAATTGAGTTCGGCAAACTGCCACTTCGTCCATGACAGGGTGTAGCCAATCCAGCCCGAAAGGCGGCCTGTCTTTTTTTGGAGCAATACCTCAGCCCCATACGACCAACCACGGCCTGTGGCAACGTTTTCGTCCCACCGCACTTTTTCAGTACCAGCAGCGGGGCCGTCTTCGAGCAACAAAAAACCCGACCCTTCTTTATAACTAACAATGTTTTTCATTGATTTATAGTAACCCTCGACCGTCAGCGCAAGCCCTCGATTTGGAAAGTCTTTGGCCAAGCCCAACGCTATTTGATTGGACTGCTGCGGTGGAATTTTGCCCGTAGTCGGTACCCACAAGTCCGTTGGCAGACCGATGCCCGTATTTGATAGCAAATGCACATACTGGTTCATGGTAGCATAAGAGGCTTTGAGCGACAAGTCTGGTTTGAGCATATAAGCTGCCGACAGGCGTGGCTCTGGCCTCAAAAAAGCCCTTTCGTTGCTGTTGAAATAACTAAGCCGCAAGCCGCCATTTACTTTGAACTTACCACTTGGCCGCCAAGTGTCTTCTACATAAGCACCCGACTCTATGTTGTTGATTGCCTCAATTTCGTTTTTAAATTGGTCAATATCAGTATCTTTGACAACGATAGCACTCGGCGTAAATCTGTGTGCGATAGCCATAGCCCCAAACCGCAAAGAATGTGTTGGGCTGGGGTAATAGTCCACGTCATATTTGAAAGTAAAATCTCTGATACCCGAGGTGTAGCTGAGTTTAAATTCATTAGTTTTGCCAAGATTTGTGTAGGAATCTTCTGAAAATATTTGAAATTTATAATTACTAAAAATCAAAGACGCATTGGCAAACAGTTTTTCATTAAAAAGGTGATTCCAGCGTAGGGTAGCCGTGGCATTGCCCCAGTTTAACCCACCCGACGACGTTGAGTTTCGCTCCATTGCTTTGACAAAAAACCTATCTTGACCAAAATATCCACTGGCATATAGTTTATTTTTTTGGCCAAAATCGTAGTTAAATTTAGCATTGAGGTCATAAAAATAATAGCCCCCCGTACCAGTGCCTTCCGAAGCCACGGCTATGAGCGGTCGGGTGAGTATGTCCAAATAAGTACGACGACCTGAAACGAGAAACGATGCTTTTTTGGCTTTGTCGAGTGGCCCTTCGAGTGTGAGCCGTGAGGCGATTAGCCCGCCGCCGCCCTCGCCGTGTAGTTTGTCTTTGTTGCCTTCTTTCATGTTGAGTTCTATGACCGACGACAGCCGCCCGCCAAACCGAGCAGGAAAACCGCCTTTTGTTAGTTCAACACTTTTTAGGGCATCGCCATTGAAGACCGAAAAAAAACCAAACAAATGACTGGCATTATAAACTATGGCATCGTCTAATATTATCAGATTTTGGTCAGGCCCGCCGCCACGAACATAAATACCCGTTTGGCCTTCTGAACCTTTTTGTACGCCTGGCATCAGTTGCAGGACTTTCATTACGTCTTTTTCGCCCAAAAAAGCGGGTATTTTTTTTATCTGAGCAATCGGTATCTCAATCTGGCTCATTTGTGCAGTTTCGCTCACACGTTCGTTTTCATAACTTTTGGCTTTAATGACAACTTCTTTGAGCTGCCGCCCAATCGGGTCAAGTTCTACGTTAAGTGTTTGATTTTTGGTAAATGGCCGTTTATTAACGACTGATTCGTAGCCAACAAACGAATACACCAACACAAGAGAGTCGGCAGCGGGCAATGTAAGCGAATAAAACCCAAAGGTATTGGACGTTGTACCGATATTGGTATTGGGTACAAAAACATTGACACCGATGAGTAGTTCTCGGCTGCCTTTTTCACGGACGTAGCCACTGATGGTGCGGGTTTGTTGGGCTTGTAAAAAACCGCAAAAAAGAAGAATAGTAATCTGAGTAAAAATCATTTTCATACTGTGTGTTAGATTAAGGGGTTCTAACAGAAAACGATATGAGTATTTGATATATTGTATGTTGATAGATTAATAGTAAAAACCAAAGAGCTATTACACAAAAAAAACGTTCAGCCAAAGGCCAAACGTTTTTTGTAATTATCAAATCAAATAAAAATCTTAATACCCTGGATTTTGAGGGAATACCGAACTACCGTCTGTGCCTTTGGCAGAGCGGTCTATTTGAGTGAGGGGTATTGGGCGTAAGTTATGAAACGCCTGAATGGTAGATGCTTGCGGGTTGTGGAGTTTTACTCTTTCTACCAATTTACCCCAACGTTTCAAGTCCATCCATCTAATTTGCTCACCTGCCAACTCACGACCACGCTCCTCTATCAAAAAGTCGAAAGTCGCTTGCGCTGGTGTTATTCTCATGGCATTTTCTTTGCCCGCAAATGCCGCACGTACCCGCACCATGTTTATAGCTGCGGCCGCCTCTGCTGGTTTTCCCAAGAAAATCTGTGCTTCGGCTAGCATCAAGTAAGTATCTGCCAAACGGAAAGTCAAAAAGTCACGGCTTCCAGCAGTCCAAGTTCTATCTGGGCGAAGCGGATCCATGAATTTTATCAAAGTAGGAAAAAGAGCCTCGTTGTAAGCACTTGGCACCAATACTTGATAAGGTCTTTTGGCACGCTCGGCGAGCGACATCTCAAACCCTGGCATAAAAATAGCAGTATCGCCTGACTTAAATGTTACCTTCGCTTTCGAGAGGTCAAAAGCTGTATTATAAGTACCTGGCAAATTGCTTAGCCATGTATCTCTAAACGTTTTTTTGTAGCGAGAGTCATTTACACGGTCAGCAAAAACAGTTTCGATACAGTATTTAGTTGGGCGCAAACGCTTGAAAGGACGACCATAAAACACATCTCGTACCATTCCTGCCTGAACGTCATACTGCATTCCAAAAAACAAGTGTAGGTTATTACCCCCTGTGTTGCCATCTTGACCATTGGCTATTGGCGCTGGCGATGCGGTTGTCAAAACGTCGGAGGTGTATTGGGTTGCAAAAATCACCTCGTCGTTTATTTCACCTGCACCTTGTGCAAACACGTTTGCGAAATCTGGCAATAATTTAAAGCCGTAATTACTTATTACGTTTTGTGCATAGGTTGCAGCCTTGGCGTAGTCGTCGGCGGCTTTTGAGGTAGAGGCGGCTCTGGCCAAATACACCCGAGCCAACAAATGCTCAGAGGCGGCTTTGGTAGCCCGGCCATAGTCTGACGATGCTTTTTTATTTTCTAAGTCTGGTAGCGATGCTTCGAGATCTGCAATGATGGCCTTATAAATGTCAGCTTCTGAGGCTCTGGCAGTGGCTTTGGTTGGCCCGAGAGTTTCTGTCAGGCGCAAATCTACCCCACCCCATTGCTGCAGCAACAAGAAGTAATAATGTCCACGCAAAAACTTCATTTCGGCCACACGTTGCTTTTTTAGTGCATCCGACAGCCCAGTGGCTGCTGGCGCACGCTCTATGACAGCATTGCAGGTATTGATGCCTCTGTAAAGCTCGTCCCAAATTAGTGCAAGCCAGTCCACTTGTGCATTGAGCTGGGCATCATAAAAGTGAAACCCTTTGTAGCCACCATCTGCACCTGTTGCATACAAATCTGTGCCATACTCGGTTACAGTGAGGCCCATTTGTGAACCATAAAAAGCCCTCTGTGTAGAGTAAGCGGCGTTAATGGCGGCGTTAAAGCCAGCAGGAGTATTGATATAGTCGTTACCGATGGCCGACACTACTTCTTCTTTTAAAACATCAGTACAAGACTGACCTACAAACAAAATGCTGCACAAGGTCAATATTCGTAGTGATTTTATTGAATATTTATTTTTCATTTTTTTTTAGATTTAATAATTTAAAAACCCTAATTGGTCAGTTCAGACTAAAATCTTACATTCAAGCCTATCGTCATCACTTTTGTAGCTGGTGTAACGTTTCTTTCTACTTTGGCAGTTTGTGTTTCGGGATCTACGCCGTTGTACTGCGAGCGATAGCTTGACCAAATATAAGGTTGCTGAATACTCGAAAACAAACGTAGTGATTCAATTCCTAACCGTTGTACTATTTTTGGAGAAAAAGAATACCCAAAATTGATGTTACGGACTTTGACAAACGAGCCATCAAAGTTACTAATTGCACCGTTGTTTACAGGAAACTCTTGGTTAGACTTTGGTTGTGGAAACTCGTTGGTTGGGTTATTGGGTGTCCAATAGTCCACCTTCATTTGCTGATAGCGACCCGCCAACTGGTTTAAGTCTTGGTGAAACCCGCTGACAATCATCTGACCAATACGAGCATAAATAAAGAAACTCAAATCGAAACCTCTGTACGCAAAGCGATTGGTAATACCACCACTCCATGTTGGAATATCCGACCCTAATATTTGTCTGTCGTCGGCGTTTATTTTACCATCATTATTAAAGTCTTGTACCTTAATCTGGCCAACTGTACTACCAAATGCTTTTGCTTGGTCAGCTTCGGCTGTTTGCCAGATTCCCAGTTTTTTATAATCATAAATTACCGACAACGGCTTTCCTATAAACCACCTATTACCAATATCATCAACAGCACCGTTATAGAGCGAGAGTATGGCTTCTTGGTTTTTGGTAAATACAAAGTCTGTACTCCACTTAAAGCCACCTTTGTCGTAGTTGATAGTTGTTAGGCTAAGTTCTACACCCCTATTGCGAGTTTCGCCCACGTTTCTGGTTACAGACGAGAAGCCGATTGAACCCGGAAGTTGGTCAGACAATAGCAAATCGGTTGTGTTGGTTTGGTAATATTCTAATGAGCCTTGCACACGGCCTCTGAGAAAACTAAAATCTAAACCAATATTCGACTGCTTTGAGGTTTCCCACTTCAAGTCTGGGTTACCGATTGTACTTGGACGATAGCCAAAGGCAGCGGTGTTGTTCCAAGCATAAGGTGTGCGGCGCAAGAGTCCTTGTGTTTGGTAAGCGGCTACACCTTGGTTACCAACGGCGCCGTATCCAATACGAAGTTTCAATAAATCAATCCAAGAGATACCTTTCATGAATGACTCGTTAGATATATTCCAAGCAACTGCAATACCCGGGAAGTTACCATATTTGGTGTTTGCACCAAACTTACTTGACCCATCTCTTCTGATGGTAGCCGTAACCAAATATTTGTCTTTGTAATCATAATTGACCCGACCCATAAACGAGTTAATGGTCGATTGTACCAATAAGCTGTTGTAGCTTGATACTGTCGAAGCATCGCCAACACTATAAAACTGTTGTGTTTCGGCAGGCACACCAGCTACACCAATACTACTGGCTTCAAAATTATCACGCTGAATCGAATGTAAGCCTGTAACTGTCAAGTTGTGAATATTGTTAAAGGTTTTGGTGTAAGTCAAAATATTTTCTAATGTGTAGTTAAACCCAAATTGACTTTCTGTCGAGGCGTTGGCACTACCCAATTTACTACTGTTGGTAGCTGCACCAATAAATCGGCCTGCTCTCGAAATGGTAAAGTCTGGGCCGAAGTTAGATCTAAACACCAAACCGTTCATGATTTTTAGTTCGGCATACAGACTATTGAAAACACGGTACTTTTTGATATTGTCCACCTGTGCGCCAGGAATGACCTCAAACAATGGATTGGTCAAAAGTGGGTCGTTGGTTGTCGAAAACTTGAGTGTACCATCGGCGTTGTAAGGATTACCGAGCGGGTTTTGTTGCAACGAAAACCCATAAGGATTTAGACTTGCACCGTTTCTGATGCTGTTCATGACATAAGAAGATATGCCTACTTTTAGGCCTTTCGTTATTTGGTGGTCAATATTGACCCGTAACGACAAACGAGTAAAGTCTAAGCCCTCGCTTATACCTTTGTCTTGAAAGAAACCACCCGAGATGTAAAACTGTGTTTTGTCGTTGCCACCTTGTATGCCCAGCGAGTGGTTTTGTTGCAAGCCTGTTTGGAGCATCAACGACTGCCAATCTGTGTTACGATTGTTGGCAATACCGTCTGCAACCGCAGGGTCACCACCCAAAACCGCTACTTTTGAGTCTGCAAAGGCATCAGCAGTACCCGACGGAACGGGCTTACCGCTGGCATCGTTGTAAAGGCCCGTTGCACGATATGCCTCACGAACGTACTCTTGAAACTCAGTACCATTAAATAACCGCACTTTGTCCAAAGCCTGCGTGCTACCTACATAAGTATCGTAAGTAACCGTTGTTTTGCCTTTTACACCGCCACGCTTCGTTGTTACGAGTACCACACCATTTGCTCCTCTTGCACCATAAATAGCCGCTGCCGAGGCATCTTTCAAGATTTCCATACCCTGAATATCGTTGGGGTTGATGTCTTCATAACCAGCCGAAAGCGGTATTCCGTCCACCACATAGAGTGGGTCGTTACCTGCATTAAAAGAGCGGCGGCCACGAATCAAAACCTTCGGCACAGAACCGGGCTTTGAGCCAGACTGCGACACGTCCACACCTGCCACACGACCTTGCATGGCTTGAGCCAAACTGGTAATTGGCATTTCGGTCATTTGCTTGGCACTTACCGACGAAATCGCTCCTGTTAGCTGGCTTTTTTTCTGAGTACCGTAGCCTACAACAACCACCTCGTTCAAAATTTTTGAGTCAGTGTTGAGCGTAAGGTTAATGACCGAACGGCTACCAACCGTTATTTCTTGTGCCACAAAACCCACTGCCGAAAACACCAACACGGCTTTATCATTGACGACATTGATTTTGTAGTTACCGTCAGAATCGGTATTTGTGCCTGTTGTAGTGCCTTTGACAACAACACTTACCCCTGGTAGGGGAGCGTTGTCGTCGCCTGACAAAATTTTACCAGACACCGTTTTGTCGGTTGTCGTCGCACTAACCGACCCTACCAAAACCAGTACGAATACTATTGTAAGGTAGTGTCGAAAAAATGTAATTGTTTTTTTCATAAATAGAAATTGATTTGTATAAATAATTAAAGAATAAATATGGGTTTATTGTGTCATCATAACAAAGAGATTGAATCGTTTGTTTTACTCTAATAAAATAAAATCCATGTAAGGAAACCAATAACCATACAAATGGCTATTATCCAACGGGTTAGATAGATAGTTGAAGCAATGGGTTTGAGGCTTTGGTCTAATTCGTCAATTTCAGGCAAATACGACACACTGATCTGGATTCTGTGCCATAAATTTTTAGTCTCTACTACTTCCAAATTCTCAAATTGTTCGGTAATATCTTTTACTATAACCTTGGCTTCGGCTATGTCATTGTATTTGTGGGGGTTTTTGTTTGAGTATAAATTCCAAAAATTGGCAAGTTCATCATCGTTGGGGTGCTGAACCCACCTTATAAAAAGCGGCTCAGTAGCAAACTGTTCAGATGTATAGTCAGTAAAGTTTTTCACAAATAATATCGGGAATACATTTGCTACACAAAGTATTTCATCGGCACAATATACTGATTGGTCGTAAAAATTTGGTAACGTTTTAAAGTATAGACCTGTTTAGTTTGGGTACGTGGTCGTATAAAACGAGAGATGTTTTTTTTATTACACAGAGATTCGCGGCGTTTTAAAAGAGATACACGGAGCTTTTTTAGTACTTCTTCTCTGTGTATCTCCCTTTTTCTCAGTGGATCTCTGTGTAATAGTTCCGTAATATTTCAAAGCGTATTTCCTCTTAATTAGATGCACAAAAAAACAATACCACTTATTTCAAAATGGGTCTATGCTTTAAAAACGCAACAAAAAATTTAGTCTTAATCATAAACCACACGGCTCACAATGCTGCGCCCGAGTGTTACTTCATCGGCATATTCTAAGTCGCCACCAATCGGAATACCCCGTGCAATGGTAGAGATTTTGAGGGAAAAAGTTTTGAGTTTTTTTTGTAGATAAAAAGAAGTAGTATCGCCTTCCATGGTTGGGCTAAGTCCCAGTATTATTTCTTTGGTTTCGCTTTCGGGACTACGGAGACGGTCAAACAACGATTCGATTTTTAGGTCTGAGGGGCCGATGCCTTCGATGGGTGAGATGATTCCGCCTAACACATGATACAAGCCACTGTACTGGTTGGTGTTTTCGATGGCCAGTACGTCTCGGGTGTCTTCAACGATACAAACCAGCGACTGGTCTCGTTTGGCACTGCTACATATTCCGCAGAGTTCGCCATCTGAAATATTATGGCATTTTTTGCAACTCTGGGTTTTGGTACGAACGGCCAATAGTGCCTCTGTCAATAGTTGGGTCTGGGTTTCGTCTTTTTTTAGTAGGTGCAGCACCAACCTTAGTGCCGTCTTTTTGCCTATACCGGGTAGTTTCGACACTTCGTTTACGGCATCTTCTATGAGTTTTGAGGGGAAATTCACGGTTTTTCTACTGCTTTTTGTTTTGCTACAAAGACAATCATCAAAATTTTAATTCTTAAAAACCTCAGCCGAAATCCCTCGTCGGCATATTTCGTTTCGCATTGATGCCAGCTCGTCCCACGAACCATTTTTGACGGCACACTTACCTTTGTAATGAATAATCATCGTGCACTGCTCGGCTTGGTTGGCTTCGTGGGCGCAAACATCTATCAAGGTTTCGATTACAAACTCAAAGGTATTGACTTCGTCGTTGTAAACTACCAATGAGTGCGTATCTGTGGTTACGATTTCTTCTACTACTTGGTCTATGACGGCTACGTCGGGAAGGGTTTCAAACAACTGCATCTGTAATATTTTCATGTTTTGTGTAGCAAATTTAAGAAAAAGTATGAATTTTGGCAAAAATAACTCACTTATTCGCCTAACTTTTAAAACCTCATGTCTCCTTTTGTTGCCCTCACTCTACTTGTTATCTATTTTGGCCTACTAATAGTCATCGCCCACTACACATCAAAAGGTGCCGATACCAACGATTTTTTTACTGCCAATAAACAATCACCGTGGTACTTGGTCGCTTTTGGTATGATTGGTACGTCTATTTCGGGCGTAACTTTTGTGTCTGTGCCTGGGGCCGTGGCCAATATCAATTTTTCGTATTTTCAGGTTGTGTTGGGCTATGCTTTTGGTTATTTGTTTATTGCTACTGTACTGATGCCAATGTACTATCGCCTCAATCTGATTTCGATTTACAGCTATCTCGACAAGCGATTTGGTTTTTGGTCTTATAAAACAGGCTCGTTTTTCTTTTTGTTTTCTCGTACTGTCGGCTCGGCTATTCGGCTTTATGTGGCCGTAAATGTACTTCAACTCGCTATCTTTCAAGGGCTTGGTGTGCCGTTTGAACTAACTGTACTTATCACCATTGCCCTTATCTGGGTTTATACTTACAAGGGTGGTGTCAAGACTATTATCTGGACAGATACCCTCCAAACGTTTTTTTTATTGACCGCTCTCATTATTACTATTATACTGATTGCCAACCAGTTAAACCTTGGACTCTTTGACCTCGTCAGTACTATCAAAGCAAGTCCTTATTCTAAAATTTGGGAAACAGACTCAAACAGCAAACACTATTTCGTCAAAGACCTGCTGTCGGGTGCGTTTATTGCTATCGTTATGACTGGCCTCGACCAAGACCTAATGCAAAAAAACCTAACTTGTAAGAATATCGGCGAAGCCAAAAAAAATATGTTTTGGTTTTATATCGTACTCGTTTTTGTCAATATTTTATTTCTAAGTTTGGGCGCATTGCTCTATACTTATGTAGCGCAAATGGGCATAGAATTACCCAAGAAAACCGACGAACTCTACCCTATGCTCGCCCTCGGCAATCACTTTGGGGCTGTGGCTGCTGTTACGTTTTTGTTGGGCATTATTGCCGCCACTTACGCTAGTTCAGACTCTGCCCTTACGGCTCTCACTACCGCTTTTTGTATTGATTTTATGAACATCGAGCAACACCCCGAAACAGAACGCAAGCGCATCAAACATTGGGTACATATTGGTTTTTCGGCTTTGTTTTTTGTGGTCATTATTATTTTCAAACAACTCAATAGCGAAGACGTTATCTCGGCAGTATTTGACTTGGCTGGTTATACTTATGGCCCACTTTTGGGGCTTTTTGCCTTTGGGTTATTCTTAAAAACACCCATCAAAGACAAATTTGTGCCTTTGGTTTGTATATTGTCGCCATTTTTGACTTACTATATCGTCAATCATTCTGCCGAGTGGTTTGGTGGCTATAAAATTGGTTTTGAACGGCTTATACTCAACGGTGCCATTACTTTCGTAGGCTTGTTGTTGATTGTTAAAACCAAAAAATAGAAATCATGCTCACACACATACACGTCGAAAACTTTAAAAGCCTCAAAAATATTACGCTCGATCTCCAGCGGGTAAATTTGCTGATAGGCCCCAACAACTCGGGTAAAAGTAATTTGCTGAAAGCGATTGAATTTTTTTATCAACGAATACTTAACTTAGAAATCGACGAAAATTTATACGATTATTATTTTTTAAAACAACACGATAAAGAAATCAAAATCAAATTGTGTATTGATAGCTATATATGTTGGTTATCGTTATCAAAACCTAATATCAAAACAGTGAATATATGGAGTAGCCTTGATCCTCAGAATCATTATGAACCAATTGATTTGATGAATAGTCAAATAAAAGATTTTTTGAGTCTAAATGTCCCTGATTTCTCCCCTATCAAAGACATTAAATTATTTCGCACTTTCATTCCATTTCTCAGAATCTACAAACCCGACCCAAACAAGTTTACAGGCGTTTATGCACTCTCAGGCGACCAGCACGTTGAGGGCGATTGTGCCAATTTAGTGCCGTTTTTGTTTAATTTGAGCCAAAATAATAAGAAACAATTTAAAGAAATAGAAAAAGGATTGGCCGACTGTGTGGGCGATTTGGTGGGCATTGGTACGCCAGCCGTGCAAGAGGGAGAGGTTTCAAAACTACGGCTTAAATTTTTTGATAAAGACGATAATACTTTTTGGGCAGACGAAGTATCGGAGGGTGTGCTGTATTTTTTGGCATTGCTCTGTATTGTTCATCAACCAAACCCACCTAAGTTATTGCTTTTGGAAGAACCCGAGCGGGGTATTCACCCACGACGCATACAGGAAGTGATGAATTTTATTTTTCAGTTGGCACAACAAAAAGACATTCAGGTCATTATGACAACCCACCACGAGCGAGTAGTAGATTATTTTGCCGATATTCCTGAGGCGGTCTTTATTTTTGATAAAGACACAGAGGGCGCAACGCAAGTAAAAAACCTCAAATACGATATCATCGAACCGCTTGATAAACAATACGAAAGCGATGGTTTGCCCAAAATCAAATTTGCTGACTCGCTCGGTGAGCATTGGGCAGCAGGATTTATGGGAGGAGTGCCACAATGAAAATCTTAAAGTATGGCTATATCGGCGAAGACGAAGCACAGCGGATATTTCTACGAAATTATCTAAAAACATATACCGAAACTGTTGTCTTTGAAGAAGATACAGATTCTAAAATAAAAGCCACAAACAAAACCGAAGTCGATAAGCTATTTGTAGAGGCCGCAATAAAGAGCCTAAAATATGCTGGAAATGACGTTTTTTTTGTAGGTCGTGACTTAGACGATTTTCAGTTCAAAGCATTTGAAGACAGACAAAATTCGATGCGTACTACATTACCAGAACAATTTAAAAATCAAGTCGTTATCTTCATTCCCGTTCAATGTATCGAGCATTGGCTTTGGTATTTGAAACGTAAAGCAAATAACCCACAATCAACAAAAAACGAATCGTTTGAGCTGAAACCTCGAAGCGATGCGAAAATAGCTGTTTATGGTCAAGCCAAAGTGCCAAACAAAATCAGTAACCCAATTGTCGAACAACTGACTACATCGTTTGATACTGCTTGGTTGGCAAGTAGGTCTGACAGTTTTAAGTGGTTTCATAACGAGGTAGTTGTTTTAGTCAATAAAAATTTTCAATAACCTATTTGCACACGATGACCAACCCAAAAGTTGATTTTTATTTTGAAAAATCTCAAAAGTGGCAAAAAGAAATCGAAACGCTAAGAACGATTGTGCTGGACTGTGGCCTGACCGAAGAACTAAAATGGGGCTGCCCATGCTATACTTTTCAGAACAATAACGTGGTGATAGTCCACGAATTTAAAGATTATTGTGCGCTTTTGTTTATCAAAGGTGTCTTGCTGAACGATGCCGAGGGTATTTTGATTCAACAAACCGAAAATGTGCAAGCAAGCCGACAGATTCGTTTTATAGATTTAAAACAAATTATAGAAATGAAGCCCGTCTTGAAAGCCTATTTGTATGAAGCCATTGAAGTAGAAAAAGCAGGTTTGAAAGTTGAGTTAAAAAAACCGTCAGAACTTGTACTTTTGGACGAACTGCAAATTAAACTAAATGAAAACACCCCTCTCAAAACAGCCTTTGAAGCCCTCACGCCTGGGCGACAACGGGCATACAATTTGTTTTTTTCGGAAGCCAAACAACTCCAAACACGTTTGGCAAGAATTGAAAAATATACACAACAAATTTTGAACGGTAAAGGATTGCACGATTGTACTTGCGGGCTATCAAAAAAAATGCCTCAATGCGACGGCTCGCATAAGTTATTGCAAGCAAAGGCCGAATAAATTTTCTAATTTTTGAATACAAATCAGAGAAGTAATAGCTATTTTTGTGCGAACATTAAACAAACCAATAAATGAAAAGAAAAGCATCAGCCGTTTGGAACGGTACAGGTCTGGAAGGCAACGGCACATTGAGCGCACCAAGTGGGTTTTTCAACAAAACACCTTATAGTTTCAAAACCCGTTTTCAGAACGAAGACGGTCAGTTAGGTACAAACCCCGAAGAGCTCATAGCGGCCGCACACGCTGGCTGTCTTGCAATGGCCTTGAGTTTTGCTATTGCTGGCGCAGGCTTCGCCGCCGACCAGTTGGACGTTTCAGCCGAAGTATCACTCGACCCTGTTGAGGGTGGTTTTGCTATTTCAGGCATTAAATTAAATCTGACTGGCAAAGTGTCGGGTATGGCCGAGGCGCAGTTTGTAGAATTGGCCAATGGTGCAAAAGAAAGCTGCCCTATTTCAAAAGCGTTGAGCGTTGTGCCAATCAGCTTAGATATTACGTTTGTGGCTTAAAAGTGATTTTAATTGTCAAAAGGCGGCACTTCTCAAAGAAGTAGCCGCCTTTTGAGTTTCTGGCTAACTTTTATTACTTTTGTGGTCAATCAAATAACCTAAAACCAATACTATGAAACCAAACTGGACAGGCGTATATCCCGCTGTAACAACCAATTTTAATGCCGATGAAAGCCTTGATTTAACAACATTTTGCACTAATATAGAAGCCCAACTGGCGGCTGGCGTGCATGGCATCATCGTTTGTGGGTCATTGGGCGAAAACAGTTCTTTGTTGTTTGACGAAAAACTCGAACTCTTGGCAGCAGCCAAAGCTACCATCGGCGAGCGTGTGCCGTTGATTACTTGCATTGCAGAGTCAAATACCAAAGTGGCGATAGAAATGGCTAAAAAATCGGCAGAAATAGGGGCTGATGGTTTTATGTTACTGCCACCGATGCGCTACCCGTCCGACGACCGTGAAACGCTGCACTATATGCACACCGTAGCCGACTCTACGGACTTGCCTGTGATGATTTATAACAATCCGCTGGCTTATAAGACTTTCGTTTCGATTTCGATGTTTCATGATTTGGCCCAAAATACACACTTCGAGTCTATGAAAGAATCTACTGGCGATATACGCTACATGACCGACATCATCAATGAGTTTGGCGGTAGGTTTAAGATTTTGAGTGGTGTGGACGACTTGGCATTTGAAAGTTTGGTGATGGGAGCAGACGGCTGGGTGGCAGGCTTAGTAGATGCGTTTCCGAGAGAGACAGTCGTGATTTATGAATTAGTAAAACAAGGCCGCATCATGGAAGCTCGTGAGATTTATCGTTGGTTTTTTCCGTTATTACATCTCGACATTGGCAATAAATTTGTTCAAAACATCAAACTCGCCGAAGTGGCCACTGGCCTCGGCACAGAACAAGTACGCCAACCACGGCTACCACTCGTAGGCGTAGAGCGTGAGCGAGTACTCAAAATCATTGGAGATGCTATGGCCAAACGGCCTACGTTACCGCAAATCTAAATGTCCAGATTAGCCAACTTTTTTGAAAGTTGGCTAATCTAACCCCGATAAGATATGTCGCAATCTGTACAACCACTCAAACCAATCTCAATGAAAGTCTTATTTTGTTTTTTTATTTTTACGCTGTCGAGCATCTTTGTATTTGCTCAGACCGACAATAATTTTGCCGTACAAACGACTATCGAAAATGGGCGCATTGAAGGTAATTATGATACCAAAACGGGTATCCAGACTTATTTTGGAATACCTTTTGCCAAGCCGCCCGTCGGCGATTTGCGCTGGAAAGCCCCGCAACCGCTCGACAACTGGAAAAATATAAAAGAAACCAAAAAGTTTGGGCCACGGCCTGTTCAAAAAATTGTTTTTGGCGATATGAACTCACGCTCAGACGGCCTGAGTGAAGACTGCCTTTACCTTAACGTCTGGACACCAGCCAAGCGCACCGACAAAAACCTGCCTGTATTGCTCTATTATTATGGTGGCGGTAATTCGGCTGGTGATGCCTCAGAGCCTCGTTATGATGGCGAAAGTATGGCAAAAAAAGGCATTGTGGTCGTAACGTGCAATTATCGTTTGAATATTTTTGGATTTTTGGCTCACCCCGAACTCTCTGCCGAAGCACCATACAAAGCCTCTGGCAACTACGGAATGTTGGACCAAGCTGCGGCTTTAAAATGGGTCGAAAAAAACATAGCAGCCTTTGGTGGAGACCCAAAAAAAATCACATTGGCGGGTGAGTCGGCTGGCTCGGTTGCGGTCAGTATGCAAATGTCATCGCCGATGTCAAGAAACTTAATAGCTGGTGCAATCGGTGAAAGTGGCGCAGGCATTACGCCCACCATGGCCCCAGTGCCATTGGCCGAAGCCGAAAAAATGGGCGTAGATTTTTTAAGGAAAAATGGCATTGGGTCAATCAAAGCATTTAGAGCATTATCGACCAGAGATGTATATGAAGTTTTTGCTGACTCTAAACTCTTCGGTTTTCCGATTGTGATAGACGGTTATTTTTTACCCAAGACCATTCCCCAAATTTTTGCAGCCAAAGAGCAAGCACAAGTGCCGTTACTGTTGGGTTGGAACTCTGCCGAAATACCTAGCCAGGCATTTATGTATGGCTTACCCTACAATGAAGAAAATTATATAAAACGAGTAAAGACCGAATACCCAACTGATTTTGAAGAAGTACTGAAACTATACCCACATGGCTCAACCAAAGAAATTGAGCTATCAGCCACAGCTCTGACCTCCGATAGATTTATATCGTACAGTACTTGGAAATGGTTTGACCTGCACCGCAACAACAGTACTCAGCCTGTATATCGGTATTTGTACAGCAAGCTACGCCCCGCTCTGGCCGACAACTCAATGGCGGCAGGTTTGGCTGGAGGCACGCTCAAAAAAGACACTAATACACCAGAGCCAACCAAAGCCGTAGGCGCACCGCACGCCTGCGAAATCGAATATTGTATGGGAAACCTCGACCGTATCAAAGACTACGCTTGGACAGCCGATGACTATAAAGTTTCGGAAATAATGCTTAGTTATTTTGCCAATTTTATCAAAACAGGAAACCCAAACGGCTCAAAACTATCCGAGTGGCCAACAGCCAAAGCAGGCGACAAAACACCGCCCGTGATGATTATTGATACCGAGTCGAGAGCCGAAAAAGCTACAAACGATGCCCGTTACGAGTTTTTAGATAAGTTTTACAAGAATAAATAAGGTTTGTTAATGCTAATGTTTTTTTGTATATTTGAGTAAATACACAACAATAATGGAACGACCCAATATAATAAATACAGCTCTTTTGTGGGAATACGACTTAAATACTTTCAATTACCAAAAGTCGTATAAAATCGTCATTGAGCGGGTGCTAGAACGTGGAACTCTTGAAGATTGGAAAGAAATGTGTGTAATCTATAATTCAAAACAAATTTTTAGATACCATTGAATGGAGTGCCCAATTAGACCAAAGAGATAAAGATTTTTCTCGTTTTTTTCTCAAATCTGAATCTTTGCATACTACATAAAGACCCATCAATCGACCCACCCAAGCTACTGAAACCATTAAAACTTTCTCAGATTACTAAACGTATTCAGGAAGCCACACTAAAACCGTCTAAAATATTTTAGATTTGAACAACACTATGACATTCGACCAATTAAATCTAAATAAATCGCTCCTAAACGCACTTGACGACTTGGGAATTAGTACACCAACGACGATTCAAGAAAAAGTATTTTCGGTGGTAATGTCGGGCAAAGATGTGTGTGGCATAGCCCAAACAGGCACTGGCAAAACGTATGCTTACCTATTGCCGTGTCTCCGACAGTTTCAGTTTCAGAAAGAAAAAGTACCGCAGTTGCTCATTCTTGTTCCAACTCGTGAGTTGGTAATTCAGGTATTGGAAGAAACAAAAAAATTAACCAAATACATGAGCCTGACGGCCGTGGGCGTGTATGGAGGCGTAAATCTCAAACCACAAGCCGCCGAAGTAGCCAAAGGTGCAGATATAGTAGTGGGTACACCAGGCCGATTGGTGGACTTGCTGGCATCTGGCGTACTGAAACCCAAGAGCGTAAAGCGATTGGTGATTGACGAGTTTGACGAAATGCTCAATTTGGGGTTTAGAACACAACTCAAAAATATATTTGATGCCCTACCCGACCGCCGCCAAAATTTATTGTTTTCGGCTACTATTACTGCCGAAGTCGAAACTTTGATTGGTACTTATTTCAATGATTTGATACGAGTTGAAGCCACGCCAGTTGGTACTCCGCTCGACAATATTTTGCAGAGTTGCTACCAAGTACCTAATTTTTACACTAAAATCAACTTCCTAAAATCATTATTGACCAATAACTCTGTGATGAGCAAAGTACTGGTTTTTGTGTCCACCAAACACCTCGCCGACTTAGTTTATGAGCAGTTGTCAGAGTCATTTGGCGAGTTGGTGTCGGTGATACATTCCAACAAAAACCAAAACCACCGCTTTGCGGCTGTCAATGCTTTTCAGGCAGGTAGCTGCCGTGCTTTGATTGCCACAGATATTATTGCCAGAGGCTTGGACGTATCTGAGGTGTCGCACGTTATCAATTTTGATTTGCCCGATGTTCCCGAAATTTACATTCACCGCATAGGGCGTACAGGCCGAAAAGAGCAAGAAGGTGTGGCTATTTCGTTTGTTACCGAAAAGGAAAAAGACTATTTGACCGAAATACAAAAACTGATGAACTATGTCGTTCCAGCATTTGATTTGCCCGAAAATATAACAATTTCAGACAAAATATTATTGGAAGAACAGCCTCAAATAAAATTTAAAGCACCACCTACCAAAAAACTATTGAGAGAAAACGTTGGGCCGGCTTACCATGAAAAATCGGCCAAAAACAGCAAAGTAAATGTACGAAGAGACCACGTTGCAGAAAAGAAAAAGAAATACGGGCGTTCGTATGAAGTGCGTAGTAGAGAGTAGTGGCTACTCGCTCAACACTCCGTCCAATTTTAGTTGATCGACAATACGCTTAGGATTAAATGTTTCGCCTGTCAGAGGGCTGGTATGTATTTTTGATTTCCAGAACACTTTATTGTCGGCCAATAATCTCATTTCTGCAAACATTTCATAATTTCGTTCGTTTGGAACATAAGAATCGCCAATAAAATAACTCTGATAGAAGCCCACCTGTTGGGTTGTAATGGTCAAAATAGCTTCGCTTTGACATTGGTTAAGCCACTGGTCAGTTCTTTCTTTGAGACTCACTATTGAGATAGTGTCGTGGGCAATGGCACAGACGTCGTATTTTTTGGGAAATACCCATAAATACTTATTGGCATGGTCATCGTTGGCATGGTTCATTTTTAGGATAACCAATATTTTACTAAAACTCGGCACAGCACCTACATTTGAGCGAACAGACACGCAGCCAAAAAGTAAAAATAGTGAGAAATAAATACAAAGCTTTTTCATAAATTTGAGCGTTAATGTGTACTACTGCTTAAAACGTTGAAGATGAAGAAAAGTTATATCGGTATCTGCTTTTTGCTCGTATTGTTGAGTTGTCAGAAAGTACCCGACCCAGAGCTAAAAATTCCGGCCGAGGTACAACCATATATTGATAGTTTTGTGGCCGAAGCCAAAAAGCGAGGAATTGACATAAAAATCAATAACCTTATAGTGGAATTTGCCGATGCCGATGGTGATTTTGTGTGCGGACGTTGCAAAAGCCTCACTGCCAAACAGCAATATATTGTGCTTGATACTGACCCTGCTTGCTGGAAAGATGCTTATGAACAAGCTCGTGAATCATTGGTTTTTCATGAATTAGGCCACTGCTACCTCGCCCGTAGCCACCGCACCAATAAATTTACTAATGGCATATACAAAAGCCTAATGAACCCCGACAATGTAGAAACCTACTCGACCTGCCGCTACCCGCTGGGTGGCGATGTGTGCGACAAACGGCCTCGCCGCCAATATTACATCGACGAACTTTTTGACGAAAATACCCCTACGCCAAGCTGGGGTAGGTAGTAAAAACAACAAATCAAAATTTAATTTGACATTATATTGCTCATAGCCACACTATCAAACCGTTTGAATATGTTGATACAAGGAATATTTATGGAAATCATAACCTGTTTCAAATGCAAAAAAAGCGGCTAATGCCACTTTTTAAGTATATATCTAAAAGTAATACGGCATTTTTATTTTGACAACTTGCTTATTATCAGTATTATATTTAACTCACGACTACTTAAAACTTATATAAAAATATTTTGTTGTTCAGTGTCTATTGCCCATCAAATTGTTCTAAATAATCGGCCACTCGTTTTACGAACATTCCACCCAGCGCACCGTCTACCACTCGGTGGTCGTAAGAGTGCGATAAATACATCATACTTCTGATGCCAATGCTATCGCCTTGTGGGGTTTCGATGATAACTGGTTTTTTTTGAATAGCCCCAAAAGCCATAATCGCTACCTGCGGCTGAACGATAATGGGCGTACCCATGATATTGCCAAATGTACCAATATTTGAAATTGTATAGGTACCACCCGCCAAGTCGTCGGCAGTAAGTTTGTTAGTTCTGGCTCGGTTGGCCAAGTCGTTCACTTTTGCGCTTAGTGCCGCAACAACATATTTATCGGCTTGATGAATAACTGGCACAATCAAATTGCCTGATGGTAGCGCCACGGCCATACCGATGTTTATATCAGGTTTATGAACAACGTCGTCGCCAACGATAGAGACATTGATGGCTCTAAAATCTTGAATGGCTCTCACAACGGCTCGTATCAAGATAGGGGTAAATGTTAGATTTTCGCCAGTCTCTTCCTTAAATTTATTTTTGTTTGCGTTGCGCCAGTTTACAACCTTGGTCATATCACATTCTACAAACGACGTTACGTGTGCAGATATACGCTTAGATTCTACCATTCGTTCAGCAATCATCTTTCTCATTCTATCCATAGGTACAGTCCGACTGAGTGAGGTTTGGCTAAACGACTGAGTGAGGTTTGGCTTGGTAGATTTTGGGTCAACTGAGGTTTGACTTTTTGTTTCTATGTATTTCAAAATATCAGACTTGGTAACTCTACCCTCACTACCTGTTCCGATAATTTGCTCTAATTCTGCCACAGAAATCTTCTCTGTTTTGGCAATAGTCTGCACCAACGGTGAGTAAAAACGAGTGGCGGTGGTTTGCGGTTTTACTATAACTGGCTGTGTTTCTAAAACTATTTCTGTAAATGGTACTGCCGTTTCTACCTCTAATTTATCAGTTACTTTATTGTCGTGAGCTTGTCCATTTGATTCACTCTGATCGGTTTCGATCTTGACAACAACGCTGTCAATAGCAACAACGTCCCCGACTTTGATTCTAATTTCTTTAATAATACCGCTCACTGCCGCTGGCACCTCAGTATCTACTTTGTCGGTTGCTACTTCGAGTATAGAGTCGTCGGCTTCTACATAGTCACCTACGCTTTTTAGAACTGCCAATACCGTACACTCCATGATACTTTCGCCCATTCGGGGCATAACCATTTCAAAAATTGCCATTTTGTTTTCGTAAAAAGTAAAATAAGTAGTTGCTTAGGAACAGAAAAATAACGAACCGCAAAATATAAACCGTGCGGGCGAACCCGTGTAAGAGTATTGAGATACAGACTATTAAAAATGGGTGCCTTTTTCGCTACTTGCTACTTAAATCGTTTTAATAATCGTTTTTCTTAATAATTCCAACAAATAAGTCGCCGTCAGTTGGATATTTAATTCTCTGTATTCAGTCAATTGTAACCTTCGGGACTTAGTGCCATTGGGGCCAGCGCACGCTATCCAGACTGTACCAACTGGCTTGTCGGGAGTACCACCTCCCGGCCCTGCAATACCGCTGGTGGCTACACCATAAGTTGTTTTAAATTTATTGCGGACGGCTTCGGCCATTTCTACAATCGTTTCTTGGCTTACTGCCCCAAAACTATTCAAGGTTTCGGCTTGCACACCCAGCTCCAATGTTTTGGCTTCGTAGCTATATGCCACTACCCCACCCTCAAAATATGCCGATGAGCCTGGCACTTTGGTAATAAGGTGCGACAAATACCCACCTGTGCAGCTTTCGGCTGTGGCTATGGTCTGGTTTTTGGTTTTGAGCAAATTGCCCACAACGGTTTCGAGTTCGTCGTTGTCAAATCCAAAAACATTATCTTGAATCATCGGCAGCACTTTGTCCACTTCTGCCTGCGCTTCGGCTTTGAGTTGGTCTATGTCAGTACCTGTGGCCGTAAGCCGCAGTCGAACTTGACCATAATGCGGTAGATAAGCCAGTTTGATATGTGGCGGCAGGGCATCTTCCCAGTGTTCTATTTTTTCAGCCAAAAACGACTCACCCAATCCCACCGTTTTTATCATTTTGTGATAAATAACTGGTGTCTTAAAGTGTGCTTGTAGTTTGGGCAACAACGCCTCGGTCATCAGATTTCTCATTTCAAACGGTACACCTGGCATTGATATAAAAACCGTTCCGTTGTCTTCAAACCACATTCCTGGGGCTGTTCCCCACCAGTTTTTGATATAAGTACAGTTTTTGGGCAAAGCCGCTTGCTGTCGGTTAAGTTCAGTCATTTCTCGGCCTCTTTTTTCAAAAAAACGAGTAATCAACGCCAGTGCATCTTCATTGATTTCGAGGGTTGTGTCAAAATATTCACAAAACACTTTTTTAGTAATATCGTCTTTGGTGGGGCCCAAGCCACCAGTAATTAACACAACATCGACCCGTTTTTGGGCTTCGGCAAATGCGTCCAAAATATCTTGCTTGTTGTCGCCGACCGATGTTTTTCTGATTGGTCTGATGCCGATTTTAGTCAGTTCTGTACCAATCCACTGCGTATTTGTATCGGTAATTTGGCCGAAAAGTATTTCGTCGCCAATCGTTACTATTTCTGCTTTTATCATTCTAATTAAATATTTCTCAAAATTAGATAAAATTCTTCGTAACCTTGTTCGTTATTGCATTGAAATTCGGAGATGCCATTAGTCAATGGTTATTAAAACTATAAAAATTTCTGATTCACTAACAATTTTTGTGATTATTGAACCACAAAAGACACAAAAGGCCGCAAAAGGTTAAAAAACAATGGTTCTTCGTTGATTTATACGGGTTTACCAAAGCCATCGCTCCAAGCGATGGCTTCGGTTCAGCTTCAAGCAGCATCTCCGTAAAAATCATAGTAGAACCAAAATAATATTTTTTGTAAACTTTTGTATATTTTGCGGTAAAAAATAGATTCTTAAAAAAATTATCAGAGAACCAAATTTAAAATTAAATACATAAACAAAAAACAAAAAAATGAACAAAAAAATCATTATCGTATTAGTAATCAGTACATTTATGAGTGCTTGCGCTCAGTTTAACCCATCTCAACTTGGTGGACTTTTGGGGCAAAGCACAGAATTAAGTAGCTCAGAAGTGGTGTCAGGACTAAAAGAGGCCTTGAAAGTAGGCATAGACAATGGCTCATCGCAGGCTTCGGCCGTGGACGGTTATTTTAAGAACAGCCTCATCAAAATAGTTTTTCCGCCCGATGCCCAAAAAATTGAGGCTAAACTTCGTCAGATTGGATTTGGGCCAGACGTTGATAAATTTGTGTTGTCGCTCAACCGTGCCGCCGAAGATGCCGCCAAAAAAGCGAAACCCATTTTCTGGTCGGCCATTACGTCTATGAGTATTCAGGACGCATTAGGGATTTTGAAAGGTGACAAAAACGCAGCCACCGAATACCTCCGCAAAACGACGTATCAGAGTTTATTCAACGAGTTTTCGCCAGTGGTTCAGACCGCTCTCGACCAGCAAAACGCTACCAAATATTATTCAGATTTGGCCACGACTTACAACAAAATACCATTTACAAATCAGAAACTTAACCCAGATTTACAAAAATACGCCACCGACCAAGCCATCAATGGGTTGTTTGTGTTGGTAGCCGACGAAGAAAAAAAAATCAGAGAAAACCCAGCGGCCCGTGTTACAGATATTTTGAAAAAAGTGTTTGCAAGGCAATAAATTAGAAGCGATTTTGTGCAGAATTTTGTCGGCAAATAATATTAAAAAATTGTAGATTTATAAATTCAACAAAAAACAATGACTAAAAAACTAATTCGATTTGACTGGGCTATAAAAAGGCTTTTAACAAACAAAGCCAACTTTGCCGTTCTTGAAGGGTTTTTGAGTGAACTACTGTACGATACCATTAAAATTGAGCAAACCCTCGAAAGTGAAGCAAATCAAGAAACCAAAGATGACAAATTTAACCGAGTTGATATTTTAACTCATAATTCTAAAAACGAGCTTATAATAATAAAAATTTAGAGTACTTACGAAATAGACTACTTTCATAGAATGGCTTTTGGAGTATCAAAAAGTATTTCAGAAAACTTAAATCTTGGACAGAAATATTTAGAAATTAAAAAGGTAATATCAGTAAATATTGTCTATTTTGATCTTGGATAAGGGCAAGACTACATTTATAAGGGAAAAACTGATTTCAAAGGGATTCACCAGAATGACTTATTGGGGTTATCGATAAAACAAAAACAAACCTTTATTAAAGAAAACGTTTCTGATATTTTTCCAGAATATTATTTATTGAAAGTAAATCAGTTTGACGACAATGCAAAAGATACTTTGGACGAATGGATTTATTTTTTGAAAAATAGCGAGGTAAAAGACAGTTTCAATGCAAAAGGTTTAAAAGAAGCTGGCGAAGTGCTTGATATAATGAGGCTGCCAAAAGATGACAAATATGGCTATAACCGTTATTTAGATTCGCTACACCTAAAAGCAAGTGAGTTGTTTTCTTTACAAAGTGAGGCAGAATTTAGAGCAAAAGATGAAAGAAGCACTGAAATAGCCGTAAATGCAATAGTAAAGGGCTTGACGATGAAACAATTGCTAAAATCACAAAGCTATCTATTGATAAAATTACCAATATTAGGAACACCCTAAAAAAATAGTCTCAGCCCCAAAGCGATAACTCAAATCACACAACTACATCGACAAACTGAAAACTACTGCCGTCAAAAAGACCTAAGTCGCTCATTTTGAGACTGGGAATTACCAATAATCCCATAAACGACAAGGTCATAAAAGGTGAGTTAAGAGTCGAGCCTAATGTTGTTTTTGCAAATTGGTCAATGGCCGTATATTGTGCTGCCACAACATAACCGTCCTCGGCAGACATCAAGCCAGCGATAGGGAGAGGAAGTAGTTTTGATGTATGATGTATGATAGTTGATGTAGGGCGATGTTTAGTTTGAGATAACTCATTTTCAACATCTAATGTCCGCTGTCCAAAGTCCAC
>JAYWHT010000033.1:0-59557 GCA_043777595.1 Spirosomataceae bacterium
ATGAGCATAGTAAAGAAATGCTAATTACCTATTTGACCAAAAATGAAAACACCATTATCAATTATAAAAAAAGACAAGAAAATGGAAAAATAATTGGTAACGGAAGAACAGAAAAATCAAATGATACATTAGTTGCTAAAAGACAAAACGGGGTCGCCCGTGCGATACAATGGAATGGCTTGGACTAAAAATGGCGCACTAACAATAAACTTTGCATGCTACCTTTTTGAGAAGACTTAACTTCAATGGGTAAGACTTGTCCTTCTTTTTGGACTAAGTAATCAACTTCGGCATTGCTCGATGAAGCCTCACGGTGCCAGTAATAAAGTCGTTCTTGTATGAAAGGATTACCATTTTTGATAATTTCGAGACCAACAAAACTTTCGGCTATTGTACCTTTATTGACAAGGTCTCGGTCGGTAGCTACCAAAAAATGGCTCATATTCAACCCAGCTATTCGCTGAAAAATTCCGGTATCAAAAAGCAAGTATTTTCGTTTTTTATCGTTAGTTTCGGCACCCAATGGTAGGCCATTTTCAGCCGAGTGCGTTACGGCATATATCAAGCCAGCTTTTTCTAATAACGACAAAGCCTCTTTGATTTGACCATGATTGGTATTTGTCGATACTTTACTGAGATTGAATTTTCCACCCGATTGCGCCACCACGGCCTCAAATACCTCATTGAGACGGCCTGGTGGTACATTTTTTTATATTTAACAAAATCTGCTAAAATAGAGGCTTGTAGCTCATCAAGTACTGTTTGAATTTCTAATAGTGGTTCACCATCAATGTATTTGGCAACTACTTCGGGCATACCGCCAGTGACGAGGAAAACTTTTAAATATTCTATCAATTTTTTATGAAAGGGTATATCTATTATTTTAGCATCTTGAATCATACGAAGTAGTTTTTGTTCGTCTTTTGCCCACAAAAACTCGTAAAATGACAGTGGGTACATAAATACCGATCTAATACGCCCTACTCCAAAAGAGGGCAGGTCGGCCAGGGCAAACTCTAACAACGAGCCTGCTGCGATGAGGTGCAGGTCGTTAAATTGCTCCTAAAAATAGCGTATGGAGCTAATGGCAGGGATACATTGCTGAATCTCGTCAAAAAATAGTAATGTTTTACCCGCCTCGATGGGCGTATTGTAGTAAAGCGATAGTTTTTCACAAATAGTGGTAACATTGATGTTTCCTTTAAAAAAATATGAATTTCTTTTTCAGTCTCAAAATTAATTTCCAAAAAAGTGTCAAATGTTTTTCCTAAAAACCGTACCGAAGTAGATTTGCCTACTTGCCTTGCACCTCTTAATAAAATAGGTTTTCTTGAACGACTATTTTTCCAGTCGAGTAATATATCGTCCACGTTTCGTTTGAGTTGCATATTATTTTTTGAACAAAAATAGAAATATTTAATTTTTCGGCATCATAAATATTTTACATAATTCTATAATCCTCGTCAGAAGTGGTTGTTTACCAGCTCATAAATACCATTAACTCGCTGGCTTATACTTTCACAAAACAAAAAAACACCATGCCCACAAAACAAGAATCATCGGCGGTCAAACCCACTATACACCCACGCAATCCCCATCGTTTTAGGTACGATTTTGAGGTTTTGATAGCCGCTTGTCCAGATCTCAAACCCTACGTGTCTGTCAATAGTTTTGGGTCAGAAACCATTAGTTTTAGCGACTCTCACGCTGTCAAAATGCTCAATAGAGCCATTCTAAAACATTTTTATAAAATCGACCACTGGGACATTCCGCCACAATATTTGTGTCCACCCATACCAGGTCGAGCCGACTATGTGCATCATTTAGCCGATATATTGGCCAACGGGGCAGATGTTCCAATAGGTAAAAACATCGTTGGGCTTGATGTTGGCATTGGTGCCAACTGCGTATATCCTATCATTGGCCATCAGAGCTATGGCTGGTCGTTTGTTGGCTCAGATACCGATGCCAAAGCCATCAAAACCGCCCAGCTTATCGTTGCCTCCAATGGTGCGCTGAAGCCTTTTGTTGAATGTCGTTTGCAGCCATCGCCGTCTCATATTTTCAAAAACATTATACAACCCAACGAACGATTTGATTTTACGATTTGTAACCCACCTTTTCACGCATCTGCCGCCGAAGCAATGGCTGGTACAGGCCGCAAATGGCACAATTTAGACAATCAAAAAGCAAAACAAACAAACGCCCTCAACTTTGGTGGCCAGCCGTCTGAGTTGTGGTGTGAGGGTGGCGAGGCGGGTTTTATTGGTAGAATGATACAAGAAAGCAGCCAAGCAGCTGATAAATGCCTGTGGTTTACAACATTAGTTTCTAAGCAAACAACGTTGCCCAATATTTATAAATTACTCAAAAAAGCCAAAGCCATTGGCATAGAAACCGTAGAAATGGCGCAAGGACAAAAAATAAGTCGCTTTGTGGCTTGGACGTTTTTGAGCAAACACGAGCAGCGAGTCTGGCGAGAAAGCCGCTGGCAAAAGTAGCAACTGTTATTTTTCTCACAAGCCATCATATTTTTCTATTATTTTAACAATGTCCTCCTCACGAGTGGGTTTAAGTTTTTGCTCTTTGATGAAGGCTTCAATCTGTGGTTGTTTGTCAGATAGTATTTCTAAAATCGTTTTTTTATCTTTTTTGATTCGGGTCAATATTCCGTTTTTTTGAATAAATAATGCTTCTTCTTTCAAAAATCGTTTGGTTTCTGAAGCCGAGCCATACAATTTTTCGGTGGCTATTTGGGCAGCTATTCTTTTGAGCAACTTGATTTTACCATCGTATAATATTTGGTAAAAAGAGCGGATTGTCAATGGCTCTGCATTTGTAAAACCATTCCTAAACGTACCATCGCCACAGCTAAACTCCGTAATTTGGTCTGATAGCCTAAAATAACTACCTGCTACGTCATATTCCAGCTCGTCTTTATATATGTCATACCGCACTCGTTTGAGTTCGTAGGTTTTGTTGTTGTGCTTGGCTTTGGCAAAGCCCACAGACCAGTTGTCGTTCAGGTATGGTGAGCCTTCGATGTCGGTATATTTTATTTCTACAAAAGGCCGCCCGTTGATGTCGGTAATAAACTGGGCATTGGTTTTGTTTGATGAAATAATTAAAACAATCAATAAAATGGTTTTTGAGATTTTCATAGATTAAAAATTAGTAATTGTACCATAAAAGTACTCAAATATCAGTCAGTTAAATTATTGAAACAACGCCCAACAAACAAAAATAGTCTGCACGCATACTGTTTTTTAAAGAAATGTATTTTATTTGTAAAAAATTCAAAATATGAACGCATACATCGTAGCTGGCTATCGCACTGCCGTTGCCAAAGCCCCCAAAGGTGGTTTTAGATTTACTCGTCCCGACGACTTAGGCGCAGAAGTCATCAAATATATGTTGGCGCAAGTACCAGCCCTCGACCCCGCCCGTGTGGACGACCTTATAGTAGGTAATGCCGTACCCGAAGCCGAGCAGGGTATGCAGATTGCTCGATATGTGGCTCTGTTGTCGTTGCCCAAAAGTGTGCCAGGCTTTACAATCAATCGTTATTGTGGCTCAGGTGTTGAGGCGATTGCGATTGCGGCGGCCAAAATCAGCGCAGGTATGGCCGACTGTATCGTTGCAGGGGGAATCGAATCGATGTCGATGGTACCAACTATGGGCTGGAAAACAGCTCTAAACTACGAAATCGCCAAAGACCATGCCGACTATTATTTGGGAATGGGCATGACAGCCGAACAAGTAGCCAACCAGTTCAAAATTAGCCGTGAGGCACAAGATAAGTTTGCCTTTGAATCGCACCAAAAAGCGTTGGCAGCGCAGGCTTCGGGCAAGTTTGAGAGCGGCATCGTGCCAATTACGGTAAAGGAAACTTACTTTGATGCCAATACCAACAAAAAGAAAACCCGTGAATATGTAGTTGCCAAAGATGAAGGGCCACGAGCCGACACAACTTTGGAGGCATTGGGCAAACTCAAACCTGTTTTTGCCGCTGGTGGCAGCGTTACGGCTGGCAACTCATCGCAAACGTCTGACGGAGCCGCTTTTGTGATTGTGATGTCTGAGCGAATGGTCACTGAACTGAACATCAAGCCTATTGCTCGTATGATGTCTTACGCTTCTGCTGGTGTAGAGCCTCGTATCATGGGTATTGGCCCTGTGGCAGCTATTCCGATTGCACTCAAACAGGCAGGTATTACCCTCAACGATATTGACCAAATAGAACTCAACGAAGCCTTTGCAGCACAGGCTCTGGCCGTTATTCAAGAGTTAAATCTGGACGCTACCAAAATAAATCCCAACGGCGGAGCGATAGCCATTGGCCATGCACTCGGCTCAACTGGCGCACGGCTATCGGTACAGTTATTCAACGAAATGCGGCTTCGCAACCAAAAATACGGAATGGTATCGGCCTGTGTAGGTGGTGGGCAAGGCGTGGCAGGTGTGTATGAGTTTTTGGGCTAATTAGATTTTTCGCCAAATCCAACCACTCAGTTACAAAGTTACCCAATCATTCAGTAATTTACCCCCGTGTTATTTCAAAAACCTGTCGCATGATGTCTTCGTCGGCTTCGCTGAGGCTTATGCCTCGGCGGCTGACGGTTTGGCGGGCTACTTCGATGGCTTTTTCGATACGATATTCTGTCAGCCCCTCTGCCGCCCCACCCCAACTAAACGACGGTATGTGCTTGGCCTGAAAACCTGCACCAAATACATTGGCACTAACCCCAACTACTGTGCCAGTGTTGAACATTGTGCTGATGGCCGCCTTGGTGTAGTCGCCCATAAACAAGCCACAGAACAGACGGCCTGTGTCTTCTAAACTATGGCTGGCGTAGTCGTAGATTCTGACGTTGGTGTAGTCGTTTTTTAGGTTTGAGTTGTTGGTATTTGCGCCCAAGTTACACCATTCGCCTATGACAGAGTTGCCAATAAATCCATCGTGGCCTTTATTGCTGTGTCCAAAAAAAACGGTGTTGGCTACTTCGCCACCTACCTTGCAATGTGGCCCGATACTAATATTTGACCTCATTTTTGCGCCCCAATTCACAGTTGAGCTTTCGCCCAGTGCAAATGGCCCCAAGACGATTGCACCCTCTGACACCACAGCGTTTTTGCCAATATAAATTGGACCACTCTCAGCGTTTAAGATAGCGGCTCGAATAGTTGCGCCTTCTTCAACAAAAATATTCTCTCTATTATAACATTTTGTGTGTGGGTCTGTAATAGCTTGGCTACCTTTATTTTTTTTGATTTGTTCTAAGTCCAAACTAATTTGGGCGGCATTTTCTACAAAAATATCCCATACTTGGCCAATGCTCACTACTTTTTCTGAAAACAAAATATTTTTTAATTCTATAATCGGACTCACAACCTCAAACGAGGCGCGATAGGCAACAGTTATATTGCCCGAAACCAATACTTCGCCTGTTTGTAATTGGCAAACGGCCTCGACTATGTTTTGAGTTGGGCAAACCGAGCCATTCACAAAGACGTTATCGTTGGTCGTTATTAGTTTAAATTTAGTTTGAAGATATGGTTCAGTCAAAAACGAAGGTTTAGTTTTCAAAAAATATGTCCATTTTTCGGTAATTGTCCAGATGCCACAACGGATTTCGGCAACCGGGCGAGTAAAAGTAAACGGGAGCAGATGTGAGCGAAGGGTAGCGTCGTCGAACAAAATATAATTGGTCATCGAATATATAAAAGATAGTGGCCACAAAAGTAGCTAAAATCTGTTAATACAAAGATATTGACAGAAAGTCTTTCAAAATCAACGCTTAATTTTGTATTTATTTCAATTTTTTCTATGTTTGGGTAATTATGTTGGTTTTTCGTTTAACGTATATACCACAACCCTAAACAAAAAGCAATGATAAAAAACTTAAAGATGGCTCTACGCACCCCCACTTGGCTCACGATTGTGCTGGGTGTGTGTCTGTTGGGGTGGCAATACTTCTACAATGACATTCCATATAATATTCAAGTCGTTTTTTTTGTTTCACTGATATTACTGACAGGTATTCCACACGGCGCATTAGACCATCTAATACAAAAGACGACAGATAACCACGCCAATCGTCAATATAACTTTACTTTCTTTTTGGTCAAATACCTGTCGCTAATGGCTTTTTATGCTCTGGCTTGGTTTTGGTTTGCTGGCTTTAGTTTATTGTTATTTTTGGTAATATCTGCATGGCATTTTGGGGAAACCGACATAGAAAAGACCCCCAAAAATGCCCCTATTTGGTCTTTTACTCGGCTACTTTATGGTTTTTATATATTGGCTTTTATACTATTGACTCATGCCGACGAAACCAGCCCCATTATTGAACAAATGATAAGCAGACAGGGAAGCTCATTAGTATGTTGGCAGTTTATTCACAACAACGTCAAACAAATACTATATTTACTGGGGCTTTCGCTTGCTACCATTTTGATTGTAGCACAGTCTCAACATCGCATTCAGTTCGACAAAGTTAGGTTACTGAGGCTTGCTCTCATTCTTGTTATTTCGATATGGCTACCGCTTTTACCTGCCTTTGCGCTCTACTTTGGTGGCTGGCATTCGCTTTGTGCCTTCGACAATATCCATAGGTATTTACAAAAAGACCACCCCACCTTATCTTTTAGGCAAGTTTATATCAAAACCATACCATTAACTGCGATCGCTATTACCTTTTTGGGTACTTTTTTTTGGTACCAGCACAATTTTATGCAACAATACGATCCTTTTGCAATATTGTTTATTTTTATATCGCTTATCACCTTACCGCATCTTACCATTGCACATCAGATGAATAATGCGGCCAATTAGTTCTGTACAGTGTTTTAAAAAATATTTTAAACAAAAAAATAGATATTTTTCAAAACAAATTATAACTTGCAGTGTTTATAACCTTGAATAGTCTAATTCATTACCCAAATAATTCACCAAAACAAAACGTTTACCAAAATGAACACCCTTAACATCCTACTAAACGGTAACCTCGCCGCCGGCGACTACATCGGATTCACATTTTTCACTGGCTACATGTCAATGTTGGCCGCCTCTATTTTCTTTATTGTAGAAAGAGGTACAGTTACAGACAAGTGGAAGACATCATTGCTTATCTCTGCCCTCATTACTTTTATTGCGGCAGTTCACTACTATTACATGAGAGGTGTATGGTTGGAGACAGGTACTTCACCAACACAGTTTCGCTACATCGACTGGACACTAACTGTGCCTTTGATGTGTATTGAGTACTATTTGATATTGAAGCCAGCAGGTGCAAAAAGCGGAATGCTAATGCGTTTGTTAGTTGGTTCAATAGTAATGCTTGTTGCAGGTTACATCGGTGAGGCCATCACACCAGAAAGCAATGTAATGTGGGGAGTAATCTCGACATTGGGCTGGGCGGTTATCATCTATGAAATCTACATGGGTGAGGCATCTAGATTGGCAGCAACGTCTGGCAATGAGGCAGTTGTAGAAGGCTACAAGGTTATGAGATGGTTTACATTGGTAGGTTGGGCAATCTACCCAATCGGATACTGTATGTTACCAGGTAACATTTTACACGGTTTTGTAGAAGGCGCAGACTTCAGCAAAAACTCACCTGTAGATTTGGCCTACAACATAGCAGATGCTATCAACAAAATTGGTTTCGGCTTAGTAGTTTATAGCATCGCAAAGAATGCAACGGCTGCCGAAATGGTCAAAGCAAAGGCATAAACTGCAAGCGGTACTTGAGTACTGAATGCAAATAACCAAAATTAGACTTAGTGAAAGTGGAGGGTTTTAGGGGTTACTGAAAGGTAAAACCTACGACCTTCCACTTTCGCTTTTTGGTAGCCTCTTTCTTCGCTTGTAGTTTTAGAGATTGTTAAACGGCGACGAGCTTTGTGGTCAAGCAATTAGATTATCGCCGCTCCACTGGCTTCAGCCAGTGGAGCGGCGATTTTATTGTGTCTGAATTACCCCCAGATGTACTTGGCCGAAGCCAGTAGCAACTGATTTTATTGTGTCTGAATTACCCCCAGATTGACCTTTTTCACTGTTCGTTTTTGAGTATTCACTACTTAATAGTAGCTACTCTTCCAAAAAATTGAGGTCTTTACCAAATGTTTCTTCGGTTTGGGTCAATGACCAGAATGCTAACCCATAACAAATAACCCCCAGCACTCCCCCGGCCAAAAGCACGTTATTGATGCCTGAATCATTGAATGACGATTTGAAATACTGAAAGGTTAGCGTCATAGGTATTACTAAACCTCGTACCACACTTGGCACAGACGTAGTGGCGGTAGCTCGTAAATTTGTGCCATAGAGTTCTGCGACCATCATCAAATATAAACCAATATAGCCCGTGCTAAGTCCTGCAAAAAAGCATATTGTATATAACTTTTGAGGACTTGACGCACCTCCAAACAGATACAGCGCCGCAAAAACTGCACTGAACAGCATGAGATAAACAATGGCTTTGCGCCGAGACTGGATATATTGGCTCAATGGTCCGCTAATAAAGTCGCCTGCGGTGAGGCCAAAATATATAAACATAACACACTTGCCGGGCGACACGGCCTCGACAATACCCATCGCTTTACCAAACTCGTTGCCAAAAGTGGCCAAAATACCTACAATAAACCACGTAGGTATTCCGATAGCGATACATTGAATATATTTGCGAAAGTGTGGCCAAGAGCTAAAAAAATAAAAATAGTTACCTCGACTAACGTGTTCTTGTTTCATTTTCAGGAACAATCCAGACTCAAAAACGCTGATTCGGAGCAACAATAACGCAATACCCATACCACCACCAACAAAATAGGCAGTTCGCCACTCAAACCATTCTTGGGTAATGTACGCCGCAGCCGCTCCCAGATAGCCTACACCAGCTACAAGCGTAGGGCCAAGGCTACGGATTTTGGGAGGTACGATTTCAGAAACGAGCGTCATGGCCGCACCAATTTCGCCCGAAAGCCCAACCCCAGCCACAAACCGAAGTAGCGCATAAGTATTGGTGTCTTCGACAAAGCCGCAGGCGATATTGGCCAATGAATAGACAACAATAGAACCAAATAAAACCGACAAACGGCCTTTTTTGTCGCCCAGTACTCCCCACAAAATACCACCAACGAGTAGCCCCGCCTGCTGCCATGATAAAATATATCCTCCTATTTTTGACACTTCAGCATCCGAAAGTCCTAATGATTGCAGACTTGGCACACGGACAATACTAAAAATAAGCATATCATAGACATCGACAAAAAAACCCAATGCTGATACAATTACGGGAAGCGTGAACAACGCCCTGTAAGGAGAGTCTTTCATAAATATCATTTGAATGAGTCTTCTCTAACTGTTATAACGGCATCGATTCGACGATTGGCACGGCGGCCATCTGGGGTGGCATTGGTGGCTTTGGGTTGAGTTGCACCATAACCAGCTACCGATAATATTCGGGTTTTTTCTACACCTTTTGTCTGTAAACTGTTGGCAAAACTGGCCGCCCTTTTTTCTGATAGTTTCTGATTAAATACCTGTCGGCCAGTGCTATCTGCATGGCCGCTTACGTCAATGTTGGTTTGTAGATGTTTTTGCATGATGTCGGCCAAGTTATCAATATTGGTTTGGGCTTGCGCTGTCAAGTTGCTCGAATTGAGGCCAAATGACACTTCTGGATCGAAGGTTATTTTGATACCAGCCACTGTTCGGGTAACATCTACACCTTTGAGCCTATCTCTGATTTCGACAGCGATTTTATCTAAAAATACACCTACTTCTGCTGAAGGCATGGTAGGTTTTAATTTTGGGTTTGTGGCCGATGTTTGGCCAGATGTTCCTGTGCTACTTGAGTCAATATCAGAGCCTGATTTTTTGAGTGATTTACAACCTACAGCTAACGTACTTGTTAGGGTTGCTGCTACAATAAAAAATTTAAAATTCATGGTATAGAGATTTTAGGGTGTATTTTAATGTTGGTTATTGATGTTATTTATTGAATTTAGGTAGTAAATATAATTTTTGGGTAGGTAAACTAACATTAAATCAAAAAGAGTGGAAAAATAAATTCCCACCCTTTCTTGATTTAAAAAAAAATGTTCTAATTTGTCTTTTGGTCTAAAAGTCGCTAAACATGAGCCATTTAATCCAAAAGCAAAGATACACAATAAGTGTAATGTTGAAACAAAAAAATTCTCAAAGAGTAGTTCAGTATATTATTTGGCCATATAGGTTTGTTTCAAATCAATTAAAAACAAAAATTTTGGATTCAACCTATAACTAAACTTCGCACAAAGGCATAAACTATATCATTATGAAAACGCTAATAAATGTCTTGACAGGTTTAATAGTATGCTCGTTCATAATTTATGTTTTGGTGACTAATCTAATAAACCACTACGAAGAAAAAAACCAAGTCATTATTTTCGTGTTTTTGTTCTTTAAAATAGTAGGTTTTACATGGTTCGTTTTGCGACTATTAGTTGAACTTAAAACCCAGAAAAAATCAAAGACACACAAAACGTAGTTGGCATAAGGCAATTTTAATACCTCTCGTACCGACTTTCTACAACGCCATTGCGACAAGGTATATAAGCTGGCAAAAGACAAAAGAGCAGTTTCTCAGATGAGAAACTACTCTTTTGTTTGCTATTAGTTTGTGTTGCTTTGGCGTTCTGACTATGAAGCCTTGAGCGTACCACGCAACGCACGTGGAATTTCGACCGATGCAATAGGCAACGATGGATTGCTCAAAATTACATAACCATCGGCAACGAGTGTGCTTACTTTTATTGATTTACCCAAATCTAAGTTGGCAATAGATACATCTACAAAGTCTGGAATATCCTCTGCTTGGCCTTGTAGCTTTACTTTGCGTAGTTTTTGTACCAACTTACCACCTTGCATCACGCCTGGGGCTGTACCCGTAAAGCGGATAGGTACATCGATTTTAATTTCTTTTCCTGGTATAATTTCCAAGAAATCAGCATGCAAAATCATATCACTCACTGGGTGATATTGAATGTCTTGAAGAATACCGAAGTGAATGTCCCCTTCGATGTTTAGCTCAACTTTGTAAACGTTTGGCGTGAAAATCAAATCACGAAACAAGTACATGTGGGCCGAAAAATGAATCTGCTCTGCTCCTCCGTACAACACACACGGGACGAGTGCCTCGTGGCGGAGTGCCTGCGATTCTTTCTTGCCAAGATTCGCTCTTTTAAACCCTACAATCTCAGTATTTTTCATTTGTTTTGTTGCCCCCTAACCCCCGAAGAAGGACTTGTTTTGGTGTTTTTTAGTATCTTTTGGGAATAGCTAAGATACGTTTTTTGAAATGTAGAAATCTTTTTTCTACGGATTTATAAATAATGAACTAATAGACTCGTGGTCACGAATACGCCCTATGGCTTTGGCAAACAACTCTGACACGGACAGTACTTTGATTTTGGGGTTTTCTTGCCGCATCGGAATGGTATCGGTAACAAGTAACTCCTCCAAAACCGAGTTTTTGATGCGCTCGTGGGCATCGCCCGACATAACGGGGTGGGTACAGATGGCCCGAACTGATACCGCCCCTTTTTCCAATAGTAACTGCGCCGCTTTGCAAATAGTGCCGCCTGTGTCAATCAAGTCATCGACAAGCACTACGTTTGCGCCTTTTACATCTCCAATTACTTGCATTGACGCTATTTCGTTGGCACGCTTGCGGTGTTTGTCGCACAGCACAATGTCGGCATTAAAAAACTTAGCGAAGTTGCGGGCTCGTGCCGCGCCGCCTACATCTGGCGAGGCGATGATAAGGTTTTCGAGATTTAATGATTGCAAATAAGGCACAAATACACTCGTACCTTCGAGATGAACAACTGGAATATCAAAAAAACCTTGAATTGCGCCCGAGTGTAGGTCAATCGTCATTATCTGGTCTGCACCTGCGGCCATCAGTAAGTTGGCCATGAGTTTGGCAGCGATGGCTACTCGTGGTTTGTCTTTGCGGTCTTGGCGTGCATAACCAAAATAGGGCATGACGGCCGTAATTTCATGTGCAGAGGCTCGTTTGGCAGCATCAATCATCATCAACAATTCCATCATATTGTCGGACGATGGAAAGGTGGACTGAACCAAATATACATCGCAACCTCTGATAGACTCCTCAAAACTCGGTGACATTTCGCCATCACTAAAACGCCTCAACGTGTAGCCACCCAAATTGCGGCCGTAGTGATGTGCCAATTTTTGAGAAAGGTAGTCGGAAGCCGAGCCAGAAAATATTTTGATGGGATTGAATGATGCCATGCCTATCGAATTTTTCCGCAAAGGTAGTGATAAGTAGCCGTTTGTCAATAGTACTTAGTTCTTTTTTTTGATTAACCAACAGCCATGTCCTCTAATTTAATATTGCTAAATTGAGCATTTTTCAAGACATCAACCACCGCACCAATCACAATAATAGCTGGTGCGCCGAGGTTTTGTGCTTGTACCAATTGCTCAATATTAAAAATCTGACCCGTTACTGAACATTCGTCGGGCATTGAACCGTTTTGAATAATAGCCACAGGAGTATTTGATTGTCCTAAGTTTTGGTAAATAGCTACAATTTCGGCGAGGCGGTGCATTCCCATCAAAATCACGATTGTAGCCGATGACTGAGCCGCCAGGGCTATATCGGCAGAAAGTTGATGATTTTTGATTGTACCTGTCAGTACCCAAAAACTTTCTGACAAACCTCTGTGTGTCAATGGAATATGATTGAGAGTTGGCACAGCATAACTACTTGACAGACCCGGGATTACTATTGTTTCGATACCATATTGTTGGGCATACGATAGTTCTTCGCCTCCACGACCAAATATAAACGGGTCGCCACCTTTGAGGCGTACTACTTCGCCGTGTTGTTGGGCCATTTCAACGATTAGCTCGTTTATCCAGCTTTGTTCACAGCTTTTTTGGTGGCCACGTTTGCCAACATAAATCAACCGACAGTCTGGCGGACAGTGGCTTAGAACATCGTCGTGAACCAAAGCATCGTATAATACTACCCGAGCATTTTGCAGGATTTTAACGGCTTTGAGCGTAATCAATTCGGGGTCGCCCGGCCCTGCACCAACAAGGTATAGTTTCATTTGTATTAAGTGAAAAATGATTAGCAAAAAGTGATGAGTTGTTGCGTTTTTCGTTTCTCACTTTTCACTTCTTTAAGAATCTTGTGCCGCTACCAATTCTTGTAGCGTAATATTTCCATTAGTTATTTGTGCTGTTCTTATTTTTTGTATTTGAAATAAAAACTGTTCGGCACTACTCACAAATTGTTCAGCAAAAGCTGGTGTAGGTTCATTTTTATTGATGGCCAATACTTGTGTTTTGAAATCGCCTTCGTTGGCATGATATTCGCCTACAAAATGCTTGTCAAAATCGTTGATGATGCTATATTGCGTGTTTGTGGGTATTTGTTTTGAGAGCAACATTGCTTTTGCACCCGTTACAAAAACAGTGTACGCATGATAGATGGCATCGGCAGGGCTACTGGTTACAATGGCCGATGCTCGCTCTAATTTTTCATTGGCTTCTTCCAGCGTTGTGGCTACCAAGTCAATCATCACACCCGCACATTCGCCTACGCCAATGGCCGTTGCGTACTTTTCGGCACTATCCCAGTCTATATAATCGTCTTGTTGTAAAGTAGTTAGATCGGACAAGGGTTTGAGTAATTGATAAAAATAATTTTTGCCTTGTCGTGCATAATAGTCATTGTAGTACTCGTCTTCGAGGGCGTTTGTTTCATAGTCAGTCAATAAAACTCTAAGCCCATCGACACCTCTCTTTGATGGAATCTTAATTACTTTTTCTCCAATTTGGCCTTCGTTTATACTATTAAAACCTCCGCCGAGTAGTACTTGCAAAGCAGGTAAAACCAGCGCACCGTTTTTGAGCGAACTGCCATGAAAACCAATATTAGCTGCCGAATGTTGCCCACAACCATTCATACAACCCGAGATTTTTATTTTTAGTGTTGTATTATGAATCAGGTCTTGAAATTCAGTTTTCATCATTACTTCCAACGCCCGAGTTATGCCATAACTACTCGAAATCGCCAAATTGCAGGTATCTGTGCCGGGGCAAGTAGTGATGTCGGCGGTACTGTCGAAGCCTGGCTCGGCCAAGCCGAGGGCGTTTAGCTTTTCATAAACGACAGGTAAATCTTCGGGCTTGACGAACCGTAGCAAGTAGCCTTGATTGACTGTTACCCTGATGTCGTCAGCGGCATAGTCTTTTACGATTTGCGCCAATGCCCGTGCCGTATCTGAGTGCATATCGCCCAGCAATACTCGTAACTGCACAGCGTACCAACCTTTTTGTTTTTGTTCAAAGACATTGGTGGAGAGCCAACGGTCAAAGGCAGCCCCCCCCGCCCCCGATGAGGGAGCTTTCACCTTTTCTGACTTCATATCAGATGGATTCAGAAAAGCTACTTTGCTTCCGAAAAAAGCTCCCCCATCGGGGGCGGGGGGGGCTGCTTTTTTTTCCTCTTCCACCAACTTCATAAAACCCTCTAAACCTACATCATTTAGTAAGTATTTCAATCGGGCTTTGTGGCGTTTGGTACGCTCGCCGTATCGGTCAAAAACCCTGATAACGGCTTCGATAAAGGGGATAACTTGTTCTTGGGGCAAAAACTCATAAGCTACCTGCGCCCCAAAAGGCTGCGCTCCCAAGCCCCCACCAACAAAAACTTTGAAACCCAGCCCCCCACCCCCCGATGGGGGAGTATTAGCTCCCCTATCGGGGGCGGGGGGGGCTGGCACCAGCCCAATGTCATGTATGTAGGTATATGCCGAGTCTTTTTCTGACGACGACAGGGCGATTTTGAACTTACGACCCATGTCTTGGCAAATGGGATTACGGAGAAAATACTCAAAAATGGCCTGTGCGTGTGGGCTTACATCAAACAACTCTTCGGGGTCTATGCCCGCTCTGGCCGAAGCCGTTACGTTTCTGACGGTATTGCCACAGGCTTCTCGTAGCGTTATGCCAGCGTCTTCTAAGTCGGCCCAAAGTTGGGGCGAGTCGGCGAGTTTGACAAAATGTAACTGAATATCCTGACGAGTTGTAGCGTGCAAATTGCCTGTGGCGTATTTGTCAGAGCAGTCTGCGATTCTGATGAGCTGGTCGGAAGTAATGCGGCCAAAAGGTAACTTTATCCGAATCATCTGAACGCCTGCCTGCCGCTGGCCATAAACTCCACGAGAGAGCCTAAACTTACGAAAAGCCTCTGCATCGGCTTCGCCAGATGTAAAGTGGTTTATTTTTTTGTGTAAGTCCACAATATCGTCTTTTGCGGCGGGGCTTACGTTGGGTGTGAATTGTATTGACATTTTATTATTAAGTGCTTTTACACAGGGCTGTGTTATGATATTACGGGCTTTCAGCCCTTTTTTGTTATTACTGTTCGTTTGATTTTTGAATTGTTACAGTTTTTAGCGTACCATCAGCACTTTTTAGTTTAAGTTTGGCGCTTTGTTTATTTCTGAGTGGGTCGTCTAATATCAAATCACAAATAGTATTGATTGGTTTAGAAATTTGCCCGTCGATTTCCGTGATTTCATCGCCTAATTTTACTTTGTCGGCATAACTCTCCCAGACCAAACCCACACACAGTTTACCATCTTTCACAGTCGTACCAATGGGCCAATTTTTGCTTTGATAGGGTTGCGAAGAAGACTTTGGTTCAAAATAAAATTTACGATGTCGATAGTCTATTGTTACTTTTCCATAATCTAATAACTTCAAACCTATCCTCGACCGCCAGTCGTCTGTTACAGTTGTCCAAGTATTTGTAATTTCAGTATCGCCAATTTTTAATGATGGTATTTTGAACTTCTGTTGCTTTTTTTCTTTCTCCGCCCCCCAAAGACCTCCACTCTCAGACCCAAAACCATTTAACGAATCGCTAAATATTTGACGATTTTTATAGTTTTTTATATACAAATGACTTTGGTTATGAAAACCACCTGACCCGCTGTCAAAAAGTATAATTTCTGTTTCTGTTTCACTAATTTTAACAGTGATGAGTGGACTACTTTGATTGTCTAACAGCATTTTTGTAGCATACTTTTTTGATAATTTTAATGAATCTTTGTTATCTGTTATCAAAATCACTTTGCGATCTGTATCAAACTGAACAATAGAGTTTCTGAGTAAATTGCTGCCAATGAAGCCATCTATTTTAAAGCATTTTGAAATTATATCATCACCTTTTAGAACAGCCGCAGGTATATTTTCAAAAACAACAGAACCAACTTGTATGCTATCAACGATGGCAAATCCAGTGCTATCAGACACATCGTTAGCATCTTGTATTTTAATTTTTCGAGTATCATTATGGCTATACCACGTTTGCTGTACAACGGTTGGTGCGCCTGTGTCAAAAATAAAATTACGTTCTTTGCCTCTAACAGTGGCTTGTACTACCAAATGTTCGCCAACAACCTGATACGGAAGCGTAATAAAATAGTTTTTGGCTTTTGTCTTGCCGCCATTCATGCTGATTTTTTGGCTGTAAGAATATACAGATAAAAGTAAAAAAGACAAGTGGAGTAAGTTTTTCATGGAATTACATTTTAGGAATGTCCAATTGTTTACAAATTTCGGCGCACAAATCCTTATCCAACTGAGGATGTCGAGGAATTGTCGTCTTGATTCCACTTTCAGTATTTCTAAAAATATCATGTTTCGATCCATGTCTGTGTAAGTAACAACTACATGACTCTAAGTGCTTTATGAATTTTCCTCTTTTTACAGACATCTAAGCAAAAATTAAGTCATCTTCATAAACTACTTCGCTTGTTTGTTTTTCAGACCTTAAATCTTCCAAATATAACTTCAGTGCGTCTAAGATGTTTTCTTTAACCTCGTCAATACTAATTCCTTGTGTGAGTACATTGGGAATTTCTTTGATTCGGCCAATGAAATATTCGCTTCCTTTTGTGATAACTAATGTAAGTTTCATAATAATTATTTTTTTACAAATTTAAGAATAAAATAGTGCATCTTCAAACTACCATCACCGCTCCTACGGTGGCATTGCTGGTTTCGTCTATCAATATCATGCTGCCGTTGGCTCTGATGCTTTGGTATGAATCTATGGCTAATGGATTGGCGGTTTTGATGGTTATTTTGCCAATGTCATTGAGTTTTAATTGAGCCGATTCTAAATGGTCGTAAGAATGTATATCTATCTGATAATCAATGGTTCTGACCGAGCAACGAGTACGAGCGGTATTATGTTGTATTATATATTTATTGCCTACAATGAGCTTTTTAGATTCATCAAACCAGCATACAATGGCTTCAATGTCTTGGGTAACGATGGGCTGTTGATTGGTCAGTACAATCACATCGCCACGGCTTACGTCCACATCGGTCGATAGATGTACTACTACCGACTGCCCTGCTTGGGCTTGGTCTAAGATTTGGTTATTGAACTCAATGCGCTCAATCGTTGAACCAACACCTGACGGCAATACCGTAACGGCATCGCCTGTGCAGAGGATTCCGCTCGACAGCCGTCCTGCGTAGCCTCGGTAGTCGTGTAGGGCTTCGGTTTGGGGGCGTAGCACAAACTGAACAGGGAAACGACTTGGTTGTTGCAGATTTTGCTCAGATACATTCACAGTTTCTAACAATTCCAGAAGTGTTGCACCAGTGTACCAAGGCATATTTACAGATTTATCAACAACGTTGTCGCCGTCCAATGCTGATACAGGTATGATATGCGTTTGTTTGATACCTAAGTTTTCGGCCATTTTTTGGTATTCGACTGCAATTTTAAGAAAAACATCTTCAGAAAAATCAACTAAATCCATTTTATTGATAGCCACTACCACCGACGGAATACCCAACAAGCCCACTAACAAACTATGACGGCGAGTTTGCTCAACAATTCCTTGGCGGGCATCAATCAAAACAATCGCCAAGTCGGCATTTGAGGCACCCGTTACCATGTTGCGAGTATATTGTACATGGCCTGGGGCATCAATGCTGATAAACTTACGATTGGGCGTTTGAAAATACTTATAGGCTACATCAATCGTAATACCCTGCTCACGCTCCGAGCGCAGCCCGTCGGTCAGTAGTGCCAAATCGACAGTGCCGTTGTTACGGCTTTTACTTGCTTTTTCGACGGCTTCGAGTTGGTCGGCCAATATGTTTTTGGTGTCGTAGAGCAATCGGCCAATAAGCGTACTTTTGCCATCATCGACCGAGCCTGCGGTTATAAATCTGAGAATATCCATGTTTTATAAAAAATTGTTATAACTTTGTATGAACAATTATTAAGAGTGATATGAAAACTAAAATTTTAAAAATTGGCAATTCACAAGGTATTTTATTGAGCAAGACTTTTTTGCAACAATACCATTTTGAAAATGAAGTAGAAATTTTACCACAAAGCGATGGATTGTTAATAAAGTCTGTTGAAAAATCGCCTCGGCACGATTGGGAACTACGTTTTCAAAATGCGATTGCAGACGGTCATTTGCCTGACAATGAATTACTTGAAGGTTTTGAAAATAATTTTGAAAAAAGCGAATGGACATGGTAATCAATCGTTTTGAAGTTTGGTTGGTCAATCTCGACCCTACACTTGGTAGTGAAATTTCCAAAACTCGGCCTTGTGTTGTTGTATCGCCAAATGTTGTCAATAAATTTCTAAATACCATCGTTGTAGCGGCACTTACCAGTACTTCAAAACCATATCCAACCCGAGTAGATTGTATATTCAATAACCAAACTGGGCAAGTGGCGTTAGACCAAATGCGCTCAGTTGATAAAGTGCGATTCGTTAAAAAATTAGGTGTTTTAGATATATCCACGGCTCAAAAAGTTTGTGATACACTGCAAGAGTTATTTACTTTTTAAAAGTACCCGCCTTTTTTACGGTCTTCCATGGCGGCTTCGGTTTGTTGGTCGTCTATGCGGGTTTCGCCACGCTCACTGATACGGGTCTTTCTGATTTCATCAACCACTTCGGCTATCGTTGCCGCCTCCGACTCTACTGCTGCCGTGCAAGTCATGTCGCCTACGGTTCTGAATCTTACTGTTCGTGTAACTATTTGATCGTCAGTGTCTTTTTCGATAAATGGCGTATTGTTTAGTAGTCGTCCGTCACGCAAAATACACTCTCTTTGGTGGCTAAAATAAATACTGGGCATTGGGATATTCTCACGCTCAATATAGGCCCAAACGTCCAATTCTGTCCAGTTTGAAATTGGAAAAACCCGTACATTTTCGCCTTTCTGAATCCGCCCATTAAACAAATTCCAGAGTTCGGGGCGTTGCCGTTTGGGGTCCCATTGGCCAAACTCGTCTCTAAACGAAAAAATACGCTCTTTGGCACGGGCTTTCTCTTCATCTCGGCGTGCGCCACCGATGCAAGCATCAAAGCTAAACTCTTCGATGGTGTCCAATAGCGTAAAAGTTTGTAGCCAGTTACGAGTAGCGTTTTTGCCAGTCTGTTCTTTTAGTCCTTTGGCCTTTATGGTATCTTCGACTTGCCGTACTACGAGCGTTGCGCCTACCTCTCTGACGAGCCAATCACGGTATTCGAGGGCTTCGGGGAAGTTGTGGCCTGTATCGATATGAACAAGCGTAAACGGGATTTTACAGGGAGCAAACGCTTTTTGAGCCAGTCGCACAAGCGTAATCGAGTCTTTACCACCCGAAAATAGTAAAGCAGGTCGCTCAAACTGACCAGCTACCTCACGCATAATATAAATGGCCTCGGACTCTAACTCATTGAGTGATTGAATGGTTGAGTGGTTGAGTGGTTGATTATTGGTCATAGCGGTTATTATTCGTTAAAATAGTTTTTCATTATTCACTTTACATTTTTCATTGCTTGCTATGCAGCCCACATTCTTTTTTACTTTGGTCTTCCCACCACCAGCGGCCAGCTCTAAAATCTTCACCTTCGGCCACGGCACGGGTACATGGCGCACAGCCTATACTCACAAAACCACGGTCGTGCAGTGGGTTGTAGGGTACGTTATGTTGTTTTATATAGGCTTTTACCTCGTCAAAAGTCCAGTTCAAGATGGGGTGAAATTTATAGAGTTGATGCCCTTCGTCCCACCCCAACTGACTCATTTCTTGGCGATTGGCCGACTGCTCTGAACGAATACCTGTTATCCAAATTTTAGCCCCAGCCAATGCCCGATTGAGTGGTTTTACTTTTCTCAAAAAACAACATTCTTCCCGAGCTTCTACCGATTCATAAAAACTATATAGTCCTTTGTGGGTTGTTAAGGTTTCAATATCTTGTTGTTCTGGAAAAAACACCTCAATCTTTGTATTGTATCGTTGGTTGGTTTGGTGCAGAGTTTTGTAACTTTCTTCAAACATTCGGCCAGTGTCGAGCGTAAAAACACGAATTGGTAGCTTACTTGTCAAAATCATATCTGTAATAACTTGGTCTTCCAGCCCCAAACTGGTCGAAAACACGACTTGATTGGGATAAAGTCTCGCTAATTCAGACAAAACTTTAATGTTACTATTTCTATCAATTAAGTTGTTTAAATGTTGTAATTCGGTCATGTTTTTGTATTTACTTAAATCAATTCATCTATACTATTGCGAGTTGCTACTATCAAGTCGGTATTTGCCAAACTGTTTTCAATTGTTTGCCAATTATCAGTAAAATACTCGTACAACTGGCGTAATGTTCGATTTCCTAAATCAAAATATACAACTTTCGGTCGTGATTTTGCCAATATTGAACGATGATAAAAGTCTGAATCTTTGGTCAGAATTATCAATTTATTTTCGATTGCATAGTTCCAAATATCAGAATCAGAAAATGTAAGGTCAATATCAGCAACAAATTTAAAATTAGGGTTATTGAAAAAGCTAAATTTTTTAGGTAGATTAACATCGACAATATACTTCACATCAACTTGCTAATTTGTATGATACTACTGAACGGTTGGCAATTAAGGCTGCATATTCAAAAGCGGCCTGTATGTCTTCTATTTCTAAGTATGGATATGCTTCTAACACGTTATCAATGGTTTCACCAGCCGCCATGTATTCTAAAATAGTCTTTACTGTTATTCTCATGCCTCTAATAGTAGGCTTGCCATTACAAACATCTGCGATGTGAGTGATTCTGTGTAGGTTTTCCATTAGTGTTCATTTTTTTGATTTTCGCCACAAATTTAACTTAAAATAATTTCACTAAGGTTCTCAAACTCAAAACTATAACGAGCACTCCAACCAAAACCATCAGTGGTTTACGAGGCACACGATTGACTAAATATGCCGCTAATGGCGCAGCCACTACTCCACCGATGATAAGCCCAACGATGATTTGCCAGCTATTGATGCCCTGAAAAATCAAGAACGTAACGCCACTGGCCAACGACACAGCAAACTCTGCGGTATTGACTGAGCCAATGGTATAGCGAGGGTCTCGGCCACGGCCTATGAGGGTAGAGGTTACGATTGGCCCCCAGCCGCCGCCGCCCACAGCGTCCATAAAACCACCAAATGCTGCCAAAATACCGAGCCGTTTGGTACGCTTTTTGGCGATTGTTTTTTTGAGGGCTTTGTAAATAATAATCCCCCCCAGTACCATCATATATGCCGAAATATACGGTTTAATAACTTGACCATCAATGACATCGGCCAATAAATACGCACCCACAGCCGAGCCTATTACCCCTGGCAAAATCAGATACTGAACCAATTTTTTATTGATATTACCAAATTTGATATGGGATATAGCCGAAGCACCCGACGTAAACATTTCGGCAACGTGTACGCCCGTGCTGCTCAGGGCTGGCGGCACGCCCAAAGCCATCAAAAACGAGGTTGAAGTAGCGCCATAGCCCATGCCCATTGTGCCGTCCACGAGTTGCGCCAAGATGCCTATACCTACATAAACCCAAAAGTCATTATTTAAGCCCGTCAGTAAATTATCAATAGTAAAAATCTGAATATTTACTAAAACCAAGTAAATAACAACAGAACCAAGCAATGCCAAAATTAAATAAAACCAAGGCGACGTATTCTTGATTTGTATGGTTTTAGTTTTAATGTATTCTGACATATCCTAAAAGTCTATATAATATACATAGTTTATAGTATATTATTCTAATTTTTAACCCCGAGATATTTTCGGGGTTATTTTTGATACACAAAGGTTATTGTTGAAAACTACAATTCAAAATTATGATTGCATTTTCTTTTAAAATTTATATAAAAAAGTATAAAAGTATTATTTTTTCGATAATTTACTGTTCTTGAATCCATAACCAAAGTAAATAACCAAACCAAAGGCGAGCCAAGCCAAAAACATAAGCCAGTTAGATATGCCGAGTTCTGTCATCAAATAGAGGTTGGTTAATATTCCCAAAATAGGCAGAAGTGAGTAATTATTGCGGTAGGTTAATATAGACAAGACGATACCAGCAATCCAAAAAATACCCATCAGCGGTTTGTGTTGAATATGACTGATGATGTCGTTTTGTGAATATGAAAAAGCCAGTAACAGAACGACTATAACCGCAACCCAATATTTACCATTGACAAACGGTACTTTGAACTTTGATTTTGTATTGTTTTTGTCTAAAAATAAAACTCCTGCACAAACAATGATAAAGGCAAAAAGTGTGCCTACGCTCGTCAGGTCGGTTACGAGTTTCATGTTCAGAAACAACGACGGTACAGCTACCAAAAAGCCTGTTAATATAGTCGAGAACGAAGGTGTTTTGAACTTGGGGTGAATTTTGCCAAACGCTTTTGGTAGTAGCCCATCTCGGCTCATGGACATCCAGATGCGAGGCTGCCCAATCTGGTAAGCAAGCAGTGCGCTCGTCATGGCCACAACGGCACTCACTGCAATGACACCCGACAATGACGACAAGAACGATTTTTGCCAGCCTGTGGCATTGATGCTCACACTCTTGAAAACATAAGCCAGTGGGTCATCTACTTTTAGTTCGGTATAAGACACCATACCGTTCAGAATCAGGGCAATAGCCACATAAAGGGTCGTACAGATAATGAGCGAATAAATAATAGACCTCGGCATATCTCGCTGTGGGTCTTTACATTCTTCGGCAGTAGTAGAGACCGAATCGAAGCCAATAAACGAAAAGAAAACGGCTGATACTCCCAGCAAAACACCATTCATGCCTTTGGGCGCAAAATTACTCCAGTTGGCAGTATCGACATAAAAAGCACCGACAACGATAACGGTCAAGATGACAATAATTTTGAACAGTACCAATGCGTTGCCTGCTGTGCGAGATTCTTTGATGCCAATATAGGCAATGACGGTGATGAGTACAGTGATGAGTGCGGCTGGAATATTCATCAAAATCTTGAAACCAAACAAAACAGGGGCCGTTCTAAATGCTTCTTCTTGTGCTATGAGCTGCGGGCCAGGCGCACCTCCAGTTTTGGCAATGGCATAAAACTCATTGAAGCCGTCTCGTGCCGATACATAGTCGGTTGCAAAATATTCTGGAAAATGTACGCCAAACCGTTCTAACATTTCCATAAAATAACCCGACCAGCCAATGGCTACTACCATATTGCTGACGGCATATTCTAATATAAGCGACCAGCCGATAATCCAAGCCACAACTTCGCCAAACGAAATGTAAGTATAAGTATAAGCACTGCCGCTGACGGGAACAGTTGAAGCAAATTGAGCGTAACAAAGCCCCGTAAAAGCACAGGCGATGGCGATAAAAACAAACAATAACGATACGGCTGCGCCGCCCTCAAAGCTGGCATTACCGATGGTACTAAATATACCACCACCAATAATGGCCGCAATACCAAACGATGTTAAATCTCTGACAGTAAGGGTTTTGACCATCTGAGACGATTCGCCATGTTTGGCATCGTTGAGGGCTTGGCTGATTGATTTTTTACGAAAAAGAGAGTTTAACATAATATAGTGGCTCGGGTTTTAGACACAAATATATGATTTAGTTGTTATAATCAAATTTTTGCCATTGCCCAGTCAGGCAAAACTCTAAGCAACTGAGCAATAATCCAGTAACGTTTGGTAATATAGGCTACTGATACTTTGCGCTCAATGGCATTGGCAATTTGGGTAGCGGCTTTCTCAGACGAGGCCACCCAAAACATACCTTTTTGGCCTTTGGTGAGTGGGGTGTCTACATAACCTGGGCGAATATCGGTGATTGCAATATGCTTAAATGATTTGGCAGAACGAAACCGCAAGCCCTCCATGTAGCTACTCATAAAGGCTTTGGAGGCGTGGTATTCGGGGGCATAAGAACTACTACGAACACCTGCAATAGACGATATGCCAACGATATGACCCGAAGGTTGGGTTTTGAAATAGTCATAAGACCAGCGAGCCAGTGCCAAAAAACCACGAACGTTTATATCAATCGTTGCCATTTCTTGAGCTGCTGTAGCTTTCGGAAAACCCACGCCCGCATTGATGACCACCACGTCAAAACCGTTCATGGTCGTGGCCAACTCTTGCATGGTTTGGCACGAAGCCTCCAATTCGGTAACGTCCATTTGCCGAACATGAATGGTGGTATTGGGAAAAGCCAGTTTGATTTCTTCCAATAAAGCCAATCGCCGACCAGTAATAGCCAGTTCAAAACCTTGTCGAGCGTACAGTTCGGCCAGCGAGCGGCCTATGCCTGTGGTTGCACCAATGAGTATGATTTTTTTCAAAGTAGTGTATTTGATTTAAACAAAAATAAATGATTTTTAGCGACACCATCGCTTGGAGCGATGGTGTCGCTGGCGTATAGTAACTTACAAAACGCCCTTAGTCGAAGGAAGCGAGTTGATTTCGTTGAGGTTGCGCCTAACAGCCATTTTGATAGCCTTAGCAAATGCTTTGAAGATGGCTTCTATTTTATGATGCTCATTCTGGCCTTCGCACTTGATGTTGAGGTTGCAGAGAGCTGTGTCAGAGAATGACTTGAAAAAATGATAAAACATTTCGGTTGGCATTTCACCAATTTTTTCACGCTTAAAGTCAGCCTCCCAAACCAACCACGGCCTTCCCGAAAAATCTATGGCCGCTTGCGCCAGGGCTTCGTCCATTGGTAGTAGAAATCCATAACGATTGATGCCCCGTTTGTCGCCGAGGGCAGTGCGGTAAGCCTCGCCAAGGGCAAGAGCGGTGTCTTCGATGGTGTGGTGTTCGTCTATATGCAGGTCGCCTTTGACGCTTATACTAATGTCTGCGCCCGAGTGTTTGGCGAGTTGGTCGAGCATGTGGTCATAAAAACCAAGCCCAGTGTGTATGTCTGACCGCCCAGTACCGTCGAGATTCAACTCTATTCTGATTTCTGTTTCTTTGGTATTTCGTTCAATTATTGCTTTTCGGGCAGGTAGCCGCAGGTGTTCATAAATCTCGTCCCAGTTGTCCGATACAAGCGTAATGGCTGTTTGGTGTTGTGGTGATAGATTTTCGGGTAACTGTTTGGCAATCAAAATAGCCTTGCAGCCCAAATTTACGGCCAACTGCACATCGGTCAGACGGTCGCCAATCACATAGCTATTGGTCAAGTCGTGGTTTCCAGTTAGGTATTGACCCAGTAGCCCTGTACGAGGTTTGCGGGTTGGGGCGTTTTCGTGTTCAAAGGTACGGTCAATATGCACGGCCTGAAAGCGGACGTTTTCACCTTCGAGGGTTTGCATCATTTTGTTGTGTGCTGGCCAAAATGTAGGCTCTGGAAACGACTCCGTGCCTAAGCCATCTTGATTGGTAACCATCACCAGCCCAAAATCGGTTTCTTCGGCCACACGTCGTAGGTTTGAAATAGCACGGGGCAAAAATTCCAGTTTTTCTAACGAATCTATCTGAAAGTCTGTTGGTGGCTCAACGATAATTGTACCGTCTCGGTCTATAAAAAGTAGTTTTTGCATTTGGGTTTAATATAAAAGAATTTACCTCTGGTACTCACGTCTCACATATACCCAACACATTCATAAATGGCTACATACTGAAACAATGTACCAGCCAAAACAAATAGATGCCAAATACCATGCTGAAATTTGAGTTTTTCCCGTTTATAAAATATTACACCAAAAGTATAGGCAAGCCCACCAGCCAATATCCAAGCAAAGATTTCAAATGGCATATTTGAATACAATGGTTTGGCTACAAAGACGACCATCCAGCCCAAAGCAAGGTAAATAAAAGTAGATACGTTGTCATATTGGCCAATAAAAAAAACTTTAAGTACGCTGCCACTAATTATCAGCAGCCACATAATACCTAAAAAAACAAGGGCAGTATCTTGATTTGTATATTTTATAATGATAGGGGTGTAAGTGCCGCCAATCAAAAAGAAAATACTGATATGGTCCCAAATTCTTAAGTTTTTTTTGGCTTCGGGTTTATGTGCCAAATGGTAGAGTGTCGAAGACAAATAGACCATTAAAAAACCAAATGAAAAAACAGAAGTGGCCGCCAGAAGCAGTGAGTTTGTATGAGATGCCTTTGTGAGCAACAAAGGAACAAGGACAAGTGCCAACAAAAAGCCAATACCATGCGTAACGGCATTGAACAATTCTTCTTGTTTAGTCTGGATTTTATGGGCCATATTTTTTGTTTTTGTGGTAAAGACTTACTTGATAAACTAATATTACTTTAACAATAATTCAAATACATTGCCCTTTTGTAGGTAGCTTGTTACTTTTCCATGGCCTCGATAGGCCACGCTAAAGCCGTTGTTTTCGAGTAGATAAATCGCATCTCTGAGGCTCATGCCATACATATTGGGTAGCTTGTTGGGGTCGGCGTTTTTAGTTGTCCATTTTATTTTATTGCCCTTGTTTTTGGCTTCTACCCAGCCCGATAGTTTGGGTTTGCTGTCTAAGTTTATATTGTCGGCAATGAGCCGAAGGTCGTCTGCGTGGCCAGCCCTAAATTGTTTGGCCATGGCACTAAGTCGATTGGTGGTGTCTTTCATGGGTGGGTGCATTTTGACATCGTAACCAATAATACGGTCGGCGATGTTTTTGAAAACAGGCGCAGCCACAGACCCAGCATAAAGACTACCGTTGCCACGTGGGCGGCTTACCATTACGATACAACTATATTGTGGATTGTTGGCTGGAAAATACCCTACAAACGATACATTATAAGCTCCTTTGGTATATCGTCTATCAACAATCATCTGCGCTGTACCTGTTTTGCCTGCTATTTTATATTGGTCGTTTTGTAAATTGTGAGCTGTTCCTTTTTCGCTTTCAACAACACCCAAGAGCATTTTTTGTACCTGTGCAATGGTCTGGGCAGAAGCTATCGGCGTGGGGCTTATGTAGGGCTTGCCGTCGTATATTATGTTTTCGATATTTTTTATTTGCCTGACAATCATCGGTTTTACCCACTGCCCTCCATTGGCTACTGCATTATAAAATGTCAGCGTTTGTAGCGGTGTCAGTTCCCATACATAGCCATACGACATACGAGTGGCCGATGTACCGTCCCAGCCCTCGTGGTTGGGTGTAGGTGTACGTGGCTGTGGCTCGCCGCCCATCATGATACCTGTTTTTTCGTTAAGTTTAAACTTCGTGATGTATTTTAGATAAGATTGGGTATTGTTATAAAACCCGCTTTTTTGCATAATGAGGTGCGTGCCAACGTTCGACGACTCTTCTAATACCTCCTGTGCTGTAATAGTGCCATGCGCTTTGGTGTCTTGAATGGTAACTCCTCTATAATAAGCACTGCCATTGCCTGTCTGAAAACTTGTTTGTGGGTTGATGTTTTTTGTCTCCAAGGCTGCCATCATTGTTGCGAGTTTGAAAGTTGAGCCAGGATTGATCCTCCCGGCCAGCGCATGGTTGAAGGTTTCTTTGTAAGTCGAATCTTTGGTTCTTGACAGGTTGGCCATTGCTTTTATTTCGCCTGTTTCTTTTTTCATCACAACCACACAGCCATAGTCGGCATTGTATTGTTTGAGAGTTTGGCGCAGGCTTGTTTCGGCTATATCTTGAATATTTACGTCCAACGTCAAATACACATCAGCACCCGATTCGGCAGGCATCAGCGCATGGTCGTCTAACGGCATACGAGTGCCGTCGCCCAAGATTTCAAATTTGCCAATACCGGGCGTACCAAACAAACGGGCATCAAAGCTGGCCTCTATTCCTGTCAGTCCATGACCCGACTCGTCTATGTTACCGATTGTCCGCTCGGCCATTGTGCCAAACGACTTGTCTCTGATGTAGGTCGGTTTGAGGTCGCCGCCTTTGGTTCGGCCACTTTGAAGTTTTCTAAAAAAAGGCCACGTACTCACAATCATCTGCTGTTTGAAAGTAATGCGGCCAGCAACCAATTTTATATATCTATCGACTTTACTTTTGCCAACGTCCACCCCTGCTTTGGCTTTTTGTTGTTCCAGTTCCCATTGTTTGCGCTCAAAGCGTAGTTTTTTTGAGTCTTTAATCAACGCATCTTTACCAAAAGTAGCGACTAACTTATTACAAAGGCTATCAATTTTTTCATAAAAATAAATACTATCTGCAAACGCAGGGTCGATTGACATAATGTAGTAGGGCAGCGATGTAGCCAACAAGCTACCGTCGTTTGAATAAATATTGCCTCGCATGGCGGGGATTGTATCCAAATGATTGGTTTTGGAGAGTTGCGCTACCCATGGTTTGCCTTGGTATTTGTCGTAATGTTGAATATAAACGATTTTCCAGACAACGGCAACAGCCACTATAATTAGCCCTAATGCCAAACTCCACGAACGCTGGGTGATGGCTTTTTTAGAATTTTTAGTATTAAACATAGCTACGAGAAGTCAAATGGTTAGAGTACCACAAATATCACCTTTTGTTTACTGATTTAAAAGCTGGCAAGCCTTTAAATTATCTTCTAATGTCTGCCAAGCAATCGGTGAGTCTGATATAACCTCCACTCGGCTGTCACGCCGATAAGCCAAATGAGTAATTGAACATTCGCCCCTGACGGCGTTCAAAAACACCCAATCCTTACCTGTTCTAAATGCCCCCTTGACTCGTTCTAATTGCTGGTTGTTGGTTATCCATTTTTTTAGTTTAATTATATCAAACACAATGTCAGCCGAAAACACCCAACCCACGCCATAACTCCCCAGTCCGTGGCTTTCTCGACGCACTACCTCCAAGCCCTGAGGTGTGGTCAGCTGGGGTTCGGCCAAATGATGGTGATGCTGGTGAGAGTGGCTATGATAAGCTGCCTGACGGCTTGGCGACGATTCTGCATCTAACCATTCGGGCAATATACGGCCATTTTCAACGGCTTTTACCATTGTTTTGGGCGGAAATAAGTCGGTAGCCCAGTCCAAAAAATTATCGGTAAGGGCATGGCCAGCCAAATCTATTTTATTGGCCACAAGCACATCGGCGAGCGTAATTTGGTCTATAAAAGTTTCGTGGCTACGGTACTTGTCGATGTTCCATTGCCGAGGGTCCACCAAACAAATCGTAGCCCGAACGTCTAATACATTTGCCAAAAAACGAGACCTTAGCATATCTAAAATATTTTCGGGGTGACCCAAACCCGTTGGTTCTATCAAAATACGATGAGGTTTGAGCTGCCTAATGACTAAGTTTAAAGTTGTTTGCATGGGCAAATTGGCCGAGCAACAAATACAGCCCCCAGCTACTTCTTTGACCATTAGCCCGTTTTGGTCGGCTTCTGCAAATGGGGTATGGTCTATCGAAACAGCCCCAAACTCATTGATAATCAACGCCCAGCGTTCTTCTTTGGGTTTGGTTTTGAGAATATGTTGGAGAGCAGTCGTTTTGCCAACTCCCAAAAAACCAGTGATAAGATTGGTAGGTATTTTTGGTATCATTTTCGTTTTGATGTTAAGATATAAGTGGTCGTGAGTATATAGTATGGTGTCGTGAGTAAAATACAATGCTACAAGTCAATAAGTTATTTGGATAGTGAAATAGTCTATAATCAGGAAATATCAAATACTCACATCTTATATCCAAAGTCTCATAGCTATAAGTTCTATATTTGAGGCAAAATTACACTTGTTTTCGTATGCTCAAATCTTTTTATAATTTGTCCGTCGTCGAGGCGGGTCTTGATGAGGCTGGTCGGGGTTGTTTGGCTGGGCCTGTGGTTGCGGCGGCGGTTATTTTACCCAACAACTACCAACATTCACTCCTCAACGATTCCAAACAACTCACTAAAACACAACGAGAGACACTCCGTATAGACATCGTTCGAGATGCAGTAGCTTGGGCTGTGGGCGAAGTTTCAAATAGTCAGATTGACGAAATCAACATCTTGAAAGCCAGTTTTTTGGCCATGCACCGAGCTGTCGAAAAGCTTGTAGTCAGACCTGAACATTTATTGATAGACGGCAATAGATTTACGCCATATCCTCATATTCCTCATACTTGTATTGTCAAGGGCGATGCCAAATTTATGGCCATAGCGGCGGCTTCTATTTTGGCCAAAACCTACCGAGACGACCTCATGGAAAGCCTGTCAATAGCATTTCCGCATTATGGCTGGCACCACAACGCAGGCTATCCAACGGCCAAGCACCGCCGAGCGATTCGAGAGTTTGGTACTTGCCACCTTCATCGGTTGAGTTTTAGGTTGCTCAAAGAATAGAGTAATTAGGTTCATTGAACGTTACCCAATCTACGTTGATATGTATGAGACGAGAGTAGCCTGTGAAGATACAGGACACCCCGCTGGGGCTTTACTATTCAATTACTTATTTTAACTACCAACAGCACACACCTACGGCGTTATTTTTTAGCAGAGCAACTTAGATTTATTATTCTTTAATCAAAGCCTCATTTCAAACAAGGCAGCGGGTAGTACGTGATAATGAGGTGGCAATCCGTCTGTGTTTTTCAAATTAAACATTCCCAAAAACTCAAAACCTGCTTTGGTATAATGCTCGATCAATTTTAGGTTTTCGCCTACTGTATCGAGCCTGACGTAGTCAATTTCGTTGGTTTTGGCATATTTTTTTGCCCATTCTACAATAATACCTACAAAATTCTGGCCCCTAAATTGGGGGTTCGTTGCTATGCGATGAATGTAAATGGCACTGTCAGCATTTCGCTCTTCCCAAATTTGCTCGTCCGACAGAGTTGTTACCCAAATACACGCAATTTGGCCGTTGATGAGTAACTTCCATTGTCTGTTTTCTGCAATTTCTGTCTCTACGAGCAACGGCTCAAACTCTGGCCAAATTACTGGTGCATTTTTAGATTTTTGATAATTTGATGCTATTCTGTAAAGCTCAAAAATAGCCGTAATGTCATTTGTTGTACTGTTTTCGATTGTCATTGTAGAGTTTTTCTCGATTCTTTTATTATAAGTTTAAAATATCTGTTAATCGATTATGGTTTTTTTTACTTGTATGTGAGCAAAGTGGGAGTCTTCGCTCACAGCGAAGACTCCCAGAGAACAAAATAAGTACGTATCCAAAAGTAATACGGTATTTTAATTTTGATAACTTATTGATTAACAGCATCGTCTTTGATCCAAGACACCGTACTATATACTCACGACTACTTAAATCTTTCCGTATAGATTAACAAAGAACCTCAACTACTTAAATTTAAAATTATAAGCTAACGATATAATTGGCGAACCAAATATTGACAGTTGGTAGGTTGAGTAAGCAGCGCCTTGTGTTCTCAAAAAGACCGAATACTGATTGACCCGACCGTAGAGATTATAAACTGTAAATATCCAGCTACCTACCCAATCTCGTTTTTTGAGGCTTGGGTTATTGATTTGCCAACTAAAATCAAGGCGGTGATAGTCTTTGAGACGAGACTGGTTGCGATCGGTGTAGTAGGGGTAGGAGCGGTTCTGAAACTCAATAAACCCAACTGGCGAAGTGTATGGCCGCCCTGTGCCGTAAGTAAACGTAAAGGAAAAAGTATGCGTTTTGTTTTCGGCAAAGGTAAGCGATGTATTTAGGTTGTGCGGGCGGTCAAAATTGGCAGGATACCACTTGCCATCGTTGATTTGTTCCGAAAACCGTGGCCCTTCGTTGATTTGATTAAGCACTCGTGAGTAAGTATAGTTTATCCAACCTGTCCATTCGCCTTTCTTTTTGGTGGCCATTAGCTCCAAGCCATACGCCTGACTTTTGCCTTGCAATACCTGCGTTTCGAGGTAGCTTTGCAACAAAAAATCAGCCCCAGGTTTATAGTCAAGTACGTTTTGGGTGGTTCTGTAATAGGCTTCGGCTGACAGTTCATATACATTACCTTGCAGGTTTTTGAAATAACCAACCGACCACAGTTCACTTATTTGAGGTCTGATAAACTCGCTACTCATTGCCCAGCGAGCCGTAGGGAGTGGAGTAGTGGTGTTGGACACTACCTGTAAATATTGGCGCATTAAATTATACCCAAACTTAAACGAACTCAAATCGCTTATCGAATACCTCACACCCACCCGAGGCTCAAAACCGCCGTAGGTCTGTATTATACTACCACTTTGGTTATAGATTGAGTCCGTTACATTAGACTCGTTGCGTGGTAGCCCATCGGTATATTTGCGAGTGGCCAGTGGCCCCAACTGCATAAAATACGAGTACCGAAGCCCAAGCGAAACTGTTAGTTTTTTAGTGATATTGATTTCATCTTCTAAGTGCAGAGCCAGTTCTGCACCGTTTTCGGTTGGTATTTGTTTGTAGTTGGTTCGCGCGTTGGTGCCAGGGTCGAGTGTGCCAGGTTGGAGGCGGTAGTGTGTCAATATAACGCCAGCCTCTATTTTGTGTTTGAGGTTGGGTGTATAATTAAAATTGGACTTGATTTGCCGTTGCAGTATTTCAGAGCCAATCGTAACCTTGTTGTCGGAGTCTATCTCGGGCAATAATATTCTGGGCCGATAGCGGCTAAATACCCCAGTGGTCTGAACATTTAGCTCATTATTAAAGGCATGAAACCAGCGAGCCGTCAGGTTTAGGGTTCGGTAGTCGTATTGGGTTGAGGTTGAGTTAATGTTATTGATACCGCCCAATAAATCGGTTTGAAAAAAATCTTGATTTGTATAAAGCGAAGCCGCTAAGGTGTTTTTTTGATTGACTTGATAAAACAATTTAGCGGCCAAATCACCAAAATTTGCTTTTATGTTTTTGAGTTTTTGCGGCCCAAACTGAAACAAAAAATCATTGAAAGCCACCCGCCCAGCTACCAATAGTCCCATTTTGCCTTTGACAAGCGGAATGTGTGTTGTGAGCCGATTGGCCACAATACTCACGCCTCCCTCAGCCGTAAAGTGGTCTAAGTTTGGGTTGGCCATCGAAATATCCAACACTGCCGCCGCCCTGCCGCCGTAGCGAGCTGGTGTAGCCCCTTTGTACAAATCCATTCCCGAAATAGCATCGGGTGGAAAAACCGAAAACAGCCCAAACAAGTGAGTTGGATTAAAAATTGGCGCATCGTCCAGCAATATCAAGTTTTGGTCCACTGTGCCACCTCTGATATTGACACCATTTGAAGCCTCGCCAACTGACGTAACCCCGGGCATCATCTGCAAACTTCGCAATACGTCTGTTTCGCCCATGATAGCAGGTAGTCGTTTGATGGTCTTAATGTTCATTTGCGACACACCCAACAGCGGGCGAGATACGTTTTCATCGACGGACTGCGTAGAAATAACCACCTCTTCAATCTCTTCGGCTACGCTCAGTAGTTTGAGATTAAAAACTCGGTCGGCATCGTGCATAAAACGCAGTCTGAAAGGTCGATAGCCTACATAACTGATGCTTACCACATACTCGGCTTCGGGCAAAAAAAGCGAAAACGTACCCTTTGAATCAGTCGTCAATCCAATTTTGTCGAAGTTAAGTTTTAGTACTGCACCCACAAGCGGATTGCCAGTGAGCGAGTCCAAAATTACGCCTTTCATTTCATACAATTTTTTTGAACGATTGACTGGGCGAGCCTGTTGAGCAAAGCTATTGATGCTGATAAGCATCACCAAAAGCAGTAGTGTTTGTTTCATATATTCTGTGTCTGAAATGAATGTGTCTTACTGCCAGCCTTGTGGCCTGTTGGGGGTACGAGTGCGGCTGGGTTCGCAGATGGCAGTAGGCGGCCGGCCGGGTGCCGAGCTGGGTTCGTCGTTGGGTTCACGGCCCAATATCGGTAGCTTTGTTCCCTTAAAACCCGCTCTGTCAATCCAGTAGCGTAGTTTGCGCCCGCCTGAGGCAGCAAAATAGCCTACTATTTTTTCGGTTGGGTCGGTTTTGTTTGTAATGTTTCCGAGAATAGGTGCGGGTGGTGTGTCGGTGAGTGTGCCTGTGGTCTGGACTTGGTCTCTCAAAAGTGCATAGTAATTATAGGCATCGGCAGTAAGGGTATATTGCTGTATTTCTATCAACGCTCCTTGCTCACTGTAAAAAGGTACTTGTGCAATTCTCTTACCTACTATGGTCTTTCCGTTTGAATATACATCTGACAAAATATTGATTTCAGTATTAGAATATATATTCCAGCAGTTGCCCCGACAGCGATAGTCGAAGTTGGGAGGCATAATAAACGGTCGAGGGTCTTTTTCGCATTGTTTGGTATCGGCATTATAAAAAGATTTCTCGCAAGACACACAGTAGTCCATCTTTTCGTACAAATTCCATTGCCATAAATAATAGTTTCTTTGATTGGCAGGGTCGTCCAAATCTACAAAAATATCAAACGTTGATGCCAGTACTTTTTGACCTGTGTTGTCCAAAAGTCCTTTTTCGTTAAACTTGGTATATGCTTTTTTGATGTCAGGTGCGGCCGTCATTTGTTCTGGTGTGGACTGGTAGCACTTTCCGTCGGGCGTTGTAAACGACAACTGATACGTTTGGCCGGCCACACCTTTGAAATTTATGGGCGTTACATAAACCCCTGCAATAGACTCTGTAAGTGCTACTTTTGTACCGTTTCCGACCAAAATCTCTACTTTACAATTTTTGATAGGTAACGTCTTGATTGACCTATTGGCTGAGTACGACATATTGAGGTAAATCGTCGTTCCTTCTTGGTCTGTTACCAATCCTTCGACTGTCATCACGTCGGCTCTGAGAATAAAATCGGCCTCGAAGGGGGTTACGCAGCTCAAAAAACTGAATAACATAAGATAGCTAAAAACGGTGGCTGTGCTGAATCTAAACATAAATGGGTGTTTGTCATTAAAGTATCTCAATAAACAAATCTACTACCACTTGTGCCAGACTTTGTGAGTGAGTAGCAGTAGGTTTTGTACAAATCATAACACAGACAATTTTTATTTGTTTATATTTGAACTGTACTTTTGAAATCTAAAAATAAATGTCCTCTAATATTACTCTTCAAAGCTATCTCGTTCTGGCGGCCTTGCTTTTTAGTATTGGCCTGGCGGTGGCCATTACCAAGCGCAACGCCATTGCGGTCTTGATTGGTATTGAACTCATGCTCAATGCCGTTAATCTCAATTTAGTGGCTTTCAACCAAAACGATACCACATTGTCTGGGCAGTTGTTTGCGCTCTTTGTGATGGTAGTTGCGGCGGTGGAGTCTGTTGTTGCCTTGGCAATTTTGTTGAATATATATCGTTATTATCAGACCATTGATATAGACAAAATTGATAGTCTGAAAGAAAAATAAAATATGGTTCTTTTTATGAAAAATTTAATACAAATATCAGTCTTCGTTTTTTTGTTTTTTAGTTGCAAAACGACCGAAAAACAATCAAGTGACAGCACCAAAAAACAAGCCACCGACAAAGCCGTCGTTGCCTCGTCGGTAGTTTATGTAGAGTCTATCGCCAGCAAGTTTGTGAGTAAAGATTCTTCAACGCTTACTGTATTTATGAAAATAACAATGCAGAAATCTAATCAAGCCGAAGTCAAAATACAAGAATTTGTAAGCCGTTTTACGCTCAATTATGTCATGTACCCCGATTTTGCTTCTCGTGAGCGGTTGGCCTATGCCAATGTACCATTAGATTTACAAAAAGTTGTTAGAGTGGCTACCAATCAGTTTGTGATACGATTTGATATAAAAAAGCCAGCCAATATTCAAGCAGCCATCTTACTGTCGGAAGTGGCCGAAATAGGTACAGGCAAAAAGTCGCAAGAGCAGCTAAATTTACGATTCAAAAGCAATAAACTCAGCGACAAAGTAGCGTTGTTTGACCAAAATGGTACTGCGCCATTGATGCGAAACTACGTGAATGTAAACGATACCGTGCTGGTAACTGATTTGAATAAAACGGCCAAAAAACTGTATCTCTACTATTATAGCCATACATTTGATGCGGCCACGTCGCCCATGAATCTGGCATCTCGGGCATCTACCAAAACCCTCACCATCGACACCATCATGACCGTTGTGATTGGGCGGCCAATGACATTCAAAAATGAAGGATTATATTTTATTCTCGAAGACACAACCGACACTTATGGTATTGGAATAGTGGTAACAAATAAACGATTTCCTAAAATGACACTACCCAAAGAACTCACCGAGCCTGTGATGTATGTGAGCCAAAACCAAGAAATTGTAGAACTATTGAACACCAAACAACCCAAAAAAGCATTGGATCGGTATTGGCTTTCGCTTGCCAACGGCAACCCAGAAACTGCTCGCCGAAATATCAAGGTATATTATGACCGAGTAGAAGAAGCCAATCGGTTGTTTACGAGTTATAAAGAAGGCTGGAAAACCGACAAAGGCATGATTTATATTGTCATGGGCGCACCCGACCGTGTAACTCGTGGCAAAGACCGTGAGATATGGGTATATAGCCAGAGGGCTAATTTTTCGGAAGTAAATTTTACATTCAACCGCCGTCAAAATCAGTTTGTGGACGACCACTACGAGTTGCAGCGTTATGTAGAGTACCAACCAATTTGGTATCCGATGGTCGAAGCGTGGCGGTCGGGCAACAACAACTGACCAGATTTGTGAACTATCAACTATTTAGGTTTTCTTTTGCTACTTTTGTGGTTGAATTAAAAATAATACCAAACAACCAATAGACAATTGAAACCAACACCATTCCGCCACACAACACGGCCAGCACTCAATAAAAGTGAAATAGCATTTGGCACACAGTCGGTACTCGAAAGCCTGCGTGCAGGCAAAGAAATAGATAAAATAATTGTTCAGAGAGAATTAGGTATGGCCGAAATTGAAAAATTGGCCAACGAACGAGAAATTCCTGTTCAGCGTGTACCACTCGAAAAACTCAATCAGATTTCCCGCAAAAACCACCAAGGAGTTATCGCTTTTATATCGGCCATCAACTATGTGCAGCTATCTAATATTGTAGCCGATGTGTTTGAAAAAGGCGATACCCCTCTGTTACTTATTTTAGATCGAATCACTGACGTTCGCAACTTTGGGGCAATTGCCCGTACTGCCGAGTGTATGGGCGTTCATGCGTTGGTGGTGCCTGTGCGAGGTGGGGCGCAAATAAATAGCGATGCACTCAAAACTTCGTCGGGGGCTTTGAACTATATGCCCGTATGTCGTGAACAAAATCTAATTACTACCATTCGTACACTACAAGATTCTGGTATTCAAGTAGTTGCTTGTACTGAGAAGGCCATCGATAGCGTTTTTTCGGCTGACTATAAAGTGCCAACGGCCATCATTGTAGGTTCGGAAGAAGACGGTGTATCGCCCGATTTGCTGCGCCGTGTCGATGCCGTTGTCAAGATTTCGATGTTGGGCAACGTAGCCTCGCTCAATGTGTCGGTAGCAACGGGCATGATACTCTCAGAAGTACAACGGCAGCGTTTGTAAATATTCGCATCTCACATCTAAAATCTCACATCTATTTATGAATAGAATAGTATCTCTTTTTAAACAACAGCCCTCACGAAATCTTAACGTTTATTTTACAGCAGGTTTTCCAAAAATATCAGACACTCGTACCGTATTGAGTGCCTTGCAGCGTAGCGGTGTCGATTTGGTAGAGATTGGTATGCCATATTCAGACCCCATCGCCGATGGTGAAACGATACAGATGAGCAACCAACAAGCCCTCGAAAACGGCATGAGTATCAAGCTACTGCTCCAGCAACTTGCAGGTATGAGAGCCGCAGATATAACAGTACCAGTATTGTTGATGGGCTACATTAACCCAGTTGTGCAGTTTGGGGTTGAAGATTTTTGTAAGCAATGTGCCGATGTAGGAGTGGACGGGCTGATATTGCCCGATATGCCGATGGACGTGTATGTTGATGAGTACAAGACGATTTTTGAGCGGTATGGTATTCTTAATATTTTCTTGATTACACCACAAACTACCGAAAAACGTATCAGACAAATCGATGAAGTAAGCGATGGTTTTATTTATATGGTATCGTCGGCAGGGGTTACGGGTTCGCAGACAGGTGTAACCGATGAAATGGAGGCATATTTTGCCAGAATCAATGCCATGAATCTCAAAAACCCCCGATTGATAGGCTTTGGAATCAAAGACAATACTACCTTTGAAACTGCCAGCCAACAAGCCAGCGGTGCAATTATTGGCTCGGCTTTTATTAGAATATTAGAAAAAAGCCAAAATCTAAATGCTGATATTGAGGTATTTGTGAAAATGGTGAAAGGGCTATCATAAAGTGTTATGTCAGTTATCAGTTATCAGTTGGCTAAAGCCAACTGCAATAGATTCAAAATGTGCTATCCATTGTAGTTGCTTCAAAGCAACTGAGCAAAAGCAAGTGATTTAGTTATCAGCTATCAGTTGGCTAAAGCCAACTGCAATAGATTCAAAGAGTGCTATTCATTACACTTGCTTTAAAGCAACTGAGCAAAAGCAAGCAATAAATATCACATAAAAATAAATAGTATGAGTTGGGTAAGAATTTATGTACACATGGTATTTTCTACTAAGCGTAGAGAACCCTATTTAGATTCTATAGAATTACGAAAGAGCGTTTTTCAGCATATTAAAAAAAATGCCGAGCAGAACGGCATCTGGCTTGATTGTGTAAGTGGACATCAAGACCATGCTAATTGTTTGATTTCACTTGGTAGAGAACAAACAATAAGCAAAGTAGCACAACTAATAAAAGGGGAGTCCTCGTTTTGGATAAATCAAAATAACTTGACACCAGAAAAGTTTGCTTGGCAAGACGATTATTGGGTAGTAGGTGTCAGTGAAAGCCATGTAGAGGCTGTCAGAAGATACATTCACAATCAAGAACAACATCATTCAAGCCAATCATTTTCTGATGAAATAGAAGAATTTATGAAAAAATATGGCTGGAGTTATGTGAAGGCAAAGTAATAGTGTTCATGTTATCAGTTGGCTAAAGCCAACTACAATAGATATTAAAGTGTTTTATTTATTGCAGTTGCTTTAAAGCAACCGAGCAGAGGCAAGTAATTAGATTATCAGTTATCAGTTGGCTTTAGCCAACTGAGTAGAGGCTGCAATAGATTCAAAGAGCCACATTCATTGTAGTTGCTTCAAAGCAACTGAGCAAAAGCAAGTGATTTAGTTATCAGTTATCAGTTGGCTAAAGCCAACTGCAATAGATTCAAAGAGTGCTATCCATTACAGTTGCTTTTAAGCAACTGAGCAGGGGCAAGCAATTTAGTTATCAGTTGGCTAAAGCCAACTGCAATAGATCTAAAGAGTGCTATTCATTGCAGTTGCTTTTAAGCAACTGAGCAGAGGCAAGCAATTCAGCAATTCAGTTATCAGTTGGCTAAAGCCAACTGCAATAGATTTAAAGAGTGCTATCCATTACAGTTGCTTTTAAGCAACTGAGCAGAGGCAAGTAATAGATTCAAAGAGTGCTATTCATTGCGGTTACTTTTAAGCAACTGAGCAGAGGCAAGTTATTCAGTTATCAGTTGGCTTTAGCCAACTGCAATAGATATTAAAGTGTTTTATTTATTGCAGTTGCTTTCAAGCAACTGAGCAGAGGCAAGTAATAGATTCAAAGAGTGCTATCCATTACAGTTGCTTTGAAGCAACTGAGCAGAGGCAAGTAATAGATTCAAAGAGTGCTATTTATTGCAGCTGCTTTGAAGCAACTGAGCAGAGTAGCTTCACCTTGCCACGTAACTTTTATTGAACCCATAACTCAACATTACATTCCACATAAAATCTTGATTGCCAGGAATATCTGACTGCAAGGTTTGGTTAAAAGTATATTGTAGCGAAAACGGCATTTTTTTGTGCGACAATATGCCAGTAGCCGTAAAATATTCCCCTACAAAGCTGTCAAGTTTTAGAAAATAAATTACTGGAATAATACCAAATCGCAGGTCTTCTCCCAGTTTTATATTTGTGATACTCGTATTCAAAAACAGTACATCGGTTTGTTGCGGGCCATGTTTTTGCAGACCATTTCCATGCAAATACATCGCTCCAATGCCCCAGTTAGGCGTAATCTGATAGTTTGGTACAATCTCACCTGCCACAAAACGTAACATTTCGGTTATTTGAGTATCTATACCGTTGTTGGCTACGGTGCGTCTGATAAAACTAAATGCAGGGTGTATGCCAATCCTGAGGCTAAACTTCTTTTTTTCTATTAGTCGGTATCTAAACCAAAACAAAAGGCCACCTTTGCTAGCATCTGGTACAAGGCGAATATCGGGCTCGAAGCTAAATTTATTTTTGCGAAAAGAAAGATTGATAATTGCCGCTGGGCTATTCAAAGAAAAAGTAGGAATAATAGAAAAACCGTTGTTAGTAATGCCAACTGACCCCGAAAAACGAACCTCATTTTTTGTGCTGTCGGTCTGCTGGCAGTAAACAGTTTGAGTAATAAAAGTAGAAAATAAAAATACGATTAACAATCTTAAAATACTCATTTTTAATGGTTTGTGGTAAATCGGTAATCAAAAAATATCAATTAAAAAACAGAGTAAACGGCCACTGGCTTCAGCCAGTGGAACAAGAGCAAAAAATAGCAATTCAGATAAGTAGTATGGCCAGTTACCTGATTTTGAGATAGCTTTCATGGCAGTAGTTTCTATGATAAGCACAATACCCTCAATTTCTAATCAAAACATCATCTCAAACATATCATCGTAGCTGTCTCTCGATTTTTTGATTTTATAATTTTTGAGCCAAAGCCTCAGTACGTCGTTATCTTGTAGTTGTCGGCTTTCTTTTTGTAAGTCCTTGATGTCTCGTTTTAGGGCTTTGATGTCAGACAATAGTTGAAACTCAATTTGCGATGGCGAAGACATATAATAACTCTGCCGGCCACTCATGGCTTGAAGTGCCATTTGTAACTGTTCCAATTCCTGTTCCAGTTCAGCGGCTTGTTGTTTGAGTATTTTGTTATAATATTTTAACTGGTCTTCGGCCAGACGGTCGAGGTGGTTTCGGTCAATTCTATTAAACTCTAATTGTAATTTAAACAAAGCCAGCAGGTCATTTTTTTCGTAAGCCTCCGTAATTCGGTGCATGATTTCGGTCTTTCGGGCTTTTTCGTCTTCGTCTGTCTCACGGTCGGGGTGAAAAGCCTTTACCAAATCCATATAAATCGTTCGGACGGCCTTAGTGATGTTGGTTGTCTCTAATTTTTGTTTGTCTTCTCGCTCCGTTTGTTTTTTGGTTTTGGGTCTTTGCGCCTGTCGTTCTTGTATTTGTTGGTCAAAATCCATTTGTTTTTCGGCCATTTTGGCTTTTATCTGTGCCTCCAGCAGCTCGGGCGAACTCACATCAGCATCGTCGTCAAGCTCAACGCCAAACATTCTTTTTAGCATTTCTCGCATCGACTCGCCGATTTCCTCATTTGCCATCTGATTGGTGGCATCAAAGCCGTCTTCGTCATGCTTGTCGTAGATGGTTTTGAGGTCGTCCATGCCAAAGTCGTCGATGAGCGAGAAAGTATTTTTGACAATCCAGTCAGAAAGTTTTTTCTTTTCGGCATTCTTAAAAAAATCACTGTCAAAGGCCCTGTCCATTATTTTTACTAACTGCGCCAACTGCTCCGCATATTGCCGCCTGAGTGGCGCCATATCTCGTTGTACTTGTCCTTGAATACGAGTAGTGGCTTTTTTGTATTCGACTAAATCTTGTTCGGTTTTTTCTATTTTTTTTATAAGTCGGTTAAATTCTTTTTGGCTTTTGCTTAGTAGCTTATTGTCGTAGTTTTCGATTTGAACAACAGATTGATTCATTGTTATTGTGTGCTTTTTTGAACAAAAATACTGCTTTTGGTAATAAATATCACGCCTTCAATCTGTTTTGTGTTAATTTTGTCAATTTACAATCAGTTTACAGTTTATCTATGGACGTTTTCGTCATCAGACATACCCGAGTAGCCGTTGCCAAAGACGTTTGCTATGGCCAGCACAACGTACCGCTGGCCGATAGCTTTGAGGCCGAAGCAGCGGCATATCAAAGCCAATTACCGACCGACTTCGGTGCTGTTTTTTGCAGTCCGCTCAGTCGCTGTAAAATATTAGTCGATGCCTTACAATTAACTGACATTCAATACGACGACCGTTTGATGGAATATAACTTTGGCGACTGGGAAAACCAACGATGGAACGACCTGCCGCAGGCAGCACTCAACGACTGGATGGCCGATTTTGTGAGCGTTCCAGCCCCAAATGGCGAAAACCTAAATCAGTTTTATGGACGAGTGAGCCAGTTTATGGACGAACTCAGACGGCAAGACCACAAAAAAGTATTGATTGTAGCTCACTCAGGCATCGTTCGTTGTCTTTGGGCTTATTTGTTGGCAATACCTTTGGGCAATATGTTCAAAGTTCCTGTTGGTTTTGGCGAAGTTATGCACTTCAAGTTAGGCCAGTCGGCAGCTTTTGATAGTATTTTAAGAACTCAATAATTTATGATTAACATCAACAAAACACTCCGTAGTTTTAAGTTTGCATTGAGTGGCATTTTATATTTGTTCAAACACGAAAACAACGCACGGGTACATTTATTGGCAGCAGTTGTGGCTACGGGCCTGGGTTTTTGGTTCAAAATATCCTCGACCGAATGGTGCTTTGTTGTGCTTGCTATTGGTTTGGTGTCGGCGGCGGAGGCTTTTAACTCGGCTCTCGAAAAACTCTGCGATATGGTTGAGCCTGAGCAACACCCACAAATCAAGATTATCAAGGACGTAGCTGCTGGAGCAGTATTATTGACAGCTTTGGCAGCGGCGATAATAGGATTTATAGTTTTTGAAAATAAATTTTTAGATTTTTTTAATAATTTTTAAATCATAAATAACTGATATTTAGAAAGTTAAGTCAATATTAATTCACTCGTTTATTCACCAACTCTTAAATTATTCAAACGCCCATGCAACCTTTGTGTGGGCGTTTTGCATCTACCAATCAGAACAGCCACTCAACCTAAACTCAATGACCCAAATTTTACAACTCATCGCTACCGAAAAGCAACTTGTCGAAGCCCTCAAACGGGGCGATGCCAAAGCACAGCGACAGTTGTACGATAGATATTCGCCGAGGCTATTGGCACTTTGTATGCGCTACATACAAAACGACATGGCCGCCGAAGATGTGATGATTGAGGGATTTATGAAAATATTTGAAAAAATTGAACAGTACAAAGGCGATGGTAGTTTTGAAGGTTGGCTCAAGCGACTGATGACAAACGAAGCCTTGATGTATTTGAGAAGCCATAAAAAAATAGAAATAGAAATCGACAACAGCGAAGCGCAGTACACAATAAGCCACGAACACACAGATTCAAATCTTGAAACCGAAGAGCTGATGGCAATCATCGCTCAACTATCGACAGGCTACCGAACGGTTTTTTTGATGTATGCCGTTGAGGGGTTCTCTCATGCCGAAATTGCCAAAGAGTTGAGCATCACAGAAAGTACGTCAAAGTCGCAGTTGCATAGAGCCAGGGCAATATTACAAACAATGGTGCTGAACCAACAGTATAGAAGTGTGATGTGAGTTGGAAATATAAAATCAGAAAATGAAAAAAAAATCAATAGATAGCCTTTTTGCAGACAAACTACAACAAGCCGAAATCACCCCCCGTGAAGAAGCCTGGGCTAAGTTGCAAAATAAAATGGCCAAAAAAGAAAAGAAAATCGTCTGGCTACCATTCGCCAGATGGTCGGCGGCGGCGAGTTTGGTGTTGCTGGTTGGGGCAGGTGTTTGGTTTATAAATAGTCCCAAAAAGCAAGTTGGTGTAGAGCTGGCACAAACCAAGCCACAACCAAAGCCAGTTGCTGATAGCAAACCAAAGCCACTGCCAGAATCAATAGCATTGGTAAAAACAAGAGAAATACAGACCGCTGGCGATAGATTACTGAATGTAACGATTGGTAGTAAAACAATTACTCAAAACTCAAAACTCAAAATTCAAAACTACCCAGCACCGCAGCCCGAAATTATTATTGTCAAAAACGAAAAAACAAATATTGAATCAATAGAAAAGAAGACAGAGATAGTAGCACCAGAGCCAAAATTAGAAACAATCGCAGCCATTCAGCCAGTATCAAAACCAGAAAAAATAGTAAGATTAGAACTCACCGAACCAGTCGAACAGTTGCCCGAAGTAGCGGATATTAGCTCAGAAATAAGTTTATTGAGTAATATAGCCAAAGAAAAACGCATCAATAAAATATTCCGTCAGCTCAAAAACCTGAAGAACGGTGATGACATAGACTGGAAAGAAGTGGGTGTAAAATCCCCTAAATTATTAGCAAGACTAAACAGAAATCAAGATTAAAACACCAAACAATTACTATTTTAAACAAAACATAGCCATGAAAACTAAATCAATTATTGCAAGCACTTTTATTTTTTGTGCCAGTATCGCATCGGCCTTTGCCACTACCACAGCAGAGCCAAAAGACTCACTCATCGTTCAGTTTGGAAACAATACCAAAATGGTGATTCACTCAAAAGACAAGAGCGGAGTTATAAATCTCAACAAATACGACTTGAACAAAATCGTAAAAGACATGGGGCTAACACTCGATACAGCCAACAAAGAAACGTTTTTGATTATCAATCGTGAAAACGGCAAAAAATACTTGAAAGACACCATTCTTACCGTTACCAAAAACAAAGGACGTGTCAGTATTACTTTCAATGACTCAAAAAGTGATACAACTAAAACCAACAAAAACACATCTGGCACAGGTAACGATGGCGCAAAAGTAGAGATGCGAGACGGCGGTGTGTATGTCAAGGACGGTGAAGAAGAAGTATATGTAGGCCGCAAAGGCGTACACGTCAAAGATGGTAAAGATAGCTACAGCGTCGGCCGTGAAAATCCGTTGGAGGGCAAAAACACGCCAAAACCCTACAAAAGCCCACGTCAGGGTTTTAATATTGCACTTGGTCTCAATGTATATGGCCAAAACAACGCACGGACTTATAAATCAGAAGATTATGACTTAAAAAATGGTTCGTCAAGATATGTTTCATTGGGCTGGACACGTGGCACGGCCATTGCAAAAGGCGAAAATGCCACACTCGGGCTGGACTTTGGAGTAGAATTTAGCTGGTACAATATGATGTTTGCAGGCAGCAGCGTAGCCAAAGAAAGCACCAACGGGGTTACGTTTCCCGATTATATGGCCGATGGCAAACCTTATGAATTGAGCAAAAGTAAATTGACGGCCAGTTATATTAACTTGTCGCTCATGCCCACTGTCAAGTTCAAAACTGGTACCATTACTTACCTCAGCGGTGGGGTGTATGCAGGTTACAGAATTGGCGGCTACACCAAAACGAAAAGAGCAGGTAATGGCGAAAAAGAGAAAATGAAAGGCAATTTTTCGCTCAACGACTTCCGTTATGGATTGGGGCTTGAAGTAGGTCTCAGAAACTTCCCAGACCTGTTTGTACAATACGACCTCAATGACCTCTACCAAGCCAACAAAGGGCCGGGTGTCAGAATGGTAAGTTTTGGAATCAGACTTTAAAATCGTTGTGAATTACTTAAAAAATAGCGGCATCATCACTCAAAGTAATGGTGTCGCTATTTTTTGGTTTCATGTTTCTACACTTTTTTGTTTACTTTTGAGCAAAAATAACGGCTATGTCAAAAAAGTGGAGGTGCTGGGGTCTGGCTTTGGTTTGGGCAAATGCTTTTGCCCAACAAAAACCACAATATAGCCAATACCTACAAAATAATTTTTTGATAAATCCGGCCATTGCAGGTATTGAAAACTATGCCGACATGAGGCTGGGCTACCGTCGGCAGTGGCTTGGCCTTACGTCATCGCCTACAACCTATTACTTGACGGCACATTTGCCCATTGGCAACGACGATTTTGAGCCTCAAACGGCCACTCCACGATTTGCATCGTCTCGCCGTCAAAATTTCACAATCCCCGACCAACATCTTGGCCTTGGCTTGTCTGTTGTCAGAGACCAAGCTGGGCCGCTTTCTGTTTCTACTTTTAATGTTGCGGCAGCTTATCATTATCCTGTTGCCGATGGCTGGCAGATTAGTGCTGGTGTAGCTGCGGGGTTTAGTCAGTTTGTTATCAATTTTGATAATATTCGCCTCGCCAACCCAACCGACCCGCTGCTGTCGCAGGGAAGCCTTAGTGTTTTTCGGCCTGACTTAAATGTAGGTTTGTGGGTTTATTCTTCTCATTTTTTTGCGGGGCTGTCGATTCAGCAACTTGCGGCAGGGGCATTGAAGTTCAGAGGCAATGGCCAAGAGTGGACGGGTATGCTCGTGCCTCATTATTTTTTGACACTCGGCCATAAATTAGAAATCACCGATGAGTGGGCTTTTGTGCCTTCGGTATTATTCAAAAAAATCAAAAATGCTCCGCTGTCCTTTGACCTTAACCTAAAAATAGACTATCAAAATCAGTTTTGGGGTGCGCTGTCTTATCGCAATCAAGATGCGCTAATGGTTTTGTTGGGTGTTCGGCCTCGTTCTGCTTTCAGCGTGGGCTATGTTTATGAGTACCCTCTTTCCAAGAGATTTGCCACAACTGGCTCGCACGAAATCGTAATTGGCTACACCATTGGCGCACAGATACAGTCGGTATTGCCACGTAATTTTTGGTAAAATTATTGGGGCAATAATTTTGTCATTTCGTCTGCTACCAACTGATTGCCAGCCTCGTTTAAATGCACACGGTCGGTTGTCAAAATGCCCGATTCTTTGTTGTCTGGATTATTTTTGAGATTGTAGTCCAAAAATATTTTTCTCAAATCGCATACTGGCAGGTTTTGTTTTTGGGCAATATTTCTAATTATTTGCGAGTATTTATTCAAATCGCCATCTTGCTGATTTGAGTGGTCGGTTTTTTCGCCAATCACGGCAGGCGTACAAACAATCACTTTGGCGTTGGCAGCTTGTATTTTTTTGATGAGAGCTTCATAAAACTTCGCAAACTTGTCGGCATCTGTGCCTGTGCCAGAGGTATTTTTGTGCCAAACATCGTTTACGCCCACATACAAAAACACAACATCGGGCTGTTTGGCGAGTACGTCATCGTCTAAGCGCAAAAACAAATCATATACTTTATTGCCACCAATGCCAGCCCCCACCAATTCGTAGCGGTCTTTGAGGTTGTTTTTGGCTAAACTTTCGCCTATTTTGGTAATGTAGCCACCCTTGTTTACACCAGCCTGTGTGATAGAATCGCCAAAGAAAATAACTTTCAGGGGTTTTTCAGACCCAGCCGCCGCAATTAACGGCAGCGACAAACAACTGATTTTGAGGTAACGGAGTAGTTTTTTCATTCGGGTAAATTTGTAGTAATATTTATTGAAACAACTTATTTTTATTTTATTTTTTTAATTCTATTTGAAAAATCATATCTTTGTGCCTCAATTCAGAAAATTAACTAAGACAATGGCAGTAACAGAATTTAAGCGTAAAGCCCGTCGCAACGTGGCACGCCCAGTAAACAAGCTACAAGTAATCAAGCAATTACTCTGGAAGCCAGAAATCAAGAAAGTAGATATTGAGGCCATCAAAGCCAGTTTCGAGGCCAACAAAGTAGCTGCGAAATAGATATTGAATGAATGTGCAAGTACGGGGGGGGTCATATTAAAAAATAGTGTGAACCACCCCGTACTTGCACATTTTACTGTTTCTGTGCTACTATTCTTTGTCTTCCTTCCCAATCTTCTTGTCAATTTTCTTTTTAAGTTTGGCCTCCATTTCTTTTTGGAGTCGCTTTATATCCCTTCTCATTTCTTGACGGTAAATTGTCTGTGTCTTGAAAATAATGGCCTGCCCAAAAGCAACTATCCCACCATTAACTAATATCAAGCTGTAAGTCCCCATCAGAAACCAGCGCGTGAAAGGCTCGTTTTGGTGCATCATTTGGCCAGCTTCGTTAAAAATACACAAGCCTGCACCAATCAGTATCAACCCCAAAGGAGCCAATATCAGCCATTTGGTACGGGCTGTCATGTTCTTAACAATTTGTTTGCCGGGAGGTTTGCCTGTTTTGGGTATCATTTGTTTTTTATTCCAAGTACTTAAATAACCGCTATCACCGAAATTTCCACATTTACGTCTTTTGGTAGCCGAGATACTTCAACAGTTTCACGAGCGGGAAAATTATCGGTAAAGAAATGGCCATAAATTTCGTTCACAGCCGCAAAGTTACCCATGTCTTTCAAGAATATACTCGTCTTGACAATATTTTGAAAACTTACCCCTGCGGCTTCCAGCACAGCTCCAACGTTGAGCATCACTTGTTTGGTTTCTTGATAAATATCTTCGTTTATTATGCTGTTAGTTTGGGGGTTTAGCGCAATTTGACCAGACACAAAAAGCATATTGTTGGCAATAACCGCTTGAGAGTAAGGGCCAATGGGAGCAGGGGCATTTGTAGTGAAAACTACTTTTTTAGATGGAATCATAATTGTTTGTAAATAAATTGAGCGATAAAATTAGACATAAAATTAGAAAAAAAACAGTTTGGCAAAATTATTGTTATACAGAAACGTGTAGATGTGTAACAATTCAGTAAAATTCTATTATTTTTGAGGCCGAATCATAATTTTTGTACTCATTCTGTCGTTATCACGTCTCAATGGGGAATCCAGTCAAATATTTTTCCTTTATCCGTTATACAATTTCTTAAATAAAATCGTTTTTACACTGATTTTGAATTTAATAGTAAAAACTATGAACAAAAAAGCATTTTTGAGTTTGGCCACCAAAGGCATCTGGATAGTATTTACTGTCTTTTTGCTTCAAAGCTGTGGTATGTTTAGCAAAAACAAAGGCGGCAAAAGCGGCGGTAGCAGTGGTGGCAAAAAAGGTAGCAAGTCTGCCAAAAAAGTAAAGAAAGACATCGGTGTCAGATCAGGTGAAATCATAGCGACTTCTCGCCCAGGCTACAAGCAAGACACGCCCTATGGTATGGTCTTGATTCCGTCTGGCTCATTTATGATGGGACAAGCCGATGAAGACGTAGCCGCCACACAGGTAAACTTCAATCGCCGAGTAACGATTAGCTCGTTTTATATGGACGAGACCGAAATTACCAACCACGAATACCGCCAGTTTGTCAATGCCCTCATGGTTGACTCACTTTCTGTGCTGGGCGAGGAAGAAATTATGAGTAAATACTACCCCGACACAACCGTTTGGCGTAAAGATTTTACATACCACAATGGCGACCCAATGTTGGAGTATTATTATTCGCACCCAGCCTTTGACACTTATCCCGTAGTAGGTGTGAGCTGGAAAGCTGCCCGCTATTTTTCTGACTGGCGGTCGAACCTTTATAATGACTACCGTACCAAAGAGGGGCAGTTTCGCTCACCGAAGTTTAGACTTCCTACCGAAGCAGAATGGGAGTGGGCAGCACGTGGTGGCCGCTCGTCAGCCAAATATCCGTGGGGCAATCCTTATGTTGCCAATGGTAAAGGGTGTTATTTGGCCAATTTCAAACCACAACGAGGCAACTACGATGCCGATGGCTACCCATACACTGCTCCAGCCAATGCCTACAACGCCAACGACTACAACCTGTACAACATGGCTGGAAACGTAGCCGAGTGGACACTTGATGCGTTTGCCGATAACTCAACAGTACTCAACTGGGACATGAACCCCAAAAACGACAATGCCGACGAGCCTCGCAAAATAGTACGTGGTGGTTCTTGGAAAGACGTAAGCTACTACCTCGAAACAGGTACACGTGCTTGGGAAATGGAAGATGCCAAGCGTTCTTACATTGGTTTCCGTTGCGTAGTCGATAATCTATCAGGTCGTGCAGCATCTGCCCGTCGCAAATAACAATTTATCTTAATCTTTTTATAAAGCCGCCAAGCTGTGGCTCTCGCATTTTATTTATAATTCAAAAACAAATCATTTTTTATTTCGTCATGGCACAAAAGCAAAGTAGTTTCTGGACAAAAATAGTACCAACCTTTTATAGCGTTGGAGCAGCAGTAGTAATCGTTGGGGCATGGGCCAAAATTATGCACATCGAGGGTGCGGGTACATTCCTAACAGTAGGGCTTCTGGCCGAAGCAGTTATCTTTTTGTTATATGCCATACAGAGTTTCAAATTTCCAGCCGAAGAATATCAGTGGGAAAAAGTATATCCAGAATTGGCCGATGGAGCAGCACCAGTAACACGCTCAGGCGAAGCCCCAGGCAAAGGCTTGACAGCCAACATGGACAAAATGCTGGCCGATGCCAAAATCTCACCAGATATTTTTGACAGTCTGGGCAAAGGCTTCAAGTCTTTGACCGACTCAGTCTCTAAAATTGGTGATATTACCGATGCAACCGTTGCCACCAAAGAATATTCGACAAACGTAAAACAAGCCTCTGGAGCTATTACCGAAATGAACAAGTCTTATGGAGTGGCCATCGGGGCTATGTCGTCAATGGCCGATGCTACCAAAGACTCGCAGCAATACCGTGAGCAGTTTACCAAAGTTACCAAAAACATGGGTGCACTCAACGCCGTATATGAATTGGAATTGCAAGACACAACCAAGCACCTCAAAGCGATGAACGCCTTTTATGGTAACCTCACCTCAGCCATGGACAATATGGCCGATGCCTCGAAAGAATCGCAGCAGTTCAAGAGCCAAATGACCAAACTCACTACCAACATTACATCGTTGAACAGCGTATATGGTAATATGCTGACAGCCATGAGAGGAGGCCAGTAGTCGTTCATTAGTCGATTGCCAGATTATTGTTCTTTAATTGGCACAATTCACAATTTATAATACATAATAAAATAAAGATATGGCAGGAGGAAAAGAAACACCTCGTCAAAAGATGATTGGAATGATGTACTTGGTATTAACAGCGATGTTGGCATTACAAGTAAGTTCTACATTGTTGGAAAAATTCCAATTATTGAACAACAGTATTTCAAGATCTTCGGGCTTAACAAACGAAATTAACGAAAAGACCTTAGGTGGAATACAGAAAACGGTTAAAGACAACGGCAACCGTTCAGATCAAGTAGCTATTGTGGCACAGGCCAAACAAGTGAGGGAAATTGCAAGCCTTATGAATGCCGAAATTGAGGCATTGAAAACCGAGATGGTAAATGCAGGTGGTGGCTATAAAAACCCCAACGACCCGGCAGAAGGCGTAAAAAACCCAAATGAAGAGGACAAAGTGGCTATTTTGATGGTAGGAGCGGCCAAGAACGGCAAAGCGTATCCGTTCAAAAAGAGTTTGAATGATTTTGTAGCAAAAGTAAATAACTTCTTGCCTGCCAATCTCAAACAGCAACCACTCGGACTGGACGGCTCAGAAGACCCAAGCACCAAAAACAATCCAGACCAAAAAAAGAAAGACTTTGCCGAGATGAATTTTGCGGCAACACCTGTGCCAGCAGGATTGGCGGTGTTGAGCCAAAAACAGTCAGAAGTACGCCGTATTGAGGGCGAAGCTCTGAAATATTTGGCCAGCCGTGTAGGTGCAGAAGACATTAAGTTTGATAAGATTCTGGCCATGATTAGTGCCGAGTCTAACGTAGTGGTAGCTGGTACAAAGTTCAAGGGAGAGATGTTTATTGCGGCCTCGTCAAGCACACTTACACCACGCATGAGCCTCAACGGGTCGTCGTTGCCAGTGGCTGACGGTAAAGGAAAAATAGAGTTTACAGCTCGCCCAGGTGGAAGCTACGATAAAGAAGGACTCTCTAATCAGAGCATCAGCGGTACGATTTCGTTTCAGAAGCCAGGTGGTAGAGATACAACTGTTTCATTGAAATATGACTATAAAGTGGCCAAAGCTACTTATCAAATTGAGGCAGGCTCATTGCCACCTCTATATTTGGGTTGTAAAAACGTACTAAACTACCAAAGCCCACAAATGGGTGCGCTGTGGTCGCCATCGTTTTCATCGACAGGTGGCGAAACATCGGCTGGTGGTCAGAAAGGTAAAGTTATCATTGTTCCAAACAGTAAAGAAGTATCTGTGAGCGTTATTAACCAAGGTAATACACTCGGTACTGACAAGTTTAGAGTTACTCGTGTGCCACGCCCTCGCTTAGACTACGCCATGGGCGGCCAGTCGGTAGGCTTGAACGAAGAGCGTGGTGGTATTCCGCTTACGTCTGCCCGCAGTATTTCAGTATCGGCCATTGCCGACGATAGCTTTAGAAACTACTCGCCCGAAGATGCTAATTTTCGTGTGTCAGAAATCGTAGTAAGTTTGGCCCGTGGTACAAGATTTGTGGCAGGTATGACCATATCAGGCAACAGCGGGTCGTTGGACAAATTGGCTCGTCAAGCGCAATCAGGCGATCGCTACGTGATTGAAGTAAAAGGCGTGCAACGCAAAAACTTTAGAGGAGACATTACCGATGCTGGTGTAACCGATACCAAAAATATTCCGATTAAGTAATAATTAAACGTATTTGGCGTTTTATTTAAAAAAAACTATGGACATGAAAACATTAGTAAAAATATTGAGTGGCGCAGTGCTGCTTTCGGTATTGGGTAGCAATGTTGGTTTGGCACAAGAAAAAGACAATAAGGGCTTAAACCCATTGTCGGTACGTGAAATCAATGAAGCCGACGTGATGATGAAACGCACGCTGTGGCGTAGAATTGACTTAAAAGAAAAAGCCAATTTACCCATGTTTTCTGAGGACAACCAAATAACGAAGTACATCATCGATGCGATGAAAGCTGGATTGTTGGACGCTTACGAAGACGATAAATTGGCCAAAAAGCTGACATTAGACCAGTTTAATAAAAAATTGACTATACCAGCAGCTACCAAAACACTGACTGCCGAAGAAATAAAGGCGGGCTTTTCGGACGATCCCGCCAAAGATGCGGCTGGTGGCTGGGGAACAGATACCAAAAAAGATGCTGGTACACAAAAACCAACGGCCACCGATGGCGGTTGGGGGGCAACTGATACTAAAAAAGCAGATGTACCAGCCGATAATGGTGGCTGGGGTGCTGCACCAACCAAAAAAGGAAAAGGCAAAAAAGGTGGCAAAACAGCCATTGCGGCTGTAAAGCCAGCCATAGACTCGACCGAAATCAAACGTAAACAGGCTGAGGAGGCTGCTGCGGCACTGGCCGCTGCTGCTGAGAAAGAATCAGAAAATCAATATTACCCAAGCGACTTGACAGTAATGCAAATTCGTGAGGATAGGGTTTTTGACCGCAAACGCTCACGCTTGTACCACGACATTCAGACGGTAACAATTTATGTACCAGCCGACGTAAATCCTGTTGGTCTGGAAGTGCCGATAGCTACCTTCAAATATAAAGATTTAGATAAGTTATTCAGAAGCGACCCTAAGAAGTTTATTTGGTTTAACGAATACAACACGGCGCAACACAAAAACTTAGCCGATGCCTTTGACTTGCGTTTGTTTGAGTCGCGTATTGTGAGGTATTCAAATGCCAAAAATCAGGATTTAACAACTATATACGGTGGCGACAAGCAAGCACTTTGGAAGTCAATCCAGTTGGAGGAGCAACTAATGGAAGAAGAACACAATCTGTGGGAGTATTAGTCGAATTTAAAGACTTTAGTTTTTTATCGAAGCCATCGCCCAAAGCGATGGCTTCGATATTTTAGGACGGATAGTCAATCGTTGCACCAGTTTCTCGGTGTGTTTTGGGTTCGGTTAGTCGTTTAATGCCTTCTTGCGAAAAACCAGTTCCGTAACCAAACAACTGCACAAAAGCGGCTATGAGGCTCAAAAAAGCAATTTTTAAAGACTTAGTTTGTATGAGTGCATCGCCAAAAATTAGTAGTTTATATAGAATCAGTACGGAAACACCAATCCAAAATAAGGGTTTATAGACAAAATAAAGAACAGGAATAGCCGCACAGCCAACCGTAAAAACGAGCGGAAAGGTATGAACAAGTTTAAGTTCGTCAGGATAAAATCGTGAAATATTGATGCGGGCTCGACCAAAAAATTTGAGTTGTTTAAAAAACTGACTAAAACTCGTGCGGCGTTTGTGGTAAATAAATGCCTCTGGAATGAGACCAGACCGAAAACCTAATTTGATAGCCGAAATACTAAAAATAATATCTTCGCCCATTCTACTAATCTGAAAGCCGCCCGTTCGTTGCCAAACCTGCCGAGACAGCCCCATATTGAAACTACGTGGGTGGAAAGTGCCGCCCAGATTGTTTTTTTTGCCCCTAATTCCCCCAGTTGTAAAGAGCGAAGTCATAGAATAACTAATGGCTTTTTGAATGTTGGTAAAGTCGGGGTGGTCGGTGTCGGGGCCGCCGTACAGGTCTAAATAGTCGTTATTTAATTGATTTTCAACAATTTGTAGATAGTTTGAATCAATCAGTGCATCAGAATCTAAAACTACGAAATAGTCGCCTGTGGCTCGCTCAAAGCCGTAGTTTCGGGCGAACCCTTGCCCGCTGTTAGGTTTGTAAAAGTAGCTGATATTTAATTTTTGTCTGAATGATTCCGTAACGCTATCGGCTTTTGTCGTTGAGCCGTCTTCGACAATTACCACTTCAAAGTGTGTGTAAGTTTGGGCTGCAAGGCAGGTTAAAAGCTCTAAAAGTTCGTCGGGGCGATTAAAGACGGGAATAATAACGGAGTAGAAGCGCATATTGAAAGTAAAATCGTAAATTTAAGTTTTTTAGCTACGAATTACACAAATTATACCAATTTTTAATTGACTGATGCCAATAGACTACGCAGATACTCGCCGCATATTGAGCTGGGCCGAAGAAGACCGCCCCCGTGAAAAGCTATTACTCAAAGGCAAAGCCGCTCTAAGCGATGCTGAATTGATAGCGATTTTGATAGGGTCTGGTACTATCGAACTGTCGGCGGTGGACTTGTCGAAGGTGATTTTGCAGCAAGCCAACAATAACTTGAACGAATTGGCTAAACTGACTGTCAAAGATTTGACCAAAATAAAAGGCATAGGCGAAGCCAAGGCAATTAGTATCATTGCGGCTTTGGAGTTAGGCCGACGGCGGAAAGAAAGTGAGGTGGTTCGCAAACCCAAAATAACGTCATCGGCTGATGCCTACGAGCAAATCAAGCCCTATTTGTTGGACTTGGCACATGAAGAGTTTTGGATATTGTTATTGAATCGTGCCAATGAAGTCATCAGACCGATGCAAATAAGCTCGGGTGGAGTGTCAGGGACGGTAGCCGACCCAAAAATGATTTTTAAGGTAGCTATCGAACACCTCGCCTCGGCTATCGTGCTGGTACACAACCACCCATCGGGCAACAGAACACCCAGCCAAGCCGACCGAGATTTGACTAAAAGACTCAAAGAAGCGGGCAAATTATTGGATATTCCAGTACTTGACCACTTGATTTTTACTGAAACTACCTATCTCAGTTTTGCCGATGAAGGAATCCTCTAATAAACCTTTGGGTGTTTATAGCCATCAAGATTTGACCGTTTTAGTATTCAAAAATGAACCTTGGGCTATCGGTCAATTTGAGTTTACAGAATCTATTTGGTTGTTTAATACACCAAAACACGTTGAAAATCAGAGCGATGGCTTGATTTTTACTTTTATATTGACTGACTCTTTACAAAAGCAAGCAACGGCGTTTTTTCATTTATTTATCGATAATCAATCTGGTTTTAGTCCGCTTCGGGCTTCGTTTGGGTCGTTTGAAATAACCAAAAATGTGAGTGAGCAGGGGTTTGATTATTTACTAAAAACGATTAAAAACTTAGCTATCGAGCAGCAACTTACAGACATTACTATCAAGCATTATCCAAGTTGTTATGACCAAACTAAATCAAATTTTATTAAATCAGGATTACTAAAAAATGGTTTTGAATATAGTAAAACAGCTATCAATCACCATATTAGTGCATCAGCCGAGACATTTGAAGCCAATTTGCATTATTCCGAAAAACGCCGACTTCGTAAATGTGAGCGAGCTGGTTTTGTGTTTGAAGAATGGCCAAGCCCTGATGCCGAAACTGTCTATGATTTTATTGCTCAAAATCGCCAGCAACTTGGTTATGGTGTTACGTTTAGTTTGGGTGAACTCAGTAACTGGTTTGTCACTTTTTCGGAATCATTCCAAATATTTTGTATTAAAGACCAAGAACAAATAGCGGCTTTGGCATTGACAGTGAGGGTAGGGGAGGGTGTGCTATATAATTTTTGCCCAGCCAATAATCTTGATTATCGTACTTTTAGCCCAGCCGTGATGCTCACCAAAGGGCTGCACGATTATTGTTTTATAAACAAAATACAAATTCTTGACTTAGGTGTTTCGTTAGATTCAGACGGGTATTATAAACAATCATTGGCCAGATTTAAACAAAATTTGGGAGCAGAGATGTCAGAAAAAAATATTTTTAAGGCATCATATAGTTAAAGCAAGTTGTAAGTCGCTGTTATTTTCAAATTGTAGTCTGACTAAATTGGCGTAAATACCATCTTCTTGCGCTGCCAAGTAGTCGTGTGTGCCAGATTCGGCTATTTGGCCGTCTTTTAGCACATAGATACAGTCCACGTTGCGGACGGTAGCCAATCTGTGCGCTATGATGATAGTTGTGCGGTTTTCCATCAATAAATCTAAGGCTTCTTGTACTAATTGTTCAGATTCGGCATCAAGCGAGCTGGTGGCTTCGTCTAAGATTAGTATTTTGGGGTCTTTGAGTATAGCCCTTGCAATGGCCACACGTTGGCGTTGGCCGCCCGAGAGTTTTACGCCACGGTCGCCAACGATGGTTTGTAGTTTTTCGGGAAACGATTCTATAAATTGTAGTGCGTTGGCTTTGCGTGCGGCCTCCGTTACTTCGGCCTCGGTGGCGTTGGGTTTGCCGTAACTGATGTTTTCAAAAATTGTGCCACCAAACAACATTACCTCTTGTGGTACGATGGCGATATTTTGACGAAAAGCTGTGATGTCAAAGTTGCTAATGGCTTGATTATCAACTGTTATTTGGCCAGATTGTGGCTCATAAAAACGCATTAACAACTGCACAATGGTAGATTTGCCCGCACCACTGTAACCAACTAATGCTATTTTTTTGCCCGCTGGCACGTCAAACGAAATACCTTTCAGTACTGCTATATCGGCACGAGATGGATATGAGAAGGCAATATCTTGAAACGAAATATCACCTTTGACCGATAAATTGGGCAGATTTTCAGATAAACTGACTTCGGACGTTTCGCCCAAAATCTCAATTAGTCGTTCTGATGCACCGATTGTTTTCTGGATTTGTGCATAAATATCACCCAAGCCACCCACTGCCCCACCAATAAACATTGTGTACATGACAAACGTAATCAAGTCGGCGATGGACATTTCTTTGGCTTGAACCAACCCTGCACCATACCACACCACGCCCACGATGCCGCCGAAGAGTGCAAAAATAATAAAGGACACAAAACCGCCCCTGAAAGTAGCCGCCCGTAGACCGTTCATTACCACAATATCGAGTGCAGCACTGTACCGTTTAGATTCAAGTTTTTCGTTCGTAAAAGCCTTCACAACATTGATAGACTGTAAAGTTTCTTCGACAATTACACTCGCTTGCGCCAGTGCATCTTGTGCTTTTTTGGATAAAACTCTGATATATCGCCCAAAAATCATAGCCGCCACTATCATAACAGGAAAAGTAGCAAGCATAAAAACCGTTAGCCGCCACGACGTGAGCCAGATTAGGACTGTGCCAATAATCATGGTACATATTTGTCTAAAAAATTCGGCTAATGTAAAAGAAAGTATGTCTTGCATTTGCGTAACGTCTGACGAAATACGACTGGTGAGTTCGCCAACCCGCCGCTGTTCAAAAAAGTGGATAGGTAGCGATATGATTTTGTTGTAAACCTGCCGCCGCACGTCGGCCATGGCACGCTCGCTTACTCTTGAAAATAAATAAATTCTAAAAAATGAAAAGAAGCCCTGTATCAATAAAATGGCAAAAAGCCCAACAGCTACATGATTGATACTATACTCGGCATTACCTTCTATTGCCTTGATAATGAGACCAATAAATTTTGGAAATGCCAGCGAGGTAGCCGTAGAAAGTACCAATGCCACGCAGCCAATGATGAAATAGGCACGGTAGGGTTTGATAAAACTAAAAATACGAACGGCGTTTTTGATGCCGTCTTTACTGATTTTGCGTTTGTCTTCGGGTAATATTTCGTTGCTGATTTTTTTGAATCCTTTTGCCATTTTTTGTCTTGAATTTTATTGTTTCCAATGCAAAGATACACAAAGTTAATACACCAACGACCTATAAAATTGTGGTTTGATTTATAATTTAGTCAAAAAGATAAAGAGTTAATGTTCAGAATAGATTTAAAAGTGCTACAATTGGCTAATACTTTGGCATAATAATTGATAGCGGACTAAAAACTTAAATTAGGTATTCGTAAGCCTATTCAAGGATATAGTTTTACGTGATTGATAAAAATAATTATTCGTAAAAATTGCTCTGAAACAATACTGTACTACAAATCAAAAATGGCAATAACTACCGAAAATAGTGCGGTACGATTTTTGATGGTATTTAGACAAAAGTATTTAGATAATAATTTTATCTGATACATTACCCTATATTAAACTATATTCACATGAAAATTTCTGCGATTATTCGTCAGAGTTTGCCCAATATTTGGACAAATATCTCGGCTGGTGTGTTCTTTGTACCAATATTTTTTCTTTTAATTACAAATCAGATAGCCTTTGGACAAGTTTGCACCAAACCCACCGCTGGCCCCGACCAAACTCTGGCTTGTGTCGATGGCAAACTACCCGTAACGTTTGACTTGTTAGATGCAGCCGCAGGTGAGCGATGGAAAATTATATCTCCTGTACCAGCAGGTTCGAGCATTAGTTTAACTTCCCCCGCAGGTGTAGTAACAGGCACGCTGACGGCAGGTGTTTACAGATTTAGATTATACAATGTGAGTGATTCGACCAAATGCGCTGATACGGTACAGGTAACGCTAACGCCATGCCCTTGCACCAAACCCACCGCTGGCCCCGACCAAACCCTTGCTTGTGTCGATGGCAAACTACCCACAACGTTCGATTTAGTAGATGCGGCTGTTGGTGAGCGATGGAAAATAATATCGCCTGTACCAGCAGGGTCGAGTATTAGTTTAACTTCCCCCGCAGGTGTAGTAACAGGCACATTGACGGCAGGTGTTTACAGATTTAGATTATACAATGTGAG